>NZ_JANUEI010000004.1:0-406841 GCF_024809915.1 Serratia sp. BIGb0234
GCCGCCACAGTGCCTGTGAGGATCAACCCCCTGCAGTTTATGAAAGTGCCTGGTTCATGAGGCACGGAACAGTCTAGGAAACTAGGGTCTATTCAATAAGAAGATTACAGATGCAAAACTATCCATTCTTTTGGGGGTTCCGGCCATTATTGCCATTGGCACGGCAGCATATAAGGTTGCTGCACACTATTTATTCGCTAGCTAACAAAATGTATGTGTGATTACTAACCCACCCAAGAGGTGGGTTTTTGTTTGTCTATTTCCAACTTTCAAAGTAAAGCAGAAAGACCCGCAGTCGTGATTGTTTGAACAACCGTCTTTAGTGTTTCCGACGACATCTCACCAAGGGTGGATTTAGCTTTATCCTTCTGTTCGTCGCTCAAGTTAGACATCGCAATTAGATCCTCAAGGACAACTGCGGCTTCACGATGAAATTTTATGGTTTGAACATTTAAGATGGCTGATAAACCACCATCATGTTGAATGAAATCAATCCCTTTTGCTGTAATAAAGATGCCTTTCTGATCATGAAAAATTTTCATTGATTTCTTTGTGAGGCCACTCAAAATTAATCCGTGAGCTTCGAGATACAACAAATTGGCATAGTATTCATCAAGCTCAGAAAACATCTGGTAAATTTCACTCCAGTCTTCTGCTGGCAAAACTCTTGGATAGCTATTTAACAATGTTTCTAAGATCTTGTACTGCCTATTGCGGCCGAATTTTTCCACTTGCTCTGCCTCTAATGAACCACTCGTGTGGACTACCTCTTTTCTTCTGGGATTAGTGCCTTTAACTCAGCTAAACCAGATGCAATGTGCGATTGAGCTTTTTTTAACTTCATCAACGCCAGGCTTGCTTTGTCCGCGCCAGATATCGCAAAGGATGATGTGAATTCTGACCTAAGTGAATCAAGTTGCTCTGTCAGGTACTTATTTTTTTCTTTAAGCGAGTCGATAGCAGCAGCTGCGCGATCTAAATCGCTAATAAATGTAGGTAGATACTCAAGGTTATGACCAGTCGAATCCTCAAGGGCAACCGTCAATTCTAGCCGCATAGCAAGTTCCGCATTAAAGCTTCTATTTTGCTCTTTAGCTTCTCTTTCAAGCCGCTCTCTTAACTCTGCGCTCAAGCGCAATGGGTATGGCGTTACGCGTGACATATGGACTCCTTAAGACTCACACTAAGCAGTTTATTTCTATAGTGGCAGATTGACAAGGGAGTCCATATGATCCATTCTTTGTGAGAAGTCTGCACCAACCAGCCTAGCAAAAGGAGTCCAAATGAGTCACGTCACACAAAGAACAACCCCTTACCCGCTACGTATGCCAAGAGAGGTTAGAGAGTTTTACGAGTCCCAAGCGGCGGTGAATGCCAGATCTCTCAATGGAGAGTTGGTACGCTTGTTGACTGAGAGGATGAATAGAGTGAAGGGCAAAAAAGCGAGCGAGTGCCAAAAATGAGAACGTCCCAGCTACTTGCGATAGCCGGGACGTCAATTGTTAACCCAACTTGAGGAAGAATTAACATGAACATTGTAGCGAATACCGAACTTAATTTCCATGGCGTGATTCTGACCCCGGTAAGTGATGTCCCTGGCACATGGCTAACGGCTTCACAGATCGGTTATGCGCTTCAGTATGCCGACGACAAAGCTGTGCAACGCATTTACTCACGTCATTCTGATGAGTTTACCGACAAAATGACAAGGGTGGTCAATCTGACCACCCCTAGTGGAACGCAAGCAACCCGCGTTTTCTCACTGCGTGGGGCGCACCTTCTCGCAATGTTTGCACGCACACAGGTTGCGAAAGAATTTCGACGCTGGGTGCTGGATATTCTGGATCATGAAACAGCATGTAGTGGCGTCAGTAATGATTTGGATAAGATTTATAGCATGCGGTTCACAAGCCGTGAGCTTTGTAATGTTGCGTGGCTTTTTAAGGCGGCTCTGCATATGCGTGAAGAAATGGAGCGTTCATGCGAAGGCCTGAGAATGATTGGTTCACCATTCGGTACTTCGATGGGAATTATGCAAGTTGAATATAAGAATGTGATTGAAGATGTAAGGAGGGTTCTAGCTAGAGAGATTTCACTGATTCAGGGAGTGGAATTGACACATCCAAACTGGCTAAGGGTACTTCCATCAATCATGATTCACTGAATTTTGCCCCGGACATTGGGCAAATAAAAACCGCCAGTGTGGAGCTGGCGGCTTATGTCACTACTGATTGGAGATTTGAATGCAACAATCAACTGCTGTAAATGTAGCAAAGACTATGCATGTTGTCGATCCTGATATTCTGCCAGTAATGGAGTGGAAAGGGTTACGTGTAGTTACCACGGCCCTAATGGCCAAAGGGTATGGGACAGACGAAGTGAATATCAGGAATAATCTCTCCAGAAACCTTGAGCGATTTGAGGATGGAAAACATTACTTTCTGATAACTGGTTCAGAATTAAAGGAATTTAAGAACAGAGTAACTGAGAGTTACTCTGTTGGTAAGCAAGCAAAATCCGCCGTTCTCTGGACTGAGAAGGGTGCGGCTCGAATGTCCAAAATTATCGATACGGACGAGGCATGGTCTTTCTTCGAAAAACTGGAAGATTCATACTTCCGCACTCGTGAGTCTGTTGGTTTGCCATTGACTTATGAAGAGGCTCTTGAAGATTTGCTTATAAAGGTCAAGGAAACGCGCCTCGTTACTGAGCAGCGTGATCGGGCCATCAAGGAGCGTCGTTGGATTGGTGAAAAACGTGAAGCCACTGCGATGGCTACCGCTTCAGTGGCCGTGCGTGAGAAGAACAAGCTTGCTGAGCGGCTCGGGGAAGGGAAAAATTACGCTGCCATAATCCCGGTAGAGAAAAAGACCGGCGAGAAATTCAAATGGCAGCCGCTGCGTAAGTGGTGCCGCGAGAATGGCGCACTACCGCACGATGTGGAAGATCCACGTTTTGGCTCGGTGAAGTCATGGCCGCGTGATGCCTGGATGGCGGTATACGGTGTAGATCTCCGTAAGCTGTTCTAACTAACTACGAAACTTTCGTAGTAACCCAACCCGCTTAGCTGCGGGTTTTTTCGTTGCCACCGCCTCGCCCTCTGCTACTATGTAACGACTTGTTACTAATTGAAATAGGCGAGGGCATGATGATTTATAAAGTCAGTGGCAAGAAAATTAGCGAATATCAAAAATATTTAATCGAAAAATCTCGTCCACCAAGTAGAGGTGGGAACAGTAAAGCGCTTCATAGCCACGTAGTGATTATTGATGGCGTAAAATATAGTTTCTTGGCAAATGATTCTAGGCAGTGGATATTCAAGTCTGATACCGTTTCATTTGAATATAAAATTGAAAATGGTTTTAACAACATAGTTAGAGAGTCGATAACTACTCTCGATAACCAAGGTGTTCCCATTATTCGGGGGAATCGAGGGTATACAAAGAAAATGAGAACGGCTGATACAAGGTTGCCAGGGTCTCGACGTGAGTGCAAGGATTAGCATCTAGTCGATTTTACACGGATGGAGATAGCGACATGACTGAGGAAGAGTGGCTAGATGGCCTAAGACATCTTTCGAATGACCAGATAATTCAGGTTCACTTCGGGTTGCAGGAACAGATCAAGGCTCACTATAAGCTTCGTGCTGAAAACAAACATCTAAAGAAAGCTATAGCGCTGTGTGAGCAACAGATCGCCCTTGCTCCGCTGGCGATGAAAGCGCTAAAGGCTAAGCATGAGGAAAATTTGGAAGAGTACCGATCAGTTCTGGGAGACGTTGACCGCGAATTCTATTATCCGGCCCATCATGGCTATCGCCAGTACGCAGTTATACTGCGCCGCCAAAAAGACTTTGATAAGCTTGCGAAGATAGAAGCGAAGAGAAAGTTGGAAGGTTGGGCTGGTTGATATGGGGTATCTATGAAAAAGACTTTATTTTTACTTGCATTGTTTGTTTCTCCATTGGCCATGTCGGCAGAGTATAGAATTTCAATACCTACCGATTCCAAGGCTGTTTATACAGTGTTAGGTAAAGGGGAACGTGATGGTCTGAAAACCATTATTACTAAGCGAGAGGGTAGTTCCGGGGTGTCATACTCTGAGCGTGCTTACGATTGCGTTAATCGCACAGTAAAGTACCTGGGTGATGGCGAGACCCTAGAGCAAATGAAGTTATCCCGCGCTGACCCGAATATGAGCGATATAGTTCCCCAATCAATCGCTGATTATGTAGGTAATGAAGCCTGCAAGTAAAATATTAACCATTAGAAAATAAACCCCGTTCAACCGGGGTTTTTTTATGCCCGGAGATCAGTAAATGGCGGAGCAGGACGGTGGGAGCTTGGTTTACCAAGTTGATATTGAAACTGCAAAGATGGTCACAGGTAGCCGTCAAGCAGCTGTCGTGTTAGGGGAGATGGAAAAACAAACCAATCGTTCATCTAAAGCTGTTGATGGACTGACATCCTCTGCCGATAGTGCTGGTAGGTCTATGTCTGGGTTTAAATCAGTGTTGAGCGGTGTTGCAAGCGCAATATCAGTTGCTTTGATTATCGATTACGGCAAGGCTTTTTTGACAGTCGCCGATAATATTACGCAACTTCAGTCACGGATCCTCAGGCTATCAACTGATGCCGCAACAGCAATGTCTACGTTTGAAACGTTGACGGCCATAGCATCGACTACTGGCGCTAGCCTGAGGGATACGGCCAAGCTGTGGGAGGCGATGACCTCCGCGCTAAAAGGGACTGGAGCAACCAACACCCAAATACTTGCATTAACCGATACGCTTCAAAAAATAGGGCGAGTTGGCGGCTCTTCGACAGAAGAGATGGCAAATGCATTAAGACAATTCGGCCAGTCAATTTCTTCTGGCACTGTAAGAGCCGAAGAATTTAACTCAATCCTTGAACAAATGCCTGAACTTGCTAGGCAGATTGGCGCAGGTATGGGGTTATCAATGGGGCAGTTGCGGCAAGCAATGCTCGAGGGTAAGTTGAGCGCTCAGGATGCACTCAATGCAATAATGAAGCAGTCATCGGCTGTTAACGATGAATTCTCGAAGCTCCCAAGGACGATGGATCAGGCGAGCAACTCCCTTACGATTTCCCTTCAAAACCTAATTGGGAAAATGAACGAAGCTATGGGCGCTAGCGCAACCATGGTGAAGGTTATTGACTCCATCAGCGCAGCAATAGATAGGTTAAGTGGCAAAACAGAGACGGCATCACAGAAGATTGCAGATCTCACGTCAACTGGCGAAATGTATGCACGAAGAGCAAGAACGTGGTCATGGCTTGGCCTTGATGGCTGGTCAGAACAAAATCAGGCTTTAGCAGCTCTCAGCAACAAAGCAGCCACGCTAATCGGCGACATGAATTCGGTGGCAAACGCTTCAGAAAACGCAGCCAATGGTACGATTAATTTCAATAATTCTGCCACTGCAAACCCTAAGCAAGATGCATTGGTGAAACGTTCTCAGCGGCGCATAGAGCTATCGAAACTTGAAGGGGAAGCAAGGGCCAGACTACAGGCAGTATATGACGCTGAAGATGCTGGCATATCTAAGAACGATCCACGGATTAAGACTCTCCAAGATCAGTATGCAGAAATAGAGCGGAACACTAAAGCTCAGAAAGAAAACAATGCTGAAGGTAAGAAATCTGCCAGCCAAGCGGAAAGCGCTGCTCAAAAGGTAGAAAATCTGAGGCAACAATCAGAACTTGCGGCAGATTCAACAAGTGAGTGGAGCCGCGCACAAGCGATTCTCAATGCTCAACTGTCTCTTGGTGAGGGGGCGACACAGTCACAGATTGCCGAGGCTGGTGCTTACGCAGCTAAGAAGTGGGACGCTGCCAATGCTATCAAGGCGCAGGCCGCCGCCGAGAAACTACTGCCGGAGTCGCGAGAAAACGCCAGCTATACGCAGGATGTGAAGGATTTAAATACCGCTCTTGCCGCGAAGAAAATCAGCCAGGAACAGTACAATGCCACGTCTGAGCAACTTGAGCAGCAGCATCAGGTTGCCTTGGCTCAAATCCGTGCCGGACAAGCTGTGACACCACAGCAGGAGGCAGCAGGTTCAGTTGACCCAGTACAGGCGCTGGCAAATGAGAATGCCAAGAAATTAGCACTTATCCAGCAGTTTGAGACTGCCGGAACGTTGTCGCATGATCAGGCTATAGCTTTGCGTGCGGCAGCTGATCGGCAGTATGAGACTGACCGTGTTAATGCTCAATGGGCGCTGTTCACTCAGCAGAGTATTGGCTATGAGGCTCTCGGAGCTGCTGTTGACTCGTTTGGACAAGGTGCTAGTTCGGCGCTATCCGGCATCATCACGGGGACGCAATCAGCCTCTGATGCCATGAGGGGGCTTGCTGATACCGTTCTGAGTAGTGTCATTCAGACATTCGTAGAAATGGGTTTGCAGCAGGCTAAATCAGCAATTATGGGCGCATCTGTTCAGCAATCTGCTATAGCCGCAACAACAGCAACTCAAGTAGGAGCCTTAGGAACCACTACGGCAGCAAGTGTCACATCAGCTGGCACTACAATGGCAGCATGGTTACCGGCTGCGCTGGTGGCTTCGGTTGGCTCATTTGGTGCGGCGGCAATCATCGGTGGTGCTGCTTTGGTGGGGGCCTTTGCTCTGTCCAAGACGTTATCTGGTAAGCGCAAGAATGGCGGGCCAGTGTCTGCTGGCAGCATGTATCAGGTAGGTGAAGGTGGCATGCCTGAAATCTACCAGGCATCGAACGGCAGCCAGTACATGATCCCCGGCGATAACGGGAAGGTGATCAGCAACAAGGACATGCAGGGTGGCTCGCCAAATATAACTCTCATTGTGCAGAACATGTCTTCTGGTGCTGGCGTGCAAGATTACCAGGTAAGCCAGGGATTTGACGGTGGCAGTGTCATACAGCTTGCTATAGCAGATATACAGGCAGGGGGGCCATTGAGCGGTGCTATTTCCAAATACCATCAGGCACCTCGTCGTGCTACTGAATAATTAGAAGTCTATATGACTCATAGCATTATAACTGATAGCATTTAAGCCCCTACAACCTGAAAGGAATTTTCATGGAACTCACTGACAAAAATGAACAACCACAAGAAGTCATCTCAAGGAAGCTTAAAGACGCTTTTCTTGATGATTATGCAGCTTGGGCGAACAAAGGAATAACCCAAGGAATAACAATATCAGTTAATGGTGTAATTTACACGGGAACGATTATTGGAAGCTCTGCTTGGTGTGACAAGATGATCAGCGCAATTTCTTCGTCAGGCAATACTGATGAAGCAAAAGAAGCAATGACATCTTATTACAATAGTATGAAGGAAGATTTTTTTTCTGATGTAGAAAAAGCAAACTTAAACATTAACTTTATTCACATGGATAATGTGAGGATTGTCTCTGGTAACAATATCGGCACTTTATCTTCTCTGTGGCGATTCAAAATAGATGAAATAGACGGATTTAGCTTAGGCTCCTGGTCTCAAAGCTGATTTATATATCAACCTATTTACATAACCCGCTACGGCGGGTTTTTTATTACCGGGAGAAAACCGTGGCAATACCTTATCCCGACTGGCTATCACTTCCTCAGAAGACCAACAAGAGCCGCACGATTGATACAGGGTTTCGCACCGATCAACCTGCAGTAGGCGCTCCCATCTTCCAGCGGCTCACCGATGACCTTAAAACCACATGGTCACTGAACTGGATTTTCACGCTGCAGGAAGACCGAGCATTTGAGCAGTGGTATCGCAGCCCGCGCTATCTTGATAACGGAAATCAGTGGTTCACCATGCTGTGCAATCTGGGGGGATCAGGTCTGCAGATTCAGGAGCTGCATTTTGTGGCCCCGCCGGTACAGACAAGCATCAACGGCAATACGACGACCTGGACAGGGAGCGTTATCACGCGGAAGGTTTACAACCCGGATGATGAATTCTCAGACGTCATTGTTGAGCTGCCGCCGAACCAGTGGGGGATCATTGATGAGGTGGTTAACCGAGATTTACCGGAGTTTTAAATGCCAACGTTACGCGAATTTCAGTCTCAGCGGCCCAACCGCATTCTCTACGACACCATGACGTTTTATCACTCGACCTTCGGCTATATCCGCCTGGTGAATCGCCAGATATACCCAAAGACGTTTGCGGGGCAGGTTTACACCCCATGCCGAATGGAGGTATCAGAGAGCCAGCAGAGCAACACGCCGGTAATCAACGCCACAGTGAAGTTTGGCCGCCTGGCGCAGGACTTTAAGCAGCAGTTGAAACTGTGGCGCACCTTTTCGCGGATAACGCCGATATCGGCTACCTATCAGCGATTTGATGCCGCTGACATGAACACGCCGCTTAAACCATGGACGCTCTATGTTAAAGACGTGTCGATGGACGAGAGCGACGTTACATGCTCGCTGACTCTTCAGAACCCGCTGAACAACAACATCGCCTTCCTCTACAACACAACCGACTTCCCAGGACTAGCCAATGCATAAATCTGCCTTTGTGGCCGCAATGGAAGGTAAGCCGTGGCGCGATCGGGCGTGTTCATTTGAGGCGGCTGATTGTTGGGGACTCGTCGTTTTGTATTACCGGCATGTGCTCGGTATTGAGATTCACCAAACACCGGACTACGAAGCCGGTAGCGACTTCCTGACGTGTTTTGAGGGTGATGTTGTGTTCTGGCAACAGGCCGAAAAGTCCGCCGATGGTCGCATATTTATCGCGTATTACGGCGATGAGCCAAAGCATGTTGGTTTGGTGGTGAATGGCCAAGCATTCCATAGCCGTGGCGAGTCTGGGCAGGTGCGTTTCGACAAGCTTCGGACGTTAGAAAAAGTGTTCACCAAAGTGGAGTTTTACGACTATGCCGTTGATCGAAGTTCAGCGCGTGCCGGGGATACCGAAAGAGCGATATAACCTCGCTGCAGGCAGCATGTTTTACCCCTGGCTGAAAACGGCCAACCTGCATTGTGATGTTGAGATACTGAGGAACGGAGTAAAGCTTAAACCTGATGATGAACTTAACTTTCCGCTGAACCAGGGCGATATCATCAGCGTGCTTGACCAGCCAAAGAGTGGCGCACTCGGCACAATCTTGAACCCGCTTGAACACTTCAACCCGATAAAGTTTACCCAGAAAATCCTTTCGTCACTCATCAAGCAACCCAGCGCTAACGCGGCCACAAACAACTCCAAGACTTCTCCGAATAACAGCCTGAAAGGGCAAACGAATATCGCCCGTAACGGTGAGGCAAAACCTGATAACTACGGTCAGGTGAGGGCGTTTCCAGACCTGATTCAGGAGTCTCTATTCGAGTACACCAATAACATCAAAAAGGTGACAGAGTGGATGAACTTTGGTCTGGGCAAGTATGACGTGACCTCTGTCCGCTACTCAGAGTCGAATCTTGGTGCTCTAGCGGGTGCCTCATACCAGATCTTCCAGCCAGGCCAAAACATACCGGTCATCAATGAAGGTTTTGCGTTCGATGATATCGACGGTCAGGAATTGCCAGGGCCAAACGAGAGCGAAGACTTTCCCGCTGAAACAGCTACGACAACCACAGATATGGTTTCAGGTGAATTCGTTGCCGGTCAGGCTCAGGTGAAGATTAAGCAAAATAGTGACTTCGACTACTTCTATGATCTGCCGAAACCGCACTCAGTGTCATTCGTGGTTAACGTCACCTACAACACGGTATCTGGCCCAGTAACGCGGGATATCACCGTGTTTGCTGACCTAACCAATGCTACGACTACTGATGATGGTGCTCCGGTAGATCCACAACATTTTTATGAGTTTACTTTTTCAAACCTGGGCGGCAATGACATTGGGCAGATACCAGGTGATGCGGTTATCAACACGACGATATTCACGCTGAATGATAACGAGCCTCTGGTGATCGGCCCGTCTTTCTCTCCAGTGGCCGGGGAGCAGCTCTGGATACACCTTCAGGCTCAGTTGGGACATGGTGATTATGCCAGGACAACAGTGACGTGGTGGAAAGTTGATGATGACAATAACCAAATACCCGGCACATCTGAACTACTCAACATTGGTCTGAACAACGATGATGAGAATTCAGACACCAAATACGGAACATTCAAGATAACTCCGGCCGCTGGATATGGGCGTTATGCATTGCAATTTGTCAGAACGAATAACAGCAATGATCACTCCGTCCTTAAAGTTGAAGCTGTTCATATTGTCAGAACGCGAAACAACGTCACTTACCAAAATGACACGCTGGTTACGGTCACTGTAACAGCGACGGAAAGAGCAACAAGTTCACGCGACCGGAAATACAACGCGCTCATCACCCGTCACGTTATCAGTTATGACCTTGCAACCCAGACTGTCGATTACACCGAAAAGCCGTCACGCTCGTTTGCAGATGCAGTGTTGCACACTTGGTTAAAAATGGGTGGGCAGGCTGAATCCAGCATCGACATTTACGAGTTGTATTCGATAGCCGCATCCCTACCTGATCCGCGGTTAGGCTACTTCGATTACACGTTTGACGATGAAGATATATCTCTTGGGGCAAGGGTGCAGACCATTTGTGACGCTGCCACGGTCACTGCGTTCTGGGATGACGGGGTGTTGTCGTTTACGCGTGACGAGCGCAAACCTAACGCGGTGACGGTGTTCAACCGTGCTAACACCAAGACGGAGGATTACAGCCTCTCATACGACATGACACTCCCTGGTGGATTTGACGGTGTGCAGGTCACTTACAAGAACCCAACAACAAACAAACAGGCATTCATTCGCTATCGGATCACCGGCTCAACCATTGAAGAGGGAGAGCCAGTCAAGGCGAAGAAACTCGACATGCTGTATGTCAGGAACGCTTATCAGGCGCGTGATAGGGCGCTGAAAGAGCTTAGGCGGTTGCTTTACTCCCGACAAACGATGTCGATAAGGGCCTTGTCTGATGGGCAATGGGTAAACGTAGGGCAGATGGTCCAGGTACCTGACATCTACGATGCCAATCAGCAGGATGGGTATATCGTTGCTAGGAATGGTAACGATTTTGACACAAGCGAACGCATTGAATGGCAGGGAGACATGTTTGTCATCGTCACTGATGTAAATGGAACCCCTACCGCGAGAATTCAGGCATTTCCTCGTAACGATACGATATTTGGATTTTCCGCAGCAGTACCAGCAATAACCCTCAACATCTTTGACGGCTACAACGTCCAGTCCCCATCTCGTTACGTCATTGCTACGCAATTGGAGATGGATGCGACCAAGTGGACGATCACAGAAAAGAAACCCAATGGCGACGGGACAACCTCGTTAACCATGTCTGAATACAACGACGAAATGTACAATTACGAGGTAACTGAATAAATGGCTACCACACCAACGCAAAAACCAATTCCAAGCGAAGATATTAGAGATCTAAAGTTCAATGCCGGTAAAGTTGATGAATTTGTAAGCTCTGATAATGACAAATATGTTGATAGGCTTGGGGTTGAGCGTTACACCTCTAAAGGAATATCAAATTCAGCATCTCTTTTAGGTAAACCATATGCAACGCTGGAACTAGCTCAGGCAGATGTTGATAATGGCACCATTCCTAATAACGCAATAGTTTCCGCTATTACCGCAGACGGAAGTAAAGCGGTGGTTTTATATAAAAACAATAATGGAACTCTCACACCTACAGGTCGCTCAATCGTTGATGCAAGCGTAATTGAAAGAATTTCAAGTATGCTTCAGACATTTCAAACAAATGAATATGGTGCATTGCTGCAAGACGGTATCGGCAACGTATTGTTTGAGTTCTTGCTGAATGGTGGCATGGGTTCGAGTGCATTTAATATCTCAAAAGAAGGCTTCTCTTGTGGCGGGTATTCTGTCATGACTAACACCAGCGGTAACATTATTGTTTATGACGGCATAGGTAACGTGCTGATCGACACATCCATTAATAACAGCAAGCCTGACTACTCTCTTGATGTGATGGATATGCAGAATAAGCTGTATGCGCAGTCGCTTAAGAAGCCAATCAGCAGCTCTATCGCCGCACCTGTTTATCAATGGAATATTTATCTGGGGTATGGTCAAAGCTTCATGAGTGGGTGGCAGGCATGGCGGGATCTGACCAGGGAGGCAATTGAGCCAGGTAATGTTTTAATGCTTGGTGATTCTGTACGCGGAAACTCAATAGAGGGCACGTACAATCCCCTTGGCTCGGCGGTGCTAAAAGACTTGGTTTCAGTAACTCAAACGACGGGAAGCCCGTCTATAGCGATGAACGACACTGATATTGATGCGTTGCCTAGGCCTTCAGACAATCCAGGGGAGGAAATCACGGTTGCCGCTGTAAACTTCCAGCGAGTTCTGCAACGTAAGTATCGTGGATTTTTGGTCGATCCTGAGCGAAAAATTATTGTTATCAACGCCGCCGTGCCAGGCCGAACTATAAAGCAATTATCTAAAGGCAATGCCAGCGGTCACTTTGCAAACCGCGTAGTTCGTGCTTTGCAGCTTATCAAGGATAACCTGCCTGCTGGCGAGTCCGCAGCACTTGTTGCGCTAATGTATAGCGGCAATGAGTACGATTATGATGCCAATAAGACAGAATCTACGCCGGACAAAAATGCATGGAAAGCGCTAGCACTACAACTATTCCAGGATATTGAGGATACCGGTAAGACGATATTTGGTCGTGGTGATAAACTAGCGGTGTTCACTGAGCAAACTGGAGGCTGGTGGACTTTCGATATCACCAATCAATCCATAGGTCAGGCCCACATCGAACTTGACGAAGAACACGAAAATATCACTTTGTGCAAGCCTTCGTATTTTGAGACTGATAAAGCATCACACCGTGACAATAATGGCATACGCTGGGCGTCTATGTTTTTCGGAAAAGCTATGCACATGGTACTAGATCGTCGCCAAGCATTCTTTTCAAATAAAATTATTTGGGCTAAATGTTATGGTACTACTTGCCTGTTTGGCTACCGTGTTTGGGAGCCACCATTACAGTTTAAGCCAACGTATTACTTAACTAATGAGGCTGCTGGTGGTGTTATTTTTACCAACAAAGGTTTCTTAGCAAAAGACGATGCTGGGGATTTGACTATTTACAATGTAAAGATCGCTGCTGATACGATCGTTAGCGCCGAACTTAATCGCGTGCCTGTAGGGCAACTGAAAATAACCTATGCTCCAAAGGCCACTTACGATGGCCAAGGTAATGTCTGCGATTCTGATGATTATGAATCCCTGTATTCATACAAATATACTGAGACAAAATACCCAGAAGCAAACATTCCAGCCTTGGTAGATAAGCCATACCCACAGAATAACTTTGCTTTAGCGCAAATCATTTACCCGGAGATTATTTCATGACCACAGGAATTTCAGTTCGCGTACCAGAGGCAGACTGGGGATCAACTCGCGCATGGTTCAAGCCGCCACTTGATGAGACTCTGGGGGGGTGGGGCTATATCAATCTTTTCGGTAATACGGAAAAGCTTGAGCAGAACCTATCGCGAAACATGCCTAGCGGCATCGTTACTGGCGCTCCAGTCCGCAATGCCAACAGCGCGCTTTTCCGCTTTAAGCAAAACTTCATTGATACTCAGGTGGCGCAGGTGTATGCAATGACGTTTTTCGCTATTGCTAAAACGTCGCGGACTCTTGCAAACCAGAAGATCGGGAATGAATTCATCATCTCCAATAACCTGAGCAATGGCCCTGACGGCGGCACTAACGGCACTTCGCTGTATTTTGCAGACCATGGCGACGAAGGTAAAATGAACGTTACATTTGCGGTGACGCAAACAGAATCGCCACCGGGTACGCCAGCAACGGGCCGGACCACGCAGTTATCAATCAGCATCCCGATTACTGACAAGCCGATCGTTATCATCGGCAGTTATTCGGCTGCTGAGAATGTCATTCGCATTGTCGTAAACGGCCAGGCAACCCAGGCGACGCTACCTGTCAACTCAGCAACATCAATACAGCGCGGGGCGCCACCGCGAGTAGGATCAATTGGGCAAAACACTGGCACACCTGGCACGCGTGATATTGAAGTGTTTGCAGCAGCGCTGCTCACAAGGAAAATTTCGGCAGCGGAAGAAACTACGCTCACCGAGTGGGGTTATCACTATCTTGATGTGAAAGCTGTGCCGCGCTGAAGACTGTGCCGGGATGGACCCCGGCTATTTAACTTTGGGATTTTGATGCTGCCCATTGTGTCACTCCGGGGATGGTCATGGAGTAATGGCCGCTGGGTAGGGATTTCTGGTAAGGCTCCCAGTTTTTTTGTCGGTGGTGGGCCTCATGCGATTTTTCAGTATATCTGACATATGTTAGTCTGTTTAAAAATCACTGCGTGTGTAGGTTGTATTTTGACCAGAATTTATCTTAGTACACCTGTTAGTACATATTTTCCGTTCGCACTTGATTTTCTTATCCTAACTTCATGGAATAAAAGAAAATAGACATAAAGCAATTGATCTACCTGTGTAATCTCGAACGCGAGCGCCACTTCGGCCGTGCGGCAGAGGCCAGCTTTGTCAGTCAGCCGACATTGTCTATGCGGCTTAAAAATTTGGAAAAAGAGCTGGGCGTATCCTTAATCAACCGCGGTAACAACTTTGAAGGTTTTACTGCCGAAGGCGAGCGGGTGCTGTCGTGGGCGCGCGAGATCGTGTCGGTTTATCAGGGGCTGAAGCTGGAGGTCGAGTCGCTTAAACACGGGCTTAACGGCACGTTGCGCATCGGTGTGGTACCGCAATGCAGCATCTCGCTGGCGCAAATGTTAAAGGACGTCAGTGAGCGTTACCCTCAGCTGGATTATCGGGTAGCGGTGCTGAGTGCCGATCAGTTGCTGGAGGCGTTGACGGCACATACCGTAGATGTCGGCATCGGTTTCTTCGAGCTTTCCACGCTGCAAGAGCTGCACTTTCAGTCCCAGCCATTGGCGGACGCCGGGGTCGAGCTGGTTTTCCACCCGCAGCATTTTCCTGAGTTGGTAGGAGATACCCCCCTGACGCTGGAGGATGTAGCCACGCTGCCGCTGTGCCTGGCTGAGCCTACGCGTTACTTCCGGCGTTATCTTGATCAAAACTTCCGTGAAGCTGGACTGACGCTGCACGTTCGAATGGAAACCACCTCAATATTCCAACTGTTGCAGGGCATTTTCGTCGGTCTGGGCTGTGGGCTTTTCCCGCATGGCAACCTGTTACCGGCAATGATGCCGGAGTTGCAACACCGACCGATAGCGATTGCGGCGATGTCACGTCATGCTGCGGTCGTGGTCGCCGAGCCGGGACGCGCATCGCCGTTGGCGCAGCATTTCTTTGATGCCGCACGAGGTTGGTTGCTGCGCTAGCGATTACGCCAGGTTTTCACTGAGATGTTGGGTGTCGCCGAGCGTTTGACGCAGGCGGTTCTCCCAGGCATACAGCGCGCCGGTGAGGATCACGTCCAGCGCCTGCGCCTGATTCAACCCACTGTTAAACAGCGGCTGCACGCTGCGCGGCGTGAACTTTTCAGGCGTGCGGGTCAGGTCGGTTGCTACGCGGATCACAGCCTGGTTAACCGGGTCATTGGTACTCTCCAGCCCCTGTTCAATGCTATTGAACAGGGCGCCGACCAGTTCTTCCTGTTGAATATCCTGTGCGACGGTCGCTGCGCAGTAGCGGCTGCCGTTAATACGGGAAACTGCCAGCGTCGCCAGCGCTTTCAGCCGCGCCGACAGGCCATAACCGTCGGCATTGATACTGTTGAACACGCCATTGCGTTCACGCAGCGCGGGCGCATCGTGGGCCAGCAACAGATAATAGGATTCGCTGCGAGCGTCGGGATGGCTTTGATCAAGCACGTCGAGCTGTTCGGCACGGGCCTCTTCCGGCACCACCACGGGAAGACGCGCTTGCCATGCCAGTTCTTCCTCGGTGAACACAATGCCTTCGGCGTCAGCGATGTTCGGGAAACCGGGCACCACTCCCGTTGGCCGCCCGGCCAAGGCAGCCACGCCGGCGACCACGCGTGCCTGGTAGCTAACAAAACCGATAATCTGCGAAAAGGTCACGATATCCGCCGGGCTTAACCCGACGTCGCTCAGCTGCTGCAACGCCTTGCTGCAAATCAACGTCGGTTGACTGGCGAGCTGGCGGGCATACTGAGTGATTTGGGCCAGGCGGATATTACTTTCACGTGAGGCGTCGGGGCTGTACAGGGGGGCGAGGCGGGCGGCGTAGTGGCTACAAAGAGACTGAACGCCGGTCACCTGTGCCACGGTTAATGCGGTGCTGAGGCGATCATAAGGTGACAATGTCACTTTTCGTGACAATTCGACCCGATCGGGAAACAGCACGTGATATCCGGCCAGGGAGGCGTTAAATACCCCGGCGCGTGCGGTCAGCGCGGTGTTCAGCGCTTCGTCGGCAAAAGCGCCCAGCCCCAGCAAAAATCGATCGCGGATGCCGGCCGCCTGCGGCTCCAACGGCTGCTCACCGCGCACGCTGCTTTGGGTTTCGTGATACCACTGGGCATTATGTTGTCGACGTAGTAGTTCCATAGGGGATGATCCTTAATCATGAGCAACAGCCACCGGTGCAGCAGGCAACGGCGGCAAGACAAAATGGCAACATGCCCGCAGAGGGACACGGAATGACAGGATCAGCCTTGGTCATCACAACACAGCGCGTGACCATAAACAGAGAAACCTGCGGCTAAAGCGAGTAGAAACTGCGAGAGTCGGCGATTGCGATGGCTGTTCATCAGTGCGATATCCTGTCGTTTAATAAGCTCAACGTAGGGGATATCCTCACCGATTCGATTGGCGAGATAAAATAATGTTAAGGACTAATCAATAACTGAATGGAATAAAATATAATGATATATAGCAAGATTGTAATTTGTATTTGCGGTTTTTGGCTAAGCGCTCACTGAATCGGGGCGATAAAAAACCCGCTTTAAAGCGGGTTGAGACCGTTGACGAAGTGCTCTGTTGTTTTTCTGTAGGGGCGCTGCAAGCTGCGCCCAATGGCATAATCAATGAGTTAAATCGGGTCGAACATGTTCGACCCCTACCGGTTTAGCCTTTCACGGATATCTGCAGTCTGAACCCGCTTTAAGGCGGGTTCTCTTTATGATTTGACGATCAGAATCTGCCGCCGTCACGTCGCCAGGCGTCTGCGGTAAGCGCCTCGCCAAAGTGGCTGGCAATCAGGCGTTTGGTCAGCTCATGCAGCGGTGAAGCCAATACCTCGGCCGTACTGCCGCGTTCGACGATTTCCCCTTCATGCATCACCATCACCTGATCGCTGATGTGTTTCATCATGCCCAGGTGTTGAGTCACATAAATGTAGGAAATGCCGTATTTTTCCTGCAGTTCCAGCATCAGGTTGATGATTTGCGAACGCATCGACATATCCAGCGAGGCCAGCGCCTCATCGGCTACGATCACCTTCGGTTGCAGGATCAAGGCGCGGGCCAAAGCCACCCGCTGTTTCTGGCCGGACGCCAGCATATGCGGGTAATAATTGGCGTGATCCGGCAGCATCCCCACCTGACGCAGGGTTCGGTTGATTTGTTGCTCACGTTCAGGGGCGGCCATTTCGGTATTGAGCCGCAGCGGGGCGTCCAACAGCTGGCCGATACGCTGACGAGGATTGAGCGAGGTGCTCGGATCCTGAAATATCATGCGGATACGCTGGCTGCGGTAACGATAATCGCCATAGTTAAGCCGATGGTCGTCAATCAGCAGTTCTCCGGCTGAGGGCTCGACCATGCCGGACAGCATCTTGGCCAGGGTGGACTTGCCAGAGCCGTTTTCACCGATGATCGCCAGCGTTTGCCGTTCACGCAGGGTAAAGCTGACCGATTTGACCGCTTCCACATGCTGGCGGCGAAACAGCCCGGTACGGTAACGGTAGGTTTTGCTCAGATTGCGCACTTCCAACAGCGTTTCCATGTTATTGCTCCTCCATGTTCAGCGGGAAGTGACAGGCGAACAGGTGGTTTTTCACCGGACGCAGGCGAGGTGTCTCAATGCATTTCTTCTGCGCATAGGGGCAGCGCGGCCCCAGCCGACAACCTATCGGCAAATGCTCCAGCGACGGAATGGCTCCCGGCAGGGTATTGAGGCGGCTTTTATGCGGTAATGCGCGGCCAAAGTCCGGCATTGCGCGGATCAGCGCCTGAGTGTAAGGGTGGTGCGGTGCGGCCAGCAGGTCTTCGCATTGGGCGCTTTCTACCGTCTGCCCGCAGTACAACACGTTGACCCGATCGGCCCATTTGCTCATCATTTGCAGATCGTGGCTGATCAGCAAAATGGTGGTGTTGTTGTTTTGGTTCAAACGCGCCAGCAGACGGAAAATCTGCGCCTGAGTGGTCGGTTCCATGGCGTTGGTCGGTTCATCGGCGATCAGCAGGCGCGGCTGATTGGCCAGGGCGATGGCGATCATCACTTTCTGGCACTCACCGTCGGTCAGCTCATAAGGAAAGCTGCCCATGATGTCTTTGTGATCCTTGATGCCCACCCGGTGCAGCAGCTCTATGGCGCGGCGTTTGCGCCAGTTAAAGCGCTGCCACCAGCGGCCTTTGTAGGTCCAACCCGGAATGGCCTGCACCAACTGACGGCCGATGCTTTCGGAAGGATCCAGACAGGATTGCGGCTCCTGGAAAATCATCGACACGTTATGCCCGACCAGCTTGCGTCGTTCACGCGGTGTTAGCTGCAACAGGTCGATATCATCGAAACGGAAACGGTCGGCGGTGACGCGCCAGTTGTCTTTGGTGACGCCGCAGATCGCTTTGGCGATCAGGCTTTTACCGGAACCGGACTCGCCCACCAGGCCGCGGACTTCCCCCTCACTCAGGGTCATGCTTACGCGATCGACTGCCTTTACCGGGCCTTCGGCGGTCATAAACTCAATCGTCAGGTTGCGGATATCAAGTAATGGCATTATTCCACCCCCGTATTGATTGCGCGGCGCATACCGTCGCCCAACAGGTTAACCAGCAACACGCTGACCAGGATTGCCGCGCCGGGCAGCATCACCGTCCAGGGGGCGACGTACACCAGCTCCAGCGAATCGCCGAGCATGGCGCCCCATTCAGGGGACGGCAGCTGTGCGCCAAGATCGAGGAAGCCGAGGGCGGCAATGTCCAGGATCGCCATCGACAGCGCTCGGGTGAACTCCGTCACCAGCACCGCCACAATGTTGGGCATCACGGCGTACCACAGTATTTGCAAGGTTGACGCGCCATCGAGACGCACCGCCACCACATATTCTTTTTCCAACTCGTCATGCACTGCGCTGTAGATAGTGCGCACCATGCGAGGCAACAGCGCCAGCCAGACGGCCAGCATGGCGTGCTCGAGTTTTGGCCCAAGGAACGCCACCACCACGATCGCCAGCAGCAGCGAAGGGATGGAGAGCAGGGTGTCGAGAATATGATTGAGCACCGCCGAGCGCAGGCCGCGGGTTACCCCGGCAAACACCCCGAGGATCACCCCGACAAAGGCGGCGGCAACGGTAACCAGCAATGCGGAACCGAAGGTGGCGGCGGTGCCGGTCAGCAGGCGGCTGAGAATGTCGCGGCCAAGATCGTCGGTGCCCAGGAAGAAGGAAACGTTGCCGTAACGTGACCAGGAAGGCGGCAACAGTTGATAACCCAGGAACTGTTGATCGAGCGCATAAGGGGCCAGCAGGCTGCCGAACACGGAAAGCAGCAGCAGCGCTATCACGCCGTAGAAGCCGATCATCGCCAGCGCATCGCCGTAAAAAATCCGCCAGGTATACAGCAGCGGGCTCGGCATTTTCTTTTCGCGGTATACGTTATCTAAGGGCATACCATTCCTTATGTTTCAGTGGGTTGGTGGCAGCGCCTAAAATATCGGCCAGGACGTTAATGGTGATCACCAGCGTGCCGACCACCATAACGCCGGCGGAGATCGCCGCATAATCCTGCTGGCGAATGGCATTGATCATCCAACGCCCGAGGCCCGGCCAACTGAACACCACTTCGGTGATCATCGCCAGCGTCAGCATGGTGGAAAACTGCAACCCCAGCTTGGGCACAATAGGCGGCAACGCATTGTGCAGCACGTGGCGGCGGATAATGGTGAAACGGGATAAGCCGCGGGTTGCGGCGGCTTTGATGTAGTTCTGATTGAGCACGTCGTCGGTGCTGATACGCATCAAACGCACCACCTCGGTGGTGGGCGCTACCGCCAGTGCGGTAATCGGCAAAATCATATGGCGCAGTGCGCTGCCGATCATTTCCGTGCGGTAGGGTGAATCGGACAGCCAGGCGTCAATCAGGGCAAAGCCGGTGATGGGCTTGACCTGATACAGCAGATCGAAACGTCCGGAGACCGGCAGCCAGCCAAGGTGCAGCGAGAAAAACAGCATCAGCAGCAATGCCAGCCAGAAAACCGGCATCGAAAAGCCCAACAGCGCAAAGGTGCTGATGGCGGTGTCCTGCCATTTGCCACGCATCACGCCGGCAATAATGCCCAGAGGAATGCCGATAAACAGCGCCAAAGTGAAGGCCAGCAGGCACAGCTCCATAGTGGCAGGAAACACTTCGCGCAGCTGTTCGCTGATTGCCTGGCCATTAATGCTGGAGACGCCAAAATCCCAGTGCAGCAGGCTGACAAAGTAAAACTGGTAGGCATCCAGCAGGGCAGCGCCGTTCAGCGGCGCCCGCGGTGTGAAATAGCTGAGGCTAAAGCTGACCAATGTCAGGAAGAACAAGGTGATCAGCAGCAGCAAGAAACGGCGTAAGGTAAAGATAATCACTTTTTCGGCCCCTCCGCAGACTCACGGTACACCCCGGCAAAGGACGCATTGCCGAACGGGCTCAGTACCAGTCCTTTGATGTCGTAACGATAGGCCTGCAGGCGCAATGACGACGCCAGCGGCAACACCGGCAACTGCTGCTCAAGAATTTTCTGCGCCTTCTGATAGTTTTCGATGCGCTGCGCCAGCTGTTGTGACAGCAGGGCATTTTGCAGCACTTCGTCAAACGCCGGGTCACACCAGTGAGCATAGTTGGTTTGCGAGCGGATTGCCGCGCAGCTCAGCAGCGGCCGGAAGAAGCTGTCCGGGTCGTTACTGTCGGTGGCCCAGCCGGTGAGGGTCAGATCGTGATTCATCTCCATCAGCCGCGCCTCCTGGAAACGGCCTTCGACCGGCACTATGGTCACGTTAATGCCGACCTGAGCCAAATCGGCCTGGATCAGCTCGGCGGTTTTTAACGGACTGGGGTTGTAGGATTGCGAAGCGGTCGGTACCCACAGGCGCAGGTTCAGCGACTCAATACCCGCTTGCTTGAGCATTTCGCGCGATTTGGCCGGATTGAATTCGGTAACGTGCGCTTCATTGTCGTAGGCCCAGGAGGCGCGCGGCAAGATGGAGGCGGCGGTTTCCGCGGTGCCATAGTAAATCGACTGCATCAGACGCTGGTTGTTGATCGCCAGCGAAATCGCCTGACGGACGTTCAAATCGTTCAGCGGCGGTTTGCGGGTGTTAAACGCCAGATAGGCGATGTTCATGCCTGGGCGCAGCGTCAGCCGCAGGCGCGGGTCATCGCGCAGAATTGAAAGCTGGCTGGCGGCGGGATAGGCCAGCACGTCGCACTCACCGGTCAGCAATTTCGATAGCCGTCCGGTACCGCCGGCACCCAGATCGATCACCACCTGCGGCATACGCGGTTTACCTTTCCAGTAAACATCGTTGCGCGCCAGGCGGATATATTGCCCTGAGCGATATTCATTGAGCATGAACGGCCCGGTACCGACCGGTTCGCGGTCAATCATCTCCTGACGGCCTTCTCGCGTCAGATCGTCTGCGTATTCTGCCGACAACACCGGCGCATAGTGGGTGGCGATGTGCCACAAGAATGAGGCGTCCGGCGCCTGCAGGCGGATTTCCACCGTGTACTCGTCCAGCTTCTTCACGCTTTGCACCGAGTCGCCAAATTGCAAACTGTCGAAATACGGGTACTCGCCGCCGTTGACGTCATGGTAGGGGTGCTTTTGGTTAAACACGCGCTCGAAGCTGAAGACCACGTCGTCGGCATTCAGCTTGCGGGTCGGTTTGAACCAGTCGGTGGTCTGGAACGGCACGTCTTTGCGCAGGTGAAACCGGTAAGTGGCCCCGTTATCCAGCACTTCCCAGCTTTGCGCCAATTCGGGGATCAGCCGGTAGGTGTACGGATCGACGTCCAGCAAGCGATCATAAAGCTGTGCGGCCAGGGTATCGACCGTCAGGCCGCTGCTGGCCATCTGCGGGTTGAAGGTGTTCAGTATGCCGCTGACGCAATAGACAAAGCCGCTTTGGCGGATGTCCGGCAATGGCGATGCCGCGGTGGGCGCAGGGGGTGTGGAGGCCAGAGCGCTGCCGGCAAGACAGCTCAGTGACAATATCCAAAGGGGTAAACCACGCATAGAGGCTTCATGGGTTAATAAGCAATAGCATTAGTGTATCGTACTCTGGCGAACAGCCCAATCCATTGAGCAAAATGGCTGAGTTTTCTGCTACTTGATTGAACAATTCGGCACTTCAGACAAAAAAGTTACAATTGATATGTTATAACATAACAAAATCATGTTACCGTTCCCTGGCAATGTACTGATAACAGCAAGGGGATGTATGAACAAGGTTGCACTTCCACCACGCCAGCCGCTGCCGGACGCGCAGGCCTGGCAGGGCGCAATGAGTGATGTCGGGCTCGATTGGGTCGGGATGCAAGGGATAGCGTTGCCGCTGGAGTTGGCTGGAAAGCCGTTGATGGCAAGGGTCAACGCCGGGATCAATTTGCGCGCCGGCAGCCAAGGTGCGCGGGGTATACACATGTCGCGGCTGTATCTGGCGCTGGATGAGTTAACCCAGGGCGAACTGACGCCGCAACGCATTGCCGACCAACTGCACGCTTTTTTGGCATCGCAGCCGGAAAACAGCGACCGCGCCAGCCTGCACATCAGCGGTGAGCTGCTGTTGTCGCGTCCGGCGCTGCTTTCGCCACACCGGGGCTGGAAAGCCTATCCGCTGGAAATTAGTGCCTCGCTGGCAAGCACACTCACCCTGACGCTGACGGTGGGCGTGCCCTATTCGTCCACTTGTCCGAGTTCGGCGGCGCTCAGTCGTCAATTGGCGCAGCAGCAGTTTCAGTTTGATTTCGAACATTCGGCGCAAAAGGTCGACCAGCAGCAGGTCATCGACTGGCTGGGCGATCACGGTATGCCGGGGACGCCTCACAGTCAGCGTAGCTGGGCCTGGGTGACGGTGACGCTCAATGAGCGCGAAACGGCATTGCCGGTGGTCAACCTGATAGATCGTATCGAGCACGCGCTCGGCACGCCGTTGCAGACGCTGGTGAAACGCAGTGACGAGCAGGCGTTTGCCCTGGCTAACGGCCAGAACCTGATGTTCTGCGAAGATGCCGCTCGCCGCCTATACCGAATGCTGCGCAGCCAGTGCAGCCACCGCGCCTTTTCACTGCGGGTCGAACATCAGGAAAGCCTGCATGCCCACAATGCCGTGGCGGAGTTGAGCTGGCGGGAGGAGCAGGATGCTGCGTAAAAACCCCAGTGGACACCTGCCGCAGGTCTCACCGCAGGCCTATATCGATCCTACCGCGATAATCTGCGGCCGGGTGATTATCGAGGAGTTTGTCTACGTTGGGCCGTACGCGGTGATCCGTGCCGACGAACTCAATGCGGCCGGAGGTATGGAACCGATCGTGATCGGCTCTCATTCCAATATTCAGGATGGCGTGGTGATCCACTCGAAAAGCGGCGCGGCGGTTACCATCGGCCGCTTCAGCTCCATCGCCCATCGCGCCATAGTCCATGGGCCGTGCTGCATCGAAGACCGGGTGTTTATCGGTTTCAACAGCGTGTTGTTCAACTGTCACATCGGTTCCGGCTGCGTGGTGCGCTACAACGCGGTGGTGGATGGCGTGACGTTGCCGCAGAACCTGTATATCCCGTCAACCGAGCGCGTCGGCGCCGACAGCGATCTGTCGCTTTACCGGCAGGTCGATCGCGGCGCACTGCAATTTTCTGAAGAAGTCGCCGCCACCAACGTTGAACTGGTGCGCGGTTACCAGGCATTACGCAATGAGTTTTGAGTGAGGAACCCCATGAATCCATTACCCGTAACCGTGCTTTCCGGCTTTCTCGGCGCCGGTAAAACGACGGTATTGAACCATATTTTGAACAATCGCCAGGGCATGCGCGTGGCGGTTATCGTCAACGACATGAGCGAAGTCAACATTGACGCTGCGCTGGTCGAGAACGAAGTCCAGCTCGATCGCCAGCAGGAAAAATTGGTGGAGATGAGCAATGGCTGCATCTGCTGCACGCTGCGCGAAGACCTGCTGATTTCGGTACGCGAACTGGCGCAGGCCGGGCGCTTCGATTACCTGCTGATCGAATCCAGTGGCATTTCCGAACCTTTGCCGGTGGCGGAAACCTTTACCTTTGAGGATGAACAGGGGGAAAGCCTGTCGCAATTTGCAAGGCTGGATACCTTGGTCACCGTGGTGGACGGGGTTAATTTTATCCAGCAGTACCAGCAGGCGCAGACGCTGCAGGAGGCCGGTCAAAGCTTGGGCGAAGACGATCTGCGCAGCGTTGCGGATCTGTTGATCGAACAAATCGAGTTCTGTGACGTGATGCTGGTAAGCAAAACCGACCTGCTGACGCCAGAACAGCAGGGAGAAGTGATGGCGCTGCTGACCAGTTTGAATCCGGATGCCCGTATTCTGCCCATATCGCCAGGCAAATTGCCGCTGGAGGCGGTATTGAACACCAACAGTTTCAGCTTCGACAAAGCGCAGCAGGCGCCGGGCTGGTTGAAGGAGCTACGCGGCGAGCACCTGCCCGAAACCGAAAACTACGGGATCAGCAGCTTTGTTTATCAGGCGCGCCGTCCCTTTGCGCCGGACAAATTCTACCGGGTGATCAACGGTGACTGGGGCGGTGGCAAGCTACTGCGTTCCAAAGGGTTCTTTTGGCTGGCGACGCGCCCGCGTCAGGCCGGGCAGTGGAGCCAGGCGGGAGGGATTGCTCATTATGGGTTGGCAGGCACCTTCTGGCGCGCCATAGCGCAAGATAGATGGCCGGAAGATGAAGAGACGAGGGCGCAGATTATGGAGAAATGGGTGGAGCCTTTCGGTGACATGCGCCAGGAGTTGGTGTTCATCGGCCAGCATCTGCAGCAGGCCAAAATAACGCGTTTGCTGGACGCTTGCCTGCTAAACGATGAGGAAATGGCCGCCGGGGTGGATTACTGGCACGAGATGGCCGACCCCTTCCCTGAGTGGTAATTGCACAATGACAGTGTGGTAATGAGAAAAATTCTCAACAAAGTGCTTTACAGATGATACTGATAACTATTATCATCGCTTGGCAGTTCACGGAAGGCCACTCCCTGTGGTTCTGCTGTGGAAGGCACGACATTGCTCACATTGCTTCCAGTGTTTTTTAAGCCAGCTCGGGTGCTGGCTTTTTTTTTGCCCGCTATTCGTCGTCCGCCTCGCCATTTTGCAGTAACGCATGTTTTTTCAGCATGCCGCGTAGCTGGTGATAGGTCAGCCCCAGCAACTCCGCCGCTTTACGTTGGTTAAACCTTCCCTGTTGCAGTGCCGCTTCGATCAGAGACTTCTCCTGCGCCAATTGCCAGGCTTTTAAATCCAGCGGCAGTACCGGCAGGCCATCATGCGCTTCGGCCTCTACAGGCAATGGCACACTTTCCCGCTGGGCGAACGGGTTGATGACGATGTTATCCAGCGCTTCCGAGCTGGTGCCGTGGCGGTAGACCGAACGCTCCACCACGTTTTTCAATTCGCGTACGTTACCTGGCCAGTGATAGCCGAGCAGGGCATCTCTGGCGCGCTCGGTAAAGCCAGGAAACAGCGGCAACGACAGCTCACGACACATCTGGATCGCAAAGTGTTCGGCCAGCAACATGATGTCTTGCTGGCGCCGGCGCAGCGGCGGCAACTGCACCACGTCGAACGCCAGGCGGTCCAGCAGGTCGGCGCGGAATTTTCCTGCCGCCGCCAGCGCGGGCAAGTCGTCGTTGGTGGCACACACCAGCCGGACATCGACCTGCAGCGGTTGGCTACCGCCGACGCGTTCCAGATGGCCGTATTCAATCACCCGCAGCAATTTTTCCTGTACCAGCATCGGCGCGGTCGCCAGTTCATCGAGAAACAAAGTGCCGCCGTCGGCGCGTTCAAAGCGACCCAGGTGGCGCTTCTGCGCACCGGTAAAAGCTCCGGCCTCGTGGCCGAACAGTTCCGAATCCAGCAGGTTCTCATTCAGCGCCGCGCAGTTAAGCGAGATAAATGGCCCTTGCCAACGGTTGGAGAGGTAATGTAAACGGTGGGCAATCAACTCCTTACCGGTTCCGCGCTCACCAATAACCAACACCGGCTTGTTCAACTTTGCCAGTTGCGAGACTTGCTCTAATACTTCGACAAAGGCGTTTGCTTCGCCCAGCAGGTTTTCTAACTGTTCGCTCATGATGAAATTCGCCAATGTTTGGTGAAAATAATCACTCTACAGGATGCGTTCAGAGAGTCAAAAATAAATAGTCTTTATTATTCAACGAAATAAAAGTTGGCACGGGTTTTGATTAAGTCTTTGGGCATTCTGCATGATTTAACGCGGCGCTTCAGACGCCATCAGAACCAAGAGGAAGTGAATTATGGGTATTTTTTCTCGTTTTGCCGACATCGTGAACGCCAACATCAATACGCTGCTGGATAAGGCAGAAGATCCGCAAAAACTGGTGCGGTTGATGATCCAAGAGATGGAAGACACGCTGGTCGAAGTCCGTTCTACCTCAGCGCGTGCGCTGGCGGAGAAAAAGCAGCTGTTACGCCGTATCGAGCAGGGTGAAAACCAACTGAGCGACTGGCAGGACAAAGCCGAACTGGCGCTGCGTAAAGATAAAGAAGATCTGGCCCGTGCGGCGCTGATCGAAAAACAAAAAGTGGCCGACCTGATCTCTACGCTGACTCATGAAGTCTCGACCGTAGAAGAAACCCTGGCCCGCATGAAAAGCGAAATCGGCGAGCTGGAAAACAAGCTGACCGAAACACGCGCACGCCAACAAGCACTGACATTGCGTCATCAGGCGGCGTCGTCTTCCCGCGAAGTGCGTCGTCAGCTCGACAGCGGCAAACTGGATGAGGCAATGGCGCGTTTCGAGCAGTTCGAACGTCGCATTGACCATATGGAAGCCGAAGCGGAAAGCGTCAGCATCGGTAAAAAGAAGTCTCTGGATCAAGAGTTTGCCGAGCTGAAAGCCGACGACGCCATCAGCGAGCAGTTGGCGGCGCTGAAAGCAAAAATGAATCGTTCCGAGTAAGGCAATAAAGGTTTTGAAAATAAATCAGGAAAATCAATTTATTGATTTTCGGCTGATAACACAAAGGGGGGAAAAACCACGCTTTTATCCCCCTTTGTCAATAACCTGGGCGGCCACGGTAGGGTGGCCGCCCACCAAAGACGCATTAAGAAGGAAAAGAAATGAGTGCTCTATTACTTGCCATTCCGTTGACAATCTTTGTGTTGTTTGTCGCACCGATTTGGCTTTGGCTGCATTACAGCAATCGGCAACAAAACGGCATTCAACTGAGCCATCAGGAAATGCAGCGTCTGGCACAGCTGGCAGAAGATGCCAAGCGTATGCGTGAACGCATTCAGGCGCTGGAAGAGATCCTCGATGCAGAACACCCGAACTGGAGACAGTCTTGATGAACAACACTCTGGGCAGTAAAAAGCTTTATCGCGTACCTGAAGAAGGGATGGTGAAGGGCGTCTGCGCCGGTCTGGCCCATTATTTCGACGTGCCGGTACGCCTGATCCGGGTGATCGTGGTGTTATCGATGTTCTTCGGGCTGTTTTTCTTCACCCTGATTGCTTATTTCGCGCTGGTGTTCGTGTTGGATGAAGCGCCGGCCAGCCGTTTTGACGGCGAACAGCAAAAAACGCCGCGTCAGTTGCTCGACCAACTTGAATATCAACTGGGCAGCGGCGAACAACAGCTGCGACAGGTTGAGCGTTACGTCACGTCGGACACTTTCGGCGTACAGAGCCGTTTCCGCAAGCTTTAACCCGCCCCGCATGCTATGGCCTGCGCCGTGCGCAGGTCAGGCATTGCACCCGTCATCATCCTTTATTGACCCGAACTGTGCCGGAGGGCATTGATAATGAACAAAACCTATGCCGCAAGCGCCGCTAAAACCGGTGGATTTAAACGAGGAGCAGGTGCAATGTTGAAGACAGTGTCTAAAGTCATCATCATAGCGTTACTGAATTACGGCCCGGCAGGGGCGGCCGGCTGGCTGCTGCGGACTGTGGGTCGCAAACCGATTCGCTTTGTATTGGCGCTGGTGCTGGAACCTCTGTTCCGCAAAGGCCTGAACAAGGTGTTTGGGCGTTATACCCGTCATACTTGAAGCTGCCTCTTTGTTGGCTGCGCTTGCCCGCCCTGGTCACATAGTGCGCTATGCTTCCAGGACTTACAAACTGGCCGCCGCGATGCAACTCCAATTATTTAGGGCCTATGCCAAGGAGAACAATGAAACGACTGCAAAATGAGTTAACGTCGCTGGTCAACCGCGGAATGGATCGCCATCTGCGCCTGGCGGTGACCGGTCTGAGCCGTAGCGGCAAAACCGCCTTTATCACCGCTTTCGTCAACCAATTGCTGCACGTTCACAGCGGTGCGCGCATGCCGCTGTTCTCGCCGGTGCGTGAAGAGCGCCTGCTGGGCGTGAAGCGCATTCCGCAGCGCGATCTCGGCATTCAACGTTTTACCTATGATGAAGGGTTGGCGCAGCTGTATGGCACACCGCCGAGCTGGCCGACCCCGACGCGTGGCGTCAGCGAAATTCGCCTGGCGCTGCGTTACCGCTCCAATGATTCACTGCTGCGTCATTTCAAAGACACGTCGACCCTGTACCTGGAAATCGTCGATTATCCCGGCGAGTGGTTGCTGGACCTGCCGATGCTGGAACAGGACTATCTGGCCTGGTCGCGGCAAATGGCCGGCCTGCTACAGGGCGATCGTGCCGAGTGGGCCAAGCCTTGGCTGGCGCTGTGTAAAAGCTGCGATCCGCTGGCTCCGGCGGATGAAAACAAACTGGCGGCTATCGCCCAGGCCTACACCGACTATCTCCTGCGTTGCAAAAGTGAAGGGCTGCACTTTATTCAGCCGGGGCGCTTTGTCCTGCCGGGGGATCTGGCCGGTGCGCCGGCGTTGCAGTTTTTCCCGTGGCCGAATGTGGACGCTCAGGGGGAATCGAAGCTGGCGCAGGCGGATAAACACAGCAACATCGGCATGCTGCGTGCGCGTTTCAATTATTACTGCCAGTCGATCGTCAAAAACTTTTATAAAGAGCATTTTGTCCGTTTCGACCGCCAAATCGTGTTGGTGGACTGCTTGCAGCCGCTCAACAGTGGCCCGCAGGCGTTTAACGACATGCGCCTGGCGCTGACCCAGTTGATGCAGAGTTTCCACTATGGCAAGCGCACGCTGTTTCGCCGGTTGTTTTCACCGACCATCGACAAGCTGATGTTCGCCGCCACCAAAGCCGACCATATTACCGCCGACCAGCACGCCAATCTGGTGTCGCTGCTGCAGCAGTTGGTGCAGGAAGCGTGGCAGAACGCCGCGTTTGAAGGCATCAGCATGGACTGTGTTGGGCTGGCCTCGGTACAGGCTACCGAGAGCGGTATCGTTGATCATCAGGGGCAGCGCATCCCGGCGTTAAAAGGCAATCGTCTGAACGACGGAGCGCCGCTGACGGTTTTCCCCGGCGAAGTGCCGGCGCGCTTGCCTGGGCCGGCTTTTTGGCAAAACCAGGGCTTCCATTTCGATGAGTTTCGCCCACGCGCCATGAGCGTGGACAGCCCGTTGCCACATATTCGCCTGGATGCGGTGATGGAGTTTCTACTGGGAGATAAATTGCGATGAGCGAGCCGATAAAACCGCGTATCGATTTTGAACAACCGCTGCAACCCCCGCAGGAGCCCGTGCTGCGTGCTAACGTCGCTTTCGACGAACAGCAGGCGGAAAGCTTTTTCCCGGCGGCGCCGGAGCTGCAGCAGGAAGACGAAGAGGGGCGCGCCGAAGGCATCATCAATGCGGCCCTGAAACCCAAACGCAGCCTGTGGCGCAAAATGGTCACTGCCGGGCTGGCGCTGTTTGGCGTCAGCGTAGTGGCGCAGGGCGTACAGTGGGTACATACCGCCTGGGTGCAGCAGGATTGGATTGCCATGGGCGGTGGCGTAGCGGGTGGCTTGATCGTTTTTGCCGGGGTGGGTTCGGTGGTGACCGAATGGCGCCGGTTATACCGTCTGCGCCAGCGTGCCGAAGAGCGAGATGTGGCTCGAGAACTACTGCACAGCCACGGTTTGGGCAAAGGGCGGGAGTTCTGCGAGAAATTGGCGCGCCAGGCCGGTCTGGATCAAGGGCATCCGGCGTTGCAGCGCTGGCAGGCCTCGCTGCATGAAACCCAAAACGACCGTGAAGTGGTGGCGCTGTACGCCAAACTGGTGCAGCCGGTGCTGGACAACCAGGCTCGGCGTGAAATCAGCCGTTCGGCCGCGGAATCCACGTTAATGATTGCCGTCAGTCCGCTGGCGCTGGTGGATATGGCGTTTATCGCCTGGCGCAATATTCGCCTTATCAACCGCATCGCGGCGCTGTATGGCATCGAACTGGGCTACTTTAGTCGTCTGCGGCTATTCCGCCTGGTGCTGTTGAACATTGCCTTTGCCGGTGCGTCCGAACTGGTGCGCGAAGTGGGGATGGACTGGATGTCGCAAGATCTGGCGGCTCGTTTGTCTGCCCGTGCAGCACAGGGGATCGGTGCCGGTTTGCTGACCGCGCGGCTAGGCATCAAGGCGATGGAGCTGTGCCGTCCACTGCCTTGGCTGGAAGGTGAGAAACCCAAACTGGGTGATTTCCGCAGCCAATTGGTCGGCCAACTGAAAGAAACCATGAAGAAAGGCGACAGCAAAGCCAAATAATCTCCTCACGGCGTCCATTTGGGCGCCGTGCTTCCTTTCTGCCTCTGTCACGCCGTGCAAAGCCAATACGTAACCTTCACTTGACGAAAGACGATCCCCCTGCAAATACATTATATTTATCTGCAAATTTATTGGCGGTTGTGATAACTCTCTGCCGATCAGCTAAAATGACGCCGATGGTGTTATTCACTTGCGTTTAAAAACATCAACAACAGCGATAAATCAGAGTTCTGTCAACTTTTGCTGACAGATTGCTTCTACCGTTCGGGGTGAGAGAGTATCATCATTGCCAGTCATCCCCGCACCTGCAGAGATAAGGCCAATACTGATGCGTTTGGAAGTTTTTTGCGAAGACCGAATCGGTCTGACTCGAGAGTTACTCGATCTTTTGGTATTGCGCAGCATAGATTTACGTGGCATCGAAATCGATCCCATCGGCCGCATTTACCTCAATTTTTCCCAGCTGGATTTTGACACCTTCCGTGCCTTGATGGCAGAGATCCGCCGCATCGCCGGCGTGACCGACGTACGCACCGTGAATTTCATGCCGTCCGAGCGTGAGCACCGCGCCCTGCGGGCGTTGCTGGAGTCGATGCCGGAACCGGTCTTCTCGATAGATATGAGAGGCAAGGTCGAGCTGGCTAACCCGGCGGCTCAGGCGCTGTTCGGTTTCAGCGAAGACAAAATCCGCAACCAGACCGCCACTGCGTTGATTGGCGGTTATAACTTCAGCCGCTGGCTGGAGAGCGAACAGGCGACTCCGCAATCTGAGCGGGTGGTGATCCGCAGTCAGGATTTCCTGATGGATATCACCCCCATCTATCTGGAAGACGAAAATCAGCAGAAAGACACCGTCGGCGCGGTTGTGATGCTGAAGTCCACGGCGCGCATGGGCCGTCAGCTACAGAACTTGTCGGTGAACGACGATACCGAATTTGATCACATCGTCGCCGCCAGCCCGAAAATGCGCCAGGTGCTGGATCAGGCGCGCAAGCTGGCGATGTTGGATGCGCCGCTGTTGATTGTCGGGGATACCGGTACCGGTAAAGATATCCTGGCCCGGGCCTGTCACCTGCGCAGTCCGCGCGGCAAGCAGCCGTTCCTGGCGCTAAACTGTGCCGCTTTGCCGGACGACGTAGCGGAAAGCGAGCTGTTCGGCCATGCGCCGGGCGCTTACCCCAATGCGCTGGAAGGCAAGAAGGGCTTCTTCGAGCAGGCACACGGCGGTTCGGTATTGCTCGATGAAATCGGTGAAATGTCGCCGCGCATGCAGACCAAACTGCTGCGCTTTATTAACGACGGCACTTTCCGCCGGGTTGGCGAAGAACACGAAGTGCATGTCGATGTACGTGTGATCTGCGCGACGCAGAAAAACCTGACCGAACTGGTGCAACGCGGTGAGTTCCGTGAGGACTTGTATTATCGCCTTAACGTACTGACCATTACCCTTCCGCCGCTGCGTGAGCGTCCGCAGGACATCATGCCGCTGACCGAACTGTTCGTGGCGCGCTTTGCCGATGAGCAGGGCGTTGCGCGGCCGAAATTGTCCAACGATCTGGGCAGCTTCCTCAGCAAATACGGCTGGCCGGGCAACGTGCGGCAGTTGAAGAACGCCATCTATCGCGCGCTGACGCAAACGGAAGGTTTCGAACTTCGTCCACAAGATATCGTTCTACCGGAATTTGAAGTTGAAATGTCATTGGGGGATGAAGTGTTGGACGGCTCGCTTGACGACATCAGCAAGCGTTTTGAACGCTCGGTGTTGACGCGGTTGTACCGCACTTATCCAAGCACGCGAAAGCTGGCGAAACGCCTGGGGGTTTCACATACCGCGATCGCCAACAAGCTGCGCGAGTATGGTCTTAGCAGCCGCAAGCCGGCTGGGGAAAGCGAAGAGTAAAAAGAATGGGCGCCTAAGGCGCCCATTTTAATACTTGGCTATCAGAGCCCGGCATTCGCGGGCCTTATGACATTACTTCAATGCAGCCAGCGCCGCGTCATAGTCTGGTTCGTTGGTGATTTCATTCACCAGCTCGCTGTACAACACGTTATCCTGGCCATCCAGCACCACGACCGCACGTGCAGTCAGACCGGCCAGTGGGCCCTCGGCGATTTCAACGCCGTAGGCTTGTTTGAATTCTGCACCGCGCAGAGTGGACAGGGTCACCACGTTGCTCAGGCCTTCCGCGCCACAGAAACGTGACTGTGCGAACGGCAGGTCGGATGAAATGCACAGCACGACGGTGTTATCCAGGCCGCTGGCCAACTGGTTGAATTTACGCACCGAAGTCGCACAAACGCCGGTATCGATGCTTGGGAAAATGTTCAGAACTTTGCGTTGACCCGCGAAGCTGCTCAGCGCCACATCTGACAGGTCTTTGGCAACCAGAGAGAAGGCTTTGGCTTGTTCGCCGGACTGTGGCAGATGGCCTGCAACGCTAACCGGGTTGCCTTGAAAATGTACTGTCTGAGTCATTAGCTTGATTCCTTTTACAGGTGTTTATACAAAGGGCATGAGCCTAATGAAAAGGGACTTTACGCCGCGCTTAACATTAGGTTCACACCCTGGCATCAGTTTATGTCAACAATTGCGGGTTGGATATATAAAGTTTGCTAAATAGTTGTATATATTAGGTTGTGTCCAGAATTTATCCTTCTGGTCGCCCTTGTTTATGCGCAATTTTCGCCTCAGGAGCCGTTATGAGAAGCATGCGTTTTTACCCAGAAGCCTGGCCGCTGCATACTGCCTTTGTGATAGCTCGCGGTAGCCGTACCGAAGCCAAAGTCGTGGTGGTCGAAATTGAACAGCAGGGCGTGCGTGCCAGCGGCGAATGTACGCCATATGCGCGTTACGGCGAAAGTGAAGCCTCGGTGATGGCGCAGCTGGCTGAAGTGGCAACGGCTGTGGAACAGGGCGCGACGCGGGAGCAACTGCAGCGGCTAATGCCGGCAGGTGCAGCGCGTAATGCGGTGGATTCTGCACTGTGGGATCTGGAATGTCGCCTGAACGGCCAGAGCCTGTGGCAACGCAGCGCAGTCGTAGAGCCGGAACGCATTGTGATGGCGCAAACCGTCAGCATCGGCTCGCCGGAGGCGATGGCGTTCGCCGCGCGTGAGCTTGAGCAACAAGGGGCCCGGCTGTTGAAAATCAAGCTGGATAACCACCTGATCAGTGAACGACTGGTGGCGATCCGTGCGGCAGTGCCGACGGCCACCTTGATCGTCGACGCCAATGAGTCCTGGCAGGCGGAGGGGTTGGCGGCACGTTGTCAGCTGTTGGCGGATCTGGACGTGGCGATGCTGGAGCAACCGCTGCCGGCGAAGGACGACAGCGCGCTGGAAAACTTTATCCACCCGTTACCGATTTGCGCCGATGAGAGCTGCCACACGCGTAGCGATCTACCGCGGTTGGCCGGTCGCTATCAGATGGTCAATATCAAGCTGGACAAGACCGGCGGTCTGACGGAAGGGTTGGCGTTGGCGGCATTGGCGCGGGAGCAAGGGTTCGCCATCATGCTGGGTTGCATGCTCTGCACTTCTCGAGCGATCGGCGCGGCGTTACCCTTGGCTCCGGGGGCGCGATTCGTCGATTTGGACGGGCCAACCTGGCTGGCGAAGGACGTTGAACCGGGTCTGGATTTCGAATGTGGGGCGATCAACCTCGCCCCGTAACCGACTCAGTCCGGGTAGGTCAGTAATTCCACCATGGCGTCGAGGTAGCTTTCGCTGGCGGCATCGGCAGAGATTGGTGGGAACTCTGCGGTGATGCAGGGCAGCGACAGATCGGCGCACCAACTGCCGAACGATCCCGGCGTCTCGTAACCGACGCTGGTGACCAGCGGCAGGGCAAACTTGTGCGAAAGCCAGACGCCAAGCCGGGAGCTGGCAGGGTCTTCAATACAGGCCAAGGGTTCATGGAAGGAGACTACCCAGCGAGGTTTCAGCCGATGGATCAGGTGGCACAGCGCCTGGGTCTCCGGCTCGGAACCCGGACGACCACCGGTCGAAAGCTTAACGTCCCGAGCCTCCGCTGCGCTGTTCCAGCGATAAACCGTGTCGCCAGAGCGCCAGTTGGCCGCCGGGAAATTGCGATTCAGGTCGACCCCGTTGGCATTGGCGCGCAGCCCCAGTTGGCAGCCGTCCGGGTTGACGGCCAGCACCACATGGTGACGCAACTGATTGGGGGCGATGCTGCGCAGCGCACAGGACAGCGTGACAATAGCGGCACCTTCGTCACCGTGCGTACCGGCGATGATCAGCCCGGTATCCGGGCTACTGATGGCCGCCGGGAAATAGAGCAGCGGTGCGCCCAGCAGCGAACTGCCGTAATTCTCTCCTGCAACGGCCAATTGGCCACGTTCACTGCGCGGTCGATGCTGGATCATGATGCGTTCCCTGATTTAAAGGTCGAGAGTGATTATCATTTTATTCAGTGTATTACGCTTTAGCTGCACTTTCCCAGAGCTATTGTTCAGCTATCGCGCGTTATGTGAACTGTGCGTTAGCGCAGGTAACAATAAAACCCCGCCGGTCAATTCGCTGTTGTTATACTATCGGCAAAGCTAACCCAATAACCAAACAGGGGATTTAACATGCCAGTAGCCAGAATTATTGCCAGCTATAGCGAAAATGAAAAAGATACCATCACGCTGCTGTGCGGCGTGGACGAGGAAAACCAAATCCGCCAGGGTGAATGGTTCGGCGTGGTGAAAAACGACGACGGGCGCGGCGATGAGTCAAACTATCCGTTTACCCTGCACGTCGACTATCAAAAAAACAGCTTCTATCTGGACTATGGCTATGACGATGCCGAGTCACGTCAGATGCAAAAGACCGATATCCATGCCAAGCCGCTGGTGGAGAAAGGCTTCTTCACTATCTTCGATGAAGAAGAGGGCGAAGAATTCAGCTACCGTATCAACAGCATCCATCTTTACGAATAATCCTCGTCGAGATCAAAATGCCCGTGTCGACTTCGTCGTACGGGCATTTTTTATTGCCTGGCCCCCAGTTTTTACATCTTGTCCGCCTGGAACTCTAGGTGAGACTAATCTTGTGCTATAAGATAAAAAATTCAGATGGTTAACGGGGATGAATCAGAATGACGAGAAAAATAATTCAACAGGGTTTTCGTTTGGCGCTGTGTGCGGTAGCGATCGGCGCAGGATTGAGCAGCGCAATGGCGGCGCAGGTTCCCCCGGGTACCACTCTGGCGGAAAAGCAGGAAATTGTTCGCCATATCAAAGATGAGCCTGCTTCGCTCGATCCCATCAAGGCGGTCGGGCTGCCGGAAGCACAATTGGCGCGTGATCTGTTTGAAGGTTTGGTGAATCAGGATGCCAACGGCAAAGTGATCCCTGGCGTTGCCACCCGTTGGCAAACCACGGATAACCAAACCTATATTTTCACACTGCGTAAGGACGCACGCTGGTCTAACGGTGACCCTGTCACGGCAAAAGACTTTGTCTATAGCTGGCAACGCCTGGTCGAACCAAAAAGTCTGTCTCCCTTTGCCTGGTTTGCCCAGCTGGCAGGTATCCAGAATGCCGATGAGATCATTACCGGTAAATTGCCAGCGGACAAGCTGGGCGTAACGGCGCTGGATGATTACACCTTAAAAGTACAGTTGAATAAGCCGGTACCCTATTTTGTCAGCCTGACGGCCAACTTCAGCCTGTTCCCGGCGAATAAAGCGGTGGTGGAGAAATTTGGCAATGACTGGACCAAAGTCGGCAATCTGGTGGGCAACGGTGCGTATAAGCTACAGGAGCGTGTGGTCAACGAGAAACTGGTGCTGGCGCCCAACGAACACTATTGGGATCATGCGCATACCGTTTTGACCAAGGTGACCTTTGTACCAATCAACCAGGAATCTAACGCCACTAAACGCTACCTGGCCGGCGATATCGATATCACCGAATCCTTCCCTAAAAACATGTACCAAAAACTGCTGAAAGACATTCCGGATCAGGTGTATACCCCGGACCAACTCGGCACCTATTATTATGCTTTCAACACCCAACGGGCGCCGACCAACGATGTGCGGGTGCGCAAGGCGCTGTCTTACGCGATCGATCGCAAAATTATCGCCGAAAAAGTGTTAGGCACCGGTGAGAAACCGGCTTATCACTTTACGCCGGATGTGACCGCAGGGTTTAAACCGGAAGTGAGTCTGTTGCAACAGCAGCCGCAGGCCGAACTGGATGCCCAGGCCAAGGCGCTGATGCAGGCGGCCGGCTATGGCCCTAATAACCCTTTGAAGCTGACGCTGTTGTATAACACTTCAGAAAGCCATCAGAAAATAGCCATCGCCGTGGCCTCAATGTGGAAGAAAACCCTTGGGATCGATGTTAAGTTGCAGAATCAGGAATGGAAAACTTATATCGACAGCCGCAACACCGGCAATTTCGACGTGGTGCGCGCTTCCTGGGTGGGCGATTACAATGAAGCCTCGACCTTCCTGTCGTTGTTGAGCTCCACCCACAGCGGCAATATCGCCAAATTCAAGAGTGCGGATTACGACAAGCTGTTGGCGCAGGCCAGCCGTGAAACCAGCGCCACGGCCCTGACGGCGGATTACAACAAACTGGAGCAGATCATCGCGGAACAGGCGCCGATCGCGCCGATTTACCAATACACCAATGGCCGTCTGATCAAGCCTTGGGTAAAAGGTTACCCGATCACCAATCCGGAAGACGTGGCCTACAGCCAGACGATGTATATTATCAAGCATTAATAACTGCATTTAACCAGGCTCCGTTAATTCGGGGCCTGGTTATCAATATTTGTCGAATAATAAAACAAACCCCAATAGCTTATTTCAGCCAGGGCGATGCTGTCCGTTGAAATAACCGGAGAGCCCTTTATATTCGGCAATGAATAGTGGGTAAAACAGGTCGTTATTTATGCTTTATAAGCTGTCCCGCATGGCATCAACCAGGATGCGTCCGCTCATGTCCGTTTGGGTAATGCGATAGCTGGTTGGGTATGAGCGTCGGGTGCTGAGGTGATCGTGTACCGACACCTTGCCAACCTGCGCACCGCTGGCATTCTTAACGATAAACTCGCTGATCTCTTCCTGGCCCTGGTTTTGAAAATTAACGCTGCGGATTTTCTCCAGCGTATCGCTGTCGTTTAATTTTAAATGGTCGCGTAACATAACTACCTCCTCGTAGTGAGGGAAGTATATGCCTCTCAAATTTGAGCTGGAACAGCTTTTTGTTAATTTTTTATTGTCATTATGAATTAAGATTGCTGTGAATATGTTAAGTCATAATAATGGCGCGATAGCCAGCGCTTTATTCCACGATATCCGCATTTATCGGCCGGGTTTTATTTCATCTCCGTTATTATTAGTCTGCATTTTTGTTAAATAATACCTGACGCCCAATGGGTGAGGGAAATACGCAGGACACGTCATGTGCACAGTCGGGAACGATCGCTAAATCACGTTTGGCGCGCGGGGCAATAAAACGTCGATCGTAAGCCGCATAGGCGATGCCGCGTTGTAGACGATCGGGGCCTTGCGCCTGTGCCGCACAAGATTTGTCGAGTATTTTGTAGAAGCTGCCTGGCGCGTCGCCGCTGTCCTTTGCGCCAACCATGTAGGTGATATTCGCCGTGGCATAGCGTTGGCGTATTGATTCAGTCTGTTGGTCGAGGTAGCTCGGAATAGCCTCAATGCCGTATTTCCAACGATTGACGCTCGGGCAGGCGTCACTGTTAACCTCAACCCAATCGAAGGTGCAGCCCCCTGTTGAATCACAATCGCGCCAATCGACAGGGCGCTCGTTGTTTACCGGCAGCGGTCGGTGACTGTCAAAATAGAGCCAACTGCCGGGGTCGGATATCACAAAGCGCAGTTTTACGCCGGGCGGCGGATTGGCGAAACCGACATAGTGCTGTACAAACTGTGCGCCGGCGGAAAACCCTGTAACGGTGACCCAGCGTATCTGCGGCCATTTTACTTTCAATTCGGCAACCAGGCGATCAAGCGCGGCAAACGAGCTGGTTCTTCCCTGGTTGTCCAAACCGCCTTCGATCCAGGAACTGCAACTCCACAGCGCGTCCCCGGCCTGCGCTTGCGGAACGCCGGGAGAATGGCAGCGTGCGGACTGAGCATTACTGACCGGGAACAGCGGGGCGACCAACAGCGCCTGGCCGGTTTTGCCTGCAAGTTGAGCCGCTTTTATCGCGGCGGCCAGGGTTTTCCCCGCATCTCTGGGATGTCCGTGCAGCACGATTAACACGCTATCTGGTTTGATTACCTGGGGTTGCGCGACAAAGTAGGGCAAATTTCCTGCTGTTGGTCCCAGTTTCACCCGGTATGCATCGGCAAGGGTGTCGAGTGTGCTATCTGCGGCAAACAGTGGATGAAACGGGGTTGCGATAACCGCCGCTACTGAGGCCAATACCAATGTTCGAGTGGGGGTCACTAAGCACCAGCTTTAGGGTTTGCGCATTATTCCTCCATGTTAGCCTATAAGGCCATTTCGAGCGTAGCATTCGCACGGCTTCATCTTTGATCCGCCTGGCATTAACGCTAGACTCTGAGGTAACTGAAAAGCAAAGAGGATGAGGAATGGAAGTCATTGAGGGGCGCGAGTTACAGGTTCCTGACGCAGTCTATGCCTACCAACTCGATGGTAAGGGCGGTGTAACATCGATTGATTACGATGATAAAGTCACCTGCGATGAGCCATGCTGGCTGCATCTCGATTATGCGCACCCAGCCAGCGCCGAGTGGCTGGCTACCACACCGCTTTTGCCGGATGCGGTAAGAGAGGCTTTATCCGGCGAAAGTTCCCGGCCGCGCGTCAGCAAGGTGGGCGAAGGCACCATGATCACGCTGCGCAGCATCAACTTTAACGCCAACTCGCGGCCGGATCAGCTGGTCACTATCCGCGTTTACATGACCGATAAACTCATCGTTTCTACCCGCCATCGCAAGGTCTATTCCATTGACCAGGTGGTGAACGATCTGCAAAGCGGCAGTGGGCCAACCAACAGCGGTAACTGGCTGGTGGAGATATCGGACGCATTGACCGACCACGCCAGCGAGTTTATCGAAGATCTGCACGATAAAATCATCGATTTGGAAGATTCGTTACTGGAGCAGCAGGTCCCCGAACGGGGGCAATTGGCGCTGATCCGCAAACAGTTGATTGTGCTGCGTCGTTATATGGCACCGCAACGCGACGTGTTCTCGCGTTTAGCCAGCGATCGTTTGCCCTGGATGAATGACGACGATCGTCGCCGCATGCAGGATATTGCCGATCGGCTGGGGCGCGGGCTGGATGACCTGGACGGTAGCATTGCACGTACCGCGATCCTTTCTGACGAAATCACCACGGTAATGGCCGATGCCATGAACCGCCGCACCTACACCATGTCGCTCCTGGCGATGGTGTTTTTGCCTACGACCTTTTTGACCGGGCTGTTCGGCGTCAACCTGGGCGGGATCCCTGGGGGCGGTAATCCATTCGGCTTTGCGGCATTTTGCCTGATGCTGGCCGGATTGGTGTTCGGCGTGGGCTGGTGGCTGAAGCGACGGCGTTGGTTGTAGCCAAAAAGAGGTAAAACCCCGGTTAACATTGAGCGATATCAACTTTTGTCGGGGGGAAATGAGGCATGATCTATCTCGCAGGTGAATGCAACGTCAAGCGATGGGCGTTGCGCTCCATAATTGTCTTACTTTCTTATATTTAGAATTACTGCATAGCACATTGATTCATACGATGCCGGTTTAATCACCGGCATTTTTTTGTCCGCAATTTGCCCTCAGGCCGCACTCTCATCCCAGAAACTGGCTTCAATCTTGTGCCCGTCCAGATCACGCACAAAACAGCCGTAATAGGCTTCACCATAGTGCGGCCGTGAACCGGGGGCACCTTCATCCTTCGCCCCGGCCAGCAGCGCCTGCTGGTAAAAATCATCAACCTGCTGCTTGCTGGTGGCGAAAAAACCCACATGAATGCCGTTGCCGGTGGTGGCCGGTTTGCCGTCGATCGGCAGCTGCAACCAAAACTCCGGATAATCGCGACCGTAGCCTATGGCCCCTGGGTGTTCCAAAACCCGGCGGCAACCTAAGGCGGCGAGGGTGCGATCGTAAAAATCAGCTGCGGCGTCAAAATTATTGCTGCCGAGAGAAACGTGAGACAAGCAGGGCGTGATGTTCATCGGTAATCTCCTGGTGACTGTATAAAAACACAGTATAGGATAAAAACCGCACTGTCTGGTGAATTCTGCTGAAAATGCGAGCGGGATCGCCAACTGAAGGGGGGTAAAGAGCCGCCCGCAGTGTGCGGGCGGAACAACGGCTTACTTGATTTCGAGCACGTCTAAACGTGCCGGGGCAGGTTCATCCGTCTCTTCCGGCTGCCAACCCACCGGCTGCATCGGAATGTCTTCGCGATCGAAGGCCAAATCGCCACCGTCAACGACTTCACTGCCGTGGTGAATGCCTTTGAAATCAAACAGGTTAAAGTCGCTCAGGTGCGAAGGCACCACGTTTTGCATTGCGCTGAACATGGTTTCCAGGCGGCCTGGATAGCGTTTATCCCAGTCGCGCAGCATGTCGCCAATTACCTGACGCTGCAGGTTAGGCTGCGAACCGCACAGGTTGCACGGAATAATCGGGAATGCTTTCGCCACCGAGAAACGCTCAATATCTTTTTCACGGCAGTAAGCCAGCGGACGGATCACCACGTGCTTACCGTCGTCGCTCATCAGTTTAGGTGGCATGCCTTTCAGTTTGCCGCCGTAGAACATATTGAGGAACAGGGTCTGCAGAATGTCGTCACGGTGGTGGCCTAGGGCAATCTTGGTGGCACCCAGCTCGGTGGCGGTGCGGTAAAGGATACCGCGGCGCAGACGCGAACACAGGGAGCAGGTGGTTTTGCCCTCGGGGATCTTGTCCTTGACGATGCTGTAGGTGTTCTCCTCAACGATCTTGTATTCCACCCCTAAACTTTCCAGATAGGCTGGCAGGATATGCTCAGGGAAGCCAGGCTGTTTCTGATCGAGGTTAACGGCAATCAGTGAGAAATTGACCGGTGCACTCTGCTGCAGGTTGCGCAGAATTTCCAGCATGGTGTAGCTGTCTTTACCGCCGGACAGGCAGACCATGATGCGGTCGCCTTCTTCAATCATGTTGAAGTCGGCAATCGCTTCGCCCACGTTGCGGCGCAGACGCTTGTGCAATTTGTTGAGGTTGTATTGCTCTTTTTGACTAACGGTTTGTTTTTCTGACATTTAAATCGTGCTCGTTCTCAATTGGGGGCACTATGGGCATGACGTTTTAGGCAGCAAGTTTAGCATTCAACAGGCTGATTGGGTCATTATTCATTTCGCTCTCGGGGCCGTGAAGAACCTTGGCGTGCTGTCATGCCTGGTTGTCTGGGGATAAACGCACCCAACATGCATCAATGTGGCGTGTATGGTACGGATTGTGAGAACGAATACCAGCGTGTTTTACGTGGTGGGGATGGAAAACGGAAAATAATGGGTGCCAAACCCACATGAGGCCGCATGTGGGCCTCATGTCTTACCGACTCAATCTTACTTATAAATTTCGGCTGTGCCACACAGACGGTTATTGCCGGAGGCGCCGATGATGCGATAAACCTCGGCGCCGGCTTCGACCGCCTTGGCTTCCAGTTCCCGCTGTAGGCTAGAAAGATTATTGCTTGCTGCGCAGGCGCTAATGATCCCGGCTTTTTGCCGATCGGTGGGTGCTGAGTCAACCAGGGTAGCGGCGACGGTCGTGAACGACAGGGTGGCCAGCGCGAGGGCAGTGAGGGCCAGATTGACGTTTTTCATGCTGTGATTTCCTTTTCTGTGGCCTGTATCGATTAAGACTGGCGACGACGTTGATTCGCTCAGTGTGAGCTTTTCAGACCAATGTGGGTTGGCTATTGGTCTTCTCGCGCCGGATAGCCTGCTTCACGCAGCACCGCGAGAAAATCACTTTCGTCCTGAGTACTATCGACCTGAACCTGACGAGCGGCCGGGTCGGTTTCAATCTGGGCCTGCGGATCGACTCTGTGTAGTGCCTTGGTTACGGATTTCGCGCAACCGCCGCAGGTCATATTGGGAATGTAGAAACTGTGCATATCAATCTCCTGGTTCTTTAGGGTGTCCGGTCACTATGCGGGTTGACAGCGTGGCAAGGTCAAACGCTTTTCAGTGAAAATTTTTGCTTTGAATTCAATGACGATACCGGTGTATAAGCGCCAAAGCGTGGCGCCTCACGAGGGGGTTGCAGGCTGGGCTCCGTGGTTGTAGCAGGCTCAGCCAAATCCGCCAGGATCGGGCAGTCCGGGCGATCGTTGCCATGGCAGTGATCGGCAAGGTATTCGAGCGTTTGCGCCATCTCTTGCAGTTCGGCGATCTTGGCTTTCAACCTGGCAACATGGGAAAGCGCCATCTCTTTAACGTCGGCGCTGGCACGATCGCGGTCGTTCCACAAGACCAGCAGGGCTGAGATCTGCTCGACAGAAAACCCCAGATCGCGTGCACGACGAATAAATCGCAGGCTGTGTACGTCCTGTGGGCTGTAATGCCGGTAACCGGCATCAGAACGAAGGGCTTTCGGGATCAGGCCAATTTGTTCGTAATAGCGGATCATCTTTGCCGAAACGCCAGAGGACTTGGCTGCTTGACCGATGTTCATTATTCACTCCTTCTGGGGGATTCATTAAATCCCCTTAAAGCGGGGGATCGGCTATGGGTCGACAGGTAGCGTTATCGCTGGCACTCGCTGGCGCGATTGGACAGATCGAGTACCACAACCAATCCAGGTGATAGGTGCGATAGAACACTTTCGCGTTCACCTGAGTGGTTGGCGCGATACATACACCGCCACGCGCCTTGGCCTCCTCGCTGATCTCGGGGTTGGAGAGATCGCGTTCTTCGAAAGCGATCCCTTCATTTTCGAGCCAGGATTTCAACGTTTGGCAGTCTGAGCTCGTCGGCATGGTGTAGATGACGACCTGAGGATGAAATTCACCGGCCATGCTGGCCTCCTCAAACGTGTTGTAGTGTTGCCGCCTAAACCTTTACGTTTTCCGGCCCGACAGGGCGGGATTCGATACCCATCGGTGCCTGGAAACGCTTTAGACGGAGCGCGTTGCCGAGTACGAAGACGCTGGAGAGCGCCATCGCTGCAGCGGCGAAGATCGGCGAAAGCAAGGTGCCGTTTATCGGGTAAAGCATGCCTGCCGCAACCGGGATCAGCACTGCGTTGTAGGCAAAGGCCCAGAACAGGTTCTGCTTGATGTTGCGGATCGTCGCCTGGCTGAGCGCAATGGCATTTGCCACACCACGCAGGTCACCGGACATCAACACCACGTCTGCCGCTTCGATAGCTACATCGGTTCCCGTACCGATGGCCAATCCAACATCGGCTTCGGCCAGCGCCGGGGCGTCGTTGATGCCGTCCCCCACGAAAGCGACGCGTGCACCATGGCTGCGGAACTGCTTCAGCGCCGCGACCTTACCGTCGGGTAAAACCTCAGCCGCGACCTCATCGATACCGAGCTGTCGGGCGATTGCCGAGGCGGTTGCTGCATTATCACCGGTGATCATCGCGACCTTGAGCCCCAATGCGTGCAGCGCCTTGATTGCCTCTGGCGTGGTCTCTTTAATCGGGTCGGCAACGGCGATCACCGCCGCCAAACGACCGTCTATCGCAGCATAAAGCGGGCTCTTGCCTTGCTCTCCGAGACGCTGGGCAGCCGGCAGGAAACTGGCCACGTCCAGGCCGAGCTGCGTCATGAAGCGGTCGGCTCCAACGGAGACGGTTCGGCCGCTGACCTTGGCTGATACACCGAAGCCCGGTGTGGCATCGAAGGCTTCAATAGCGGCGATCTTGATGTCGCGCTGTTTTGCGGCGGCGACGATGGCTTCGGCGATAGGGTGCTCCGAACGCGTCTCCACGGCGGCAACCAGCGCCAGAACCTCGTCGTAATCGAAGCCCTCGGCCGGTACCAGGTCGGTCAACTCAGGGCGACCTTTGGTCAGGGTGCCAGTTTTGTCCAGCGCGATAACGCTGACATCTCGTAGTGCCTGCAAGGCTTCGCCTTTACGGAACAGCACGCCGAGCTCGGCGGCGCGGCCAGTGCCGACCATTATCGAGGTGGGGGTGGCCAGCCCCATGGCGCAAGGGCAGGCGATAATCAGCACGGCCACCGCATTCACCAGCGCGAAGGTCAGTGCCGGCGTCGGTCCGAAGATCAACCAGATCAGGAACGTCAGCGCTGCCGCCGCCATCACCGCCGGGACGAACCACAGGGTCACCTTGTCGACCAACGCCTGGATCGGCAGCTTGGAACCCTGGGCTTCCTCAACCAAGCGGATAATTTGCGCGAGTACCGTATTGGCACCGACTTTGGTGACGCGGAAGCTGAATGCCCCGGTTTTGTTGATGGTGCCGCCGACCACTTCGGCACCGACACCCTTGGACACCGGCACCGGTTCGCCGGTGATCATGCTTTCATCCACATAAGAGGCACCTTCGACGACCTGACCGTCGACCGGGATCTTCTCCCCCGGGCGAACGAACACGACATCACCGGTGGTCACCTGGTCGAGCGGGATTTCCAGGGTTGCACCGTTACGCTCGACGCGCGCCGTTTTGGCCTGCAGCCCAACCAACCGTTTTATCGCCTGAGAGGTTCGCCCCTTGGCGCGAGCCTCCAGCGTGCGCCCAAGCAAAATCAGCGTAACGATCACCGCGGCGGCTTCGAAATAGATGTTGGCGGTACCTTGCGGCAGCACTTGCGGAATGAAAGTGGCCACCACCGAATAGCCATAAGCCGCCGCGGTACCCACCGACACCAGCGAGTTCATGTCAGGGGCACCGCGCAGCAATGCAGGCACGCCCTTGCGGAAGAAGCGCAGGCCGGGCCCAAACAGCACCAGCGTGGTAAGCACGAACTGCAGATACGCATTGCGCTGTTCACCCAGAACCCCTAACACCCAATGATGCATCGCGGGAATCAGGTGCGAGCCCATTTCGAGGACGAATACTGGCAAGGTCAGGAGAGCGGCAATCAGTAAAGATCGGCGTAGTCCACGTGCTTCGTTCTCGCGCCTTTCACTGTCTTGATCGTCCGAACTTGCCGTGGCGGCAGACAAGCGGCGGGCCTTATAACCGGCCTGTTCGACCGCGGCTTCAAGCATGGCCGTGGTGACGATCCCGGCACTATGGCGCACCCGGGCACGCTCGGTCGCCAGGTTGACATTCGCTTCGATCACGCCCGGAATTTGCCTGAGCGCTTTCTCAACCCGACCGACACAGGACGCGCAGGTCATATCTTCGATGCCGAGTTCAGTGGTTTCTTCACGAACGGCGTAACCGGCGCTCTCGATGGCACCAACGGCTGCCTGCGGATCGGCGCGATCGCCGAAAGTGATATCGGCGCGCTCGGTGGCCAGGTTGACCGTTGCCGTTTGCACGCCGGGAACGGCTTTTAGCGCACGTTCGACGCGGCCAACGCAGGAAGCACAGGTCATACCTTCGACCGGCAGACTCAGACGAGTGGTGCGCAGGGCTGAATTAGAACCTTGTTGCACAGAGACGGAAGTCATTGAACTACCCCTTTACTGATTCGGATATCGAAAAGCTTAAAGCTTCCCACTGTGGGAAGGTCAAGACCTGTCAGGGATTTGTTTTGCCAGGGGCAGATTCGGCCTCGTTTTGGCACCGCCGCAGAGCGTCGTCTCCACAGTACACACCTGCCAACCACCTCCCAATGCCTTATAGATGCTGACCACGGCGAGTTGTTGTTCGGTGCGTGCGACCGCCAGCGCTCGCCGGCTGTTAAAGTCGGAACGCTCTGCGTCAAGGACTTCCAGATAGAGGCCTTGCCCCTGGGAAAACTGCAACCGGGCGAGACGAGCGGCCTCACGATTGGCTGCTGATTCAAGCAGGCGCAGTTCGAGCGTGCTGCCTGTTGCTTTATAGGTTTTGAAGGCGTCATCGGTTTCTTGCAGCGCGCGCAATAGTGTTTGATCGTAGAGGAGCAGGGCTTCTTGGGCGCGAGCTTCACTGGCGGCAATCCGCGCTCGGACGCGACCGTTATCGAGCAGAGACCAGCGAATGACCGGAAGGATAAAACCGGACAAAGCTCCGGCACCGTTCACTGCATCGAGGTTTCCGGCAACGAATCCGATCGAGCCTTGTATCTGGATCTCGGGGTAGAGACCTGCCGTTTCTACCCCAATCCGCGCGGTTGCTGCCGCCAGAGTGCGTTCGGCCGCCGCAATATCGGCACGTCGTGCCAGGAGCGCCTCGGGGTTGCCGACGGCGATGGCGGTAACCTTCAGTTCATCACGCCCAGGTATGGCGACTGGAGGGCTAAACCTTTGCGGCGTTTCGCCAAGCAATACCGCCAGCGCATTGACGGAAACCGCGCGACGGCGCTCGAGCTCGGGGGCGACAACCTCAACATTGCGTAATAACGCCTCGGCGCGCAGTCGGTCGAACTCACTGGCTGAACCGGCATTCGCCAGACGTTCAACCTGAGCCAGGCTCTCGCGCTGGCTTCGGGTGATATCTTCAACGACAGCAAGCTCGGCCTCGATACCGCGCAGTTCAAACCAGGTGGCGGCCACCGCTGCTGCAACGCCGGCTTGCACATCGCGCAACAAGGCTTCACGCGAGCCTGCCTGCGCCTGGGCTTCCTCAACCGAACGGCGCACGCGACCGAACAGATCGATTTCCCAGGCGCTGTCTACGGCACCGCGATAGGTTTCCTGCTGACGAGCCTGGTCAGGCGATGTCTCTATCTCGCTCTTGCGACGGTTTTCATAGCTGAAAGCAGGGCCGCCGCTTGGCAGAAAGCTCTGACGATCCTCGCGCAGCAGGGCTTTTGCTTCTTCGAGCCGCATGGCGGCAATGCCGATATCATGATTAACCGAAAGCGCCTGCCGGATCAGTCCGCTCAATATCGGATCGTCGAAGGCACGCCACCATTCAACCTCCACTGTACCGGAATTAAGGCCTGGCGAAGCTTCACCAAAGCTGGCGGGAAGCCGTGCCGAAGACAGCGAAGGCGGCGAATAGTCTGGCCCTACAGATGAACACCCGGTTAACAGGGTAAGCGCACTCAGGGGGAACCACAGCGATTGATAGAGGCTTTTCATGAGGTGCTCTCCTTAATGCGCTGTTTGCGCAGCTTCGATTCTGCCCGGCGGCGTTCGATACGAACGGACAGGTTACGCATCACCACATAAAACACCGGCGTCAGGAACAGACCGAACAGCGTCACGCCTAGCATGCCGGCGAAGACGGCGATACCCATTGCATGGCGCATCTCCGCCCCGGCACCGCCGGCAAAGACCAGAGGAACCACACCGGCGATAAAGGCCAGGGAGGTCATCAGGATTGGCCGCAGTCGCAGCCGACAAGCCTCAATAACCGCATCCAGCGCGCTTGCGCCCTCGGCCTCGAGAGTGCGGGCGAACTCGACGATAAGAATGGCATTTTTGGCGGCCAAACCGACCAGTACGATCAGCCCGATTTGCACAAAGACGTTGTTGTCACCGCCGGTCATCCAGACGCCAATAATGGCGCTCAGCAGACACATCGGCACAATCAACAGGACGGCCAGCGGCAACAACCAGCTGTTGTACTGAGCGGCAAGGATGAGATAGGCCAGAAGCACACACAGCGGGAAGATGAACAACGCCGAATCCCCGGCCAGCTTTTGCTGGTAGGTAAGGTCGGTCCATTCAAAAGTCATGCCGTCCGGCAGCACTTCTTTCGCCAGACGCTCCATCACGGCTACCGCCTGACCCGAACTGATGCCGGCCATCGCGCCGCCGGAGATGTCGGCGGAAGGATAGCCGTTGTAGTGGATCACTCGGTCTGGGCCTGAGCTCGGTGTGACGGTAACAAATGAAGATAAAGGCAGCATTTTCCCGGCAGCATTGCGTACTTGCAGGCGACCGATGGCTTCTGCCTGCATGCGATGGTCTGCATCGGCCTGGGCGGTTACTTTGTAGGTGCGGCCAAAGCGGTTGAAATCGTTGACATAGAGAGAACCGAGATAGACCTGCAGCGATTCGAAGATATCCGCCAGACGGACGCCCTGACTCATGGCTTTGGTACGATCGATGGCAACGTCGAGTTGTGGGGCATTGACGTCAAAGCTGGTCATCAGTCCGGCCACCTGTCCCGACTCGGTGGCTTTGGTCATCAGGATCTGGGTTTGCTGAACCAGAGCATCCAATCCGGCGCCGCTGCGATCCTCAATTTGCATTTTAAAACCGCCGGTGGCGCCCAGTCCCGGTACCGGTGGCGGTGGGAATACGCCGAGGAAGCCGTCGGGAATGCCGGCGAATTTTGCTTGCAGGCGGCCGGCAATCGCGGTCGCGCTGAGATCGTCTGTTGTACGAGCTTCAAACGGGTCAAGCATAACGAACATGACGGCGGCATTCGGTACGTTGACGAAGCCGTTGATCGACAGCCCTGGGAAGGCTACGACGCTCTCGACACCGGCTTCCGCCAGCGCGATTTTTGACATCTGTTTGACGACCGCATCGGTGCGTTCCAGCGAGGCTGAATTGGGCAGTTGGGCAATACCAACCAGGTAGTATTTGTCCTGCATCGGTACGAAGCCGGGCGGAACCGCCTTAAAGCCGAAGAAGGTCAGTGCCAGTAAGCCACCGTAGACCAAAAGCGCCAGACCGCTAACCCGGACCACTTTGCGGACCGTATTGCCATAAGCGTTAGGCGCGTGTCGGAAAGGCCGGCCAAACGCACGGAACAACCGATCGGCTCGACCGCGCAGGGTGCGCGGATCTCGGGCGATCGCAGCCTTGCGCGGACGCAACAAAAGGCCAGCCAGCGCCGGGCTGAGTGTCAGGGAGTTGATGGCCGACAGAATGGTTGAAATGGCGATGGTGAGCGCAAATTGTTGATAAAACTCCCCCTGCAGGCCGCTCAGGAAGGCGGTGGGGATGAATACGGCGGCAAGCACCGAGGTAATGGCGATGATGGGGCCGGTCACTTCGTCCATGGCGCGCCTTGCGGCCTGGGGAGGCTCCTCGCCATTTTCGATATGACGTTCGACATTTTCGACCACGACGATCGCGTCGTCGACCACTATCCCGATCGACAACACCAGGCCAAACAGTGACAAGGTATTGAGCGAAAAGCCCATCAGATGCATGACGGCAAAGGTCCCGATCAGCGATACCGGCACCGCCATCAATGGGATCAACGACGCGCGCCAGTTGTGCAGGAACAGTACTACCACGATCACCACCAACAGGATCGCCTCCAGCAGGGTGGTGGCTACCGACTCCAGCGAAGCACTGACGAAGACCGTTGGGTCATAAGCTATGCGCGAAGTGAGTCCTGCCGGAAAGTGAGTTTCGAGCCGTTGCATGGTGGCCCTCACGGCCTTAGAAACGTCTAGCGCGTTAGCTCCCGGGCTTTGAATAATTTGCAGCGCGACGGCCGGCTCACCGTCGAGCAGGCTGCGCAACGCGTAGGCATCAGCTCCCATTTCGATACGGGCGACATCTCGCAGGCGAGTGATTTGGCCGTCGCTACCGGTGCGAATAATGATATCGCCAAACTGTTCCTCGTCGGTCAGGCGGCCGAGGGTATTGACCGTCACCTGGAATGCGGCGTTGGAATTCGGTGTCTGGCCAACCGAGCCGGCCGCTACCTGAACGTTCTGTTCGCGTACGGCGGCGATAACGTCACCGGCCGTCAACCCTCGCGCAGCGATCAAATCAGGATCGAGCCAAAGCCGCATGCTGTACTCGCCGGCACCCCATACCAAAACGTCACTGACTCCGGGGATGCGGGACAGCTCATCGCGTACCTGGAGGTAAGCGTAGTTTGAAATGTAGAGAGGATCGTAACGCTGATCGGGCGACAGCAGGTGAACTACCATCAGGATATCCGGCGAGGTTTTCTGCGTGACGACGCCCTGGCGTTGAACCTCTTCAGGTAACCGCGGCAGCGCGCGCGAAACCCGGTTCTGCACCTGAACCTGCGCCATATCGGCATTGGTGCCCTGGGCGAAAGTGACGGTCAGGATCATTCGGCCATCGGTTGCCGACTGCGACGACATGTACAACATGCCCTCAACCCCGGTGATTGCCTGTTCGAGCGGAGCCGCTACCGTTTCAGCGATCACTTTGGGGTTGGCTCCGGGGTAAGACGCGGTCACTTGCACCGTTGGCGGAGTGACTGCCGGATACTCGCTAAGCGGCAGTTGGAAGAAGGCCACGCCGCCGGCGAGCACCATCAAAATTGACAGGACGATGGCAAATATCGGGCGTGCGATGAAGAAACGAGGGAAAGTCATTACGCGGCCCCCGTGGTTGTCGGCGCCGTCATGGGGGCACCATCAATGGCGGTTGTTTGCGGCGTGATCTGCATACCGGGGCGTACCAGGCCCTTGACCACGATACGCTCACCCGGCTGCAGACCCTGTTCGATCACCCGCATGCCTTCGACCATCGGGCCCAGCTCGACTGGCCGATATTCGGTTTTGTCACCTTTGCCGACGACCAACACATAGCGGCGGCCCTGATCGGTGCCAATTGATTGATCGGACACCAGTACGCGGGCGCGCGGTGCACCGGTTTCCAGTTTGACCTTGGCAAACAGGCCAGGGGTCAATTGTCCATCGGCATTATCGACAACGGCGCGAATACGCACGGTGCCCGTCCCACGGTCGGCGGAGTTGGCAAGAAAATCGACACGGCCAGTTCGGGTATAGGTTTTGTCGGTGATCAGCGCGACCATCACCTTGGTTGCCGGCGGGGTGGCACGAGTGCGGTCTGTGGCGAGCGAACGCAAATAGGTGCGCTCGTCGACGTCGAAATAAACCTGCAGCGGGTTGGTCGAGACAATCGTCGTGAGCGGCGTTACGCCATTGGTAACGTAGTTGCCCTCGGTGACCAGCACCTGGCCGACGCGCCCGCTGATGGGCGCCGTGACGCGCGTGAACGCCATATCCAACTCTGCCGCAGCCAGGGCGGCTTTCGCGGCATCGACCTGCGCTTTGCCTGCATTCAACGAAGCGGTTGCCGTATCGAGCTGAGCACGCGCAAAAACCTTTTGAGCAAACAGCTGTGTGGCACGGGCATATTCCGTTTGAGCGAGCCGCGCTGCTGCTTCAGCCTCGCGCAAGCGAGCTTTGGCGGCACTCAGCGCGGCTTCGTACACCCGAGAGTCAATGAGAAACAGCCGTTGGCCTTTCTCAACCCAGCGACCTTCCGGCACGCTGACATCTTGCAGATATCCGGCGACTCTTGGGCGCAGTTCAACCTGTTTGACAGCGGTTAGCGAACCGGTGAACTCGACAAAAGGCGTGACCGGGCGAACGACCACTTCGGCTACTGGTACGCTCGGAGGCTTGGCGGGGGCAGCTGCGGACACCGTCTCTTTGCAACCGGCGACAGCGAATGCGACGCTTATCGCCGCAGTGATTAGAGTGACACGTTTGGCTTTCATCATTTGACCTTTCGCGACTGAAGTCGACAGTGGAATTTATTGAGCCGAAGCGGCTCTGATTGCACTTATCGGACTTACCACGTTTGGAAGGTCAAGCTGTTTTTGAGGGCTGATTCAGGTTATTCGATACTGTGTTGCGCGAGGGCGTCTGGCGTGGAGAAAGTTACGCAGTGGCAAAAAACAAAAGCGGGGCGCGAACCGGTCGCGCCCCGTGGGTTTACTCGGCGGAGGAGGTTTCCCCCTTGCCAGCCAGCAGGCTGAGGAAGTCGTACTTCTCCTTCAGCTCTTTTTCTGCGGCCTGATACAGCGCGCTGGCGACTTCCGGCTGCTGTGAGTTCAGGCGGCGGAAGCGCTGTTCTTTCAGCAACGTATCGGTCAAATTGCTGTTTGGCGGCCGGGAATCCAGCGCCAGCGCCGGTTTGCCCTCATCGGCGCGACGTGGATCGAAGCGATACAGCGGCCAGAATCCGGTCGCGGTCAGCTGTTTCATCTGGTCGTGACTGAGTGCCAGATCGTAACCGTGTTCTTCACAGGGGCTGTAGGCAATGATCAGGGATGGCCCCGGATAAGCTTCGGCTTCCTGAATGGCTTTCACCGTCTGATTAAGCTGCGCACCCAGCGAGATTTGCGCCACGTAAACATGGCCGTACATCATCATGCTGACGCCCAGATCCTTACGTGCCTTGCGCTTGCCGTGTTCGCCGAATTTGGTCACCGCCCCGAGCGGGGTGGCCTTCGATTGCTGGCCGCCAGTGTTGGAGTAACACTGAGTGTCCAACACCAGCACGTTGACGTTTTCGGTCAGGCTGAGGACGTGATCCAACCCGCCGAACCCGATATCGTAAGCCCAGCCGTCGCCACCAATCAGCCAGATGGATTTATCCACCAGATAATCGGCGTCAGTCGCCAGTTGGCGCGCGTCGTGACCCTCAATCTGCGCCAGCAAGCCGCGCAGTTCCTTAATCTGTTGGCGACGCGGTTCTGGTGCGATATCCGTCATCTGCAGAGCGTTGACCAACTGTGCCGGCAGCTGCGGCGCCAGGGTGTTCAGCAAACGCAGTACGCGGCTGCGGTGCTGATCGACCGTTAAGCGGAAGCCCAGACCGAACTCCGCATTATCCTCGAACAACGAGTTGGCCCAGGCTGGACCGCGGCCTTCGGCATTGGTGGTATAAGGTGTAGTCGGCAGGTTGCCGCCGTAAATGGACGAACAGCCGGTGGCGTTGGCAATCAGCAACCGGTCGCCATAAAGCTGGGTCAGCAGCTTGATGTACGGTGTTTCCCCACAGCCGGAACAGGCACCGGAGTATTCGAACAGCGGCGAAATCAACTGCGAGGTACGGATGTCGATCCGCTCGATCTGCGAGGGATCAATTTCCGGCAACTGCAGGAAGAAGTCGTAATGCGCTTTTTCTTCAGTCAGGTGCTCAAGGCGCGATGCCATGTTGATGGCCTTGATGTCCGGGTTCTGGCGATCTTTTGCCGGGCAGACTTCAACGCACAGATTGCAGCCGGTACAGTCTTCCGGCGCGACCTGCAGTACGTATTTCTGGCCGCGCATGTCGCGCGCTTTCACATCCAGCGATTGCAGCGAGGCAGGGGCATGTTCCATGGCCTCCGGCTGAACCACTTTGGCGCGGATGGCGGAGTGCGGGCAGGCGGCAACGCAGTGGTTGCACTGGGTGCACAGATCCGGCTGCCAAATGGGGATATCCTCGGCGATATTGCGCTTTTCCCACTGGGTGGTTCCCACCGGCCAGGTACCGTCCGGCGGGAAGGCTGACACCGGCAACGCATCCCCCAGTCCGGCCAGCATCGCGGCGGTCACGGTTTTGACAAAGTCAGGCGCCGCATCCGAGACAATCGGCGGTCGCATTGGGCTGTTTTCGTTAACCGGCTGCAGGGGGATTTCAATCAGCGCGTCAAGCGTGGCGGCCAGAGCCTGCCAGTTGCGCTCAACAATATCCTGGCCTTTGTTGCTGTAGCTGCGTTCGATAGCATCCCGCAATTGCTGGAGTGCCACGTCGCCCGGCAGAATTTGGGTCAGATGGAAAAACGCCATCTGCATTACGGTGTTGATACGTGCACCGAGCCGGCATTCACGTGCCAGTTTCGCCGCGTTGATGATATAGAAGCGTGCCTGACGTTGCTGCAAGACGGCTTGCACTTCCTGCGGCAGCCGCGACCAGGCCTCTTCGGCACCATAGGGAGTATTGAGCAGGAAAATGCCGCCGGGTTTCAGGCGCTCCGCCATCTGGTAAGTATCGATAAACTGCAGCTGGTGGCAGCCGACAAAGTCGGCGCGACTGACCAGATAGGCCGAATTGATGGGCTGTTCGCTGACGCGCAGGTGGGATACCGTCAGGCCTCCGGCCTTTTTCGAGTCATAAACGAAATAGCCCTGGGCATACATGGACGTACTGTTGCCGATGATTTTGATGTTGTTCTTGGTAGCGGAAACGGAGCCGTCACTGCCAAGACCGTAGAACAGTGCCTCCAGCGACGCGCGCTGCGGCAGGGTTTCTTCACTGAGTGGCAGGGAAAGACCGGTCACATCGTCGAAAATACCGACGGTAAAGCGTGGACGCGGGCGCTCCAGGGCCAGCTCGTTAAACACGGCTAACGCGCAGTCAGGGCCAAACTCTTTCGAGGAGAGCCCATAACGGCCGCCGATCACCATCGGCATATGGGCGCGTTCACCCCGGCTGAACGCTTCAGCCAGTGCGGTCATCACGTCCAGATACAGGGGCTCCGCCAGCGCGCCGGGCTCCTTGGTACGGTCCAGTACGGCGATTTTCTTCGCGCTTTCCGGCAACACGCTGAGCAGGTGCTGCGCGGAAAACGGCCGAAACAGCCGCACTTTCAGCACGCCGACTTTTTCACCACGGGTCAACAGGGCGTCGATCGCTTCTTCGCAGGTGCCGATGGCGGATCCCATCAGGATCACCACGCGCTCGGCCTGCGGATGGCCGTAATATTCGAAGGGCTGATACGCCCGGCCAGTGATCTCGGCGAATTTGTCCATCGCGTCAATCACATGCTGGCAGGTCGCGTTATACCAGGGGTTGGTGGCTTCGCGCGATTGGAAATAGGTGTCCGGGTTGGCGGAGGTGCCCCGTACCACGGGATGATCAGGCGACAGTGCGCGGCTGCGGTGCGCGTCAATCGCGTCCTGAGGCAGCATCTGGCGCAGGGTATCGTCGCTCAGCGGCACGATTTTGTTGATTTCATGCGAGGTGCGGAAACCATCAAAAAAGTGAATAAACGGCAGGCGGCTGTTGAGACTGGCCGTTTGGGAAATCAGCGCAAAATCCTGTGCTTCCTGGACGTTGCTGGCGCACAGCATGGCGCAGCCGGTTTGGCGTACCGCCATCACGTCGGAATGGTCGCCAAAAATCGACAGCGCATGGGTGGCGATGGTGCGCGCAGCAACATGCAGCACAAACGGCGTCAGTTCACCGGCCAGTTTGTACAACGTCGGGATCATCAGCAGCAGGCCCTGCGATGAGGTAAACGAGGTCGACAGCGCGCCGGTTTGCAATGCGCCATGTACCGTGGCGATCGCACCGCCTTCCGACTGCATTTCCACCACTCGTGGCACGTCGCCCCAGATATTTTGACGGCCGTCGCCGGACCAGGCATCCGCCTGTTCCGCCATGGTCGAACTGGGGGTGATTGGGTAGATGGCAATCACTTCGCTGGCGCGGTAGGCGACGGAAGCGACTGCATTATTACCATCTGTAGTAATCATCAACTTTACCTTTCATTGCTCAAAAAGCTGCGAAAGTCACCTCTCGCAGTAATTAACAAAGTCTAGCAGAGGGATATATTGGCCCTTTATCGCGTTTGTGTGGCGGATGATAAATCGACAAAAAATGCGACAAGGAGATATTTCACGACTTTAAATGGCCCTGAAGAAAAATTGTCATCGTTGTTTAACGACAATTTATTTCCGGCGCGTCATACTGGTGAATAGGTAAACTTACAGAAGAAAAAACGATGAGCGGATTTATGTATTTGACCATGGCGATAGTCGCAGAAGTGATCGCCACCACCATGCTGAAAGCCTCTGAGGGATTCACTCGCTTGTGGCCGTCGCTGGTGGTTGTGGTCGGCTATGGTGTAGCTTTCTGGGGGCTGTCGATGGTGGTGAAAACCATGCCGCTGGGCATTGTTTACGCCATCTGGTCGGGCATGGGCATTGTTCTGGTGTCAATTGCCGCGGTATTTGTTTATCAACAAAAGCTGGATTGGCCAGCCGTGCTGGGGATGGGATTAATTATTGCCGGCGTGTTGGTGATTAATTTACTGTCGAAAACCGCAGCGCACTGATCCTTATTTAAACCGAAACAATCGCCAGCGCGACATTCAGTGGCGCTGGCAGAAAACCTTATTAATAAATAACGGAAAATAATAGATTACCCCCAAACTTGGATCTTCCCTTTACCGGCAAAAAATGCGCCATTTTGACACCGCATTTTAGTGCTGTTCGCCACGCCTCAAAGCGTTAACCTCTCCTAAAATGCCTGTTTAACCCTGCTGTGACTGACCCTTGTTCAGGTCGGGCAGGGATGTTCGACGTTTGCTCCGCGGACAGAGCGGAAAAATCCAGTAACCATAATAATTTCGTCGCTGTTCAAATAAACGGCAAATAATTGCAGGAATATATTTTCATTATTTATATATCAGGCTAGATTAAACAGGTTTGCATCAAAGATAACCTAACGTGTCCGCAATAAAGTGATGCGAGTTATCGGCAATGGCGATTTTACACAGCGCAGTTTCGGGTTCAGGAGTGGATTAATGACAATATTAAAAGGGTTGCTGGCCGGCACCGTACTGCTTTTGGCCGCCTGCAGCAGCAACAACGAAGAACCAGTCCAGCAGGCTAACAGTGCAAGAATCAATAACTTACAGACCAGTGCTAACTGTGCCATCGTTGGCGGCGTTACTACGGTGACCCACAATTTAAACGGCGAAGCGATCAGAATGTGCCAGATGCCGAATGGTAAACAGTGCGAAGAATCGACGCTGGGGCGGGGTGCCTGCGCGAGCGCCGGCTAACGGTTAATAACACCAGGCCGCAGAGCAGCCTGGTGCACAGGGATCACTGCACCCAATCGCGCAGTGTATAAACCAGGGTATGGTCGCCGCCGCTCAGCGTTAATTGCTGAGCGCTGAGGGTGACTTTTGCTCCTTTGCCCAGCACGTCGCCGATCACCCGATCCCACTGATTGAGTTGCGGGTCTGCGCACAGCATGCGTGTTGAAGCCAGACCTTTTACCGTCAGCACGCCATTTTGCAATTGGCCATTGCCAAAGAAACGGTTACACATGGCACCGGAAACGTGCAGGGTTTCACCGAACTCGATGTTGGGCTGCTTGCCCTGGCCCGCTTTCACCGCTACGCCGTCGACGCTTTGCAAAATAAAGTTATGATGCAACAGGTCGCTTTCCTTTACCGTCTTTCCGTTTTGACTCATTCCACACCCGGCTAACAGCAGCGGCATTAACGCCACCAACATAGACTTTTTCATCGGCTCTCCTTAGGACAAATCAGGCATTGAGCTGGTTAGGGCAAGGCTCACCACGATCCAATTGGCTCACGTTCTGCAACGTGGTTTCCGAGATGCTGGTCAGCGCCTCTTCGGTCAGGAAAGCCTGATGACCGGTGAACAACACGTTGTGGCAAGCAGACAGACGACGGAAAATATCGTCCTGGATCACGTCATTGGATTTATCTTCGAAGAACAGGTCGCGTTCATTCTCATACACGTCCATCCCCAGGGCGCCGATTTTCTGTTGTTTCAGGGCATCAATCGCGGCTGATGAGTCAATCAAACCGCCGCGGCTGGTGTTGATGATCATTACGCCGTCTTTCATCGCCGCAAAAGCGTCGGTATTCAACAGGTGGTGGTTTTCCGGCGTCAGCGGGCAGTGCAGGGTAATGACGTCAGATTGCGCGTACAGCGTTTGCAGATCGACATATTCCGCGCCCAGCTCCAATGCCTGTTCGCTTGGGTACGGGTCATAGGCCAGAAGCTTCATGCCGAAGCCTTTCAGGATGCGCATGGTGGCGACGCCGATCTTACCGGTGCCAATCACCCCGGCAGTCCGGTTATGCATATTGAAGCCGATCAAACCTTCAAGCGAGAAATTGGCATCGCGGGTGCGTTGATAGGCACGGTGAATACGACGATTCAGGCACATCATCATGCCCACGGCATGTTCAGCGACCGCTTCCGGCGAGTAGGCCGGTACGCGCACCACCTTGATACCCAGTTCTTTGGCGGCGTCCAAATCGACATTATTAAAGCCGGCGCAGCGCAGAGCCAAAATTTCGACCCCCAACGCCGCCAGTTCTTCAAGCACTTCACGGCTGCCGTCGTCGTTGACGAAGATGCAGATGGCTTTGCAGCCGGCGGCGTTTTTGGCGGTTTTTTTACTGAGCAGGAAGTCGAAGAACTCCAGCTCGTAACCAAACTGCTGATTCACCAGTTCGAGATATTTACGGTCATACTGTTTGGTGCTGTATATCGCCAATTTCATCGTGGTTTCTCCCGCGTGATTTTGTGATCAATTTAACAGATTTTAGTAAATTCTACAATTGGTTAGCCTGTTTGATGCGCGTTGAATGGCAGCAGTTATCGTTGCCGCAAAGGGTATTGATTAAGGGTAGCTGGCAACGTCACAACAGGGTGAATATTCGGCACGGAGTGGCTGAAAAGCGAAGCGCGAGAGATGAGAGAGAGGTTGGTTCCAGGCAAAAAAATCCCCACGGGGGTGTGGGGAATGGCTTCTCTAGTATAGTTAGCTAGCAGCTGACTTTTGTTAGAATGCTTGCAAGACTATTAATTATCAAAGGTAACGACAATAACAAAAGTCCGAAACAGTTCGCATTCATGTGATGAATATGTAACTAAAATTTACAGTATCCCTATCAACGGCTGCAAAAGCGCCGAAACGGGGCATCTTCGTCGGCGTTGGCTTCACCCTATGTCAAATTCATGCCATCATTATTGCCAATTCAGGCATAGACTTACTTAAAACGCCCTCTGGCCAGGGTAAGCGGCCTAACTCAGGAATGAAGCAATCATTTAATGACTAAGCGATTGAAAGTATTCATAGGGATTGTGGTCAGTACGGCGATCTTGCTGCTGGTGCTGTGGCAAACTCTGCCGCGCTGGTTGCCGCGTGTGATCTCTCACTGGCTGCCACAGGGCAGCCAGTTGGTTTTGCAAGGCAAACCGCATTGGCGTCAGGGGGCATTGCAGCTGGATGGCGCGCGTTTTCTGGCACAAGAATGTTTGCTTGCCGCCGTCGGACCGACCCGATTGACCTATCAGCAGGGGCGGTGGGAGCTCATCAGCGATAAGCTGAATGTCGATACTGCCTGCTTATCAAAATTACCCGCCGCTGACGCCAGCAGTGCACCACTGGCGCTGGACCAATTGCAAAAACAACTGCCGCTGCTGGACGTTACCATCAAGGATTTCGCGGTGGTGCCGTGGCAGTACTACGCCGGTAAATTACAGATACATTCCTCTGCAGAGGGCCAGCGCCTGCAATATCAGGGGCCGAATATTCAGCTCGATGCGCTGTTGGATCCGCAGCAGCAATTGACGCTCAACGGCCTGACGATCACTGCGCCAGACAGCCCACAACCGCTGCACCTGACCGGCAAAATAGCCATTCCGCTCGATTTGGACAGTATTCCGGCACAAGGGGCGCTGCAGGGCGAAATGCAGACCGGCTATCTGGACAAACCCTTACTGTTGGACATGCGCTGGCAACAGCAGCAGGGCGTGCTGACGCTGACGGAAAAGGGTGAAAACAAACCCCTGGCGACGCTACCCTGGGAGATCAACGCCCAACAGGTCAGCATTAAACAGGGCGAATGGCGCTGGCCATACAGCCAGCAACCGCTAAACGGCGGGGTGAACATTGCGCTGCACGACTGGAGTAAAGGTTTTGATGAGACGCAGATCAGCGCCCGTTTGAATGTCATCACCGACGGCCATAACGGCAAAGGCAACGCGGTATTAACGCTGGGGCCGGGTAAAGTCGGCCTGACCGACAGCGATCTACGTTTCCAACTGACCGGCCAGGCGAATCTGTCCGACTTTTCAATGACTGCCTCGATCCCCGGTATTGTCAGCGGCACCATCCTCAACCCGACGCTGGTCTTGCAGTCCGGTTCACTGCTGCGACTGTGGGGCAACGCCACGCCGGAAATGAAATTGGAAGAGGCGCGTTTGCCGTTGGCCGGGGTGAAAGTGACTGCAGCCGGCATCACCGGTCGGTTGCAGGCCATTATTAATGCCAGCGACAGCTACTGGGGGCGTTTTAAACTGCATCTGGACGGCAAGGCGCAAGATTTTTGGCCGGACCATGGCAACTGGCAATGGCGCTACTGGGGCAACGGACAATTACCGCCGTTGCAGGCTGCCTGGGACGTTGCCGGCAGCGGCAGTTGGCAGGACAGCACGCTGATCCTCGATCGGCTTTCCACTGGTTTTGATCGTTTGAAGTACAGCATGGTAACGGTGGATGCGCCACGCCTTAGCCTCAGCCAGCCGCTGCGTTGGCAGCGGGACGAGAAAAACCCGGCGTTCAATGGCGAACTGCAACTGGTTTCAGGCAAGGTCAGCTTTACTAACGGTGGTTACCTGCCGGCACCGGTGTTGGCGCTTCAGATGAAGGGCACAACGCCGGATAATTTCCAGCTGCAGGGCAAACTGCAGGCGGAACAGATTGGCCCTATATCGCTACGTGGCCGCTGGGACGGTGAGCGTTTACGCGGAGAGGGCTGGTGGCCGAAGCAGTCGCTGAAGGTGTTCCAACCGCTCATCTCGCCGGATCTCAATATCAAACTGCGCGACGGTGAATTCTATGCGCAATCGGCCTTCTCTGCCGCACGGGTGCAGGGTTTTGAGGCCGGTGGCCATTGGGTGGTGAAGCAGGGCGGCATGTGGCTGAAAGACGGCGAGATGAGCGGGCTGGATTTCGTCATGTCCTACCGCCTGAAAAATCACATTTGGCAACTCGGCGCCAAGCAACCGATGATGCTGCGCATCAAGTCTTTCCGCAACCTGTTCGAAATGCAGAATATTACCGCCGATCTTCAGGGCGCTTATCCTTACAGCGAGCAGGCACCGCTGACGCTGAGCAACGTCGGTATGGACGCGTTGAACGGCCACATCAGCCTGTCTGCGCTGCGCATGCCGCAGCATGACGCCGCCGTATTGAAGCTGGATAAGGTGGATCTCAGTGCCTTGTTTACCGCGTTGAAGCCAAAACAGTTTGCCATGTCAGGACGGGTAGACGGTGAATTGCCGCTGTTCCTGAATCATCCTAAATGGCTGGTGCGCAACGGTTGGATTGCCAACGCTGGCATGTTGACGCTGCGCCTGGACAAGGACATGGCCGATGCCATCGGCAGTAATAATATGGCGACCGGCGCCGCGATAGATTGGCTGCGCTATATGGAGATTAACCGCTCCAAGGCCAGAGTCGATCTCGACAACCTCGGTGAACTGACGCTGAAGGCGCGCATTGACGGGGTTAACCCGCAAAAAAGCGCTAAAAGAGAGGTTATCCTGAACTATAGCCATCAGGAAAACGTGTTTCAGCTTTGGCGCAGCCTGCGCTTTGGCGACAATTTACAGGAGTGGCTGGAACAGGCCCTCACCAAACCTGGGGAACAACCATGAAAATCATCAGCGGGCCATTACTGGCCGCCGTGCTCGGCACCTCAATGCTGAGCGGCTGCGTGCCACGCATCGAGGTCGCCACGCCTAAAGATCCGATCACCATCAATATGAACGTCAAGATTGAACATGAAATTCACATCAAAGTGGATAAAGACGTCGAGAATCTGCTGAAAGACAAAAGCGGTCTGTTCTAGGAGCCAACATGAAAAAACGTTATTTAGGCTTGATTGGCGCCGCCTGGCTGTTCAGCAGCATGGCAATGGCATTGACGCTGGATGAGGCCAAGCAACAGGGGCGCGTCGGTGAAACGCTCAACGGCTATATTGCGCCGGTGAAGCAGGACGCGGAAACGCTGTCGCTGGTGAAAAATATCAATGCCGGTCGCACCGAGAAATACCAACAGGTGGCGGACAGCAATCATATCGCCATCGACGATGTGGCGCGCATGGCCGGGCAAAAACTGGTCGCACGTGCCCCCGTGGGGGAATACGTACGCGGCATAAACGGCCAATGGTTGAAGAAATAAAAAAAAGCGCGCCCTGAGGCGCGCAATAGCGATATAACATTGGATTTTTATGAGGGTAGAGCGGGTTTGACAGGATTTGGCTTGTTCTGTTGAAGCTTTGCAGGGGCATCACACCCCTGCAACGGGCATCAGGCGGCAACAACCTGTGCCAGCGTGGCTTTGGCATCGGCCTGTGCTTTGGTGGCAACATCCGGCCCGTAGGCGATACCTTCAGCGAACACAAACTCGACGTCGGTGATACCGATAAAGCCCAGGAACAGACGCAGGTAAGGTTCGACCAGGTCAGTCGGGGTGCCTTTGTGAATGCCACCGCGGCTGGTCAGAATGATGGCACGCTTACCTTTCACCAGGCCTTCCGGACCGTTTTCGGTGTAGCGGAAGGTGACGCCGGCACGAGCAATCAGGTCGAAATAGTTCTTCAACTGGGTCGGAATGTTGAAGTTATACATCGGGGCCGCCATAACGATGGTGTCATTGGCTTGCAGTTCGGCGATCAGCTCGTCGGACAACGCCAGGGCTTCGGTTTGACGCGGGGTCAGCGGCGTGTCGGAAGGACGCAGGGCGCCAACCAGTTCACCGTCCAGTACCGGGATTGGCTGTGCAGCCAGGTCACGCACGGTGATGGTGTCGTTGCCATGAGCCTTTGCCCACTGCTCAACGAAGAAATCTGCCAGTTGGTTAGACTGCGAGTAGCCCGCCAGGATGCTTGATTTAAGAACCAATACTTTGCTCATCGGTAATTCCTTACGTTATGACAGTGACATCAGGACAACGCGTCCTTTGCATGCAGTACACTCTATTCACATTTTTTCAGCAGTGATAGCGCAATATTTCGAGACCTTTGTTCGATTTTATTGAATAAGCTGCCGGGACATAAGCGGCGGGATTATGGGGAAAAAGGGGCTTATGTTATTCTGCGCACTTAAAGCTGAAAACTCGCTAACCCATTACCAAACCGCTGCTAAAGCTTGATATAGCAGCGATGAAACAAGGAATACCGAACGTGAAATCTCCGCTCGCGGCACTGTCTGCCCAACTGGGCGAGCTGATGCTCCGTGACCAACAACGTCTGCAACGTCGGCTGCAGGGCGCACGAAAAATCAAAAATCCCGATGCTCAGTCGGCCGTCGCCGCCGAGCTGGAAAGTGACATAACGGCAGCGTTGCAAAAAGTGCAGTCGCGCGCCGCATCCTGTCCGAAAGTCACCTACCCGGAAAACCTGCCGGTCAGTCAGAAAAAACAGGATATTCTGCAGGCCATCCGCGACCATCAGGTGGTGATTGTTGCCGGTGAAACCGGTTCGGGGAAAACCACCCAGTTGCCGAAGATCTGTCTGGAGCTGGGGCGCGGGGTAAAAGGGCTGATCGGCCATACCCAACCTCGACGCCTGGCGGCGCGTACCGTAGCCAACCGCATTGCCGACGAGCTGGAAACGCCGTTGGGCGGCAGCGTCGGTTATAAGGTGCGCTTTAACGATCAGGTCGGCGAAAACACCCTGGTCAAGCTGATGACCGACGGGATCCTGTTGGCGGAAATCCAGCAGGACCGGCTGCTGATGCAGTACGACACGTTGATTATCGATGAAGCGCACGAACGCAGCCTGAACATTGATTTCATCCTGGGTTACCTGCGTGAACTGCTGCCAAAGCGCCCGGATCTCAAAGTCATCATCACTTCGGCGACTATCGATCCGCAGCGTTTTTCGCGCCATTTCAATAACGCGCCGATTATCGAAGTCTCTGGTCGTACTTATCCGGTCGAGGTGCGTTATCGTCCGGTAGTGGACGATGCCGACGATACCGACCGCGATCAACTGCAGGCGATTTTCGATGCGGTAGATGAGCTGGGCCGCGAAGGGCCGGGGGATATCCTGATCTTCATGAGCGGCGAGCGCGAAATTCGCGACACCGCCGACGCCCTGAACCGTCTTAATTTGCCGCATACCGAGGTCCTGCCGCTGTATGCCCGTTTGTCGAACAGCGAACAGAACCGGGTATTCCAGTCGCATCACGGGCGGCGCATCGTGCTGGCGACCAACGTGGCGGAAACCTCACTGACCGTGCCCGGCATCAAGTACGTGATTGATCCCGGTACCGCGCGTATCAGTCGTTACAGTTTCCGCACCAAGGTGCAGCGCCTGCCGATCGAGCCGGTTTCGCAGGCTTCCGCCAATCAGCGCAAGGGCCGCTGCGGGCGCGTCTCCGACGGTATTTGCATTCGTCTGTACTCGGAACAGGACTTCCTGTCGCGTCCGGAGTTTACCGATCCGGAGATCCTGCGCACCAACCTGGCGTCGGTTATCTTGCAGATGACGTCGCTTGGGTTAGGGGATATCGCCGCTTTCCCGTTCGTTGAGGCGCCGGACAAGCGCAATATTCTCGATGGCGTGCGCCTGCTCGAAGAGCTGGGCGCGATTAAAACGGCGGACAATGGCCACTACCAGCTCACGCCTCAGGGGCGTCAATTGGCGCAATTGCCGATCGACCCGCGCTTAGCGCGCATGGTGCTGGAGGCGCAGAAAAGCGGCAGCGTGCGTGAAGTGATGATCATCACCGCTGCGCTGTCGATACAGGATCCGCGCGAACGGCCAATGGACAAACAGCAGGCCTCGGACGAGAAACACCGACGCTTTGCCGACAAAGATTCGGATTTCCTGGCTTACGTCAACCTGTGGGACTGGCTGAAAGAGCAGCAGAAAGAGCACTCATCCAGTCAGTTCCGTCGGCTGTGCCGCAATGATTTCCTTAACTATTTGCGGGTGCGTGAATGGCAGGATATTTATACCCAACTGCGACAGGTGGTGAAAGAGCTGGGGCTGCCGGTCAACAGCGAACCTTCCGATTACCGCAGCGTACACACCGCGTTATTGACCGGTTTGCTATCGCATATCGGCCAGAAAGATGCTGATAAGCAAGAGTACACGGGCGCTCGCAACGCAAGATTTTCTATCTTCCCAGGTTCAGGTCTGTTCAAGAAGCCGCCGAAATGGACCATGGTGGCCGAACTGGTTGAGACCAGCCGCCTGTGGGGGCGTATCGCCGCACGTATCGAACCGGAGTGGATTGAGCCGTTAGCCCAGCACCTGGTGAAGCACAGCTACAGCGAACCCCATTGGTCGAAATCCCAGGGTGCGGTGATGGCCACCGAAAAAGTGACGCTGTTCGGGTTGCCCATCGTCGCTGCGCGACAGGTTAATTACAGCACCATAGATCCGCTGCTGTGCCGGGAACTGTTTATCCGCCATGCGCTGGTGGAAGGCGACTGGCAGACGCGCCATGCATTCTTCAGTGCCAACCTGAAGCTGCGTGCGGAAGTGGAGGAGCTGGAGCATAAGTCGCGCCGTCGTGACATTTTGGTTGATGATGAAACCCTGTTCAGTTTCTACGATCAGCGCATCCCTGGCGAGGTGATCTCCGGGCGTCATTTTGACAACTGGTGGAAAAACGCCGCAAAACAGAACGCGGATCTGCTCAGCTTTGAAAAAGAGATGCTGATCAAGGACGGTGCCAATAAGGTCAGTGCGCTGGACTATCCGAATACCTGGCATCAGGGCAACCTTAAGCTGCGCCTGACCTATCAGTTTGAGCCAGGTACCGACGCCGACGGCGTGACGGTGCATATTCCTCTGCCGATCCTTAATCAGGTTGAGGATCAGGGTTTTGAGTGGCAAATTCCAGGCATTCGCCGTGAATTGGTGATTGCTCTGATCAAGTCGCTGCCCAAACCGGTTCGTCGCAACTTTGTACCGGCACCGAACTATGCCGAGGCTTTTCTGGGACGGGTCACCGCGCTGGAATTGCCGCTGTTGGATGCGCTGGAGCGCGAGCTGCGTCGTATGACTGGTGTGACGGTGTCACGAGATGACTGGCAGTGGGAACAGGTGCCCGATCACCTTAAAATGACTTTCCGGGTGGTGGGGGAAAAACACAAAACCCTGCTGGAAGGCAAAAACCTGACCGAGCTGAAGCTGCAACTGAAAGACAAGGTGCAGGAAACCCTGTCTGCGGTGGCAGACGATGGGCTGGAGCAAAGCAATCTGCATATCTGGAGCTTCGGCAAACTGCCGGAGTTTTATGAGCAGAAACGCGGTGGCTATTCGATGAAGGCGTATCCGGCGCTGGTGGATGAAAAAGACAGCGTGGCGATCCGTTTGTTCGACAGCGAGCAGGAACAGCAACAGGCGATGTGGCAGGGAACGCGCCGCCTGCTGTTGCTGAACATTCCATCGCCCATCAAGTATCTGCATGAAAAACTGCCTAACAAAGCCAAGCTGGGGCTGTACTTTAACCCTTATGGCAGGGTGCTGGATTTGATTGACGACTGCATCTCGTGCGGCATCGATAAGCTGATTGCCGAGCACGGCGGGCCGGTTTGGCAGGAAGAGGATTTTGCCCGCCTGCAGGAAAAAGTGCGCGCCGAGCTGAATGAAACGGTGGTAGGTGTAGCCAAACAGGTCGAGCAGATCCTGACGGCGGTATTCAACATCAATAAACGGCTGAAAGGCCGGGTGGACATCTCCCTGGCGCTGGCGCTGTCGGATATCAAAAACCAGCTCGGCGGCCTGGTTTATCGCGGTTTTGTGACCAACAACGGCTGGAAGCGCCTGTCGGATACGTTGCGCTATCTGCAGGCAATTGAGCGCCGTCTGGAGAAGCTGGCGACCGATCCGCATCGCGATCGAGCGCAGATGCTGCGGGTGGAACAGGTGCAACAGGTCTGGCAACAGTGGCTGAACAAACTGCCGCCGAAGCGACAGCAGGATGAAGAGGTGAAAGAGGTGCGTTGGATGATCGAAGAACTGCGCGTCAGTCTGTTCGCTCAGCAACTCGGCACGCCTTACCCGATCTCTGACAAGCGTATCTTGCAGACTATCGAACAGCTTTCGGGCTGAGCAACGCGAACAGGCAGCCTGTGCAGACCAGGCACAGGCTGCACACCAGCAGCGTTGCGGGCAGGTTTTGCCCAGGGTCAGCACCGTGGCACAGCATTTGGGCTTTTCCAGCGACAGCGCTTTTATCGCGTTCTTCCGGCAGTTCACCGGCACCACGCCCAAGGGCTTTATGGCGGGAAACGTCTCAAGGGAAACCGGCGCAGAAGCCCACGCCGGCTTATAACGCTTATTTCCCCGCGGCCAGTGCGTCCAGCGCATCGCGGATACCGGTCACCGCCAGTGCGCGGTTATCGGCACGGTAACGATCTTTGGCTGCCGGTGCGGAGCTTTGAATGGCGATGAGCTTCCAGCCAGCGGCGGTTTTCAGCAATAACGGCGAGCCGCTGTCGCCGGGCAGGGTATCGCATTGATGCGACAGTACGCCTTGTTGCGCCCAACCCGTCACTTTACAGTTTTGGTGACTGTAGAGATCGTCGAGGTGATCTCCCGGATACCCGGCCTGGGTAATCAGCCGTTTGGCCTGTTTCAGCGCCTGAGTCAGAGCCTTGCTGTCGCCTTGCCACAGCGGCAACGGCTTAATCGGCAGCGGCTTTTTATCCTTTAGGCGGATCAGGGCAAAGTCATACGCCGCGGCTGCTGGCGGTACGATCCAGCCGTCGCCGTCGGCCTTGAGCTTTTTGCCCAGCTTGCGGTCAACCAGCGTCTCGATATTGTCGGTCTGGTATTGCCAACTCTTGTTGCCGGCCACAAAGCGCAGTGCGATCGCCTTGTCCAATTGGCCCGGCGGTGCCAGCACGCAGTGCCCGGCGGTGAGTGCCAGATGAGGAGAGATCAGCGTGGCGGTGCACAAATTACCGCTGGCGGTTTCTACCTGGCCAATCGCCTGCCACGGCCAGCCGTCGGTTTCGGTGACCTTGATGCGTTCATCTTTGCCAAAAAACAGGCGTGTTTGCTCAGCGATCGATGCATCGGAAGGGCTGTCGGCCCTTGCTGAGAGGGAAAGTGCGAGCGGGAATGAGCACAGCAACAGCAAAACGGTTATGCGCATAGGTTTCTTGCCTGGAAATGACGGGTCATCCATAAACACACTGAATGGTAACTATAGACTGATTTAGTCGCAGTGTGGATGGGCAGTGATTGATTTTTCAATAATTTCTTATCCCGAGGGGCTGAGCGGCTACAGATAAAAAAAGGCGGCAATGAGCCCGCAAAGGATCAGGCTGGCCAAAATGATTTCAAATAGGTAGCGACGCAGCATGATGAGAACCCCCGATGAAAAAACACCCGGCGAACCGGGTGTTGGACAACTCAAGCCTGGACTGGTGAGGGGAGCCTCACTTCAGATTGCGATTATGCCGCTGGCGTGCTGGTGGCTTTTTTGTGGCTGGCTTTTTTGTGGTGTTTCTTGGCGGCCTGGGCTTTCTGAGCCGGCGCTTTTTTGGCAGTAGCTTTGTGGTGCTTTTTAGCCGCCTGCGCTTTTTGTACTGGCGCTTTCTTCGCGTGATGTTTCTTCACGTGAGTGGTTTTAGCCGGAGCTGCGGTGGTGGTAGTCGCTGTCGCAGCAGGGGTTGCCGTGGTGGTGGCAGCGTCAGCAGCGAAGGCAACAGAAGACAGACCCATTGCAGCGGCAACAACCAGAGCTAATACTTTTTTCATTGTAGATTCCTCAAATGACTCATCATGTATCGAGCCCACTGCGGGGCCGGTGTAAAGATAGTAGGCAAACGCCAGAATGCTTTCCGTGAGTGATTGGTTTCGGCGTGTAACCTAATGTACGAACCCACAGAAAAGGGAGATGAAAGCGCCGGCGAGCGATAATCGCAGTTAGAGCGGATGCCCAACAGGCACTTAATTTTTCCATTTTAGTTACAACATACATATAGAGAGTTACCGACCCACTCTCTGCGGCCAAGGTGTCGTAGGAGGGGGAAGTGCACTATGGAATCATGCTGGCAAAGCAGGGGAAAATGCCCAGGCACGGGACATTGTGCCTGGGGACAGGATTACAGGTAGCGGTTTTCCAAATGCTTGCGGAAATAGGCCGGGTTAAGCGCTTCGCCGGTCGCGTTAGCGATCAACGTATCGGTAGGGAAGCGGCTGCCGTGGCGCCAGATATTCTGTTTCAGCCAGTGGAACAGCGGAGTCAGGTTGCCTTCGGCAATGTCGCTGCTCAACGATGGCATTGCTTCACGTGCGCTGTGGAACAGTTGCGCGGCATACATGGCGCCCAGAGTGTAAGTCGGGAAGTAACCGAAGGCACCGTCAGTCCAGTGAATGTCCTGCATGCAGCCATTACGGTAGTTGCCGACGGTATCCAGGCCGAGGTAACCCTTCATTTTCTCATTCCACAGTGCCGGAATGTCCTCCACCTCGATCTCGCCTTCAACCAGGGCTTTCTCGATCTCATAACGCAAGATTACGTGCGCCGGGTAGCTCACTTCGTCAGCATCTACGCGGATCAGGCCGGGTTTTACACGCTGATTCAGACGGATAAAGTTAGCTTCTTCCAGCGCCGGCTGCTCGCCAAATTGCTGGGTCACCAACGGGCGCAGGATCTTCAGGAAGTCGCTGCCGCGCGCCAACTGCATTTCAAACAGCAGGCTTTGCGATTCGTGGATGGCCGTTGAGCGCGCCTGAGCTACAGGTTGGCCCAGCCAGTCACGCGGCAGGTTTTGCTCGTAACGGGCATGACCGGTTTCATGCACGATACCGAGCAGTGCCGTCAGGAATTCTTTATCGTTATAGCGAGTGGTGATGCGCACGTCTTCAGGTACGCCACCGCAGAATGGGTGTGCACTGACGTCCACGCGGCCGCCATCAAAGTTAAAACCGAGCAGTTTCATTACGCTCAAACTCAGTTGACGCTGGGTCTCCACATTGAACGGCCCTTGTGGGATCAGGCAAGGTTCCTGAGCCTGTTTGGTCACCACTTTCTGCAGCAGGTCAGGCAACCAGGTTTTCAGATCGCCAAAAATGCGGTCGATATCGCTGCTGCGCATGCCCGGTTCATACAGATTCAGCAGCGCATCGTAGCGGCTGGTGCCTGCTGCTTCGGCCCGGATCTGCGCTTCCTGTCGGCTAAGCTTGACTACTTCACGCAGGTTCTCCGCGAAACCTTCCCAGTCGTTGGCTGGACGCTGAGCGCGCCAGGCATGTTCACAACGCGCGCCGGCCAGCGACTTGGCTTCGACCAGCGACTCCGGCACCAGCACCGCATTGTCATATTGGCGACGCATTTCCAGCAGGTTGGCGCGATCAATGTCATCCAGGGTTTCCTGCTGTGCACGTTCAAACAGGCGGCCGGTTTTTTCTGCGGTCAAAATTTGGTGTTGCAGTACGCTCAGTTCAGCCAGCGCTTCCGAACGTGCTTTGCTGCCGCCCGGTGGCATCATGGTTTGCATGTCCCAACCGGCAATAGCGGAAAGGTGGCCGAAGCGCGACAGGCGGGTGAACAGGGCGCGCAGCTCGTCGTATGAGGATGGGGTATGTGCAGATGTCATCGTTTAGCTCCATATTATTTTAATCCGGATCACTCTTTCGCGTAGTCATGCTGTGCGTGAACAGGGTTACACCGGGTCTGCTTTTAAATCGAAAGTGGGCTTTATTGGCCAACAGAAACGGAAGCTGGCACCGCCGAGCGAACTGGCGTCAACATAAACCTGGCCCTGATAGGCCACGGCAATCGAATGCACAATGGCCAGGCCAAGGCCGCAACCGCCGGTGGCACGATCGCGGCTCGGATCGAGGCGGACAAAGGGTTCGAATACCCGTTCACGCTCTTCCGGCGGAATGCCGGGTCCATCGTCTTCTACCTGTAAGCAGGCATTGTCGCCGTCAAACCACAGGCCGATACGCAGGCGCTGTTCGGAGTAACGCAATGCGTTGTTTACCAGGTTATCCAGCACCCGCTCCATCAGACGCAAATCAACGCCGCCAAAATCGCCGACGTGGGGGATATCCAGTTGAATTTCTCGTTCCGGATGGATAAGCCGCAGGTCATCCGCCTTGTCTTCCAACCATTTGGGCAAGTCGAGCGGCTCTATATTGAGCGCCACCTGGGGACGATCCAACCGCGCGTAGGTAAGCAGTTCATCGATAAGTGACTCTAACTGGCCGATATCGCGATTCAATGCCTGTTGCTCGCTATCGGACAGATTATCGCTCATCGCCAGCCGATAACGCAGCCGTACCAGTGGCGTACGCAGCTCGTGGGCGATGCCGTCGATGAGCTGCTTCTTGCTGGCGATCAGCGTATTGACGTTATCCGCCATCTGGTTAAAGGCCACCCCAAGCCGGTTCAGACTGGAGGTAGGATCGAAATGGGTACGTTCATCCAGGTGCCCGGCCCCCAGGCGCTGTGCCGCATTTTCCAACTTCAGCAAATCCTGCCAGTGCGGGCGCATCCACAGAAACACCGGCAGCGCCAGCGACATGCCGATAAACACCAGCAGCGCCAAATCCAGCAGCCGCATTTGATGCAGATAGAACAGATAAGGGATCGGACCCACCACCAACACATAGTGGCTACGGGGAATGCGCTGCATAAAGGTGTATTGATCGTCGAGCGCGATAATTTCGCCAAGGCGCAGGCGTTTCTTCAGGTCTTCACTCAGATCCTGTTTACCCAGCGGTTCAATGTGCAGCTTAAACGACAGGTTCAAATCCAGCGTGGCGATGGTCTTGTTCCAGTCTTTCAGCGGGATTTCCCGCAGTTCGCTGCGCATCAGGTACAGCGAACTTTTCATCAGGTCGTCCATCGACTGGCGGCCGGCGCGTTCAGCGGTGACTTTGTACACCAGGCCAACCAGCATCGCCATCACCAGGAAGCAAACGAAAAGCAGCAGGAAAAACTGCACAAAGAGCTTTCTCATTGCTGCACGAACTCCCAGGCGTTCGGGGCGAACAGGTAACCTTTATTGCGCACGGTTTTGACGCGAAAAGGCTCCAGTGCGTTGTCGTACAATTTGCGACGCAGGCGGGAAATCGCGACGTCGATACTGCGGTCCAGGCCGTCATAGCTCACGCCGCGCAGGTTTTGCAGCAGGGCTTCGCGATCCATGATTTGACCGGCATGGGTGGCCAGCTCCCACAGCAGATCGAAATCCGAGGTGGAAAGGGTGATGATCTCTTCGCCCAGCGTCACCTGGCGGTTGACCGGGTCGATGCATAACAAGCCAAAGTGCAAGGCGTTGTGCTGGGTGATCGGCTGGGTCGATTCTTCCTTTGGCTGATGGCCATGCTGACGCAGATGCAGGCGTAGGCGCGCCAACAACACCGCCGGGGGCGTGGTTTTCAGGATGTAATCGTTGGCACCCATTTCCAGCGAAAGGATATGGTTCATGTCGCTGTCCAGCGAGGTCAGCAGCACGATCGGGCCTGCGAAGGTCGGACGCAGGTCGCGGCATAAAGTCATACCGTCCTTACCGGGCAACATAATGTCCAGCAGCACCAGATCCGGTTGCTCCAGCTCGATGCGAGCCTGTGCGCTGTCACCACGCGGCTCGATCAGAACCTCAATATCGTGCTTGCCCAGATAGGCGGCAATCAGTTTGCCGACTTCCGGATCGTCTTCAACAAAAACAATTTTATGCATATTCAGCGGTTTTATCAGAATAACGAAATTCAGCATAGCGCGGGGCACCGCGATAAGCCATGCAGATCATGCGCTAGCGCAGGGGTCTTCCGCCATCCACGCCATGGGTTCGGCCGGTGACGTAACGACTGTCCAGCAAGTAGTTCACCAGGTTGACCACTTCACTTTCGCCGGGGGCGATTTTCATCAGCGATTTTGCCAACGCCTGCTGACGATAATGCTCGTCGTCGCCCGGGTTAAAGATAATCAGCGCAGGCGCGATGGCGTTGACCTTGACTTCCGGTGCCAGCTTGCGGGCAAACGAGCGGGTCATATTGTCCAGGGCGGCTTTACTGGCGGCATAGGCAATGTGTTTGTCGCTGCCTTTTTCCACCACATAATCTGTCAGGTGAATGATATCAGCCCCGGCTTGACCCTGGCCCAGCAGGCAGGGTTCCAGCAGCTGATTCAGCAGGTAGGGGGTATAAACGTGAATTTGCAGCATCGCCGCCATCACCTGCTCCGGCGGCACCTCTGGGGATTCGGCCTGCCAGGCGCTGGCGTTGTGGATCACCGCGCGCAGTTTTGGGGCTGTTTGGCGCACCTGTTCGGCAAAACTGTAAATGCCCTCATGGGTGGAAAAATCCCCTTGAATACAGGTAGCGCCCAGTCTTTTCAGCTCGCTCAGCGCCGGATAAGTGCTGCGATAGGCAATGATCACCGGGATATCGCGCTGTAAGAATGACCTGGCCAGGGCCAGCCCAATCCGACGTGCGCCGCCGGTGATCAGGACCGGCGCAGAGTTGTGAAGTTCCATTGATTAAAGCTCCTGGACAGACTGGCAAACAATAGGGGAATTATGCCATTATACGGCGGAAATTCGTTAAAGCTTCGCATCGATTATCCATTTCAGGATGTAATACACTGGCAATGAGAGGAAGGGATGAACAGTAGTCACCTTGCACCCGTCGCCCGCAGTGAGAAAATCTGTTTTGATTACATGGATTTTCTGTCCGCATCGTGCAAGAAGCACTGGCGCTTTGTAGATGCAATCTATGGTGTGATGCCGTTTTTTGGCATGGTATTGAAATCGCAGGCTTCCGCATCACAAACGCGGAAAGAGCAGTTGAAGGCGTTGGCGCTGCAGGTGGTTTCCACCCAGGTCAGCGACGAAACTAACATTGTGCGTCTGATCGATCTGGCGCAGCAGCAGGGGCTGGCAGTGTTCGACATTAAACTACCGTATGCGCTCGATAAGCAGCAGTTGGCAGCCATCCAACAAGAGTGCGTTGAGGGAGTGATTATCTCTCAGGTGGGTGAACGCATGAGCATCAGCCTGGGCCTGTCCCAATCTAACTGACCGGGTGTTTCCACCCGGCCGTTTTTCACTACTGCAACATAAACCAGCCGGCCGGTACCGTGGCCACCAGCAACAGAAAAATACTGCCTTTCTCCAGCTGATTCAGCAATTTGACATCACCATGTCCGCGCCTTGCATAGATAAACACCAACAGCCCTGGCGCATACAGCAGCACCGACATCAGCAGATGCATCAAGCCTGACGCATAGAGCAGCCAAATGCCATACAGGCAAGCGCCCGTCGCGGCAAACATCAGCCGCTTGTCCTGACGACGGATCGCCACCTTAAACAGGAAGGCGCCGACCAGGAAATAGGGCACCAGGATCATTTCCGAAGCGATAGTCAGCAGCGAGTTGTAGTTGCTGCCGGTCAGCCAGATCAGCACCAGAGCGAACTGTACCGCGAGGTTGGTCAGCCACAGCGAAGCCGAAGGCGCGTGGTTCTTGTTCTGCTTGCTGAATATTTTCGGAAACGCGCCGTGTTGCGCCGCCAGCAGCGGCACTTCGGCAGCCATAATCGTCCAGCTCAGGTAAGCGCCGCAGACCGAGACGATCAGTCCGGCGGCGATAATCACATCACCCCATGGCCCAATAAGATCGACCATCAACACTGCCATTGACGGATTGCGCATCTCAGCCAATTCGCTGCGCGGTACCACGCCCAATGAGAGCAGCGTTACCAGTAGATAAACCGCCAGTGCGGAAACCACGGCCAGCATAGTGGCGCGGCCCACATCTTTTTTATGGCGTGCACGGGCCGAAACCACCACTGCGCCTTCCACGCCGATAAACACCCACAGGGTGATCAGCATGGTATTTTTAACCTGTTCCCACACCGGTTTGCCAAGCGCGACGCCGTGGAAATCCAGCGTGAATACGTCCATTTTGAAGGCAACCGCCGCCAAGACGGCAAACATCCCTAGCGGCAACAGTTTGGCCAGGGTGGCGACCAAATTAATGCTGGCCGCGGTTTGCACGCCGCGCAGTACCAGCGCATGCACAATCCACAGGAGCAGCGACTCAGCCAGCAGCGCCTGCCAGGTATTGCCGTCACCTAAAATGACCTCGCCACCGCGATCGGTGAACAAACTTAGCGCGGCAAACACGATCACCAGGTAAGAAACATTGGCGATAACGGCGCACAGCCAATACCCCCAGGCGGAGCAGAAACCCACCAGTTCGCCGAAGCCTTCTTTCGCATAGGTGAAAATACCGCCGTCCAGATCGGGCCTCAGGCGGGTGAGCAACAGCATGGCAAAAGCCAGAAACAGGATGCCGACACCGGTAATCGCCCAACCCAATAGCAGGGCGGCCGGACTGGCGACTTGCGCCATGTTTTGCGGCAGGCTGAAAACCCCAGCGCCCAGCATTGAGCTGAGCACCAATGCGGTTAACGCGGTAAGACCTAGTTTCTTTTCCAATGACGGATCCTGAACACAGAATAAACAACTGGGAGGGAACTGCTCGGCAGTAACAACGTAATGGTAATTACTGAACAAATAGACAATAGCCCTAAAAATTCGCGCAAATTCTACGGATGGATCTCTGCGGATGCAATGATTGAATATGCGATTTTTGCAAAAAATTATTCAACTGGCGGGCGACAGGCGGGGCAAAAAAAACGGGCAGCTCAATGGCTGCCCGATGGTAAACCGCAAAGTGAAACTTATTTGAACAGATCAGCGCTGACGGTCAGGTTGCCGCCGCTCTTGTTCTGCCACTGACGGGTTACGTGATAGTACTTGGCGCCTTTCTCAGCCGCGCGTTTCGCCACTTCGGTAGAAACGTCGGTCATGCTGTTGAAGTGGCCGGTAAAGGTCACTGAGTCAAACGGCACCATCTGCGCGGCGGTCACGTTGTTTACTTCTTGAATCTTGGTGCCGTTAGGCAACGTGACAGTATAACGCTTACCGGTTGAAGACTGGGTTTCGAAGAAACGGCCTACGTCACGGCTTGGTGAGCCTGAAGAGGCTACGCCAGGGATTTCCACATTGGCAGCAGCAGCGCCACCGGCAGCCAGAGCGGCCTTACCTGCTTCAGAGTCGGCCGGGATGGCATCCGGGTTCTGAACGGTACGTTTAGGTGCATCGGCTTTATAGATGTAGGCGGTAATGAACTGGTTGCCGCCCTGGTTGGCATCAACCTGACGTACGATAAAGAAGGAGGCTGCGCCTTTCTTTTTCGCTTCTTTGGTGATGGCATCGTTGATGTCCGGCTGGCTGCGGTAGAAACCGCTGACGCTTACGGTATCGTAAGGCTCCAGCAGGAAGGCTTGTTCTTTCGGCAGCTCGGTAACGCCGTTAATCACGCGGTATTTCGGTTCTTTGCTCACTTCCGGCGCATCTTTGTGGTAAAGATCGGCGGTGACGCGCCAGTTGCCGCCATTGTTGCTGTTGTTGCTGTCCTGGATGTAGAAGGCGTCTGCACCCAGTTTGTCTGCACGGCGGGAAATGGCATCAGCAGCTTCATTGATGGCATTAAAGCGGCCGGTAATCGTGATGCGATCAAACGGCTTCAGCGCCGCTGCTTTTTCAGGAGTTAACTCTTGCGCCGCATGAGCGGACAGCGCAGTGAGTGATAACAAGGCTGACGCGATGATCGTGTTCTTCAGCTTCATAAAAAATCCTTTCGCCTAGCGCATTAACGTTTATAACGTGCTGAACTGTTTAGGTGTAATTCAGCCGCCGATTATTACATGTAATCTCGAGCAGTGTCTCAGCATTTTATGTCATCTCATGAGACAAATTCCCGGAAGAATGATGTCCGTCATTCTGCGCAGCATCACCATAAGTTTCAATAATAAAGCCTTTGATGTCATAAGTGTTAATTATTCACAATTTTATAACTTTTATGCGTACCAGCCGCGTCGCGCCAGATATCCGCGCACCGGGTGCTATCGCAATCTGGCCGCTAAAGCGCCATTCCAACGGGCTTTTTAACTTTAAATTGCGATTTGTCATGTCGTTAGCTGGGTTTTTATGTAAAAACAGACCTGAATGCGTAAGCAATTATGGATCATCGATCATATTTTCAGTAGGTTATAGATGGTGCCTTAATTCGATGCCGACAAGCGTAAGCAAAGGCCTGTCAGCCGGCGCCATCGCTATGGGCAGGACGATAATAAACATCATCAAAGACAGGTGAGAAGGGAACATTATGCGTATTGGTGTACCAAGAGAACGGTTGGCCAATGAAGCCCGGGTCGCAGCAACGCCGAAAACGGTGGAACAACTGCTGAAGCTGGGCTTTACCGTCGCGATTGAAAGCGGGGCGGGTAAACTGGCAAGTTTTGACGATGGCGCGTATCAAGCCGCTGGGGCTGAGATCGCCGACACTGCCGATGTCTGGCAGTCGGATCTGATTTTGAAAGTTAACGCGCCGCTTGAGGACGAGATCGCGTTAATGCGTGAGGGCAGCACCCTGGTCAGCTTTATCTGGCCGGCGCAAAACCCTGAACTGATTGCGAAGCTGGCCGAACGCAACGTCACCGCGATGGCAATGGACTCGGTGCCGCGCATCTCACGCGCACAGTCTATGGACGCACTGAGTTCTATGGCGAATATCGCCGGCTACCGGGCAATTGTTGAAGCCGCGCATGAGTTTGGCCGTTTCTTTACCGGTCAGATCACCGCTGCGGGCAAGGTTCCACCGGCCAAGGTGATGATCATCGGTGCCGGCGTCGCCGGGTTGGCGGCCATCGGTGCTGCCGGCAGCCTGGGAGCCATTGTTCGCGCCTTCGACACTCGCCCTGAAGTCAAAGAGCAGGTGCAGAGCATGGGCGCGGAATTCCTCGAGTTGGATTTCGAGGAAGAAGCGGGCAGCGGCGACGGCTACGCCAAAGTGATGTCCGAAGCCTTTATCAAAGCAGAGATGGCGCTGTTCGCTGCTCAGGCGGCGGAGGTTGACATTATCGTCACCACGGCGCTGATCCCGGGCAAACCGGCACCGAAGCTGATTACCAAAGAAATGGTGGCTTCGATGAAACCGGGCAGCGTGATCGTCGATCTGGCTGCACAAAACGGGGGTAACTGCGAGCTAACCGTGGCCGACCGCGTGACCGTTACCGATAACGGCGTGAAAATCATTGGCTATACCGATCTGCCAAGCCGTTTGCCGACCCAATCCTCGCAGCTTTACGGTACCAACCTGGTTAACCTGCTGAAGCTGCTGTCGAAAGAGAAAAATGGCGAAATTGACGTCGACTTCGAAGACACCGTGATCCGCGGCGTGACCGTGGTGCGCAGTGGCGAAGTCACCTGGCCGGCACCGCCAATCCAGGTTTCTGCCCAGCCGAAACAGGCGCAGGCGGCGGCCCCGGTCGCCAAGCCGGAGGCAAAACCGGTATCACCTTGGCTGAAATATGGCCTGATGGCGTTGGCGATTATTCTGTTTGGCTGGTTGGCCGACGCCGCGCCGAAAGAGTTCCTGTCTCACTTTACCGTGTTTGCGCTGGCCTGCGTGGTGGGTTACTACGTGGTGTGGAACGTCAGCCATGCATTGCATACCCCGTTGATGTCGGTCACCAATGCGATCTCAGGGATTATCGTGGTCGGTGCGTTATTGCAGATTGGCCACGGCGGTTGGGTGAGTTTCCTCTCCTTCATCGCCGTGCTGATCGCCAGCATCAACATTTTTGGTGGATTCACCGTCACTCAGCGCATGCTGAAGATGTTCCGCAAGAACTAAGGGGTAGCACATGTCTGGAGGATTAGTTACAGCTGCATACATTGTTGCCGCTATTTTGTTTATCTGCAGCCTGGCGGGTTTATCGCGCCATGAAACGTCCAAGCGGGGCAATCTGTTTGGTATCGCAGGGATGGCGATTGCGCTGATCGCCACCATTCTCGGGCCGGATTCCGGCAACGTGGGCTGGATCATCATCGCGATGATTATCGGCGGTTCTATTGGGGTCTATCTGGCGAAGAAGGTCGAAATGACCGAAATGCCAGAGCTGGTGGCGGTACTGCACAGCTTTGTCGGCCTGGCGGCGGTACTGGTGGGCTTAAACAGCTATCTGGATCACGGTGCGCCGATGGAGCCGGTGATGGAAAACATCCATCTGACCGAAGTGTTCCTCGGTATCTTTATCGGTGCGGTGACATTCACAGGTTCGATTGTCGCCTTTGGTAAACTGCGCGGTATCATCTCGTCCAAACCTTTGGCGCTACCAAATCGCCACAAAATGAATTTGGCGGCCCTGGTCGTCTCCTTCCTGCTGCTGGTGGTGTTTGTTCGTGCCGACAGCGTGGGCTGGCAGGCAGTGGCATTGGTGCTGATGACCGCTATCGCGTTGGCGTTTGGCTGGCATCTGGTGGCTTCCATCGGCGGGGCAGATATGCCGGTGGTGGTGTCGATGCTCAACTCCTATTCGGGCTGGGCAGCGGCAGCGGCGGGCTTCATGCTGAGCAACGATCTGCTGATCGTGACCGGGGCACTGGTAGGCTCTTCGGGTGCCATCCTGTCTTACATTATGTGTAAGGCGATGAACCGTTCGTTTATCAGCGTAATCGCCGGCGGCTTCGGTACCGACGGTTCTTCGACCGGTAATGCGGAAGAAATGGGTGAGTATCGCGAAACGACCGCGGAAGAAGTTGCCGAGCAGTTGAAGAACTCCACTTCGGTGATCATCACCCCAGGCTATGGCATGGCGGTCGCTCAGGCGCAGTATCCGGTGGCGGAAATCACCGAGAAACTGCGCGCGCGTGGCATCAAAGTACGTTTCGGTATTCACCCGGTTGCCGGGCGTTTGCCTGGCCACATGAACGTACTGCTGGCTGAAGCCAAGGTGCCTTACGACGTGGTGTTGGAAATGGATGAAATCAACGAAGATTTCCCTGATACCGACACCGTGTTGGTGATTGGCGCTAACGATACGGTGAACCCGGCCGCGCTGGAAGATCCGCGTAGCCCGATCGCCGGCATGCCGGTACTGGAAGTGTGGAAGGCGCAGAATGTGATTGCCTTCAAGCGTTCGATGAACACCGGTTACGCCGGCGTCCAGAACCCGCTGTTCTTCAAGGAGAACACCCAGATGCTGTTTGGTGACGCCAAAGAGAGTGTGGAAGCGATTCTGCGTGCGCTACAGGCGTAACGCGCAGGCAAATAAAAACGGGCCCTTGGGCCCGTTTTTTTATGCGTCAAACATCAGTCTTCGTCGTCGTGCTCATCATCTTCGTCAACTTCGATCGGACAGTTGAAGTTTTCTGGCTTGATCACCAGCAGGTCACATTTCAGATGGTCGATCACATGTTCGGCGGTATTGCCGATAAACGCCGCCGAGATGCCGGTACGGCCTAAGGTACCCAATACCACGACGCCCGCCTGCAGGTGCTCAGCCAGGTCGGGGATTACCTCTTCCGGCAGGCCTTTTTCGACGTGGGTAAACTCTTCGTTAATGCCGAATTTCTGTCTTAACGCCTTCATGGCAATCAGATGCTGTCCGCGGATGGCATCGTTGTATACGCTGGGGTCAAAATCAGGCAGCTCGATGGCGATATTGATGGGGGTGACGGGGTAAGCGCCGACCAGATGCACTTCCGTTTGGTTGACGTTATGCGCCAACTCAACGGTCTCCTGCACCAGTTTGATGTTCAAGGGATCGTGATAGGGTTCTTCACTGGCCAGGTTAACCGCAACCACCGCTTTACTGCCTTCAGGCCAGGGCTGATCTTTGACCATCCACACCGGGCACGGGCATTTGCGTAACAGATGCCAATCGGTTGGGGTGAAAATGACGGATTCAAGACGGTCGTGTTGGTGCGCCATTTTCAGCAGCAGATCGTGCTTACCGGCGATCACTTCCTGAATAATCGCCTCATAAGGGCGGTTATGCCAGACCACTTTGATTTCAATGGGCACGCCTTCGTCGAGATAAAAACGACATTGCTCGGTGATCCAAGCGGCGCGTTGACTGATAACGCCTTGCCGCATTGCCGTTCTTTCGTCCGGCGAGAGCAGGGTCGTCATCTCGTAAGAGAAGTCATAAATAGGCAGGAAGGCCTTAATGCGCCCGCCATTGCGTTTTATCAGGTATACCGCCCGGCGCAGCGCCGGCTGGTCGTCCTGATTGGGGTCAATAGCCACCAGAAGATTCTGATACTTCGCCATAGGGCCTCCTTACAGCTGAAAATCAACAGTCTGTCAATTTACAGAGTAACCCAACATTGAAAAACAGAACAGCGGCAGAGGTGTGCTGGGTCAATAATTCTGTCGAATGATTAACCCAGCATAGGGATCAGGCGTTTACGGTGACGTTAATGCGTGGCGTGCCGGCCAGCACAGACAGGGCATCGACGTTTTCGATGGTGATGTATTTGCCTTTAACGCTGAGAATTTCGCTTTTCTGGAAGCGGCCCAGCAGGCGACTGATGGTTTCAACCGTCAGACCGAGGTAGTTGCCGATATCGCCGCGGGTCATGGTCAGGCGGAACTCGCGCGGTGAGAAACCCCGCTCCGCAAAGCGGCGCGACAGGTTGTAGACGAATGCAGCCAGACGCTCTTCGGCATTCTTTTTCGACAACAGCAGGATCATGTCCTGGTCACCTTTAATCTCGCCGCTCATCAGACGCATGATCTGTTGGCGCAGATTAGGCATTTTACCGGAAAGGTCATCCAACGTTTCGAATGGGATCTCGCATACCATCGAGGTTTCCAACGCCTGAGCAAAGCTTGGGTGCTTCAGACCGCCGATAGCATCAAAACCGACCAGATCGCCCGCCAGATGGAAGCCGGTGATTTGCTCGTCACCCTGTTCGGTAATGGTGTAACTCTTGATGGTCCCGGAGCGGATAGCGTACAGCGATTTCAGTTCATCGCCGGCCTTGAACAGGGTCTGGCCCTTCTGGATAGGCTTTTTCCTTTCGATAATGTTGTCGAGCTGGTCCAACTCGTGCGCATTAAGAGTAAAAGGAATACACAGCTGGCTGATACTGCAATCCTGACAATGGATCGCACAACCACCAGACTGGATACGACGAATCACGCGTTTTTCCGGGATCATAGATTACGCTCATTCAATAATTGATATGCGTCAATTTTAACATCTTTTCCGGCAGGTGATAAGGGTAGCATTAATAAGAACGGGGGCATTCTGTGCGAATATTAAGCAGGCTTGCAGCCGATTGTTCTGTAGCTGGCTGAAATATTTCGATTTATTTGCTAGTTACGCCAAGGGACGGTCGACGCGCTTGGTTCTCCGTATCCGCAAGAAATGCGGGGTAGCGCAGCGTATTTTTCAGTAAGCAGCATTTAACCCTGCCTTTTGAGCGCCTTTTTGCGTATCCAGACCAATATTTGTACACATTTGTTGGCGAAAACCGATCGCATTCATCCCAATCTTTGCCGCAGAGAACTCCCAGACGAGCGTTATCTTGTTATTGGGTGAGGTGACCATTGGTTGAGGAGTCAATGATGAAAAAGGTCATGTTGTTAATGCTGGCAACAGGGGCATTGATGGCGGCAAGCACGGCCTCGTTTGCACACGGCTACTATGGCCATGGCTATTACGGCCATGGCTATTATGGGCACGGTTATTATGGCCCGCGGGTAGTAATAGGTATCCCCTGGGGGCCACCGCCGGTCTATTATGCTCCGCCACCGGTGGTCTACGTGGCACCGTCACCGCCACAGAATTACATAGAAAGGGCCCCAGCCTACGCATATTACTGCCGACGTCCGGCAGGTTACTACCCGCAGGTGGCGCGTTGTCCTGACGGCTGGATGAAAGTGGTGCCAGACAGCTCGGCGTCCCGGTAAATCTGAGGCGGATCGGTGATGAAATTACTCCCTGTTTTTACTTTACTGGCTTTGGTATCAGGGCTGTGCGGTTGCGTGACGCCGCCTGCTGGACCGGAAGTGATGAGCTTGCCGGGTACCGGCAAGAGCTATGAACAATTCAACCGTGATGAGGCGTTGTGCCGCGGCTATGCACAGAACAGCGTAGGAAACGGTGCTCAGACGGCGAATGACAGCGCGGCTGGCACCGCCGCCGCCGGCACGGTGGTTGGCGCGGCAGCAGGGGCGTTGATCGGCGCGGTATCCGGAGATGCTGGACCTGGTGCGCTTATTGGTGCCGGCGGCGGATTGCTGGTGGGCAGTTCAATGGCCGGAAGTTCGGCCTCGGGCAGTAGCGCCGATTTGCAGGATCGCTACGACAGGGTTTACAGCCAGTGTATGTATGCCAAAGGCAATAAGGTACCAGTGGGTTACGGTTACACCTCTGAGGATGTACAGCCTGCATCAACTATACCGCCGGACTACGTTCCCTCGGCGCCGGATAGCGGGGTCCCGCCGGACTACGTTCCTCATTAATAAGCCACCGGATTAGCCCATAGTGAGCTGCGCTATTCCGGTGGGTTGAATTAAAGCAGATCGTTTTGCAGGTAGCCTTCGTGTTTCAACAGCCACTGTTTACGCTGAACGCCACCGGCATAGCCGGTCAATGCGCCCTGTGAGCCAATCACCCGATGGCAGGGCACTACGATGCTGATGGGGTTGGAGCCGTTGGCCATCCCCACCGCACGGGACGCCGTTGGGCGCCCAATACGCTTAGCCAGTTCACCGTAGGTGATGATCTCGCCGCACGGGATCTGGCGCAGTTGCTGCCAGACACTGCGCTGGAACTCAGTGCCGGCCGTCATGACCGGCAGATCGTTGATCACATCCAGTTCACCGGAAAAATAGCGCTGCATGGCATCGGTAAGACCACCGGGGTTAGCCTTGTCCACCAGTTGAAAACGATCGGCTCGGTAATGGGTATTCAGCAGCTTCATCAGGCGGGTTTCGTGTTCCGTCCAGTCGATAGCGCGCAAGCGGTCCTGCTCATCGGCAATCAACACCAGCTCACCCACCGGCGTCGCCATACGATCAATAAAAAAAGTCTGCATTTTGATCACTCCTCTCGTTTGATGGGCAGATTATTGCACGAAACCAGGCGGGACGATGGCGGATTCCGGACATGAAGATGGGCAACCTCAGGTTGCCCATACTGACGACTGAAAAATGAGTGGGGTACAAAGGGGCTTATTTATAAAATAAATTTATAATATATCAATAATGTTTATCACACCAAGCAGGGTTAACAATAAAATGCCCCCATTACTTATAGCTGATGGTGATGTTCTTCAACCGGTCGTTATTATTAATTATCTCGGTGGTCACGTTGGAAACTAATTCTGGTGGCATATTGTTCAATGAGCTAGTGATAGGGCGTTGACCCTGAGCCGATATCAAACCTGAACAGCGAGAAATGGTTTCTTCATTTCTATGTTGGATAGTACAGGCCGGTGAGGTGATCTCGCCGATAAAGCGTATAGTACCGGAAGCCACGTGGTGACTGGTTCGTTGAGCAGCCTGCAGGGTTGCGGGTAGCAGGGCCAATAGCATCAATGCCATGAGTGAATGGTTCATTATTAATTCCTTTTTAAAAATGAAACAGGAAAATAAAACAGTCCAATTAAACAAAAATCAATCAGGCAAGTTGATGATCGCCAAAAATCGAATTAGTCGCGCCCTCCTTGTAGAATGGTTTATATACTATTCTTAATATTTAGTCTTGATGGATTTGATAATAGGGAGGGGGGGCTGGCAAAACCATGATTTAGATCATAGTGAAGTCGGCTTAATGAATGACGAGGGAGTATGGCGGTTTTACTGTGAAGCGCATCACGTTAAAAAATGCGGAGTGGCCGCAGTTGAAACTGAAACTACGGCCAAGCGTGGTGATTTATGCTGAGTTACAGCATGCCGCTGCTGCCGCAGATACGGATTTTCTCTGCCACCACTTCTTTCATCGCCAGCTTGCCGGGCACGATGTATTTACGCGGATCGTTGGCATCGGGATGTTGTGAAAAATAGCTTTTTACCGCGTCGGCAAAAGCGATTTTTAGCTCAGTGGCGACGTTGACCTTGCACACCCCTAGAGAAATGGCGCGTTTCACCATGGCTTCTGGAATACCGGATGCGCCGTGCAGTACCAGTGGAATGTCGACCTGCTCACGGATTAGCGCCAGGCGGTCGAAGTCCAGCTTGGGTTCGCCGTGGTACAGCCCGTGAGCCGATCCGATGGCTACCGCCAGCGAATCGATGCCGGTAGCGGTGACAAACTCGCGCGCGGCGGCCGGATCGGTGAAGAAGCTGTCGGTGGAGTCGACAATCAGGTCATCCTCCTGGCCCCCGAGGCGGCCCAATTCTGCCTCAACGCTGGCGCCGTAGCGATGGCACAATGCGACGGCCTCAGCCACTTTGGCGATGTTCTGTTCGAACGGCAGATGTGAGCCGTCGATCATCACCGAACGAATGCCGCTTTTGACCTTGTATTCGATATCGTCCATCTCTTCGTGATGGTCCAGATGCAGCGCTAACGGCAGATCGTAACGGCGTGCGGCCGCCTGGCAGATACCGATCAAATAGTCGGTGCCGGCATAGCTGAATGTGCCAGGCGTGCCGGCCATGATCACCGGCGAGCGCAATTCGGCGGCGGTCTCCGCCACCACCTGCACGGTTTCCAGATTATGGACGTTGAACGCCGGTACGGCATAACCCTGGCGTTGTGCTTTTTGCAGCATTTCCCGGTTGGATATCAGGTACATAGAGATTCCTTACGCCACAGAAGACGGATAACGGTAAATGGTGACGCCTTTAACCACCCGGTTAACTTCACCGGTCGGGCATGGGTTGTCCGGCGTCATGCCAAGCGCCAGCGAGCTTTCAAAGGCCAGCATTTGGGTGAATAACAGGTAAGGGAACAGCAGCCAGACGTCGTCTTCGGCGTGGTGCAGGTTCAGCATCATGTCCGATACCGGCTGCGCACTGCCGGTCAAGCCGACCATCTGCATCGCCAGACCATCGCGATGCAGTTCGTTCCACAAATCGCGATCGTATTGGCGGGCATAGTCACCGCTGGAGAACATCAGCAGCACCAGCGTTTGGTCATCGACCATAAATTTGGGCCCATGGCGCAGGCCAAGCGGTGAGTCGTAGCGGGTGACAATCTGCCCGGCGGTCAGTTCCAGCATTTTCAACGAAGCCTCTTCCGCCAGCCCGGTGAAACAACTGCCGCCCAGCGTGATGTAGCGTCGAAAACCGCTGGCCGCGAACGCTTTTACCTGTGGTTGCAGCGTTTCACGCAGTTCGCGGCAGCGCGCCACCATGGTCGCGAGTGGGCGTTGGGCCTCGGAAAGGGAGTGCGGCCCGAGCAACAGCGCGGCGGACAGCATCATGCAGCTGAAACTGGAAGTCATGGCGAAGCTTTGATCGTTGGAGCCTTGCGGCATCACTAACGAACAGACGTTCTCGCGCTGATGGGCATAGTGCGCCAATTGGCTGTCCGGGTTACAAACCAGCATAAGGTGATAACTTTCCGGCAGCAGTTGGTCGGCCAGTTCGACTGTCGCGACACTTTCCGGGCTGTTGCCGGAACGGGCAAAAGAAACCAGCAGCGTTGGGCGCGTCAGATCCAGATATTGGTGTGGGTTGGCGACGATATCGGTGGTGCCATAGGCCACCACGTCACGACCGGTTTTTTCACGCAGCCAGGGGGCTAACGCGCGGCCGGCGAAGGCCGAGCTGCCCGCACCGCACAGCACAATCTGCAGGCGAGGATTGGCCAACAGCGGTGCCAGAAAAGGTTGCCACAAGGCTTGTTGCTCCTGCAGCTGTCGGTGCAGGGCGTCCCATAAATCAGGCTGTTGCCAGATCTCACGTGCGGTATGCAGCGCATGCCGTTGTTCCAGCCAGCCCGCATCGTAAGCAAAATAACCGTTCATGTTGAAAACTCCTTGAAAGCCTCGGTTAACGGTCGGCGATAATCACGTCGACACCTAAATGGTTCAGCGCATGCAGGTAGTTTTCCGGGATGCGGCTGTCGGTGACCAAACGCTGGATTTGGCCAATTTCACGGATCATGCAAAAGCTGGTGCGACCGAATTTGCTGGCGTCTGCAACGGCGATCACTTCGCGCGCTACATCGCACATCGCGCGGTTGAGCTGCGCTTCGCCAGGATCTGGCGTGGTGATGCCGCTGAGCAGGTCAAAACCGTCGACGCCGAGAAACAGCTTGTCGAAACGAAATTGCCGCATATGCTGCTCCGCCGCCGGGCCATACAGCGACCAGGATTTGCGCCGTACGCTGCCGCCCACCACCATCAGATCAACCTGTTCGTTGTTGGCCAGTTCGAACGCGATGTTCAGCGCATTGGTCATCACTACCAGGTCTTTCTTGCCGACCAGTTGCTGCGCCATCTGGCTGGTGGTGGAGCCGGAGTCGAGAATGATGGCATCACCGTCGTTGACCAATTCCGCCGCGGCGCAGGCAATGGCGTATTTCACGTCGCGATTGATACGGCCCTTGTCTTGCAGCGGGCGGTCGAAGGCAAACTGTTTATTGAGCATTGCGCCGCCGTAAGCGCGCACCGCACAGCCGCTTTTTTCCAGCTGGCGCAAATCGCTGCGGATGGTGACGCTGGAAACAGAAAACTGGGCGCTGAGTTGCTCGACGCGCACCGAGCCTTCGCGACAAAGCTGGTCGATAATTAATTCCCGTCGTTTTACGGTATTTATCATTAACGCGTGACTCCCGATTTAGCTGTAGTCATACCCTGCCGCGGCGCAATGCGTCGCAGCTAATCTGACAGGAGTGCTTTCAGTTGTTCGTGGCAAATTACAGCAAACGAAACAATGAAATGCAACCGATAAATTTATAAAAATCTATATGTATCAACTGGTTATATTTGTTTTTGCTTTCGATTGGTGATCAACCGAAAGCGGCCGAAAAATAAAGTGAAAAGCGGTAATTCGTTATTTATCAGGCGGCAACTCACCGCCTGAGGTAATTTGTCGAAAGCAGGATGAAAGCCACGACATTCATTTATTCCCGTCTGGCGTTTCACTGTTTTTTATTGCCAGCTTTGGCGTAATAATGCGGCCCCTCGTACGCCGCTGCTGTCACCGTGCACTGGCGGATAGACTGCCGCCGGTTCGGTACCCGGCAACAGCCAGGCGCTCATGGCCGGCGGTAGCAGGGCGTACAGCTCCCCGACGTTCGACAGTCCGCCGCCGAGCACGAAGGCGTCAACGTCCAGCAGCAATTGCAGCCCTGCCAGGGCGCTGGCCAGAATATCGACGTACATCGCTATCAGCCGCTGTGCCAGCGGATCTCCGTGCCGGTAATGGGCGATCAGCGCCGGTACGCTGTCGGCGCGGTGGCCGAAATGACGGCTTAGCGCCAGCAGCCCGCTGCCGGAAACGTAGCGTTCAAAACAACCGGTCAGGCCGCAATTGCAGGTAAACAACGGTAAATCGTAACGCTGCGCCAACTGAGCAGAGATCGGCGTATGGCCCCATTCACCGGCCAGCCCGTTACGGCCCTTGTGCAATTGCTTGTTCATCACCAGCCCGCCGCCGGCACCGGTGCCGATAATGGCGCCGAAGACCAGCGCCAGATGCTCGGTTTGCGGCGTGCTGGCCTCGGAAAGGGCGAAGCAGCGACAGTCGTTTTCAATTTCAACCGGCCGCGCCAGTTCATGGGCCAAATCGTCCGCCAGGCAGTGCCCGGTGAGGCAGGGGACGTTAACCGCCAACTGCTTACGGCTGCGGGGATCGGTCACGCCCGGCAAGCCGATGCCGATGCTGCCCTGGGTGTGCAGCTCGCGATCGGCATGATCGACCAATTGCTGGATACAGGACAAAAATGCGCGGTAATCGCCGGTAGGCGTGCTCACCCGTTGGCACAGCACCTGCCGCAATTGGCGATCGTAGGCCGCCATTTCAATCTTGGTGCCGCCGATGTCGAAACCGTAACGCATCTGTGATATTTCCACGTTTCAGGCTCCACTCAGGGTAATTACCGCAGATTCTCGGCGTGCGCGTTCCGCAGCGAAGACCATCAGATGGCTTTCCAGCGTTTCCGCCGGTCCGGACAGCACCTGCGACGGATCGTTAGTGCGGATCGCGTCAATGAAATGCTGCATCAGGTAGTAGTCGCCGCCGCCGTGGCCGGACATGGCATGCAGATCGTCGGCTTCTTCGACGTCGTACACTTTTTCGCTGTCGTCAACGAATGAAGTGATCCGGATATAGCGACCGTCGCCCTCAAGGCAACCGTGGCTGCCGAAAATACGGGTTTTGCGATCTTCCAGTCGGGTAAAGGCGGTCATGGTGAAGGAGGCGGTGCGGCCACCGGCAAACTGCATATTGACCACCTGGTGATCGACCACGTTATTGTCGCAGCGGTAGACGCAGCGGCCATACTGACCGTCGCGCAGCGCCGCCTGCAGGTGTGATTGGCTGACCTCGGGCGTTAATACGCGCAGGAAGCCCGGCGTGGCCTTGTGATCGTCGCCAAGGTAAATACGCTTGGCGGAGTAAGGACAGCTGGCTTCCACGGCGCAGTCAAGGCAGTTGTCAGCCGCACCGGCAGGCTGGTTCTCCTGGCGAAAATGGCGTAAACCCCCGAACGAACTGATCTGTTCGCAGGGCAGTTCCATGATGTAACGGATCCAGTCAATGTCGTGACAGGACTTCTGCAGCAGCATAAAGGCGGCTTCATTGTCGTTGCGCCAGTTGCCGCGAACAAAGGAGTGTGCCTGATGCCAGTAGCCTACCGGTTCCAGATGCTGCAGGCTGACGATGTCGCCAATCACGTTATCGCGCAGCAGTTGCTTGAGTTTTTGGGTGTAGCGCGTGTAGCGCAGTACGTGGCCGACCGAGAAAATCAGCTTCTGACGCACCACCTCTTCAACGATGGTGCGACACTCGCTGGCTACCGGCGAAAGCGGTTTTTCCAACAGCATGGCATAACCCTGCTTGGCAAAGGCCAGCGCCGGTTCCAGGTGCAGGGTGTCCTGGGTGCAGATCAGCACCGCATCGGCCAGTTTTCCGGCGTCGGCGGCCTGTTGCCAGTCGGTGAACACCTTATCCGCCGAAATACCGTGCTGTTCGACGAACTGCTGCCGATAAATATCACGCGGTTCGGCTACCGCGACTACCTGCATTAAATCCGGATGCGCCAACGCGTAGCGCGAGTAAATTTCACCGCGTGCCCCGGCGCCAATCACCAGAACCTGAACCGGGCGACCGGCAAAACCATTTTGTTTAGCTGACGACATTGCTCGTTCTCCGATCTTGTTATTTGAGGTTTTGGCCGCTGATTTCATCAAACAGGTGCGCACGGGTCAGATCGAAAGCCAGATGGATCTGTTCTCCCAGACGTGGTTCCCAGTCTTGTTGCGACGCCATACGCAGCACAAAGCGCAGTTCAGCCAGTTCACAGTGCAGCAACTCTTCGTTGCCCATGCGTTCGATGGTGACAATCTTCGCCGGGAAGCAGTTGCTGCTGCCGGGCGCACACAGCCGCAGAGACTCCGGACGGATGCCCAGACACACACGCGGGTGCGGATAACTTTCCAGCTGTTGTTGCAGCGCCGGCGGCAGTTCGAGCGGATATTCATTGCCGATGCGCAGCCCAATACCCTGTGCGCTACGAGTCACCGCCATGTCGTGCAGGTTCATCGACGGGCTGCCGATAAACTCGGCGACGAAGCGGTTAGCGGGCTGGTGGTACAGGTTAATGGGTTTATCCACCTGCATAATGGCGCCACGGTTCATCACGCAGATGCGGTCGCCCATGGTCATCGCCTCCACCTGATCGTGGGTGACGTACACCATGGTGGCGGCGGCGCCTTCCTGTTTCAGTTGGTTATGCAGTTCGATCAGTTGGACGCGCATTGAGACGCGCAGCTTGGCGTCCAGATTGGAAAGCGGCTCGTCGAACAGAAACACCTTGGGTTTGCGCACGATGGCGCGGCCGACCGCCACGCGCTGGCACTGTCCGCCGGACAGCTGACCTGGTTTGCGCTGCAGCAGGTTGGTGATCTCCAGTTTTTCGGCGGCATCACGCACCCGACGGTCAATTTCGGCTTTGCTTTCCTTGCCGATCAGGCCGAACGCCATGTTCTTGTAGACCGTCATGTGCGGGTAAAGCGCATAGTTCTGGAACACCATGGCGATACCGCGATCTTTTGGCATGGTGTCGTTGACGCAGCGATCGTGGATCAGGATCTGGCCATCGCTGACGCTCTCCAGCCCGGCGATCATGCGCAGCAGGGTAGATTTGGCGCAGCCGGACGGCCCGACGAAGACCATAAACTCGCCGTCTTTAATGTCCAGATCGACCCCGTGCAGCGCATTGAAACCGTTGGGGTATACCTTCTTCACATTGTTTAACTGAATACCGGCCATGTTATTTACCTTGTGTTCGCGGTTAGCCTTTTACCCCAGCGCTGGCGATGCCCTGGATGAAGTAACGTTGGAAAAGAATGAACAGCATCAGCATGGGGATCACTGCCATCAGCGCCCCGGCCATCAGTAGCGGATACTCCACCCCGGCGCGGCTCGACAGCGACGCCAGCCCGACCGGCAGCGTCAGCTTCTCGGTGGTGGTGTTGACGATCAGCGGCCACATCAGGTTGTTCCAGCTCCACAGGCCGTTGATGATGATGCAGGCGATAATGCCAGGCCGGATCAGCGGCAGCATGATGCGCCAGAAGATGGCGAAGTAGCTGTAACCGTCAATCAGTGCGGCTTCCTCCATCTCCTTCGGTACCGCGAGGAAGAACTGGCGCAGCAGGAAAGTGGCATAAATACTGAAGATGCCCGGCAACACCAGCCCGGTGATGCTGTTCACCAGCCCCAACTTTTGCACCACCAGAAATTGCGGGATCAAAAAGGCTTGCCCGGGCACCATCAGGATGGAAATACACACCAGAAACACCGCATCACGGCCGCGAAAATGCAGGCGCGAGAAACCGTAGGCGGCCATGGTGGCGATCACCATTTGCAGGGTGACGGTGAAAAAAGTGGCCAACAGCGAGTTCAGGTAAAAATCGGCGAAGGGGATTTCGCGCATGATCTTACCGTAGGCCTGCAGGCTGGGGTGGGCCGGCAGCAGCGTCAGCGGGATCTGGATACTCTCGGCCTGAGTTTTCAGCGAGGTGACCAGCATCCAGATAAACGGCACGACCGAAGCCAACGCCGCCAACACCATAAACAGATACACCAGCGTTCTTTTACTTATGCTCATCGTCGCGGCTCCTCAGCTCACTTTCAGGCGTTTGCCAATCATCATTTGAATCAGGGTGATCAGCAGGGTGACGGCGAACAGCACCACGGTGATGGCGGAGGCGTAACCTTTCTCCTGCAGGTAAAAGGCGTATTTGTAGAACAGGTTGGTGACGGTCATCACGTCGCTTTCCACCAGCGCGCGGTCAAACATCAAAAACACCACGTCAAAGATTTGCAGGATCTCGATAAAACTCATTACCGAAACGAAGAACAGCGTCGGGACCATCATCGGCAGGGTAATACAGAAGAAGCGACGCAGGGTGCTGATGCCATCGATGTCGGCGGCCTCATACAGCTGGCGTGGAATGCTCTGCAAACCGGCCAGTAAAATGATGATTTTCAGCGCCAGCGACGACCAGATAATGATGATGGAAACGCTGATGCGCACCACGTCCGGATCGGATAGCCAGGCCACCGGTGAAATACCCAGTTGGCCAATCGCCTGGTTAATCAGGCCGAAGTCCTTGTTGAACAGCCATTGCCACACCATCGCCACCGCGGCGGGCATGGTGACCGCCGGCAGGAACAGCAGGGTGCGCAACAGCGCCTTGCCTCGGATATTTTGGTTGAGGCCAATGGCCAGCAGTAGCGACAGACTCAGGCTGACCGGTACACACACCACCACATAGAACAGGGTGTTGCCGGCGGCGGTGTAGAAATCGTCGTCTTCAAACAGATTGACGTAGTTATCGACGCTGAGGGTGCTCCAGCGCATAAACTGATTGAGGTCGGTAAAGCTGTAAAAGATGTTCTGCAAAAAAGGGATGAAGTAAAACACCGTCAACCCAATCAACAGCGGTAAAATCATCACCCAACCCCAAAAACGCTCGGCGCGCTCCAGGCGGCTGAGCGCAGGACGTGGGATGCTTTTTTGTTGTTTTAGGGCACCGTAGGTATCTGCCAGCGACATGTTGCCATTCCTCACCAGTAACGGCTTTGCGGTGTTCCGTTGCCGGCCGCGCCTTCGGGCAGGCGCAGCCGGCACGGGGCGATTACTGCTCCATGATGCGTTCGATCTTCTTGACCGACTTATCCATCTCCTGTTTGGCATCCGCGCCCATAAAGATTTTCTTCAGACTGGCTATCCACATGTTCTGCCATTTTGGCGTGTTGGTCCCGGCGGTCGGGTAGGCCTCGGTCACGTTGAGAGTGTCGATATAAGGCGTAACATCGACCTTCTTGATTTCCGCCGCCCAGGCTTTCGCCGCCACTTTATTGGCCGGGATCACCACTTTCGCCAACTCGGTTTGCGAAGCTTCGGTGCTCATAAACTCGATGTATTTCCAGGCTTCTTGTTTGTGGGTGCTGTTGGCGGACATGGCGAACGCCAGGCTGTGCGCCACACCGGATTGACGTTCGATTTTCGGCATCATTACCACGCCGATATGGTCGTTAATCAGCGGGTTGTTGGCGAACGGGGCCGCTAACCACGAGCCGGCATACACCATGGCTGCGCGGTTGGACTGGAAGATGTTCTCGGTTTTGACTTCGCTCATTTGCTGGGCGCTGGGCATCAGCCCGTCTTTCATCATTGACTGCAGCTGCTGATATACCCAGATGGACTTGTCGTTGGCGATGTCGGTCGGCTGGCCGTCTTTCGGGACGATGTGGTTGCCGTTCTGGAACAGCAGGTTCATGTAGCTGTCCTGGCCGTCGATGCTAAGGTCCATCACCAACGGGAAGGCACTGCCTTTCAAGCCGGTTTTCAAGGCTGCGGCTTTGGTTTTCAGGTCATCCCAGTTCCAATCGCTGGTGGGGTAGCTGACACCGGCCTGATCGAACAGCTTTTTGTTGTACCACACCGCAATAGAGTCCACGTCGCGCGGGATGGCCATCTGTTGGCCGTCATACTGATAGGCTTTTACCGAACTGGCGACCACGTCATTTAGCTTGACGCTGCTGCCGCTAATATAAGGTGTTAAAGGTTGCATAATGCCGTTTTTGGCATATTGAACAAAATAAGGCATATTTATCCAGAATATATCTGGCGCTACGCCGCCAGCTGCGGCGGAATCCAATTTAACGAAGTATTGTGCCGACGGCGTTAATTCTATGGCTATTTTAATGTTTGGGTTTTCTTTTTCAAAGCGTTTGGCGATTTCCTGCTCGGCCGGTAATTGATTTCTGTCCCATACGGCATAACGCAAAGTTATTTGATCGGCGGCATATAACATGGTCGGCAATAATAATGCCGTCGCAATGGCAGAATGCGCCAGAAGACGGCCGGTATTTTTTATCGGTGACATTGCTTTCCCCTCGGTGGACGACGAATAAATATTTTCGTAACGTGAATTCTTTCTATCCCTTAACTTTCAATGTGTCAATACACCCCGATCTGCCCAAAAATGGGGCGCGAATGTTTCGATGTTGTTAAGATCGAAAGGGTTGGGGCGTAAACCGAAAGCGTAAGTTGTTCACAATTCGTTAACCTTTTGCGGCGGTTTTGGCCCTGCCGTTGGGCAATGACTGGCTGCTGGGGTCATAGGAATAAGTGATAACCCTTGCACCATAATGGGGATTAAAAACATTTTTATTGTGCATGTCTGGGTATCTTTCATTTTTGTGATGCAAATAAACAAAAAAATTGTATCGGCAGGCTTTGCCTCGACGTAAACGCCGTTTTTTGAATGACCACTATTGTTTGAATCGATAAAAGGGTTTAGCCTGAAAATCACTCATCGGTATTTCCCCATTAGAGCGAGATTATTGCTATGCGCCTTTCATTGACTTTTACTCACAGTCTGGAAAAGATATTTCACAGCCATAATGCACCACAGATTGATCAAATAAATAAGTTGAGTGGCCTGAGCAATGAAATGATTTCCTGGCAGGGGGTTTATTGCCTTCACCGGGCCGATAACGAAACTCGGCGTGAATTAAGCTACCGTCTTGAGGGATCATTGGCAGAGTATATCAGCGTGCGGCAGGTGCAATCGGTACCCAGCCACTTTCCCTGTTATGCCCAGACCGATGAGAACTATCTGCGTACCGAGCCGGGGTTATTTCCCGATCCGCTGATGCCGCTGACCGAGCAGCGTTTCTTTGTCGCCAACAATTATTACGGCTGCCTTTGGCTGACCTATACACCGCCGTCGACGCCTGTGCCAGGCGGGGATTGCCCGCTGAACCTGACCTTGTTTGATGTTATCAGCGGCGAAGCCCTGGCCAGCGCCGCCCTGACGCTGCATATTGTCCCGGTCGAACTGCCGCCGCAAACCCTGTTGCACACCGAATGGGTGCATACCGATTGTCTGGCGGATTATTACCGCGTGCCGGTGTTCAGTCCCGAATACTGGCTGGCGGTACGCAACTTTGTTCGCTGTGCGGTCAACAGTGGAGTCAACATGCTGCTGACGCCGATCTTCACGCCACCGCTGGATACCGCCGTCGGCGGCGAGCGCACCACGGTACAGTTGATTGGCGTACAGCGTTCCGCGCAGGGTTATCGGTTTGATTTCCAGCGGCTGGCCCAGTGGGTGGATATGGCGCAGGAAGAGGGGATTGAACATTTTGAGATTGCCCCGTTGTTCACCCAGTGGGGGGCGGCGCATGCGCCAAAAATTCTGGCGGAGATCGACGGCGCACTTTGCCCGCTGTTCGGTTGGCACACTGACGCCCACGCGCAGGAGTATCAACAGTTTTTGCAGGCGCTGTTGCCGGCGTTGACCGCATGGTTCCGCGATCGCCAGTTGCAACAGCAGGTCTGGTTCCATATCTCGGATGAGCCAACGCTGGAGAACATCGCCGTTTATCAGCGTGCCGTTGCAGCCTTGCGCCCGCTGCTGGCCGGGTTCCGCACTTTTGACGCGCTGTCAGACTACGCGTTTTACCGGCAAGGACTGGTGGAAACGCCAGTGGCCGCTACCGACCATATAGACGCTTTCCTTGAGCATCAGGTTCCGGGCCTGTGGGCCTATTACTGCTGCGTGCAAAAGACCGAGGTGGCCAACCGTTTCTTTGCTCAACCTTCGGCGCGTAATCGTATTCTGGGCATCCAGCTTTACCTGTACAACATCAGCGGTTTTCTGCACTGGGGGTTCAACTTCTATAACAGCGGCCATTCGCGAGAAAAACTTAACCCCTACGCGGTGACCGATTGCCGAAATGCGTTTCCTTCCGGCGACGCCTTTGTGGTTTACCCCGGCGAAAACCTGACGCCGGTGGAGTCGCTGCGGTTACGGGTGCTGCATCAGGGCTTGCAGGACATGCGTGCGCTGCAGCTGTTGGAAAGCCTGACGGATCGCAACACGGTAGAGGCATTGATTGAACAGGAACTGGGGATGCGTATCACTTTTAAACGTTATCCGCATCAGGCAGCACCGCTGCTGTGGCTGCGTGAAGCGGTGAATCAGCGGATCGAAGCGTTGATTTAATTGGCATAAAATGCGGCGAGGGGGCGACAAGCAGAGTGTCGCCACCAAGTTTTCAATAATTTGCTATACCTGATAGGTCGAGGGATTTCATTTTTTTGTCATGTTACTGACATGTTAGGGTCATAGCGCTGGCTTAATTTTGCAGCGACTAAGCCAGGAGATAACGCGATGTTTAGCTTGGACTCTCTGTTGCATGATGCATTTCCACACCGCAATACCCCTGCCTGGCAGCGTAGCCTGCTGAGAACTTTACTCTTCGAAAAAGAATTCAAACAGTTTGCCGCCGATTATCCCCATCTGAAAGGTCTGGATCTGATCGAGCAGGTGGTGGACTACTTCAACCTCAGTTGTGAACTGGTGGATGGCGATCTGGAAAATATCCCGAGCCAGGGACCGGTGGTGCTGGTGGCTAATCACCCGATAGGGTCACTTGACGGACTGGTGCTGCTGCGTGCGGTCGCGGCGGTGCGGCCGGATGTCAAAGTGGTGGCCAGCCAACTGCTGACCTACATCGAACCGCTGCGCAGCCTGTTCGTACCGGTGGACAACGTCGCCTATAAGACCAGCCGCAAGCAAATTGAAGGCATGCAGGCGCAATTGGACAAGCAGGGTGCGCTGATCCTGTTCCCCGCTGGCGAAGTGTCGCGCATGAGCCCGAAAGGCATTCGCGACGGGCATTGGCATACTGGTTTCTTGCGTCTGGCGGCCAAGGCGCGCGCACCGATTGTGCCGATCCACATCAGCGCCCGTAACAGCAATTTATTCTACTTCACCTCCCTGGTTTATCGACCTCTGTCCACGCTATTACTGGTGCGCGAAATGTTCCAGCAGCAGGGCGGGCGCATTAAAATCCGCGTGGGTGGCCGTATTCCCTTTGCCAATTGGCACGACGGCCATACCAGCGCGAAAGATCTGGCGGAGCGTTTCCGCCGTCACGTTTATCGCCTGGGGCAGGGTAAAGAAGGATTGTTTGCCAGCGAATCTCCGATAGCCTTGCCGGAAGACCGACTGGAACTGAAGAAAGCGCTGGCAAACTGTGAGCGGCTGGGGGTTACCCCGGACGGAAAAATCATCTTCCTGTATCGCCGTCAGGATGAAGCGCGTACGCCTATCCTGCGTGAGCTAGGACGCCTGCGCGAAATCGCTTTCCGTGCGGTGGGGGAAGGCTCCGGTCGCCGCCGCGATCTGGACAGCTACGACGACGACTATTACCACCTGGTGCTGTGGGACGCGGACGAGTTGGAGATAGTCGGTGCCTATCGCTTTATCCCAACCGCCGAGCAGTTGGAACGCAAGGGCCTGGAAGGCATTTACAGCAACAGCCTGTTCCATTATGACCGCGATATGGCACCTATTCTGGCGCAGGGGATTGAGCTGGGCCGCAGTTTCATTCAGCCGGCCTACTGGGGCAAACGCGGGCTGGACTACCTGTGGCTGGGCATTGGCGCCTACCTGGCGAAGTACCCGCAGTACCGCTATCTTTTTGGCCCGGTGTCTATATCCGGAGGCATGCCGGTAACGGCGCGCGATCTGCTGATCGCCTTCTACCGGCTGTATTTCTCGCCGGACAGCGCGCTGGCGCAGTCGCGGCAGCCGTATCCCGCCTCGTTACCTCAGGTGCTGGCGCAGTTTGCCGGCGATAACTATCAGGAAGATCTGGTGCGACTGAAAAGCCTGTTGAGCAATATCGGCTGTTCGATCCCCACGCTGTATAAACAATATACCGAGCTGTGTGAACCGGGCGGGGTGCAGTTCATCGATTTTGGCACCGATCCGGCCTTCAATAACTGCATTGATGGGCTGGTGCTGGTCGATCTCACTCGGCTTAAACCTGCGCGTTTCCAACGTTACATCGCAGTGCATCAGCCGCAGGAGGCGTGCATAGAGTAATTGGCGTGGCGCTCATGCGTTTTTGATCTAATCCGAAGCTTGGCACCGGCGGGGGAAAATAGCCTAAGATAAGGCTTTGTTCCTCCGCCGGAGTTTTTCATGCCACAGCCGTTCGCCCCGTTTTTGTTGTCCGCCGAAGATCCCGCCGCCGTCGCGATTGAAACGCCAAAAGGCCTCGCGCCCTTCTTATTGCTATGCGATCACGCCGGGCAGGCGATACCGCAGCAATTGGGCGATCTTGGGCTGCCGCCCGGCGAAATAGACCGTCATATTGGCTGGGACATCGGCGCACTGAACGTTTCACGTCACCTTAGTCGCCAGCTGGACGCGCCGCTGATTCATCAGCGCTATTCGCGTTTGGTTATTGACTGTAATCGGACACCCGGCATCCCCAGTTCCATACCAGAACTGTCCGAGTTGACGCCGATCCCCGGCAACGTGGGCATTGCGGCCGAACAGGCGCTGGCGCGCGAGCATGAGATTTTTCTGCCTTACCATCAGGCGATAACCGACAGCCTGGATGCGCGCCAGCGTAGCGGCTTGCCGACGGCCATCGTTGCCATGCACAGCTTTACGCCGGTGTTTAAAGGCAACGCGCGCCCGTGGCAGGTCGGACTGTTGTTCAACCGTCAGCCGGAGTTCGCGTTGTTGCTGGCTGAGCTGCTGCGTGAAGAAGGGGATTTGCAGGTGGGCATCAACGAGCCCTATGCCATGACCGACGCGACGGACTACACCCTGCCGGTGCATGCTGAGCGCCGGCAATTGCCCTATGTCGGTATCGAGATACGCCAGGATCTGCTTGCCGATCAACAAGGTCAACAGGCCTGGGCAGAACGCTTCGCCAGACTGTTACCGCAAGCCTGGCATCGCTGGCAAATTTGACTTTAGGAATATTCCCAGTGATGATAACTGTAAGGAAAGTGTCAACGTCATTGGGAAGTGCCAGGAGCGTCAAGTGGAGCAGAATGATAACGGATTGTTTATCAAGCAGGAGCGCTTTGAAGTACTGGCGATTCTGCGTGAGATTTGTAAACAACGCACGCCGCTACGGGTCGTAAATGAGAAGCAGCAGTTTCAGAGTTTGTTATTGAGCGTCGGGCCGGACAACATCGTGTTTAGCGGCGATGAGGTGGATGCGACGGTTGATGGCGAATACACCATCGTGATTGAAAGCCATGATGCGAAGATCGAGTTCTCCGTAGGTCGGGCCGAATTCATCGAGCAGCAGGGCGTCAATGTCTGTTCAACCCAATTGCCGAAGCAGCTGGTTTACATCCAGCGCCGCCGTCAGTTCCGTGTGACTACCCCTCACTGGCGCCAGTTTTTGTGCAGTGGTGAATACGCCGATGGCAGTGAATATCAGCTGAGGATCCACGATCTGTCCGCCGGTGGTGTAGGGCTGCGCGTTGACGGTCCGTTACCGCCAAACCTACAGCCCGGCTTCCAGTTCAAAAAAGCGTTGTTGGATCTTGGCAGCTACGGCAGTTTCAAGGTCAATATGGAGCTGGTGGTGATCAACGACGATCATGAGCTGGATGACGACGACAACATGGTGCATTTTTCACGCCTGTCGTGCCGCTTTATGAAACTGGGTTTGGCCATGGAAAGAAAAATTCAGAGTGCAGTGTTTGCGTTTGAATTGGACTTCAACAAAAAGAAAAAACGCTAACCAAGACGCGAGGGGCAGCTGGCTGCCCCGTCACTCCCGGCCTATTTCAAGGCGCGCAGACTGCCAATTTCCTCCAGGCCGAAATGCTCCGCTTCCGCCAGAACATCACAAACTTCCCCCCCGGCGGTCACGATCGCCTCATCGAGACTTTTGCCGTGCAGCAGATGGCTGACCAGCAACGCGGCAAACATATCCCCGGTGCCTTTGACCTTTGATTGAATTCTGGGGTGGGTATAGCTTTGCACTTCGTCGTGCTTGACCAGCAGTAACCCCAGTTGATCGTCGTTTTCCGCCACGCCCGGTGCGCTGGTCACCAACACCCACTCGGTGGTGTCATTGAGCAACGCCTGTGCAGCCTGCCGCGTCTGTTCCTGAGTGGTCAGAGGGTGACCGCAAAGCTGCTCCAGTTCGAAGCCGTTAGGGGTCAGGCCATTGGCCAATTGCAGGAAGGGGGAGCGGTAGCAATCGACAATGCGCTTATCGACATACACCCCTTCGCCGTAATCGCCCATCACCGGATCGATATAAATCTTTATCTGCGGATTGATCGCGCGCGCGCGCTGTAACCAGGTATCCAGAATATGGCATTGGTCGACATTGCCCAGATAACCGACAATCACCGCCCGGGTGCGATTCATCACGCCGCGGGCCAGCAAATCCGCCAGAAAACCGCCGAACCACTCGGCGGAGATCACGCCGCCGCTGGGCGCACCGTAATAAGGGGGGCAACCGAACAGCACGCTGGGCACCTGCAGCACTTCCAGCCCTTTTTTCAACAGCGTGCGGTAGGCAATACCGTTGCCGACGCTGCCATACACCACCTGAGATTGAATACTGATGACATCAATCTGCGGCGGCTGTAATTGAGAAATTTGTTGCATCTATCACTTCCTTGGTTCGATTTTATCCAACCAGCGCGCAAATACCTGGCGGGCGCGTTGCTCCAATTCTGTGCCGTAACGCGCGGCCTGTTGGCGCAAAAGCTGCGGCACGATGCCGGCCAACTCCAGTTCACAGGCATGTCCCACCAGCCACCGTTCCAGATCGCGGTGATCGGCTTCCAGATGGAACTGTAGCCCAAGGGCGAAATCCTGATACTCAAATGCCTGATTAGGGCAGATATCGGTACCCGCCAGACGGGTCGCGCCTTCGGGGATCATAAACATATCGCCGTGCCAGTGAAGCACCGGCGTCGACGCCAGTGGCGCCAGCACCGAGTCTTCGTTATCCGTCAAGGTTAAGGGAGCGTAACCGATCTCTTTCACGCCAAGTGAAACGACCTCGGCGCCCAGCGCCTGGGCAATCACCTGCGCGCCGAGACAGACACCGATCGTAGGCCGTTTTTGCTGGAGACGCTGGGTAACCAGTGCTAACTCATCGTTGAGAAACGCATAGTGTTGCTGACCGGCAAAGTGCTGAGCGGCGCTGATTGGCCCGCCCAGCACCACCAGCAGGTCGGTATCTTCGTTAACGATGGTGCGGATGTCGTCACGGCCCGCGTCGAAATAATCAATCTGATAGCCACGCAATGACAGCAGTGAGCCCAGAATGCCGAGGTTTTCAAAATTCACATGTCGGATCGCGACAACTTTTTTCATTGTTGTGGTACCTCTTGGCTATGAGGGTAAGGTTCCAGCTCCAGCGTATCGCCCAGGATGGTGATGCCGCCAATGCCGCTTTGATAAATTATCCGACGCTCTTTGACCTGGCTGATACTCAACTGGTAACCCTGATCGGCAGGGAACAGCGCCTGAGCCTGCTGAAGCTGATCGGCAGCCCATGGCGTGAACATCTGCAAGCGACCGAAGGCTTTCCCGCCCTGTTTAATATCCAGTACGTAATGTTTTTCCATCTTTACCCCTTAACTTTTCCGTTCGAAACAGGTAATCTATTTTGAACTAATACAAAAAGGTTTTATGTATGAGCTCATTGTATGCAAAAGGCGGCAGCGCTGTCCAGATTGCTGAACAGATCAGCACGCAGATAAAGCAGGGTGATCTGCAGCCGGGTGACCTGCTGCCGCCGGTACGTCAATTGGCCGGCGAGTTGGGGGTCAACCCCAATACCGTCGCCAGCGCCTATGCCAAACTGCGTGATGCCGGTTTGGTGGCTACCCGCGGGCGTGCCGGTACTCAGGTACTTGAGCAACCTTTAATGACGGTGCGCAATGTTCGGCAAGTGCCTGAGGGGATGAGGGATTTGGCGAGTGGTAATCTGGATGCCACGCTGCTGCCGGCCCTGTCGCTGGGCGCCGAAGACGTTTTCCCGCAGCAGACCGGTTATGACGTCAGCGGGGATTTACCGGCGTTATGTCGGCTTGCCGGCGACTGGCTGAGTCAGCAGGGCGCAGAGTTGGGGGAACCGGCGGTGTTTTCCGGCGCGCTGGACGCTATCGAAAAGGCGTTGCGTATCCATGCGGCGCCGGGAGCCTCGGTGTGGGTGGAAGATCCCTGCTGGCCACCGCTACTGACGCTGTTGCGGCATCTGCGGCTGAAGCCTTTGCCGTTACCGGTTGATGAACAAGGGTGCCGCTTACCGGAAAAAGAGGCCGCACCTCTGGGAGCCGCGGTGATCCTGACGCCTCGGGCACAGAACCCGACCGGCATGTCATTAAGCGCGGGCCGGGCCGCGAGTTGGCGGGAATTCCTGTCGCAAAACCCGGGCTGTCTGGCGGTCGTCGATGACTTCTGGGGACCGCTGTCGCAGCGGCCGCTGCATTTGCCCTTTACCGCAGACAATGGCCTGTATGTGTTATCGCTGAGCAAGTTTCTCAGCCCGGATCTGCGTATTGCGCTGGCCTGCGGCAAGCCGCAGCTGCTGCAGACCATGCGGGCGGATCAATACATTCGCGAGCGCTGGGTCAGCCATATCCTGCAGCAGATTGCCGTTAAACTGTGGACGCAGGCCCAGCAAGAGGGGCTGTTTGCACGGGCGCAGCAAACTTATCAGCAGCGGCGTGACGATTTGTCCGAGCGGCTGCGCGCATTGACCGGCGTGCCGGTATCGCCGGGAGAGGGAGTGCATATCTGGTTACCGGTGCGTTCAGAAGCCGCCGCCAGCCAAATGATGGCGCAGCGTGGCTGGCTGGTGCAGAGCGGCGAGCCCTTCCGTCTGAAAAGCGGCCCGGCGATCCGCATCAGCCTGGCTAACCTTGAGCCGGCGCAGCTGGAAACGCTGGCTCAGGATCTGGCCGTCGCCATCGGTGCCGGCACCGTGGTTAACTGAATCAAACAGCATCACCCGCTAGCGCCAGCAATTGCAGAGAGACGAGGCGGGCGGCAGGCTGGCTGATCGGGGTATCAATCACAAACTCCTCTACGCCGTACTGTTGGTGTAACTGATCCAGCTGTTGACGCACCTGCCTGGCGGTCCCCAGCAGTATGTGGCTTTCGCGCGGTTCGATACGGTAATCGGTAGCGCCAGCCTGTTGCACAAAGCTTTCCGCCTGCTCCAGACTGCCGACGGTCACGCTTTGCCCGCCGGTCACGTGGACACGATACTGCTGGATCCCGGCAGCCAGATCCTTGGCCTGGCTTTCGCTGTCGGCGACGATCGCTGCCACCGCCAACAGGGCTTTTCGGCCACCGCTTTGCTCACTGTAATGAGCCAGCGCCCGCCGGATATCCTCCGGGTTGCCATTGAGATGAGCGGCAAACACAAAGGCCCAGCCGTGTTCGGCGGCCAGTTGGGCGCTTTCATTGCTGGCGCCCAGCAGAAAGCGTTGCGCCGGCTGAACCGGCTGTGGCGTTGCGCTCAGGCCGGGCTGTGCATCATCGTTCAGATAGGCATTTAGCTGCGCGAGCTGTTTAGGGAAGTCAGGCTTATTCTGCTGATCGTGCGCGGCCTGCAGCGCCTGAGTCGAGAGCGGTAGCCCGCCAGGCGCTTTTCCCACGCCCAAATCAACCCGGCCCGGTGCCAGCGTGGCCAGCAGATTGAAGTTTTCCGCCACCTTATAAGCGCTGTAATGCTGCAGCATGACGCCGCCGGAGCCGATACGGATCCGTGAGGTTTGTCCGAGCAAGTAAGCAATCAGCACTTCAGGGGAAGGGCAAGCCAGCTGCGGGGTATTGTGATGCTCCGCCAGCCAAAAACGGCGGTATCCCCAAACTTCCGCCTGCTGTACCAGATGCAGCGTGCGTTTGAGCGCCTCGGCGGCGCTTTCTCCTTCGGCAATCGGACTTTTTTCCAACACGCTCAGGGCATAAGCCATTTTCCTGTTCCTTTATCATCGATGATTGATGACAAATACCATGCAGAACACCAGCGGCGTAATATTGATTGGAGATAGGATATTCCATTGATAAAAAACGGATTTAGATATGCGCGGAGTGGTAAAGGGGCGCGTGGTTGACGCGCCCGATTCACATCAGGACTCCAGCCAGGCCTTCAGGCGAATAGCGTCGCTGTAGTGGCCGTAGCGCTGCTTTGAGCCGAGGAGGATGATCACCACCGGCTGCCCCTTGATCAGGGTTCGCATCACCAGACAGTGGCCGGCTTCGTTGGTGAAACCGGTCTTTTGCAGCTGAATTTTCCAGGCCGGATTGTTGATCAGCCCATTGGAACTGCGATAAACCAGCTGGCCCCGACCAGGACGGACGATTTGTTGCTTGTCGGTGCTGAAACGGCGAATGGTCTGATAACGGTAGGCGTGATTCACCATTTTCAGCAGATCCCTGGCGCTGGCAACGTTGCGCGGCGTCAAGCCGGTCGGATCGTAAAAACGGGCGTGTTTCATGCCGAGGCTGCGTGCTTTCTGATTCATTTTCGCCACAAAGGCTTTTCGTCCCCCGGGATAGCCGCGGCTCAACGCGGCCGCCGCACGATTTTCCGATGACATCAGGGCGATGTGCAGCATATCGCGCCGGCTGAGAATGGAGCCCAGGGTCAGGCGCGAATGGGTCTTCTTGAGCAGATCGCGGTCGGCAGGAGTGACTTTTATCGGGTTGCCCAGCGGGCGTTTGCTGTCCAATACCACCATGGCGGTCATCAATTTGCTCAGCGAAGCTATCGGCAACACGCGGTTGGCTTGTTTCTGATACAGCGTTTTGCCGGTACGCTGATTGACCACCAATACCGAAGCAGAGTGAAGCGCCAGCGGCGCAGCAGCCTGCGCAGAGGGCTGAAACAACAGCAGCGTGAGAATCAAAATGACGCCGAAGCCTGAGGTGGAAAAGCGAAAAAGGGAATTCAATAAATGCATGGCAACCGTGACTACGTTCCTGACTGATGAAAAAATATCAGCAAGAGTCTGCACAGCAAATGTGGAGAAAATAAGGTGACCCTTCCGGATCTGAAAACCCGGCGGTGGCGTTCTGGCGTGAGGAGAAGGCAGGGAGGCGGCCATGCGCCTCCCTGGCAGGGCATCAATACACTTCTGGCACGACCATATTATCCGGCACCGGGCTGCGACTGTAGTCCGGGCTGCGTTTGCGTGGTGGCAAGGTGATCACGTTGCCTTCGGCTTCTTCGTAGGGCACTTGCTTAAGCAGATGGCTGATACAGTTCAGCCGGGCCTTTTTCTTGTCGACACCCTGAACCACCCACCATGGCGCCTCAGGAATGTTAGTGCGCGCTAACATGACTTCTTTGGCCTCGGTGTAATCCTCCCAGCGGCGGCGGCTCTCCAAATCCATTGGGCTGAGCTTCCACTGCTTGAGCGGATCGTGAATGCGACTGAGGAAACGCAGCTCCTGCTCATCGTCGGTGATCGAGAACCAATACTTGACGATTTGAATGCCGCTGCGCGTCAGCATCTTTTCGAACTCCGGCACGCTGCGGAAAAACTCTTCGTATTCTTCGTCGTTGCAAAAGCCCATCACTTTTTCCACTCCGGCACGGTTGTACCAGCTGCGATCGAACAACACCATTTCGCCGGCGGCCGGCAGGTGGGCGATATAGCGCTGGAAGTACCACTGGGTACGTTCGCGATCGTTGGGGGCGGGCAGCGCGGCCACACGGCAGGTACGCGGGTTCAGACGTTGGGTGATGCGTTTGATCACACCGCCTTTGCCGGCGGCATCGCGGCCTTCAAAGATGATCACCAGACGGTGACCGGTACGCATCACCCAGTCCTGCAGTTTGACCAATTCACCCTGCAGTCGCAGCAATTCGCGAAAATACTGTTTGCGCCAGGCTTTTTTCTGGTCGCTGTCCACCTCGGTGTCGTCAAAGCGCAGGTCGTCCAGTTCCATTTCCAGCTCTTCGTCATAGCTGTCGTAGAATTCCTGCAGCAGGCGCTGGTTGAAGGTGTCGTCGTGATTAAATTCATGCATAGCCATAGTTGATTCTCCGTGTTAGCCCGGTTTTAAAAATGGGTGAAGATCCAGTAGAGCCCGGCGGAAAGCAGCACCGAGGCCGGCAACGTCAACACCCAGGCCATCAGCAGATTGCGCAGGGTGGACATTTGCAGGCCGGAGCGGTTGGCCGCCATGGTCCCGGCAATGCCGGATGAAAGAACGTGGGTGGTGGAAACCGGCAGGCCGAAGGCGTCCGCCGCCCCGATAGTGGTCATCGCCACCAGCTCGGCGCTGGCGCCCTGCGCATAGGTGAGGTGGCTTTTCCCGATTTTCTCGCCCACGGTGACCACGATGCGCCGCCAGCCGACCATGGTGCCCAGCCCAAGCGCTATCGCTACCACCACCTTGACCCAGAACGGAATAAAGCGGGTGGCGCTGTCCAGTTCGCCTTTCAGCGCGTCCAGATTGCGTTGCGAGTCAGCGGGGATCTGAAGTTGTTTTTCCGTCTTCAGGTGCTTAATGACCTCCGACGTCAGGTACATATCATTTCGGGTGTTGGATACCGCCTGCGCAGGGATTTTGTCGACCGACCCGTACTGGCGAATTTGATCGCCGATGGCGCCGGTCAGTTGGGCCAGGGCAGGCACCACCTCCGGCGTCAACTCGCTGGTGCGAACATAGCCGGTGAGGACTTCACGCGCAGGAACCTGACTGACCGCTGGGAACTGTTGCAGCAGTTGGTTTTTTGTCACTTCCGCCAATGCCGCTACGCGGGGGATTTGCTCCGGCGGCATCGAACGGTTCAGCGCATAGGCAATCGGCATGGTACCGACCAGGATCAGCATGATCAGGCCCATGCCTTTTTGCCCGTCATTGGAGCCGTGAGCAAAGGAAACGCCGGTACAGGTGAGGATCAGCAGGCTGCGGATCCACAACGGCGGCGGCGAGTCATTTTTGGGGGCGGTATACAACTGACGGTTTTTAACAAAGACCTTCAGCGCCAGCAGCAGCAAGGCGGCAAATACGAAGCCGATCACCGGTGAAAGCAGCAGGGCATACCCCACTTTAATGGCTTGCCCCCAGTCGACGCCGCTGGTGCCGGTGCGGCCGTGGATCAGGGCGTTAGCCACCCCTACGCCGATGATCGAGCCTATCAAGGTATGCGATGATGACGCAGGCAGCCCCAGCCACCAGGTGCCGAGGTTCCAGATAATCGCCGAGAACAGCAGGGCGTAGACCATGGCGAACCCGTTGCCGGTACCGGCCTGCAAGATCAGTTCAACCGGCAGCAGCGAAATGATGCCGAAGGCCACCACGCCGCTGGAGAGCAAAACGCCGAGAAAATTAAAGAACCCCGACCAAACCACGGCCACCATCGGCGACAAGGAATGGGTATAAATCACGGTGGCTACCGCATTGGCGGTATCGTGGAAACCATTAACGAATTCAAAGCCGAGCGCGATCAATAACGCCATTCCCAATAAAAGAAACGGAACGTAACTGGTATAAACCGCGCCGGCATCGCTGACGTCGTTAAATAGATTTACGCCAGCAAAAGCTATCCCCAGCACTAATAATAAAATAAAAAAAAGAACAGTGAGTCGACTGTTCTTTTGGTAGATTTTTGGCAGGCTTGACGCAGATGGCGCACCCGCTTGAACGGCGCTGTTATCGCTCATAAAGGACCTTCCCGATAGGCTTCATTAGATTACTGACGGTGCTGTACGGTGTTGCCATCAAAGTATTGGGAAATAATGTGACTTTTTTATGACGCTAATATTAATCATCGGGAACAGTGAAAATAATTAACGTTGGCATTTAAAGGTTGATATAAAGACTGAGATTGATTAATTCATGCGTGCGGTTATTCGGGACAAAGGTTTATGGCTCAAACGGTTGCGGAAAAATTACACAAACTTGATTTTGACGATGAGGTCACCGGGCTGATTTACGGCCACGTTTTTCGTACGTCAGAGCCACCGCAGCGGGTCTCTTCGCAGCAGGCCTGCCAGGCCTATCAGACGCTGTCGCCGGGGGAGGGATTTATCTGGCTGCATCTCAACCTGAATCATGCCGCGGCGGAAAAATGGCTAAAAAACCACTTCGAGATTTCTGAGTTTTTCTTTGACGAGATCCGCCACGGTTCTCATACCACGCGCATAGAGCGTCAGGGAGAAGATCTGTTCGCGGTGCTCAACGACGTAATCTTCCACCCGAAAGAGAACAACCCGGAGATTGCGACGCTATGGCTGTATTGCCGTAGCGGCCTGGTGGTCACGGTGCGGCACAAACCGCTGCGTTTGATTGAGCGGCTGCTGGGCCGGCTAGGGCCGCTGCAGTTGGCGTCTTCTACCGAATTGCTGGCGCATTTGCTGGAAGAGCAGGAAGAGGTGCTGGAGCAGGTGGTGCGGCAGGCCAACCAGTACGTCGATACCATTGAAGATCGCCTGCTGAGCAACCATGTGAAACGCAACCGTACCGAACTGGGCAGAATGCGCCGTATGCTGCTGCGTTTTCAGCGTCTGCTGGCGCCGGAGCCCGCGGCGCTGTTTCGTTTGCTGAACCGGCCACCGACCTGGCTGAGCCGGGACGTGGTACAGGATCTGCGGCAATTTACCGAAGAGTTCACGGTGGTGCTAAACGATCTCGCCAGCTTGACCGAACGCATTCGCTTGTTACAGGAAGAGATAGGCGCCAAGCAGATGGAACAGAACAACCGCACGCTCTACACCCTGACGGTGATCACCGTGTTGGCACTGCCAATCAATATCGTCGCCGGCTTCTTTGGCATGAACGTGGGGGGGATCCCGCTGGCCAGCAACCACCACGGCTTTGTTTTGCTGGTGTTGCTGGTCGGCGGCTTTACGCTGGTTACCGGCTATCTGGCTTTCAGACGCCGGGATGAAGGCTGATCACAGTCTGGCCCGGTACTCTTCTTCCAGGCGAGTGTGAGTGCTCCAGAACGGCTGCGGCTGACGATTGTGCAGACGATCGACCAGGATATCCAGGTGGGTATGCCAGCCCCCGGCCACGCTGAGCATTTCATCACGGTTGGCCAGGCGACGGTGGGTGACCGTCAGCAGCACGGCTTTGCCCTGTTCGGTCAGTTCGAAGGTCACCTCGGAAGGGCGGCTTTGCCCCTGTTCAGCCCAGGTAAAACTCAGCAGCCGCGGTGGGAAAAGGCAGGTGATATGGCCGACGTTGCTGACGCTGCAGCTTAGGTGCTTATATTTGGCCGGCGTTTGCTCGTGTTCGCCGGTCAGATCGGAATTGCGAAACACCAGCTCTACCTGGGCGCCGTTTTCCAGCTTCATTTCGCCGGCGGCCAGCCAGGTGGCGCGTTTGTCGGATTCCGTCAGATAGGCCCAGACCCGTTCGATAGGGCCGGGCAGCAGCCGCTGAATACGCAGCGTGCCGGTTTCAATAATCATGCCGTAGTCGTTCATGGTTCACTCCTTGGGAGGATTCGGTTCCGGTTGCAGCAGCGCTATTTCCAGCGCGTCCAGCCGCTCAGTCCAGAAATGCTCGTAGGTTTGCAGCCATTGCATGGCCTGCGCCATAGGCTCGGGTTCAAGCCGGCAGATATGGTTTCTTCCCTGCACGGTACGCTGCACCAGCCCAGCAAGCTCCAGTGCTTTGATATGCTTGGAAGCGCCGGCAAACGACATCTGCAACGGCGCGGCCAGTTCGCCAATGCTGTGCTCGCCACCGGCCAACGACCGCAATATTGCGCGGCGTGTCGGATCGGAGAGCGCATGGAAAATGGCGTCCAGCTGTGAGGAAGATAATTTAACCATATGGTTGAATATAGAACAGGCGGGCTAATATTCAACCAGTTTGTTGAATATTTTTTCTGGCTCCGACAAACAGGCCGGAGCCAGGGGATCAGGCGTGAGTTTGCGCCAATATGGCATTGAGCAACACGTTGGCACCGGCGGTCGACCACGCCGGGGAGATGTTTTCCAGTTCGTTGTGGCTGATGCCGTCCACGCAGGGGATAAATATCATCGCCGTAGGGGCTACCCGGTTCAGGTAACAGGCGTCATGACCGGCACCGGAAACCATATCCCGGTGCGAATAACCCAGGGTCTTGGCGGCCTGCCGCACGCTGTCGATACAAGCTGGATCAAAACGTATCGGCTGATATTGGAATATACGCTCGGCATGGGCATTTAGCCCATCGACGCCCACTTCGGCCACCGCAGCCAGCAAACGTTGTTCCATCTGCGCCAATACGGCCTCTTGCGGGTGGCGGAACTCGACGCTGAAAAACACCTTGCCCGGCACTACGTTGCGGGAGTTGGGTGTGATTTGCGCCATACCTACCGTGGCACGGGCATCCGGCATAAAGTCGTTACCGATATCATTGACCGCCTTGACCATGGCGGCGAAGCCGAGCAGGGCGTCGCGCCGTCTATCCATCGGCGTCGTACCCGCATGGGCGCTGAACCCGGTGATCTCCAGTTCATACCAGCGCTGCCCCTGTGCGGCGGTCACCACGCCAATCTCAATGTTTTCCGCTTCGAGGATCGGCCCTTGCTCAATGTGCAGCTCAAAGGCGGCGTGAATCGGCGTGTTGCCCACCGGATGCTCGCCGGCGTAGCCGATTTGCTGCAAGGCTTCGCCGATGCTGGTGCCCTGTACATCCTGGCGCGACAGGCCGTATTCCAGCTCGAACACGCCGGCAAATACCCCAGAAGAGATCATTGCCGGCGCAAAGCGTGCGCCTTCTTCATTCGTCCAGTTAATGACTTCCACCGCACGTTCGGTTGCGATTTGTCGATCGTTCAGGGTGCGGATCACCTCCAGCCCGGCCAGCACGCCGTAAATGCCGTCGAAACGGCCGCCGTTGGGCTGAGAATCAACGTGGGAACCGGTGACCACCGGGGCCAGATCCGGGCGAGTGCCTTCACGGCGCAGGAACATATTGCCCATGCGGTCGATGCGTACGCTGCAACCGGCCTCCAGGGCCCACTCGCGCAACTGGTTGCGCGCCATGCGGTCTTCTTCGCTCAGGGCCAACCGGGTCACGCCGTCTTTCGGGATAGCCCCGAATTGCGCCATGTCGAGCAGGCTTTGCCACAGACGTTCTCCGTTTACTCGATGCGTCACTTTTTTTCTCCCTGTGCTTTGGCGGCATAGCGAAAATCGCAGCAGGGCGCGCCGGACATGATGGTCTGGGTGCGCTGCAGTTCGACCTCGGGCGCGTAGCCGACGATAAACTGGCTGTCGCGTGCGCAGGACAGCAGATGGCCGATCTCACCCAGCCCCATCTGATGGTACATCTCGGCATAGCGACAGCGGGTGACGTCATAGTCAAAATGCTGCTCGTCCTGGTAGATCACCTTCACCTGCAGCGCATCGTCTTTTTCCCACAGGTACTGCAAGGCGGCGAAACTTTGCAAATCCGCGCCATTCGGCTCCTGCGCGGCGAAGTTTTTGCCGGCTTCAATGGCGGCATTTTCGATGGCTTCGCCAATCACCGCCTGTGCGCGCTCTTTGCCGATTTCGCGCACCAGGATCTGGTAGATCGGTTTGATGATTTCCGCTTCTATGCGGCGCCGTGCCAGAATACCCAACTCGTTTTTTGCATCGCTCATCGCCTTGCTCCTCATTGCTTGCGGATTTTTATTGTTTTTTTGCGCCGCCCAATACGGTCTGCGGCTGCCATTTGCCGTCAACCACCCGGTACAGGGTGAAGCTCGGCTGTTGCAGGTTGCCCTGCGAATCGAATGCGATGGTGCCGGTGACGCCTTGATAATGAATGGCTCGCAGCTTCGGCAGATAATCGGCCGGATCGGCGGATCCCGCCTGCTCGATGGCGGCAATCAGTACCCGGGTGGCGTCGTAGGCGAACGGCGCATGCAGTTCGATATGGGTTTTATAGCGGTCGCGATAGGCCTGCTCAAAGGCTTTGCCGCCGGGCATTTGCTCCAGCGGTAAGCCAGGCTCAAGGGCCACAACGCCTTCGCCTTCTTTCTGTGCCAGCGTCAGGAAGGTCTGGCTAACGAAGCCACCGGCCCCCATCAGCGGGGTGTTCATGCCCAACTGTTTGATACGGCGCGCCAGCGGCGCTGCCTGTGAGTCGACGCCGCCGAAGAAGATCAAATCGGCGTTCTTGCTGCGCACGGTGGTCAGCACCGCGCTGAAGTCGACGGTCTTGTCGTCGACATATTCACGCGCCACCGGCTGGATACCCTGAGCCGCCAACGACTTGATGAATTCATCCGCCAGTCCTTGCCCGAACGCGGTGCGGTCGTCAATCACCGCAATGCGCTTGGCTTTTAGCTGTGTGACGGCATAGATCCCGGCGTAATTGCCACCATCGTCGTCATGGCCCATGACGCGGAAGCTGGTATCAAACCCTTGTTGAGTATAGCCATGGCCGGTGGCGACCGGCGCAACCTGGGCAATACCGGCGTCGTGGTAAATACGCGCCGCAGGAATGCTGGTGCCGGTGTTCCAATGGCCGACCACACCGACCACGCCTTCGTCGACCAGACGTTGTGCCACCGCGACGGCGGTGCGCGGATCGGATTGATCGTCTTCGGACAACAATTTAAAGGTGACCGCTTTACCGTTCAGCGTGGGTTTCTGGGCGTTGGCATCGGCGATCGCCAACTGAGCGCCGTTTTCCAAATCTTTGCCGATACGGGCGGAAGGGCCGGTTAAAGGACCGGCCAGGCCGATCAGAATGGTTTCATCGGCCAGCGCCGACGAGGCGGCACCCAGGCTGACCAGAATCGCGGCGACCAGCGCCAACGGCTTGAAGCGAGTTATGTTGTGCATGTAAAACTCCCGGTGTGGTTAAAAGTAAAAACGGTTATTCGCCCAAATAGGCTTGTTTGATTTTTTCATCGTCCAGCAGGTCGGCAGAGCGGCCGCTATGGTTCAGATTGCCGCTGTCCAGCACATAAGCGCGATCGGTCGACGCCAGCGCCAGCCTGGCGTTTTGTTCAACCAACAGTAGCGTGACACCGTCACTCGACAGGCGTTTGATAACCTCAAAAATGGCCTCAACCACGATAGGCGCCAAGCCCATAGAAGGCTCATCCAGTATGAGCAGGCGCGGGCGGCTCAGCAGCGCACGACCGATCGCCACCATCTGCTGCTCACCACCGGAAAGTAATCCGGCCTGTTGACGCAGCCGTTCGCGCAAGCGAGGGAAAAGCGCGCAAACCTGCTCCAAATCCTGTCGAACCGCCGGTTTGTCAGAGCGTGAATAAGCGCCAAGCTGCAGATTCTCCAATACCGTCATGCGAGCGAAAATCCCGCGGCCTTCAGGCACCATCACCAGCCCCTGCTGCAGCAAGCGATGCGGGGGTACGCCGCGAATAGAAAGGCCGTCGAACAGGATTTCTCCTTCAAACGGCTGCAGGCCGGTCAGAGCGCGCAGGCTGGAGGTCTTGCCCGCGCCGTTGGCGCCGATTAACGTCACCTGTTCGCCGCTGTTCACCGTAAAATCGATGCCTTTCACCGCATGAATCCCGCCGTAAGACACTTTTAAATTTTTAACGCTGAGTAAGGGCTCAGACATGGGCAGAGCCTCCCAGATAAGCGCGGATCACCGCAGGCTCACGCCTTACCTGTACCGGTTCGCCTTCGGCGATGACTTTGCCGTAGTCGAGCACCGTCATGCGGTCGCACAGCCCCATCACCAGCTTGACGTCATGCTCGATCAGCAACAGCGTTTTGCCACTGTCTCGAATGCGTAGCAGCAGATCGCGCAGTGCCACTTTTTCGGCCGCGTTCATCCCGGCGGCGGGTTCATCCAACGCCAACAATTTGGGCTCGGTCGCCAATGCCCGGGCGATTTCCAGCCGGCGCTGGTGGCCATAGGAAAGATCGCCAGCGCGATAATGCGCGAACTGACTGATGCCGACGTAGTCGAGCAGCGCGTGGGATTTTTCGCGCGTGGCCTGTTCTTCCTGTCGGGCGCGCCGATGGCGTGAAATCGCTGCCCACAGGCCGTTGCGGGTGCGCAAGTGGCAGCCGACCATCACGTTTTCCAGCACGCTCATCTCATTGAACAGGCGCAGGTTTTGGAAGGTGCGGGCGATACCGGCCTGTGCCACCTTATCGATAGCCTGCGGCTTGTAGCGTTGATCATGCAGGCGGAATTCGCCGCTGTCGGCGCGGTACAGACCGGTGATCAGGTTGAAGCAGGTGGTTTTGCCGGCACCGTTGGGGCCAATCAGGCCGTAAATCTCTCCCTGACGGATGCTGATACTGACATTGTCCACCGCGGTTAATCCGCCAAAGCGTTTACTGACGTGACTGAGCGTGAGAAGCGGCGTCATAAAGTGGCCCCCTGTGGATGACGTGCGGGCCACAGGCCTGCCGGGCGATACAGCATCACCAGAATCAACGCCAGCCCGTAGAACAGCTGACGGATGATCTCCGGATCGATCCACACCTGGCCGAACAGGGCCTGTTGCAGCGGCCCCATGGTGCTGCGCAGCAGTTCAGGCAAGGCGGCCAGCAACAAGGCGCCGAGCATCACTCCGGGGATATGGCCCATGCCGCCCAACACCACCATCGCCAGTACCGCGATGGATTCTTGCAGCGTAAAGGACTCCGGTGAGACAAATCCTTGAAATGCTGCGAATAAAGCGCCGGCGATGCCGCCAAAAGTGGCGCCGATGGCGAATGCCAACAGCTTGAAATTACGGGTATTGATGCCCATCGCCCGTGCCGCGTCTTCATCTTCGCGGATGGCGGTCCAGGCCCGACCCACCCGTGAATGTTGCAGACGAAGACAGATAAACAGGATCAGCAGCAGCAGGGCGGCGAACAGGTAGTAATAGAGGTACAGTGACGAAAAGCGGAAACCGAACCACTGATGCATGCCCGAAAACTTCAGGCCAAACAGTGAAACCGGATCGATGCCGGAGATCCCTTTGGGGCCGTTGGTGATGTTTAGCGGCCGGTCCAGATTGCGCATCAGAATGCGGACGATCTCGCCGAAGCCCAAGGTGACGATCGCCAAATAGTCTCCACGCAGTCGCAGCGTCGGTGCGCCCAGCAGAATGCCGCACAACGCTGCCAATACTGCCGCCAGCGGGATCAGCAGCAGGATAGACAAATGCAGCCCATCGGGGAACCACTGCAACAGTATTGGAAACTGCTCGGTCAGGTGGGGTGACGACAGCAGAGCGGTCAGGTAGGCGCCTACCGCGTAAAAAGCGATAAACCCCATGTCCAGCAAGCCGGTTAGGCCAACCACGATGTTCAGCCCTAACGCCAGCATCAGGTAGAGCAAGGCAAAATCAATCACCCGCACCCAGTAGTTACCACCGGCGGCACCGGCTACCCAGGGGGCAAGCAGCAGGCCGAGCATAAACAGCGCCACGCCGAGTTTGGCGCGGCCAGGGGAATCGGTTTGCTGTAGGTGAGTCAAAACAGTCATCTTGTATCCTCAGGCGCGGGTGGCGACGCGTTCGCCCAGCAGGCCGGATGGGCGAAATACCAATACGGCGATCAATATCAGGAAGGCGAAAACGTCCTGATAATTACTGCCGAAGGTGCCCCCGGTCAGTTCGCCGAGATAACCGGTGCCCAGCGACTCGAACAACCCCAGCAACAGGCCGCCGAGCATGGCGCCACGCAGGTTGCCGATACCGCCCAATACGGCGGCGGTGAAGGCTTTGATGCCCGGCAGGAACCCCATGGAGAAACCGGCATTGCCGTAGTTGCTGGCCATCATGATGCCCGCCACGGCCGCTAAAGCACCGCCGAGGGCGAACGTCAGAACGATGATGCGGTTGGGGTCTATGCCCATCAGGCCGGCAACCTGCGGGTTTTCCGCCGTGGCGCGCATGGCGCGGCCAAAGCGCGAGTGTTCGACCAATAGCAGCAGCCCGGCCATTACCAGCAGCGCGATAGCCAGCGTGGCAATACCGGTACCGGTGATCACTGCCGGCGCGTGGTTGGCGCTGCCAGACGTCAGGGCGATGGGTTCCATGGGCAACAGTTGCGGGAACATTAAGGGATTGCGTGACCAGATCAGCATCGCCAGCGTTTGCAGCAGCAGAGAAACGCCAATCCCGCTGATCAGCGGTGCCAGGCGCGGGGCATTGCGCAGACGGCGATAGGCCAGACGCTCAATACTCATCGATACCAGCGTGCAGACCGCCATGGCGATCAGCGCCGCCAGCAACAGCGTGACGTAAGGTGATAGCGTCGGGAAATGATGTTGTAACACACCGATGGCGGACAACGCGCTCAGCGCGCCGACCATCAGCACATCGCCGTGGGCAAAATTGATGATGCGCAGAATGCCGTACACCATGGTGTAACCCAGGGCAATCAATGCATAAATGCTGCCAAGCATCAGTCCGTTGACGGTCTGCTGTACCAGCGTATCCATAGGAAGGAGTCCCGAAAAATAATGATTCAGGAAGCTCACAGTAGAGAATTAAAAAAAATTGTAAAATACGGAAAAATAATTTCTTATACAGAAAATGTGTGTTTTTAATTGATTGATTTATTTGTATATTAATTTTTAATCATCGGCGATTTTTCAGCAAAATAGTCAACATATGAAAAAAACAGAACAATACAATGCATCGTTACCCAATGATCCACCGCTGCGCGCCGTGAGGGCATTTGAGGCTATCGCGCGTTTGGGGAGCATCAGCGCCGCGGCGCTTGAGCTGGAAATATCGCCTTCGGCGGTGAGCCATCAGCTCAAAACGCTGGAGGCCTTTCTGCAAATGCCGCTGACCGAACGCCAGGGGCGCCGGTTAATATTGCGCAGCGAAGGACGGGACTATTACCGTTCTATCCGCTCGGCATTTAACGTATTGCGTCAGGCAACCGAGCAGGTGCGCGAGCAGTCGGCTTCCCGGCAGGTCACCATCAGCCTGATCCCGTTGTTCGGCATGGGCTGGTTCATTCCGCGACTGCGCGGCTTTCTGCGCGAAAATCCCGAGATAGATATCAACGTGGTGTATGCCAATCATCGCAATTACCTCAGCGATGCCGCAGATATCTCTATCCGCTTTGGTGCGGGGCAATGGAGCGGCTATCGCAGTGAAAAACTGATGTCCGGCAAAATGGTGCCGGTATGCAGCCGCAGCTTTATCAAGCTGCACGGGCTGTTGGACACGCCGGAGCAACTTGCACCTTTGCCGTTGCTGCACGACGAAGAGCGCGCTACCTGGATGCAGTGGTTTCAGTCAGCCGGTGTCAAACGACCGCTGCGCAGTACCGGCCCGATGTTTGAAGACGGTCTGCTAACGTTGGCGGCGGTGCAGGCGGGCCTGGGCTGTGCGCTGATGCGTGAACCCCTGATCGAAACCTATCTCAACAGCGGCGAGTTGGTTAAGTTGTTCGATCTGGCGATTGACGATGGGCGCGATTACTACCTGTGCGTGCGGCAAGACAATGAACTGTCACCAGAAGGGTTGAACTTGCAGCGCTGGCTGCTGAAAGAGGCGGGGAACTGAAGGTTTTCACCCAATATCGGCACGCGCTAACCGCCTGAATTGACTATCCTGAATAAATCGTAATGGCTTATTCAGGAAACTTCGATGAGCACAGGGAATGAACAGGAACAGACGCCGAAAATAAGCATGCCGCTGTTGGCCGGTGGCGCACTGGGGGTAGTGTTTGGTGATATCGGCACCAGCCCGTTATACACCCTGAAAACCGTGCTCTATCTCTCGGGGGATGCGCCGTCCGCGCCGGTGATCCTGGGCCTGCTGTCGCTGATTTTCTGGACGCTGGTGATCGTCACCTCGCTGAAATACGCCATGTTTGCCATGCGCATCGATAACCGCGGTGAAGGCGGCATTATGGCGTTGATGTCGTTACTGGTCAGCAAGAAAAAGGCCCGGCCGATGGTGCTGTTTGCCGGCCTGTTTGGTGCGGCGCTGATCTACGGCGACGGGGCCATTACCCCGGCGATTTCGGTGCTGTCGGCGTTGGAAGGGCTGAACATCGTACTGCCCGAGTCGAAACCCTATATTTTGCCTGCGGCGGTGCTGATCCTGGTGAGCTTGTTTGCCATTCAGCCGTTAGGGACCGCGCGTATCGGTAAAGTCTTTGGGCCTATCATGGCGCTGTGGTTTTTCTCTATCGCGGTGCTGGGTATTTGGGGCATCGTTCAGCATCCGGCGGTGCTGATGGCATTGAATCCGCTGTACGGCATCCACTTTCTGTTTTCCAACGGGCTGACCAGCTTTTTAGTGCTGGGTGGGGTGTTTCTCTGCGTCACCGGCGCAGAGGCGCTGTATGCCGACATGGGGCACTTTGGCAAAAAGCCGATTTGGCTGGCCTGGTTTGGTATCGTCTTCCCCAGCCTGCTGCTGAACTACGCCGGCCAGGCCGCGTTGATCCTCTCCGGCGCCGACGTCACCCAAAACATCTTTTTCCGCCTGTGCCCGCCGATGCTGCAGATCCCTCTGGTGATCCTGGCGACCTTGGCCACCATTATCGCCAGTCAGGCGATCATCAGCGGCGCCTTTTCCATGACTCGTCAGGCAATCCAACTGGGTTGGTTGCCGCGTTTGCGGGTGAAACAGACCACTGAGGAGAGCTACGGGCAAATCTATATCGGTGCCATCAACTGGTTGCTGATGGCGGTGACGGTTTTTCTGACGGTGTTTTTCAAGTCTTCCGACAATCTGGCCGCGGCTTACGGCATTGCGGTTTCTCTCACCATGATCATGACCACCGGGCTTTTGTTTGTGGCCATGCGCGAAGTATGGCGTTGGGGAACGCTCGCCAGCCTGTTGGTTGCCGGCGGCTTTTTTATCGTCGATCTCAGCTTCCTGTTGGCTAACCTCAGCAAAGTCATGCAGGGCGGTTATGTCCCGTTGCTGATGGCCACGCTGGTCTATGGCGTGATGTTAATCTGGCATCGCGGGGTGCTGGCGGCTTCTCGCACGCTGGGGGAAAAGAACCTGCCGCTGGCGGATTTTCTGGCGCATCTTGAAGAGCGTAACATCCCAAGGGTGCCAGGCACGGCCATTTTTCTGACCCGAACGTTAAATGGTACACCGCCGGTGATGAGATGGCAGGTTAAACGCAACGGTTCGCTGCACGCCAATGTGCTGGCGCTGCACATCATGATTGTTAACGAACCGCGGGTGGCAAACGCCGAACGTTTGGTGATGCGGCAACAGTCGCCGGGTTTCTGGTGCGCGGTAGCCAGCTATGGCTTTATGGAACGGCCCAATATTCCGCGTTTATTACAGCATGCGGAGGCACAGAAAACCGGGCTGAACTTTGACGATGCTACCTATTACCTGGGTCATGAAAGCGTGGTGCGCCGTGAAGCCCGTGACCGATTACCGGCCTGGCAGCGCAACATTTTTGCGCTGATGGTGCGCAACGGCATGCACGTGACGGATTATTATTATTTGCCCAGCGATCAGGTGGTGGAGATCAGCCGTCGGGTGCCGGTTTGATCCGTCTGGCTATAGGTTAAAAGCAAAGGTTATTTAGCCGTCGAAGCGCGAGGGAGTAAATTGCCGTAGCAGCGAAGGGCGCTGCTTGCTGATGAAGGGCTTATGTCATTATTCGATCTTACCGCGCTGGCCGCCGATTTGCCGCAGGCATGGCGCTCCAGCGTACTTGGGCAGGTAGGCGCGGCCAATATCAAAGTGTTGCGGATGGATCAGCGTGAGATTGCCGAAGAGGTCCACGATTACCATGAAGGATTGCTGGTGATCGCCGGGCAACTGCGGCTTGAAGTGCAGGGTGAGGAAATCACGGTTAACGCCGGGCAACTGTATCAGGCCGCCGCTGGCGTGCCGCATCGGGTGCTGGCGGGCAGCCAGGGCACCCTGGTGATTTTTGATTTACCGGAGTGATCAATCCAACGTGGCGAGCGCAATTTTGACCGCCGCTTCCAATCTTGCCCGGCTAACGCCATCGCGCGCCTGAATCGACAACCCGTGCAGGAAGGCGGCAAAATAGTCGCCAAGAGCATCGGCATCGGTATCGGGCGGCAGTTCACCGCAGGCGACGGCGGCGTGCAGGCGATCAATAATGCCTTGGGTGCGAAGCAGACGATGTTCCGCCAGCCAGGCTTTGATCCCGCTGTTTTCGTCGCTGACGCTGGCGGCAGAGGAAACCACCATACACCCTTGCGGCAGGTCTGCGCGGCTGTAGAGCGCCACTGCATCGTCCAGCATGCGTTTTATCGCCAGGCGCACGCTGCTTTCTTCACTGAATGCGCGATCGGCAAATCCGCCTTCATGGCTTTCGTAACTTTCGATGGCTTCACGAAACAGCAACTCTTTCGAGCCGAACGCCTTGTAGATACGGGCGGAAGCGATGCCCAGCTCGGTCACCAAATCCGACATCGAGGTGCCTTCGTACCCCTGACGCCAAAATAAATCTCGTGCTTTCAGTAACGCCTGCTCACGGTCGAATTCGCGCGGTCTGCCTGCCATTAATCAATTCCTGGTTGCCTGTCCCTCAGCGAAACAGGATCGCTTAAATCTATTGTAATACCAACGAGTTTTTAAAATTCGCTTGCTGAGAGGTTCGTTTAAGCCTATTGTTTGTCAATCGACAAACAATAGGAGTTTACGATGAAAACCCTGAAAGGTCCAAGCCTGCATCTCGCCCAATTCAGTGACGACGCAGCCCCATTCAACAGCTTGCCGGCTATCGCTCAATGGGCGGCAGAAACCGGTTTTAAAGCCCTGCAGATCCCCGCCTGGGACAGCCGACTGTTTGATCTGGCCACCGCGGCGGAAAGCCAGACTTATTGTGACGAACTGATCGGCATGCTGGCGGAGCAGGGACTGGTAGTCAGCGAACTGACCACCCACATTTTCGGTCAGCTGATGGCGGTGCATCCGGCTTATGACGCATTGTGCGACAGCTTTGCGCCACCGGCATTGCATGGCAACCCGCAGGCGCGCAGCGAGTGGGCGCACCAGCAACTGCTGCTGGCGGCCAAAGCCTCAGCGCGACTGGGCCTGACCGAAATGGGCACCTTTTCCGGTTCGCTGGCCTGGCCTTATCTATTCCCGTTCCCGCAGCGCCCGGCGGGGCTTATCGAAACCGCGTTCGATGAGTTGGCCAAACGCTGGCTGCCGGTGCTCAACGCCTGCGATGAACAGGGGGTGAACCTGTGTTATGAAATCCACCCCAGTGAAGACCTGCACGACGGCGTGACCTTTGAAATGTTCCATCAGCGTGTTGGCGGACACCCGCGCTGCCAAATACTGTTCGATCCGAGCCACTTCGTGCTGCAACAGCTGAACTATCTGGATTACATCGATATTTATAAGGATTTCATTCGCATGTTCCACGTCAAGGATGCCGAATTCAATCCGACCGGGCGGCAGGGCATTTACGGCGGTTATCAGTCATGGACCGAGCGCGCCGGACGTTTCCGCTCATTGGGCGATGGCCAGGTGGATTTCAAGGGCATCTTCTCCCGGCTGACGCAGCATGGTTACGACGGTTGGGCCACGCTGGAGTGGGAATGCTGCCTGAAGCATCCACAGGATGGGGCTCGCGAAGGTGCCGCCTTTATTCGTGAACACATCATCAACGTGACCGACAAGGTGTTTGATGACTTCGCCGGTGCGCCGGTTGATCAACAGCAAATCAATACCTTGCTCGGCCTGCGCTGAGCCTGCAATTCCACGACGGAGAACATCAATGACACTGCAAAATAACGGGTCCATGACCAATGGACCTGAGCCGGAACACGTCTATGCGCGGGTAAAGGGTAACCGCATCCACTGCGTTACGCTGGGCGAAGGGCAGCCGGTATTGCTTATCCCTGGCTGGCCGCAGACCTGGTTTACCTGGCGTTATGTCATGCAAGCGCTGGCGGCGGCCGGTTTTAAAGCGATAGCGGTAGACCCGCCGGGCATCGGCGATTCGGACAAGCCGATCGGGGGGTATGACACCGGCAGCGTTGCCGCGACGCTGCACCAGACCATGCTGCAACTGGGGCATGAACGTTACCAACTGATCGGCCATGACATCGGCATGTGGGTTGGCTATGCAATGGCGAGCGACTTCCCGCAGGCGGTGACGGGGCTGGTGCTGACGGAAGCGGTTATTCCTGGCCTGGCACCGGCGCCACCGATTTTTGTCCCGGCAGATCAAAATATTTTCCTGTGGCACTTCATGTTCAACCAACTGGCGGATCTGCCGGAGACGTTGACGCTGGGCCGTGAGAGAGAGTATCTCAGCTATATCTTTAACCGCTGGTCCTATCGCCGGGATCGGGTGGCGGCAGAAACCTATATTGCCGCCTATTCAGCGCCGGGAAGCCTGCGGGCCGGTTTTGACTACTACCGCGCCATTCCGGAAACCATCCGCCAAAACCAGCGGCGGGCAGAGACTCGGCTAACCATGCCGGTGATGACCATTGGTGCAGAACATGCTACTGGCGACGCGCCATTCGTCACGCTGCGTGACAACGCGGTGGATCTGCGAGGAGAAACCGTGGCCGGCTGTGGCCATTTCATCACCGAAGAGTGTCACGAGGAATTTATCGCGTTGGTGATCCCCTTCCTGTCAGGGAGCCAGAACCATGCCGCTTGATCCTCAGATTGCTCGTTTTCTGGCGGAGGCTGCGCAGGCACCAGCGCCTGCATCGCTCAGTGAGATGCGGGAGGTCGCTCATGCCGGCTTGTTGGCGCTGCAGGGTGAAGCCGAAGCCAGTGGTGGCGTCCGTGATGGTTGGGTGACCGCTGACGACGGGCAGGCTATCGCCATTCGTGCCTATACGCCGGGAGGAGCGACGCCGGGTGAGCCTTTGCCTGCGATGCTGTATGCCCACGGCGGCGGCTGGTGTCTGGGATCGCTGGCGCTGTATGACCGGCCTTGTCAGGCACTGGCCAATGCCACCGGGCGAGTGATCCTGTCGGTTGATTACCGGTTGGCGCCTGAGTATCCCTATCCACGGCCGCTTGAGGACGTGTATCAGGCCCTGTGCGGCGTGGTGGAAAGGGCCGATGAGTGGGGCGTTGACGTTGCCCGCATGGCGGTAGGCGGCGACAGCGCAGGCGGCAACCTGGCCGCGGCGGTGGCGTTATTGGCCCGAGACCGCAAGGGGCCGCAGATTGAGCATCAGCTGTTGCTGTATCCGGCATTGAGTCGTGCTATGGATACCGCAAGCTATGAGGAGTACGCGCAAGGGTATTATTTGACGCGGGAAGTGATGGCGTTTTGTTGGAACACCTATCTGGGCGAAGCGGACAAGCCGCAGGATCCTTACGCAGAGCCACTGCATGCCCCAAGGTTACAGCGGTTACCCCCGGCGACCATTCTCAGCTGCGAATACGATCCGTTGCGTGATGAAGCCGAGCTTTATGCCAAGCGGTTACAGGAGGCGGGCGTAGCGGTGCGTTGCGAGCGGCTGCCGGGCATGGTGCATGCCTGCATTCACATGCTGGGCTTGACCCCGGCGGCGCGGGTGTTGTTCGACAAGGTTGGCTGATAAAAAATGCCCCGTATGAATGATACGGGGCATATGTACCGGCCTGAGTGGCTTAACGGCCGGCGACGGTGACGAAGCGGGTTTCCAGATAGGATTCGATCGCTTCGCTGCCGCCTTCGGTACCGTGGCCGGAGTCTTTCACCCCGCCAAACGGCGTTTCTGGCAGGCCAAAACCGATATGGTTAATGCTGAGCATGCCGCTTTCCACATCGCGTCCCAGCGCCGTCACCGTGGCGATGCTGCGGCTGTAGGCGTAGGCCGCCAGACCGTATGGCAGGCGGTTAGCCTCGGCAATGGCTTCCTCATAAGTGGTGAACGGACGCAGCAGGGCTACCGGACCAAAAGGTTCTTCAGACATCGCGCGCGCACTCAACGGCACGTCACGTAATACCGTCGGTTCGAAGAAATTGCCGACGCCCGCCACCCGGTGACCGCCGGTCGTGGCTTTAGCACCCTGGGCAATCGCATCCTTCACAAAGGCATCAATGGCTTCTACGCTGCGTTGCAGAACCATCGGGCCCATGGTGACGCCTTCCTCCAGACCATTGCCCAGCTTGATATCACGCACCGCAGCGGTGAATTTTTCAACGAAGGCTTCATAAACGCCTTGCTGGATCAGGAAACGGGTCGGGGCGATGCAGACCTGGCCGGCGTTGCGGAATTTGGCCAACGCCAGCTCTTTGGCGGCAGCGTCGAGATCGGCATCGTCAAAAATCAACACCGGCGCGTGGCCACCCAACTCCATGGTGGCTTTTTTCATGTGCTGGCCGGCCAGTGCCGCCAAATGTTTACCCACGCGGGTGGAGCCGGTGAACGAGATTTTGCGAATGGTCGGATGCGGGATCAGGTACTCGGAGATCTCCGACGGAGTCCCATATACCAGCGCGATAACGCCCGCCGGCACGCCTGCGTCGGCAAAGGCTCTGATCAGCTCCGCCGGTGAGGCCGGAGTTTCTTCCGGGCCTTTGACGATGATCGAACAGCCTGCTGCCAGCGCGGCGGACAGTTTGCGTACGATCTGATTAATCGGGAAGTTCCACGGAGTAAAGGCGGCAACCGGCCCAACCGGCAGCTTGAGGGTCTGCTGCTGCACATCGCGACTGCGGGACGGGATAATCTGGCCGTAGGTGCGGCTGGCTTCGCCGGCAAACCAGTCGATCACGTCCGCCGAATTGAGAATTTCAACCTTGGCCTGCGCCACCGGTTTGCCTTGTTCCTGACTCATGATGGCGGCGATCTTCTCGGCGCGCTCACGCAACAATGCTGCGGCCTTGCGCATCAGGTTTGCACGCTGATAGGCGGAGGTGTCGCGCCAGACTTTAAAACCACGTTCGGTTGCGTCCAGTGCCAGATCAAGATCGGCTGCGGCGGCATGCGCCACGCTGCCAATCACCTCATCGGTCGCGGGGTTGGTGACCGGCGTGGTTTTGCCGGCGACTGCGTTACGCCATTGTCCGTCGATATAGAGTTGAGTATCTGGATACATTGTTGCCTCTTACTTTCAAGGGGTTAAAAACGGGTTTCCCGTTCTGCGGCGGGATAATCAAGACGCCGGTGCCGGCTTGCTGACGCCGGGCGCTGAGTAAAATACCCTACGCTGAATGAGTACCAGCGTCCAGAGAACCGCGTTACGCACTACTCAAAACCTGTCGCGTTGACTATCATACCGGCACTAGCGAAATAGAAGCAGGGTGGCAAGGTGCAGGGTGTTCCACAACAGTTTCCCTTTGAAAAAGACAGCGCGCAGTTTCGGCATTTGCCGCAGGTGCCGGGCGTTGAGCTTTATCACGCCCATATAGAGCGCTATGTTTTTGAGCCGCACACGCACAATGCCTTCGCCATTGGCACCGTCGATTTTGGCGCTGAACGTTTCCGCTACCGTGGCGCGCAACATTTGGCGGCGCCGGGTTCGTTGGTATTGATGAACCCGGACGAGTTGCACACCGGCGAGGCGGAAACCGCCGGCGGCTGGAATTACCGGATGCTGTATCTGGAGCCGGACACGCTGGAATTGCTGTCGGGTGAGCAGGGGTTCTGGTTTACCGAAGCGGTACGCGAGGATCCATTGGCGGCGCAGCGATTGTCCGCCACGCTGGCCGCGCTGTGGCAAGCCAAAGATCCCTTGACCATCGACGACTTGCTGATGCAGGTCATTGGCATTTTCCGCCCACACATCCAGGCGGCACGTCCGTTGAAGGCAGAGGCGGCACACCGTTTTGATATCGTCAAAAGCTACCTGCACGATAACTTTGCTTCGGTCATTACCCTCGATCAGTTGGCGGCGCTGGTTTCGCTCAGCCCATATCATTTTCTGCGTAAATTCAAAGCCCAATATCACGTATCTCCCCAACAGATGCTGATGGCGATCCGTCTGTCACAGGCCAAACTGATGTTGGGGCGCGGTATGCCCGCGGCCCAGGTGGCGGCAGCGGCGGGGTTGACCGATCAGGCGCATTTGACGCGCGCCTTTGCCAATCGTTACGGTGTCACGCCTGTGCGCTACCAGAAACAGGTCACCAACCGCTAAAACAGCAACCTGCTACAATATTTTCCCGCCCGAGCTCGTTAGGCTGACCCCAAGTATTTAATCACGGGTTCGCATTGCCGTTCCCGGTTGTTGATGGAGTCATTATGTTTGTCGGCGTGTTATTTGCCTTGTCTGCCGGGCTGATGTGGGGGCTGATTTTTGTCGGCCCGGTGTTAATCCCTGAATACCCGGCGGCGTTGCAGTCGACCGGGCGTTATCTGGCCTTTGGGCTGATTGCCTTGCCGTTGGCGTGGTTTGATCGTCATCGTCTGAAAAAGTTACATCGTCACGATTGGCTGGAGGCGTTAAAGCTGACGGCGATTGGCAACCTGCTGTATTACCTGTGCCTGGCGAGTGCCATTCAACGTACTGGCGCGCCGGTTTCTACCATGATTATCGGTACGTTGCCGGTGGTCATTTCGGTGACCGCCAACCTGTTTTACAGCCAGCACGATGGCCGACTTTCCTGGCGTAAACTGACGCCGGCGCTGGTGCTGATTGCCTGCGGTCTGGCATTGGTCAACGTTGCCGAACTGCAGGGCAATACGGCCCCGGTTGACGTCTGGCGTTATACCAGCGGCTTGGGCCTGGCGGTGTTGGCGGTGGCGTGCTGGACCTGGTTCCCATTGCGTAATGCCCGCTGGCTGCGGGAGAACCCGGGGCAAAGGTCCGCGACCTGGGCAACGGCTCAGGGGCTGGTGACGCTGCCGCTGGCACTGATCGGTTACGTGGTGGTTTGCGGTCAATTGGCTTTTACCCAGCCGGAGTTTGCGTTGCCTTTCGGACCCAGGCCTGAAGTATTTGTCCCGTTGATGATTGCCATTGGCATGTTGTGTTCGTGGATTGGCGCATTGTGCTGGAATGAAGCGAGTCAGCGCCTGCCGACGGTGTTGGTCGGGCCGCTGATCGTCTTCGAAATTCTGGCGGGGTTGGCTTATACCTTTATGCTGCGCCAGGCCTGGCCACCGCTGCTGACGTTGGGCGGTATTGCCTGCCTGATCGTGGGAGTCGTGTCTGCGATGCGGATTAAGCCACAGCCGGTGGTGGTCAGTATTGGGGCCAAGGAGTAATGCCTGCCGCAGAGCGCGGCAGGCGGTAAGTTTACTTTTTGCTGTGGTGAATGATCTCTTCGGCCACGTTGCGCGGCGCTTCGGCGTAGTGGCTGAACTCCATGGTGTAGGTGGCGCGCCCCTGCGACATCGAGCGCAAGGTGGTGGAATAGCCAAACATCTCCGACAGCGGCACCTTGGCATGAATCTCCTTGCCGCCGCCGCCCGGAATATCTTCCATCCCTTGCACCAGTCCGCGGCGTGACGACAGATCGCCCATCACGCTGCCGGCGTAATCTTCCGGCGTTTCTACCTCTACCGACATAATGGGTTCGAGGATCACCGGATCCGCCTGACGGCAGGCCTCTTTAAAACCGAAGATGGCCGCCATGCGGAACGCCTGCTCCGAGGAGTCGACGTCGTGGTAAGAGCCAAAGGTCAGGTGCACTTTGACATCGACCACCTGATAGCCAGCCAGCACGCCGTTATTCAAGGCTTCCAGCACGCCTTTTCTCACCGCCGGGATAAATTCGCCCGGGATCACGCCGCCTTTGATTTCATCGAAAAATTCAAAGCCCTTGCCCGGCTCATTGGGTTCCACCGTCAATACCACGTGGCCGTACTGGCCTTTACCGCCGGACTGGCGCACGAACTTGCCTTCCACGTCGGTCACGCGCTTGCGGATAGTTTCGCGGTAGGACACCTGCGGTTTGCCGGTGGTGGTCGCCACGCCAAATTCACGCCGCATGCGGTCGACGATAATTTCCAAATGCAGTTCGCCCATGCCGTAAATAATGGTCTGGCCCGACTCTTCGTCGGTACGCACGCGAAATGACGGATCCTCTGAGGAAAGGCGTTGCAGCGCGATGCCCATCCTCTCCTGATCGGCTTTGGTTTTCGGCTCAATCGCCTGAGCGATGACCGGTTCCGGGAACACCATTTTCTCCAGCGTGATAATCGCGTTGGGATCGCACAGGGTGTCGCCGGTGGTAACATCTTTTAGCCCCACGCAGGCGGCGATGTCACCGGCGTGCAGCTCTTCGACATCTTTACGATCGTTGGCGTGCATTTGCACGATGCGGCCAATACGTTCTTTCTTCCCCTTCACTGGGTTGTATACGCTGCTGCCTTTGGCCAATACGCCGGAATACACTCGCACAAAGGTCAATTGGCCGACGAAAGGATCGGTCATCAGCTTGAATGCCAGCGCCGAGAACTTTTCATCGTCAGACGCGCGGCGGATCACGATATTGTCGCGCTCGTCGTGGCCTTCCATCGGTGGAACGTCAAGCGGCGAGGGCATCAGCTCAATCACCGCGTCCAGCATGCGTTGCACCCCTTTGTTGCGGAATGCGGAACCGCACAGCATCGGCTGAATTTCGCCGGCCACGGTGCGCAGGCGCAGGCCGCGAACGATCTCTTCTTCGCTTAGCGGTACCTGATTAAGGTACTTGTCCATCAGCTCTTCCGAGCCTTCGGCAGCAGCTTCGACCATTTTATCCCGCCATTCCTGTGCCGATTCACGCAGTTCCGCCGGGATCTCTTCAAAGCTGAAACTCATCCCCTGGGTTGCTTCGTCCCACAGGATTGCTTTCATGGTCACCAAGTCCACCACGCCGGTGAAGTGGTCTTCAGCACCAATGGGTATGACGATCGGTACCGGATTGGCCTTAAGGCGCTCGATCATCATTTTGCGCACGCGGAAAAAGTCAGCGCCCACGCGGTCCATTTTGTTGACGAACGCCAGCCGCGGCACCTTGTATTTATTGGCCTGGCGCCAGACGGTTTCCGACTGTGGCTGTACGCCACCCACCGAGTCGTAGACCATGACCGCGCCATCGAGCACGCGCATCGAACGTTCGACCTCAATGGTAAAGTCTACGTGCCCGGGGGTGTCGATAATATTGATGCGGTGCTGCGGATAATTATGCTGCATGCCGTTCCAGAAACAGGTCGTCGCCGCCGAAGTAATGGTAATGCCGCGTTCCTGCTCCTGCGCCATCCAGTCCATGGTGGCGGCGCCGTCGTGCACTTCGCCCAGCTTGTGACTGACCCCGGTGTAAAACAGAATCCGCTCGGTGGTGGTGGTTTTGCCGGCATCGATATGCGCCGAGATGCCGATATTGCGGTAGCGTTCGAGGGGGGTAGTACGTGACATAATTAACCTTTCTTAGCCGCATCAAAGAAGGGCGGCTTTAAGCAGCATGAATAATTATGATAATCCTCTGTGGGTTATCTCCGGACGGGTGAATGCTTGCACCGGTCACAAACTAATCGTAGTTGATGAAAGGGTTTTTACTCAACGATGGCTGCGATAGGTTTTATCGTTAAGCGAGTTGAGTGAGACGCCAGGGTACTGCAACGCGAAGGCCAGGTTCGGGGGATACCGATGCCTGTTCTGCAGGCACCGGTTTGACTGAGATGCAGGTATTACCCGGCAAAAATATGTGCCTGACCGATGATATTCAGATTGACCAGGGTACCGGCGCGAAGGCCTTCGCGGCTGACGGTTTTAAGCTCAATCGTGGCGTCGTTGTTGGCCATACGCAAATTCAGGGTGGAGACAAAACCGGCGAAATCGATGTGGGTCACTACCGCCTGGCTGGAGTGTTGCGACTCGGACTGACTGATTTGGACTTGCTCCGGCCGCAGCATGATGCGAGCAGGCCCACGGCGGATACAGTCGTCCACGGCAATCCGCCCCAACGCGCACTGGGCCCAACCCTGTTCCAGATCGGCGGAGAGCACCAGCGTCTCACCTAAAAATGTGGCGGTGGGTTCGTCGACCGGCCGTAGATAAAGATCCTGCGGCGGCCCAACCTGTGCCAGACGGCCATTGCGCATCACCGCCACCTGATCGGCAAACGACAACGCTTCAGTCTGATCGTGGGTCACCAAAATAGACGCCACTTTGGCTTCGGCCAGCAGCTCAGCCACCGCTTTGCGGGTCGCGGCACGCAAGCCGGTATCCAGCGCGGAGAAGGGTTCATCCAGCAACATCAATTTCGGCTGCTGGGAGAGTGCCCGGGCCAACGCCACGCGTTGCTGTTGCCCACCAGAAAGTTCGTGGGGCCACAGTGCACCCAGGCGACGATCCAGCGCCACCATGTCCATCAGCGCATCTATACGCAGCTGCTTGTCGCGCTTGCTGCCCTTCAGGCCAAAACCGATATTGCCGGCCACGGTGAAGTGCGGAAACAGCGCGCCATCTTGCGGGACAAAACCAATGCCCCGCAGGTGCGCCGGCACCCAGCCGCTGCCATTGTCCATCGAATGGCCCTGCAACATCACCCGACCGCTGTCCGGTATTTCGAAGCCGGCGATGATGCGCAGCAGGGTAGTTTTCCCCGAGCCGGAAGGGCCGACAATCGCGGTGCGGCTGCCCGGGGCCACCTGCAAATCAACATGCTCCAGCACCTTGATCGCGTTATAGGACTTGCCGATGCCTTGTAGTTCAAGCGTGCTCATAATCCCGCCGTGCGTTTGGATTGAGAATAAAGAAGCCAGGTCAGTGGCAGTGATAACACCACCATAATCAGCGCGTAAGGGGCCGCGGCCACATAGTCGATCTCGCTGGTCAGCGCCCAAAAAGCGGTAGCTAACGTGCGGGTGCCGTTGGGGGCCAGCAGCAGGGTGGCAGTCAATTCGTTGGAGATGGCCAGAAACACCAGTGCCGCACCGGCGGCCGCGCCGGGAGCCGCCAGTCGCAGCGTGGTGCTCCACAGCGCCTGCGCCGGGGATCGGCCGAGACTGCGCGCTACATTTTCCAACTCTACCGGTGCCTGAGCGATGCCCGCACGCAAGTTGATCAAGGCTCGCGGCATAAACATCAGTAAATAGGCCAGCAGCAGGGTAATTTCGGTTTGATAAATTGGGCGGAAGCTGTGAATGGTGATGGTGACCAACGCCAACGCCACGACGATGCCGGGCAGCGAGCTGGTGACATAATTGCAGCCTTCCAAAATCCGATACAGTCGTGCCGGATAGCGTACCGAAAGCCAGGCCATTGGGATGGCGCATAAGGTGATCAACAGCGCTCCGCTGGCCGCCAATGACAGCGTTTGCAGCAGGGCTGGCAGCAGTTCGGCATTGCGCCAGACCTCAAATCCACCCAAGGTCAGCCAGCGGGCCAGCGTGATAAAGGGCACCCCCAGCGCCAGCGCGGTGAGTACCAAGGGCAGTAGCAGGCCGAACAGGGTAGCGGCAGGCCCAAGACGGTAAGCGTTCTGGCTGCGGGCGCTGCCGGAACCGACGCGAGCATAGCGTGCTCGGCCTCGACTGCCGGCTTCCAGCAGCAACAGCACCAGGCAGCAAAGCACCAGTACCCCGGCCAGCATATTGGCCGCCGGGCCGTTAAAAGTGGACTGGAACTGATCGAAAATGGCGGTGGTGAAGGTATCAAAGCGGATCATCGCATACAGGCCGTATTCCGCCAGCAAATGCAAGGCGATCAACAGTGAACCGCCCCAAATCGCCAATTTCAGCTGGGGCAATACCACGCGGAAAAACACCGCCAGCGGGCGGGTGCCCAGCGAAGTGGCGACGTCTTCAATACCGGGATCAAGCCGGCGCAGTACTGCGGCCGCCGGCAAGTAAATAAACGGGAAGTAGGCAATGACCGAAATAAAGACCCCTGCACCCAAGCCATGCATCGAAGGTACCAGGCTTATCCAGGCGTAGCTTTGCACAAAGGCGGGCACCGCCAGCGGTGCGGTTGCTAACAGTGACCAGATACGCCGTCCGGGCAAGGTGGTACGTTCGGTCAACCAGGCCAATGCCACCCCAAGAACGGCACAAATCGGCAGTGTGAAGACCACCAGCAACAGAGTATTAAGCAGCAGTTCGGCCACTCGGGGGCGAAAGACCAGAGCTTTCACCGTCGGCCAACCGGTTTCAAACGCCACGCTAATGACAAACCCCAACGGCAACAGTGCCAGCAGGGAGAGTAAAATGGCGACCGCCACGATAAACAACCCCGGCCGCTGATGGCGTCGGGCTGAAGCGTAACGTGGCGCTGCACCGGCAGCGTTGAAACCTATATTCGACATAGGGTTAAAAGCTCTCTTTACGGACAAGACTGGCTTACAACAAACCGGCTTCGGTCATCAATTCGACGACTTTTTTGCCGTTCAGCGCGGAGGCGTCAACTTTAGGCGCGTCCAGCTCTTTCAGCGGTACCAGTTTCGGGTTGGAGGCTGCGTTAACGCCCACGGCATATTCGAACGCATTGTTGGTACGCAGGATCTCCTGGCCGTTTTTACCGGTGATCCACTTCACGAACGCCTGAGCCTGCTGCTGGTGTTTGCTTGAGGCCAACACGCCGCCACCGGAGATGCTGACAAAAGCACCTGGATCCTGGTGTTTGAAGTAGTAGAGCTTGATATTTTTACTGTTCTCGCCGGTCTTGGCACCGTCGACAAAGGGATAATAGTGATAGATGACACCGCTGTCGATTTGGCCGGCATTCACCGCTTTCATCACGGTGCTGTTGCCTTTGTAAGCGGTGAAGTTGGTTTTCATCGCTTTCAGCCATTCCAGGGTGGCTTTCTCGCCTTTTAGCTCCAGCAAGGCGCTGACGATCGCCTGGAAATCCGCACCTGAAGGTGAGGCTGCCCAGCGGCCTTTCCATTCCGGCTTGGCCAGATCCAGCAGTGATTTCGGCAATTGCGCTTCGGTCAACTTAGCCGGGTTGTAGACGAATACCGTTGAGCGGGCAGCAATGCCTATCCAACGGCCATGCTGTGGACGGTACTGCGGTTCAACCTGGGCCAGGGTAGTGGCGTCCAGGGGCGCAAACAGTTTGGCGTTATCCACCAACACCATCGCCGGGGAGTTTTCCGTCAGAAAAACGTCGGCGGGGGATGCACTCCCTTCTTGCACCAGTTGATTACCCAACTCACTGTCGCCACCATTACGCAGGGTCACTTTAATGCCGGTGTCTTTAGTAAAACCGTCCACCCAGGATTTCACCAGGTTTTCATGCTGGGCGTTATAAATAACGATACCTTCATCCTGAGATGCGGCATTGGCGGAAAACGCCAGCATCATGGACGACGCCAACAGGGCAATGGGGCCGAGAGAAGTGAAACGCAGCTTCATACAGTCATCCTTTTTATTGAGAGAGTGCAGAGAAGAAAAGCGAATGAATAAGGCCTGACGAATGCCGGGCAGCCCTGATTGTATATAAGAACATTAATAATGATAGTGAAAACGATTCGTATTAATTTATTTTTATAAATTGCTCACTAATTATCTTGTCTTAAGGAAAAATTAAGCTTGAGTATTATTGATTCTTTTATTCGCTAATTCATCAGTATTTATAATGCGTTAATCGATTGGCAGTGCAATGAAACCAATAACCTCGCTGTTTGGCCTGTCATCTCCGCTGTCGGTGAAACTGCCCTCAGAACCACGAGTGACGCCGTTTAATGCATTCAACCATCGCCATTAAGTGTTGGCCGGATAGCCGTTAACATTGCTTCAGTCCTGGTGAAAAACAGACTCATCAGGATGGCGAGTAGGAGTTTGATAATGAAAGAAATTCATGTTGTTTCACTCCAGTTATTTTGGTTATGAGTCATAGCGTTTAATGATTTAATTTATTCAACTGCTTCGATGAATATAGGCGTCGACAAAACACCAATAAGGGATAACGACGTGACATATTCATTCAAGCTTAAGGGATTGACTGGTCTAATCATCTTGTCTTTGCAGGCTGGCATGGCGGTGCAGGCCGCCGAGGTGCCTGCAGGCGTTCAACTGGCCGCCAAACAGGAGCTGGTGCGGGCCAATGGTTACGAGCCGGCTACGCTGGATCCGAACCTGGCGGAAAGCAACGTGGAATTTTATATCTTCAATGACCTGTTTGAAGGGCTGCTGCGGGTGGGAAAAAATGGCGAGGTGATCCCCGCATTGGCCACTAAGTGGGAAACTAAGGGGACTGTCTGGACCTTCCATCTGCGGCCAGAAGCGAAATGGTCAAATGGCGATCCGGTGACCGCCGATGATTTCGTCTTTAGCTGGCGTCGCTTGACCGATCCCAAAACCGCTTCACCCTACGGCAGCTATCTGGCGTCGGCCTATGTATTGAATGCGGCGGAAATTAACGCCGGTAGCAAACCGCCGAGCGAACTGGGCGTGAAAGCGTTGGATGCCCATACCCTGCAGGTGACGCTGGCTGAACCTAACTCCTATTTGCTTAAACAGCTGGTGCATTTTCCGGTGCTGCCGGTAAATCGGAAAGTGGTGGAGCAATACGGCAAAAACTGGACCCAACCGCAAAACTTCGTCGGTAACGGAGCTTTCAAACTGGCGCAGTGGGTGGTGAATGAAAAAGTGGTAGTAGAGCGAAATACCCAGTATTGGGATAACGCCCACACGGTGCTCAATAAGGTGACATTCCTGCCGCTGCAAGGGTTCCCGGAAGTGGCGCGTTTTCGCGCCGGTGAGATCGAACTGGGTTATAGCGCGCCGCCAGAGTTATACCAACAGCTGAAAAAAAACCTGGGCGATGAGCAACTGGTGACTTATCCGCTGCTGTCGACCAGCTACTTTGCCTTTAATAACCGGCAGCCGCCCTTTAACGACGTGCGGGTGCGTCAGGCGCTGAATCTGGCGCTGGATAAACAGGTCATTGCCGGCAAGGTCTTGGGCTATGGTCAACAGTCGGCCTGGACCTTTACCCCAACCGGCTCCGGTGGCTTTACCTTACAGCCTGGCGTGGCGGCGGGGTGGTCGCAAGAGCAACGCATTGCCCAAGCGAAAAAGCTGCTGGCGGAAGCCGGTTTTAACGCGCAGCATCCGTTACGTTTCACTCTGCTGTACAGCAACGACGCCACCATCAAGAAAATTGTGATCGCCGCTAGCGCGATGTGGAAAAAGAACCTGGGAGCAGAGGTCACTTTGCAAAATCAGGAGCGCAAGGTGGTATTGGACAATATCAACAACGGTCAATACAGTGCGGCGTTCAGCCGTTGGTTGGCGGATTACAACGATCCTTCCACTTTCCTGAATGTATTCCGCTCTACCAGCAGCGAGAACTCGGCCAAATATGCCAATGAGCATTACGATCGGCTACTGCACCAGGCTACCGCGGCGCAAAGCCCGGAACAGGTGCAGCAGGCCTTCCAGCAGGCAGAAGATGTGTTGGCGGTGGATACGCCGGTGGCCCCGGTGTACTACGAGGCTAACGCCACGCTGGTCAAACCCTATGTGAAAGACATCGACTTTACTCGCCAGGGGCCGTTGTACGACAAAAACGTGTATATCCTCGCGCATTGACGGTAAATAATGTGGGTTAGGATTGTTCCGTCCCACATTTTATTATTTTTACCGAAAATGTTTTTTCTAAATGTTTCATCAACGGCAAGCCAGATTTTTGCCCATCGATTAAAAACCCTGCCTATACTGCCCCCCGTAGTTTATATGCAGTATCTCGTTTGGCGAGGCTCCTATACAAACACAGGTTACTGATCTGACGACATCGAGAGATGCCCAAGGTTAAGACAGGCTTTATCGGATTAAGGTTCAGCCCAAAGTAACTTCTGATTAACACATCAGATACGTTGTATAGTGCTAAAACCTGGACGCGGAGATAGGCTTTCTGCACTCCCTCTGTGGTTAACGCCCCTATGCGATTCGCTGTTGAAGTTTAAACAGAAATAGGGACTAACATAATGAAGTCACATCAAAATTACCTCTCACCGGCGCTGGCCCATGCTGAAACTCAAGACGAGTCTTCGATTGCGAGCTATATGAACGCCGATTTTATTACCGTTCCCGGCAATATGACGGTCAACAAAGCCAAGGAATATTTTCTTTCTCAGTTAAAAACGGATGAAATTCCCGCTCAGCTGTTTGTCACTGCTGATGATTATCATCTGCGCGGTACGCTGTCGGTAAAAAAATTATTGCAGTGCGAAGACGATGATAAACCCGTTGGCGTGATGATCAATCACAGCTATTTCCAGGTCTCTCCCGATGACGACCGTAATGACGTTGCCCATTTATTGGGTAAGGGCGGGCTGGACGTAGTACCGGTGGTGGTGAATAAAACGCTGGTGGGCGTGCTGGGCGAAAAAGAAATCGCCCGGCTGATTGAAGACGAAAATACCGAGGATGCGCAACGCCAGGGCGCCAGCCTGCCGCTGGACAAGCCTTATCTCGAAACCAGCCCCTGGGCATTGTGGCGCAAGCGTTCGGTGTGGTTACTGATGCTGTTTGTCGCCGAAGCCTATACCGGCAATGTGTTAAAGGCCTTTGAAGAACAGCTGGAAGCGGCGATAGCACTGGCATTCTTCATTCCGTTGCTGATCGGTACCGGCGGTAACAGCGGTACTCAAATCACTTCTACGTTGGTACGTGCCATGGCGTTGGGTGAAGTCAGCCTGCGTAACCTGGGCGCGGTGATCCGCAAAGAGGTGTCTACCTCGCTGCTGATAGCCGCTACCATCGGCATCGCCGCCTGGGCGCGCGCCTGGATCATGGGCGTGGGTATGGACGTTACTATGGTGGTCAGCCTGTCGCTGGTGGCGATTACCGTCTGGAGCGCCATTGTTTCATCCATTATCCCGATGCTGCTCAAGCGTGTGGGCATTGATCCGGCGGTAGTGTCGGCGCCGTTTATCGCCACCTTTATTGATGGTACCGGGCTGATTATCTACTTCAAAATCGCCCAGCACGTGCTGGGGATATAAAGGGGCTTCCGCTCCGTGTGGTTGCCGGAGCGGAAATTAACTCTCAGCAAACAGGAGGTGCGTAAATATTCATGAATAATGAGATTATCCACTTTTTAATTAAAGAGGCTTTTATCGACAATAATTAATCGAGGACGAAATAATGGGAAACATGATCTTCTTTGTAGGATTCCTGAGCATCATCAGCTCACTGGGCCTGTTCGCCGCCTATATGAGCTCTAAATGGGATGATTAATGAACGCTAAAGATCCGCCTGGATGCATCCTCCCCGAAGTGTTTTATTACGACGGGGAGGATGCGATTAAACTCTGACCGCCTGATGCGGCTTTGTGGAGTATAACGATAATGATTATTTCTATTCTTGGTCTGCTCTATGCCATTTTGATGATTGCCGTGGGTGTGAATGAGATTTATTTTTATTCAACCGGAAAATCAGAATTTCTGTCTAGTTTAATGCTGACATTCTCGGGTAGTATGCTGCTGGTTGCTTTTGCCTGGCAATACTCGACTAAAATAAAGAAATGAATGCCCCTTTGAATGTGAGCCGTAATATGCAAAATGAAAAACAATCCGTTGCCAGAAATTCGATGATAGCCAGCGGGCTATTGGCGACCGGGAAATTTATTGCCGGCATTTTTACCGGCAGTATTGGTCTTATTTCTGAAGGGATCCACTCTTTCACCGATTTTATTGCCACCAGTATTACCTGGCTGGCGGTGCGCATCAGCGACAAACCCGCTGATGACGACCATCATTTTGGTCATGGCAAGGTCGAAAATCTGGCCGCGCTGTTTGAAGTACTGTTGCTGTTGGGGGCTGCCGGCTGGATTGTTTACGAGGCCGGCAAAAGCCTGCTCGGGGAGGCGCATGAAATTGTCGCTGCCCCTGTGGTCATTGCGGTGCTGTTGATCTCGATTGTGGTCGATTTTTTCCGCGTCAGGGCGCTGAATCGCGTGGCAAAGGCCACTGACAGTGCGGCGCTAGAGGCCGATGCGCTGCATTTCTTCTCAGATATGTTGGCTTCCGCCGTGGTGCTGTTGGGCATGGTGTTCGTCATGCTCGGCTTCAATCGTGCAGACGCCATCGCGGCGTTGATCGTAGCCTGTTTTATTGTGGTCGCGGCGGTGAAACTGGGGAAACGTTCATTCGATTCGCTGATGGATACCGCGCCTGCCGGTGCCAAGGAAGAAATCGATGCCTTGCTCCAGAGTTTCCCCGCAATACTGGCCACCGAGAATATTCGCATCCGCAACGCCGGTGCCATGTTGTTCATTGAGGTCACCGTCGCCGTGTGTCGCACCTTGCCGCTGGAGCGTATCAACGCGCTGAAAAAGTCGATTGCCGAACGTCTGGAACGGCAATATGCCAATGCCGAAGCCACGGTGATTGCCAACCCGCAAACCCGCAGCGACGAAGACATGGCGACCCGTATCCGGGTGATCGCCGCCAACCACGGGGCGGTGGTGCAAAATTTGGCCCTGCAACAGCTACCGGAACGCATGTCGATCAGTCTGGATCTGGCCGTACCTGCCAGCGCCAGCGTGGCACAGGCTCACGATATCGCCAGTGAGATTGAAACCTTGCTGCGTGAGGCGATTGGCGAGGAGACTGAAATTGAAACTCATCTTGAACCGCAGACGCACCACTGGATAGCCAGTGAAGATGTTGCACCGGAAGAGCTGGCGCACATTCGTCAGATCCTGCATGTGGCGGTAGAGAACGGTGAAATGGTGCAGGACGTGCATAACATACGCGCACGCAAAACCGCGAACGGCATTATCGTTAACTTTCACTGCCGGGTTTCCCCGGCGGCCTCTATTGTGTCCGCGCATGCTGCGGTAGACAGCATCGAACGCCAGTTACGCGCACTTTATCCCAGCATATCGCGGGCAGTAGGGCACGTGGAGCCGATTAAGCCTAAACCCGGCATCTAGTTTCTGGTGCTTATCACTGGGCGCTGCCGACGGAAAATGACAGCGCCCAGTGAGGTCGGATCCCCGGTTTTTCAACCCAGGCCCGGTAAGCCGTCGCTGGTACCACCGACAGCCAAAAGGCGAGGCCGCCCGGATTGTCTGCCAGCACCGACAGCTGCCAACGACCGGGATGCAGGGCAAACAGTGCCTGCACGGCACTTTTACCTATGCCGTATTTTCGCCAGGGTTTAGCGACATAAAACTCCGCCATTTCCATAGTGGTAGCTGGCAGCAGCGTTCTGACCAAGGCAAATCCCACCGGTTGTGCCTGGTTTACTATCAGATACGGGTACCTGCCGTTTTCATGCCAATAGCGAGCCAGGTGTGGATAGTCAGTATCCGCAGCCAGCTCCCGCAAATAGTTGGGCAGCATCGCCGCCAGCAAGGGTTGCTCCTCACGGGTTGCCAACCTGAGATGAATATTCATACCACCTCCCTACGAAAAAGGCCGCCCGCAGGCGGCCTGTACAGGTTAGTCCAGATTTAACTGTGCGGTAATGGTCGCGATTTCACTTCGCCATTGCTGCTGCAGCTGCACTTTTTGATGCTTGGGTTTACGCGCCAGATCCTCTTGCAGTTTGCTTTCCAGTTCAAACAGCGCGGCCAACAGTCGCTCCTCGTCTGCATGCTGCAATTCGCGACAGGCAGGCTGCTGGGACGAGGTGGTCATTGGCGCGGCCTCCGTCGCTTGTGCCAACCGGTGGTAGACCGGCTCCAGATCCTGCCACTCTTCCAGCCTTTGCTGGTCAATCAACCAGAAGCGGTTACAGCTATTTTCGATCAGCATTCGGTCGTGGGTGACCAGCATTACTGCGCCTTCAAACTGACGCAGGGTCTCGGCCAGCTCTTCTTTGCCTTCCATATCCAGGTGGTTGGTCGGCTCGTCGAGCAATAACAGAGAGTAGTTGGCCAGCGTCAGCCCAACAAACAGCAGGCGCGAACGCTCGCCGCCGCTCAGGGTGCTGATGCGCTGCTGATGGCGCAGGTAAGGGAACCCGGCACCAATCAGCGCCATTTTCCGCTGTTCCTCGGTCAGCGGCGCGAAATGCGACAACGCCTCGCTCAGCGTATCCTCGTCACGCAGTTGCTGCAGGCTTTGATCGTAATAGCCGATGCGGACTCGCGGGTGGAACACGGCTTCCCGTTGGTTTGGGTCTTGGTATTCGCGCCACAGATGATGTAGCAACGAAGATTTACCGCAGCCGTTACGCCCGACGATGGCGATGCGATCCCCGCTTTTAACCCGCAACGATGCAAGCCTGAACAGAACCGGAGCCTCCGCCGCCGGGCGCACGTCCAGTTGCGGCAAGGCCAGCAGGCGATCGGCATCCAGTGCCTCGCCCTTTAACCTAAGCCGCCATTGGCTGCCTGCGCTCAACGTGGTTTGCTCTTCTTTCAGCCGATCAACGCGTTTTTCCATTTGCTTGGCCTTGCGAGCCAGGTCTTCGTTATCGTAAACCCGACCCCACACGGCCAGCCGCTGGGCGCTTTTCGCCACCCGGTCGATCTCTTTCTGCTCCGCCTGACGGCGGTGTGCGTCCGCTTCATCCTGTTCCTCCAGTGCTTTGCGTGCGGCGGTACAGGGCAGGCGGAAAAACTGCAGAGTTTTATCGCGCAGGATCCAGGTGCAGTTGGTGACCTGATCCAGCAAATGCCGATCGTGAGATACCAGTACGTAGCTGCCGGACCAGTTTTGCAGAAACTGCTCCAGCCACAGCAGGGTCGGCAGGTCCAGGTGATTGCTCGGCTCATCCAGCAGCAGCAGGTCGGGTTGGCGAATCAACGCGCGCGCCAACAGCAAGCGCGTATGCTGGCCGCCGCTCAGTGTGCCCGCAGTCAGTGTCCATGACGTTGGCGAAAAGCCCAGGCTGCTTAGCAGTACTTCGCCTTGCCAGCTTTCACTGACGCGTTGGTTTTCCGGTAGTCGCGCCATGACCGCATCCAGCAGGCTGCAGTCGTGCAGAGCTTCGGGCAGGTGCTGTTCCACCCGCGCCATCAGGCACTGGTGGGCAGGGGTTACGCTGCCGGCGCTGGCGGGCAGATCGCCACTGAGGATTTTAAGCAGGGTGCTTTTACCGCAGCCGTTGTGGCCGATTAAACCGATGCGATCGCCTTTTTTCAGGCTAAAGGAAACCTCAACCAGCAGAGGGCCGAAATTGTTGTCGTAGCCGACAGATAATGCAGAAAGTAATGTGCTCATTGCTTACTCAAGAGTTACAGGCATGCGTATGCCTATCGTCAAACATCGCTGACGACAACCCGGTAAGCCGGAGGGAAGGGACTCAAATGTTAGTAAGCTTCGCTCAAGCCTGGGTTATCGCAGCACGATACCGGTAATGCTTGAGCAGCGGCAATTACTATAGAAGTGTGAGTAAAAAAACAATTCACACATCGGCATAGTAATCCTCCTTTTATAACGTAGGTTAATGAATGAGCTGAGTATAGGGGGCTTTGGCAGGTTGCGCTAGTGTAAATTCGCAGCGTTATCAGTGCGGTAAGCGGTAAATCTTCATTGTTTTTAGTGACGTTGTCACCATGAGAATCGTGCTGAATGGGAGTAATACTGATATTTAAGCGGAGATTAAGCAGTTATCATAATCTCAGTTTATGATTAGCCAGGCGGGTCGGTGACTACCGGCCCGCCTGTTTCGTTTGTCTATCATGTAAAGGCTGAGCCCCGAATTTATGTTAAAGCCCCGTCAAATTATTCTTTTCCTGTTCCTGCTGTTTGGCTTGCAGTTGGCGCCGCTGACCAGCGTTGCCGCACAGGATGACAGCCCGGTAGCCGAAAGCCAGCCGGACCCTGCGACCGCCCTGAAAAACTACCAGAAGCAGTTGGACAGCATAAAACAGCAGGTTTCCAAAGCCAGTAACGATACCCAGCTCAGCAAGCTGAAATTGACCACTGACGATCTGGCCGCCAAGCTGGAAAAGCTGGCGGCCGACTTGCAACCGGCGCAAGAGAAGCTGCAGGCGCAGCTGGACGTGTTGGGGCCGCAACCGGCGGCAGGTGCGTTGGCGGAAAACGCGGCAGTGGTACAACAGCGCAATGCCTTGAATAACAGCAAGAAGCAGCTCGACGAAGCGGTTCAACGCGCACAGGCGATGAGAGCTGGCGTGCTCGATCTGGGGCAACAAATCAGTGACTTACGTCGCGTCGCGTTCAAAAGTCAGTTGGCGTTGAACACCGGTAGCGTGTTGGGCACCAAATTTTGGACGCCGGTGATAAAGCCTGCCGATGACGACGTGCAGCGCCTGGATCAGTTCAACGCCGCAATGAAACAGACCTGGGACGCCAGTTGGCAGGAAGATTCACGTTACGGCACCCTGGGTCTGTTGGTATTGGCGGTGGTTATCTGGTCGTGGGGGCGCTATTTTTCCGAGCGTTTCCTGGCGTGGGTGAGCATCCGTTATCTTCCGGACGGGCGTTTGCGCCGCAGTTTTATGGCAATCATGACCGTCACCGTCACGGTTGTTACTACCAGCATTGCGTTGAACCTGCTGTTCCTCACCTTCACACGCGTACAACCCTTACCGGTGATGCTGGAGGATTTCGCCGGGAGTTTTTATCAGTTAGGGATTTTCTGCGCGCTGATTGCCGGACTGGGGCGCGCAACGCTGTCACTTAATCGCCCTTCGTGGCGCCTTGGCACCCTGGATAATGCCGTTGCCTCAGGTCTGCGCTATTTCTCGCCGCTGTTGGCCGGGCTGGCATTGGCATTTGGTACGGTAGAACTTATTAATAATGCCGTCAGCGCCAGTTTGAGCACCACCATTTTCGGTAACGGCCTGGTTGCCGGCTTGATTGGTATGGTGTTGCTGGCGATGCCACTGCGTTCTCAGCGTATCCGCCGTCAGTTGGAACAACAGGGCGAACACGTAGAGAAGCGCTCCACCATCAGTGGGCTTTTGCATATGAGCACCCTGGTGTGTTCAAGCGTGATCTTGCTTTCGCTGCTGATAGGGTATATCGCTTTTGCCCGTTTCCTGACCTATCAGGTGATTTGGATCGCGCTGGTGTTAATGACGTTCTATTTCCTGGTGCTGTTCGCCACTGACCTGTGCGCGGCAATCTTCTCGCCGCAAACCGCCAGCGGCAAGATGCTGAAGAAGTCGCTTAATTTTAAGGATCGCCACCTGGAGCAGATGGCGATCATCTTCACCGCCATCGCCAAGTGTTCGCTGCTGTTGTTGATGATTGTCTCGTTGTTTAACGGCTCGTTTGGCACCACGACGCCCAACTCGCTGTTGGAAAAGATCATCGCCATTCTTAGCGGCGAAGGGCTGAAACAACTGAACATTGTGCCCGGCAACCTGATCAATGCGGTGATTTGCCTGGCCATTGGCATCTATATTCTGCGAGTTACCCAGCGCTGGTTAAGCCAGGAACTGCTGCCAAAAACCATTGCAGACATTGGTATTCGTGCATCGCTGGTGACGTTGTTCAGCAACGTGGGCTACGTGCTGTTGATCCTGATTACCCTGGCGGCGCTGGGCATTCAGTGGAACAACCTGGCCTGGATCGTCAGTGCCTTGTCGGTGGGTATCGGTTTTGGTTTGCAGGAAATCGTGAAGAACTTTATTTCCGGTTTGATTCTGTTGACCGAACGCCCGGTGAAAGTCGGCGATATGATCGGTATCGGCGGCGTAGAGGGGGACGTGCGTCGTATCAATGTGCGCGCCACCGAGATCCAGCTTAGCGATCGCTCAACGATGATCGTACCTAACTCTCAACTTATCTCGCAAAACGTGCGTAATGCCACCATGGGCAATGCGCAGGGGGTGGTAACCATTGCGCTGACCTTCCCGACGGATATCGATCCGGAGCAGGTTCGCAACATCCTGCTGAGCGCTTATCAGGAATATGAAGCCATTCTGGATGCCCCGGCGCCCTATGTGCGCTTCAGCCAGCTCGGCCCGGACGGCATTATCCTCAGCGTGACCGGTTATGTCGCCAGCCCGCGCATGGTCGGTTCAACCAAGAGCGAACTGTTGTTCAATATTCTCAAATTGCTGCGGGCGCACCGTGTCAACATGTCGAGCCCGCAGGAAGTGGTGTTTATGAAACAGCAGGCGAAAAATCTGGCCAACGAAGAAGAACAATCTTCGTAGCTGGGATTACCACAGCCCGGCGCAAAGGACAGCGCTGAGATAAAGGCCTACGCCGAACACGGCGTGGGCCTTTTGCTCGACGTACGCCCGCATGAAGAGTATGCGCTGGGGCATTTGCCTGGCGCATTGAACATTCCGTTGGAAGAACTTGAACGTCGATTGGCCGAGTTACCCGAAGGCCGTGAAGTGGTCGCCTATTGCCGCGGCCCTTACTGCGTGCTTTCGGTTAACGCCATTGTTGTGCTGCGCGCCAAAGGTCGCGAGGCCCGCAGGCTGGAAGACGGATTTCCTGACTGGAAAGCGGCGGGCCTGCGTATAGAGATCTGATCGCGGCCCGCATGGCTTGCGTTAGTGCATCGCCGGTACCACCGACTGAGAGCAGTCGCTGTTGGCGCTGGCGGAGGAATTATTGCAGGTTTGTGGATCGTTATGCACCGGCGGTGGCGGCACATCCTGTGGGCCGCCCCGGCCAAGGCAGCCGGAAAGCATCAGCATCAAAAACAGGGGAATTATCGCTTTCATCTCAATTACCTCCTATCTGTACACTCCGTTAAGTATATGCCTTGTAACAGATTGAGGGCGCCGAATGATGCGTTATAGACAGGGTCTATATTGCACCGGGTGAAACCAATTTCACTTCGGCCTGCCGCCGGCTCTATGCTGTTGTTGCATAGGCAATCTTTTTCTGGAGGCACAATGGAAACACATCAGCTTGCGGCGTTGGTGCTGGCCGCCTTTGGCGGAGCGGAAAACCTGACTAAAATACGCTACTGCGCCAGCCGTATCAGGGTGGAACTGCGCGATGCCGGGCGGCTGGATCGACCGGGCATCGAAGACCTGAACGGTGTTAAAGCGCTGTTGGAGGTCGAGACCCCACGCCTGACTACCGAATATCAGCTGGTGGTGGGGCCGGGCAATGCCCGACCGCTGTACCAGGCGCTGGTGGCGCTGACCGGCGAGAAGTAGCTACGACAACAGCGGGCGGATCTGTTCCAGGTGCTGCTGCATTAGTGTTTGCATCTGCACCACATGCGGGGCATCCGCCTTTTCACGCATCAGATAGATACCGACGGTGCAACGTGGTCCCGGCTGGATCAGCTGCAGGGGTTCAATGCCGTAATCCGCAAAATAACCCGCCATACAGGAGGGGTAGCTCAGCAGTACCGCATCGGAATCGTTGATCATGTCTACAGCCGACATCATGGAATTGGTCGAACAAATTACCCGCTCCGCCAGATGCAGGCGGTTTCGCGCCAGCTTTTTCGGCTGCATATCTTCCACCATATGATGATAACGACTTTCATCCGGGGTCAGCTCAACGCAGGGGTAGTCCAGTAGCGCATCCGGGCCCACCGTTTGTCCCAGCAGCGGGTGTCCGCGCCGCACGAACATACTGTCGGTGGTGCCAAACAGCGGCAGAAAGCTGATGCCTGCTTTAGGGTTCAGCCCCTGAATTTCATGGCCGATAAACAAGTCGATATCCCCGCCCAATAACAGGTCCATCAGGCGCAGGTGGTTGCCCAGATCGATATGGATATTCACCATCGGATGCAGCTTGCGGTAGGCATTGAAGCTGTCGCGTACAAACATATACCACCAGGCATGACCGGTGCCCATACGCAGGCTCTGCTCCTGACGTGCTTTGATAAACGCCAGTTTGATCAGCGTGTTGTCGTAGATACGCTGCATCATCTGCGCCTGCTCCAACAGCAGATCGCCGTACTCGGTGGTTTTTACCCCGGTTGAGGTTCGCTCCAGCAGCTGTACTCCGAGGTTCTCTTCCAGTTTCTTCATGTTGTGGGTCAGCGTCGGCTGGCTCAGGCAAAGTTTGTTTGCTGCATGACTCACATTTTTGAACATCGCCACTTCGATAAACTGCCGCAGAATTTTGTCCACGATCATATTTTCCACTGGTGGTATAGAAAGTTTCTATATCGTAGCGGTGAAAAACGATTTCCGCCAATGACCTGCCTTCGATAGCTTGCTCCTATGCCGGTATTCCCAGCCGCCACCAGAGAGGATGCAATGAGAAGATTGATACCGAGTATGGTTGCCGCCGCACTGGCGTTGATGTCCGGGCAAGTATTGGCCGACACGTTGCGTATGCAATGCGCGCCAAGCAAAGAAGGGCGCCAATACTGCAACGAGATCAAACAGCGCTTTGAGGCTCAGACTGGCCATACCCTGGAATTTATCGATCTGCCTCCTGCCTCCGATGAAAAGCTGTCGCTGTTCCAGCAACTGTTTGCCGCCAAAGACGCCAGCGCCATCGATCTGTTTCAGGCCGACACCGTATGGATCGGCGTATTGAACAAACACCTGCTGGATCTGACCGACAGCGTGAGCGACATCAAACAGGATTTCTTCCCCGCCGCCTGGCAAAACAACGTGGTTAATGGCCGGGTCAAAGCGGTGCCGGCCTATCTGGACAGCGGTGCGCTCTACTACCGCAAGGATCTGCTGGAGAAATACGGTGAACAACCGCCGGAGACCTGGGCCGATCTGACCCGCGTCGCAACCCACATTCAGCAAGCTGAGCGTGCCGCCGGCCACAAAAACTTTTGGGGGCTGGTGTTTCAGGGAAAATCTTATGAAGGGCTGACCTGCAACGCCCTGGAGTGGGTAGCGTCGCAAAACGGCGGCAGTTTTATTGATGCTCAGGGCAATATCACCATTAACAACCCGCAAGCGGCGCAAGCGCTGAATATGGCCGCCGATTGGATTGGCAAAATCACGCCGAAAGGCACGCTTGGCTACATGGAAGAAGAGTCGCGGGCGGTATTCCAAAACGGCGATGCGCTGTTTATGCGCAATTGGCCCTACGCCTACGTGCTAGCGCAGGACAGTAGCAGCGCGATCCGCGGCAAAGTGGGGGTGATGCCGTTGCCGAAAGGGGCTGACGGCCATTCGGTCAGCGCGTTGGGCGGTTGGCAGTGGGCGATCAACGGCTATACCAAACACCCCGAGGCGGCCATCGCGCTGCTGAAAATCGTCAGCGATGCCGAATCGCAAAAAAGGGCGCTGGCGTTATTGGGTCAGGCTCCTTCGCGCACCGCGCTGTACGACGATCCGCAAGTATTGGCGCAGGCGCCTTATTTGGCAGACTTCAAGGGCATATTCGCGCAGGCCATGCCGCGCCCGGCCACTCAAACCAAACGGCAATACGCGCAGGTTTCCCGAGCCATCTACAACGCCACCTTTAACGTATTGCGCGGTGACAGTGACGGTGTCACCGCCGTGGCGGATTTACAGCAGCGACTGGAACGGATCAAAGCCAGAGGATGGCGCTGAATCATCTCCCCATTAACCGCCGGAGTCTGATGCATGAAACGCGATACGCACGCTTTATCCCTGACGGCTACCCCTGATGAGTCAGCCCAGGTGCTGCCGGCCAGGCGCAGCAAGCTTAATCACCAGCAGCGGCGCAGCCGCATCGCCTGGTTACTGGTGGCGCCGGCGATGTTGCTGCTGGCGGTGGTAGCCGGCTGGCCGCTGCTGCGCACCCTGTTTTACAGCTTTACCGACGCCATGCTGGACGCGCCGGACGATTATCGGTTTGTCGGCTTCGCCAACTATCTGGATCTGACCGAGGGTGGCCACCATTACGGGGTGTTGGCGGATCCGCTTTGGTGGCTGGCGGTAGGTAACACGCTGCGCTTCAGTTTGCTGTCGGTATCGCTGGAACTGGTGTTCGGCATGCTGCTGGCGCTGCTGATGAATCAAAAATTCCGCGGCCAGGGGCTGGTGCGCACCGCCATTTTGGTGCCCTGGGCCATTCCGACCATCGTGTCCGCCAAAATGTGGGGCTGGATGTTCCACGATCAGTACGGCGTGGTGAACGACCTGCTGCTTAAAACCGGCATTATCGCCACGCCCTTGGCCTGGGTAGCGGAGCCGGGGCTGTCAATGTGGGCGGTGGTGATTGCCGACGTGTGGAAGACCACGCCGTTTATGGCCTTGATGTTGCTGGCGGCGCTGCAACTGATCCCCGGCGATCTGTATGAGGCCGCCCGCGTCGACGGTGCCAATGCCTGGCAACGGTTCCGCCGCATCACCTTGCCGTTGATTATGCCGGCAATGATCGTCGCGCTGATTTTCCGGGTGATGGATGCGCTACGGGTGTTTGATCTGATTTACGTGCTGACTTCCAACAGCGAAGCCACGGTATCGGTGTCCGGTTACGCCCGGGATCGCATGGTCAGCTATCAGGAAATGGGCTCCGGCTCTGCCGCATCGGTACTGGTCTTTATGATGGTGGCGGGGATCGCCGCTGGCTTTCTTACGCTGGGCCGCCTGAACGACAAGGAGAAACAAGCATGAAACTGAGCCGCCAACAGCAGAAATACGGCCATAAAACGCTGATCTTCGCCGCGGCCGCCTTGGCCAGTGTGATCTGCCTGTTTCCGTTCTACTACGCGCTGATCACCTCGTTGCGTTCCGGGCAGGATCTGTTCCAGGTTGCTTATCTGCCGGGCAATCTGCACTGGGGCAATTATCTGACCGCATTGATGGAAAATGGCATTGCCCGCAGCCTGCTGAACTCCATTGTTGTGGCGACGCTGACGGTAGGCATTTGCCTGCTGGTGTCGATCACCGCCGCTTTTGCTCTGGCGCGTATCCGTTTTCGCGGCCGTAAGTATCTGCTGTTCACCATTCTTTGCGTCTCGATGTTCCCACAGGTGGCGGTGTTGTCCGGCATGTTTGAGTTGGTGCGTTTTATGGGGCTGTACGACTCCCTGGGCGCTCTGGTGCTGTCCTATACCACCTTCTCGCTGCCGTTTACCGTCTGGGTGCTGACCACCTTTATGAAGGCGATCCCGGCGGAGCTGGAAGAGGCGGCGATCGTCGACGGTGCCGGCACCTGGACCATCATCACCCGCATCTTCGCGCCAATTATGGGGCCCTCACTGGTGACCACCGGGCTGCTGGCCTTTATCGGCGCCTGGAATGAATTCATGTTCGCCCTGACGTTTGTCATTTCCAGCGGCAAGCGCACCGTGCCGGTCGCCATCGGCATGCTGCAGGGCGCCTCTCAGTTCGAACTTCCCTGGGGCACCATCATGGCGGCCTCGGTCATTGTCACACTGCCGATCATCGCACTGGTCCTGATATTCCAGCGTCGCATCGTCAGCGGATTAACCAACGGCGCAGTAAAAGGCTGATTTTCGATTAACCCTGAAGCAGGAGAAAAGTAATGGCTACAAAAATCGTTTTAGTGGGTGCGGGCAGTGCGCAATTCGGCTATGGCACGCTGGGGGATATCTTCCAAAGCAAAACGCTGTACGGCAGCGAGATTGTGCTGCACGACATCAATCCGTCTGCACTGGCAGTGACCGAGAAAACCGCCCGGGACTTTCTGGCTGCTGAAGATCTGCCGTTTACCATCAGCGCCACTACCGATCGTAAAACTGCGCTGAAAGGGGCGGAGTTCGTGATTATCTCCATCGAAGTGGGTGACCGTTTCGCACTGTGGGATCTCGACTGGCAGATCCCGCAGCAATACGGCATCCAGCAGGTATACGGAGAAAACGGTGGGCCTGGCGGGCTGTTCCACTCGCTGCGGATTATTCCGCCGATCCTCGACATTTGTGCCGACGTTGCCGACATCTGTCCCAACGCCTGGATATTTAACTATTCCAACCCGATGAGCCGCATTTGCACCACCGTGCATCGTCGCTTTCCGCAGCTCAATTTTGTCGGCATGTGTCATGAAATCGCCTCACTTGAGCGCTATTTACCGGAAATGCTCGGCACGTCGTTCGAGAATCTAAACCTGCGCGCCGCCGGGCTTAACCACTTCAGCGTGTTGTTGGAAGCCAGTTACAAAGACAGCGGCAAGGATGCCTATGGCGACGTGCGCGCCAAGGCACCGGACTATTTCTCCCGCCTGCCGGGCTACAGCGATATCCTGGCGTATACCCGCACCCACGGTAAACTGGTGCAGACCGAAGGCAGCACTGAGCGTGATGCGTTGGGCGGCAAAGACAGCGCTTATCCCTGGGCTGACCGTACCCTGTTCAAGGAGATTCTGGAGAAATTCCACCACCTGCCAATCACCGGCGACAGCCACTTTGGCGAGTATATCCGCTGGGCCAGCGAGGTCAGCGATCATCGCGGCATTCTCGATTTTTACACCTTCTATCGCAATTACCTGGGGCACGTGCAGCCGAAAATCGAATTGAAGCTGAAAGAGCGCGTGGTGCCGATCATGGAAGGGATCCTGACCGATTCCGGCTATGAGGAGTCGGCGGTCAATATCCCGAACCTGGGCTTTATCAAACAGCTGCCGGACTTTATTGCGGTGGAGGTGCCGGCGATTATCGATCGCAAAGGCGTGCACGGCATTAAAGTGAATATGCCGGCCGGTATTGGCGGGCTGCTCAGCAACCAGATCGCCATTCACGATTTAACCGCCGATGCGGTGATTGAAGGCTCGCGCGATCTGGTGATCCAGGCGCTGCTGGTGGATTCGGTCAACGACAAATGCCGTGCGATCCCTGAGTTGGTCGACGTGATGATCTCACGCCAGAGTCCGTGGCTTGATTATCTGAAATAAGCCGGATAGCGGGGCGCACATTGGCGCCCCGCAGACTGCCAACTGGGGTGAGAACGGGGGGAATATGGCGCAACTTACGCTTGAAAAACTGCAAAAACGCTATGGCGCTAACGCAGAGGTGATTAAATCGCTGGATCTGCACATCAACAGTGGGGAATTTGTGGTGATCGTCGGACCTTCCGGCTGCGGTAAATCAACCCTGTTGCGGATGATCGCCGGGCTGGAGGAGATCAGCAGCGGCGGCATGTATATCGATGGCAACTACGTTAACGACGATACCCCGGCTGAACGCGGTATTGGCATGGTGTTCCAGTCTTACGCGCTCTATCCGCATATGAGCGTCTATAAAAACATGGCGTTTGCGCTGGAGCTGGCGGGCCATTCCGCGGCTGAAATCGACAGCCGGGTGCGCGAGAGCGCACGCATTTTGCAGCTCGAGCCGCTATTGGAACGCCGCCCGAAGGATCTTTCGGGCGGGCAGCGGCAACGGGTGGCGATTGGTCGGGCCATCGTGCGCGAGCCTAAGCTGTTTTTATTCGACGAACCGCTGTCCAACCTCGATGCGTCACTGCGGGTGCAAATGCGTATGGAAGTGGCGTCGCTGCATAAGCGGCTGGGGTCGACCATCATTTATGTTACCCACGATCAGGTTGAAGCCATGACCTTGGCGGATCGTATCGTGGTGCTGAACCAAGGTCATGTCGAGCAGGTCGGCACACCACTGGAACTCTATGACCAACCGGCCAATGAATTTGTCGCGCAGTTTATCGGTTCACCGAAGATGAACCTGATCCCGGCGATTTTGCGGCGTGCCGGTGAGCAGCAAAGCGTGGTCGAGCTGGACAACGGCAAGGCGCTGATACTGCCGATCGCCACGCCTCCCGAGGCGGAAGGCCAGAGCGTCAATGTCGGTATTCGCCCGGAGCATATTCGGGGGGGCGAACGCGCGGAGTGCGAGTTTCAGGGCGAGGTGATGTTTGTCGAACACATGGGGAATGAAACCTACCTTTATCTGGACAACGGCAACGCCGGTGAACCCTGGGTGCTGCGCAATCCTGAGCGCTCCCGCATCCAGGCCGGCGATACCGTCGGCGTGCGGCTGCCGGTAGAGTGTTGTTATCTGTTTGACCGTCAAGGTCGGGCGTTTCAGCGCATTTTGACCTCGGCGCAGGCGCATTAATTTATTAAGGAAGCACAGCCATGAGCGGTGGGCAGACAGTACAGTGGTGGAAGCAGGCGGTGGTGTATCAAATCTACCCGCGCAGCTTTATGGACTCCAACGGTGACGGTATAGGTGACCTGAATGGCATTACGGCCAAATTGGATTACTTGCAGTGGCTGGGTATCGACGTGATTTGGATCTGTCCGATGTACCGCTCGCCGAACGACGACAATGGCTACGATATCAGTGATTATCAGGCCATAATGACCGAATTTGGCACCATGGACGACTTTGACCGCCTGCTGGCCGAAGTGCACGCCCGGGGAATGCGGCTGATACTCGATCTGGTGGTTAACCACACGTCTGACGAACATCCGTGGTTTATTGAGTCCCGATCATCTCAAGCCAGCGCCAAACGCGATTGGTATATCTGGCGTGACGGTAAAAATGGCGCGGAACCCAACAACTGGGAGAGCATTTTCAACGGCTCGGCCTGGAAATATGACCCCGGCAGCGAGCAATACTTCCTTCATCTGTTCTCGGAGCGTCAACCGGATCTGAACTGGGAAAACCCACAGGTGCGCGCGGCGCTGTACGACATGATGCGCTGGTGGCTAGATAAGGGCATTGACGGTTTCCGCATCGACGCCATCTGCCATATGAAAAAGCAGCCGGGGCTGACCGACATGCCCAATCCGCTTGGGCTGCGTTACGTGCCGTCTTTCGAGCGGCATCTGAACTATGAGGGCCTGCTGGAGTATGTCGATGACCTGTGCGAACAGGTGTTTAATCGCTATGACATCATGACGGTGGGCGAAATGAACGGGGCTTCGGCGGAGCAGGGTGAAGACTGGGTGGGCGAGCAGCACGGCCGTTTGAACATGATCTTCCAGTTCGAGCACGTCAAGCTGTGGGAAAACAACCACCAGCATTCGCCGCATGCCGGAGCAGACGTGCTGGGCCTGAAAGACATCTTTACCCGCTGGCAGACGCTGCTGGAGGGCAAGGGGTGGAATGCTCTGTATGTTGAAAACCACGATATCCCGCGCGTGGTGTCGAAATGGGGCGACGATAAGCAGTATTGGCGCGAAAGCGCCACTGCCATCGCCGCGATGTATTTCCTGATGCAGGGAACACCGTTTATCTACCAGGGGCAGGAGTTGGGGATGACCAATACCCGCTTCGATAGCCTGGCCGATTTTAACGATATTGCCGCCAGAAACCGTTTTGCCAAGCTGCGCGAGCAGGGCATGGACGAGGCGCAGATCCTGGCGTTTCTGGGCCGCAGCGGACGCGATAACTCGCGCACGCCAATGCAGTGGGACGACAGCGCCAACGCCGGTTTCAGCTCAGCCGCACCCTGGTTTGCGGTCAATGCCAACTATCCGCAGATCAACGTGGCGCGTCAGCGCGAAGAAGCCGATTCGGTACTGAATTTCTATCGGGCGCTAATCCGTCTGCGCAAGCAGGATCCTGTGTGGATCGAAGGTCGCTATCAGTTACAACTGGCGGAACATCCGCATATTTACGCTTATAGCCGCACCCTGGGTACGCAGCGGAGGTTGGTGCTTTGTAATTTGAGCAACGAGGCGCAACGGATAAATTCACAGGTATTAGCGCTGGGTGAATGGCAGCTGGCATTAGGGAATTATCAGGACAGCGGTGAGCTGCAAAGGCTGCGCCCATATGAAACTCGAGTCTATCAGCGGCAAAAAAATCTCAGCTGTATTTAATCCCGGCCGTGTTCGCTCTCCTCGGATGCAGCTGGCTGCATCCGAGGAGACAGGATCAGAAATCTACCGTAGCCTGCAAACTCAGGCTACGGGGTTCGCCCTCGATCACACGCAGGTTCCCTGCACTGGACTCATAATATTCACGGTTGAACAGGTTTTTGACGTTCAGCTTAATCTGGGTGTGTTTACCCACCAGTTTGCTGTCCCAGGCAATAAACGCATCCGCCACGGTATATGCTGGCATGGTAAAACTGTTTTCCGGATCGCCGGCGCGGCGTCCGACATAGCGTCCGCCGCCACCAAGGCGCACATCACCAGGCACTAACGGCACAGTGATGCGATGGCTGAGGTACAGGCTACCCATATTGGTTGGGGCGTTGACCAACCGGTTACCGACGTTATCCGGATTGAGGTTGTCTTCGACAATCTGGGTTTTGTCGTAACTGTAATTGGCCGTAAGATCCCAATCGTGGGCCACTTCACCGTTGAGTTCCAGCTCAATGCCGGTGGAGCGAGCCTTAGGAATGCTGCGGGTCACGCCGTTGATGAAGATCGACATGTTTTCTTCATCTATACGGTACAGCGCCAGCGTGGCATCCACCGCCGGAGTGATTTGCCATTTGCCGCCCATTTCATAGGTCGTGCCGGTTTCAGGCGTCGCGACGTTACCGTTGTCATCCACCGCCGTCGAGGGGGTAAAGGACTGACTGTAGTTGGCGTACAGAGAAACGCCCGGCGTCAACTTATATACCACGCCAGCCTGCGGCAGGAATTTGTTGCCTTTGTCATTCAGTGTGTTTTGCGGGTTTTGGAATCCGTTGCTGTTGTTCTGGTAGTACGACTGGTAGCGTGCGCCCAGGACGGCAATCCACTGGTCAGTTAAATGAATGCTGTCTTTGGCGTAGACCGAGCGGCTATATAAGCGGCTGCGCAGATTACTTAACGCATCATTGTAAGTGCTGCTGTTGGTTATCGGCGTTTCGCCGTAGACCGGATCGTACATATTAAAGGTATTCGACACCTTGCCGCGGTAAGAGTAGGCCTTGTACGTTTCATTTTTTTCATAGTCAACGCCAACCAGCAGGTCATGCTGCATGCTCAATACCACCGGCGACCCGTTTACGTCCCAGGAATAGTAAGAGGTTTGATGGTTGAAGCCGCGGTTGGCATCCGCCCGGCGTGAAACCACACCGGTTGTAGTGTTGATGGCGGTGGCGCGCACTTCGTTGCTGTCATAGCGTCGCTGCATCCAGGCATAGTTAAAACGGGTGGTCCAGGTACTGTCCAGCGCGTACTCATAATGAGTATTGAGGCGTTTGTTTTTGCCCCAGGCGTGGTTGGCATAGTCGTCCAGCCTGCGGTTATAGGGGACATCGACCGGCGTGCCATTGATAAAGGCAGTGCCGCGATCGTAAGGAATATCGTACTTATACTCACTGTAGGCTATGTTGAAGGACGCTTTATCACCATACCAGCTGAGTGAGGGGGCTAACAGCGTATGTTCATTGGTGCCAAAATTGCGCCAGTAATCCTGATGCTGACGCTCGGCGATAAAACGGAAAGCAAAACCGTTTCCCAAAGGGCCGGTGACGTCGAGGGTACCACTGCCGCCACCAAAGCTGCTGGTGGCACCGCTGATGCGTGTATTCCAGTCGTATTGCGGTTTTTTGCTGATCAGATTAATGATGCCGCCGGGATTGAGAATTCCGTACAGCAAAGAGGCAGAGCCTTTCAACACCTCAACGCGATCGGTGGTGGCATCCATGCTCAACCCCTGATTGCTGCGGACACCGTCGACAAATACCGAGCCGTCAGAGTTGACGCCAAAGCCGCGTTTGACAAAGCCGTCCTCCGTGCCGCCCAGGGTATTACCTTGAGTCACGCCGCTGACGAATTTCATCGCATCATTGACGCTTTTAACCTGAAAGTCGTTAATGATCTCAGGCGTGACGACGCTGACGGACTGCGGCACGTCACTGAGCGGAGTGGCTGTTTTACTCCCCGTTGAGGCCGTGTCGGCATTGTAACCCTCAGTGGGAAGTGAGCGCGTGGTCACGGTAAGCGTGTCATCTTCGGCCCAGACGGTGGTCATGGCCAGCCCCGGTAAAACGGTGACGAGGAGGGGAAGTGTACGAAGCGCCGGATGCTTTTTTGTTTTAGTCGGACGTGGGTTTTCTACCTGATGCATACCATTCCATATCAAATTAATAAATAAAAACGATTATCATTATTATTATAATTTGCATGTGTAGGATTTGTGTAGTGAATGTTTATCAAGCGGGCACTGGTGGGGGAATTTGGCCACATTGTTCCGTGTTGGATTCGGTCGGCGGTGTTTTTATCTGAAGATTAATCGCCAAGATAGCGATATCCGCTCCCTTGCTCTTCAGGCTGCCGCAGAGGTGACAGCTTGAAACATAATAATATTTTTAAATTTTCAATTAGCTGATGCCAGTCCGGTGAAAACTGGCAATAATATCTGTCTGACAGCACATTTTGCGTGCGACGTCAGGCATGCTGGCCAGCGGGTTGGACGCCGTCATGCAGACAGGATTTTTCGTATTTTTTGCAAGCTTCTGGAAGCAAGATGCACACCACTGAGTTACCTGGTGCCACAAAATTACAGCACGCATTAATCGTATTCCTGCTGGTGTTCGGCCTGTGCCTGTTTGGCATTGTGAGCCGGCCCACCGGGCTGCTGTCCTCGTTTTGGCCGGCCAATGCGGTGCTGCTGGCGCTGCTGGTGCGTTATCCGGCGCTGGCCAGCCCCTGGGGTTGGCTGATGGCGATTCTGGGGTATATGGCGGCGGATCTGATCACCGGCAGCACGGTCGTGAAAGCCGCATTGCTCAATGGCGCCAACATTACCGGTGTCGCGGTCGGGTTTTTCCTGTTTATGCGTTTGTCGCCGCAGGTCAGAACGCTGGAACGCACCTCGTCCAGCATTTTTCTGTTCGCCATCTGCCTGACGAGCGCGACCGCCACGGGGTTAGTCGGTGCCGGGGCTTCGGTGCTGCTTTTCGACCGCCAATTCCTGCCCGCCATGGCGCTGTGGCTGTCTTCGGAGTTTACCCATTACATTACCCTGATGCCGTTTATCCTGACTTTCCCCACCGACTGGAAAGGTTACCTGCATAGCCTTAACCAGGCGGTGTTCCGCCGCAGCCAGTGGTACAGCATCTGTAGAAAAATGGCGGTGTTAATCCTGCTGCTGGTGGCGTGCATTTGCAGCGTCCTGATCGGCGGCCCCGGTGCGGTGATTTTCCCGATGCCGATCCTGTTGTGGCTGGCAATGACCTTTTCCTTGTTCAGCACCATGATCGCGGTGCTGGCCTATGTATTGTGGTGCCATTTCGCCATCGACATGGGGCTGATTGCGACCAATCTCGACATGAAGCTGTTGCAGAATACGGTATCGATGCGGCTTGGCGTGGCTTTGTTGGCGTTGGGCCCGATCGCCGTTGCCAGCATGAACTATGCCCGCAATGCATTGTTGCGCAGGCTGGAACATGTGGCGAATCACGATGCATTGACCCACGTATTAACCCGCAGCGCGTTTATGCAGCGCGGTACCAAGCTGGTCAGCCAGAAAGGGGAACACGTCTGCATCATGATGCTGGATATCGACTACTTTAAGTCGATCAACGATCGTTTTGGCCACGCCGGCGGTGACGCGGCGCTGCTGTCCTTCACGCGAGCCATTACCGCTGATCTACGCGATCAGGATCTGTTTGGTCGCATGGGTGGGGAAGAGTTTGCCATTGTTGCGCCGATAGCCCAGCAGCAGGACGCACTGTCACTGGCCGAGCGGCTGCGCCGTCGTGTGGAAATCGAATCCATCACCATGCCCGCCGGAACCTCGTTGCAAATTACCGTCAGTATCGGCATGGTTACCTGCATTGGTGGGTCAGGCCAAAACCTGGACAACCTGCTGAAAATCGCCGATCTGGCAGTCTACAAAGCTAAAAACAGCGGCCGCAATCGGGTCGCCACGCCAGAATTACTCTCCCGCGCTTATACCGACCTCTGAAGCCACCAGCAGCCTGAATGGTTGACCCCACTAATGGGGTCTAAAATGGTAGAGGGCACCGGCAACTCCGCCGGCGCCACCCCGACTGTCGAATCGACAAGAGGAATCTCCTATGAAATATGTTGATGGCTTTGTAGTGGCGGTGCCGGCCGCCAATAAGGAGGCGTATCTAAAACTGGCTGCTGCGGCAGCTCCTCTGTTTAAGGAATTCGGTGCCACACGCGTTGTTGAGTGTTGGGGCAATGATGTCCCCGACGGCAAACTTACCGATTTTCGTGGTGCGGTGAAGGCCGAAGCCGATGAAGTGGTGGTGTTCAGCTGGATTGAGTACCCCTCCAAGGCGGCGCGTGACGATGCCAACCAGAAGATGATGGCCGATCCGCGCATGAAAGCCTTGGGTGACCAAATGCCCTTTGACGGCAAACGCATGATTTTCGGCGGTTTCGAACCGATCCTGGATCAGTAGCGGAGGGGGATATCGTGAAAATCACCCAACACTTATGGTTTGAAAAAGATATGGATGCGGCGCTGCGGTGCTACATAGATTTGATCCCCGGCTCCTCCCTGACCTGGCATTCTAGCTTGCCCGCCGATACCCCCAGCGGCCCGGCTGGCAGCGTCAAACTGGCGACTTTTATTCTCTGCGACCAGCGCTATGCGGCGATTGAAGCCGGGCCCCTGGATCCGTTCAATCACAGCTTTTCCATCATGGTCGAGTGTGCGGATCAGGCGGAAGTGGATCGGCTGTGGGAAGCCCTGAGCGACGGTGGCAGCGTTGAACAGTGCGGTTGGCTGCGCGACCGCTGGGGATTGAGCTGGCAGATTGTGCCCAAACGGCTGACGGAGCTGATGGCTGACCCCGATAGCCTGAAGGTGAAAAGGGTCACCGAAGCGATGCTACGGATGGTCAAGCTGGATATCGCCGGGCTGGAAGCGGCGGCTCGTGAGTAATATGGCCTTGGCAAATGCCCCGCAGAAGGTACGCCTGCGGGGCGTTTTAGATGATTGCCTGTCATTCAAAACCTACCAAAAGTTTATAAATTGACGTAAATCACCTTATTGCATCAATACTGCTCATCTAAGGCTGATTTTTTATCATTTGTCAGCTCAGGCGAATCGCTGCACTCTAGGGCTAACCTTTTTGCAGCGCAGAGAAAAACAATGGAAAAGACACAGATTCAGCAATTAGTGACGCAATTCCCGCTGGTGCAGGAGCTGATCGACCTTAAGCCGGTGACCTGGTTCAATCCGCAAGCGACGACTTTGCAGGTCGGGCTGCCCCACGTCGGGCTGGGCGCTGAAGACGTCGCTGAGGCAGAACAGCGGCTGGCGCGTTTTGCGCCTTACCTGAGCGTAGCCTTCCCCGAAACTCAAGCCACTAAAGGGGTAATCGAGTCTGAGGTTGTCGCTCTGCCTGCGATGCAAACGGCATTGAATCAACGCTATGGCCTGACGCTGGGCGGGCGGTTACTGCTTAAAAAAGACAGCCATCTGCCAATCTCCGGTTCGATCAAGGCTCGCGGGGGTATTTACGAGGTGCTGGCGCATGCGGAAAAGCTGGCTCTGAAAGCCGGGCTGCTTCAGCTGACGGATGACTACGCCAAGCTGTTTTCGCCGGAGTTCCGCGAGTTTTTCGGTGGCTATCGCATTGCCGTAGGGTCGACTGGTAACCTAGGCATGTCAATCGGCATTATCAGCGCTCGCCTCGGCTTTAGCGTCAGCGTGCACATGTCGGCGGATGCCCGCGAATGGAAAAAGCAAAAGCTGCGCGATAACGGCGTCAACGTGGTGGAATATGAACAAGATTATGGGGTCGCCGTTGAACAGGGTCGTTTGCAGGCGGCGAGCGATCCACGCTGCTTCTTCATCGATGACGAAAATTCGCAAACGCTGTTCCTGGGCTATGCCGTGGCCGGTGGGCGGCTGAAACGCCAGTTTGCCGAGAGCGGCATTCGGGTCGATGCTCAGCATCCTTTGTTTGTTTATCTGCCCTGTGGCGTCGGCGGCGGTCCTGGCGGAGTGGCATTTGGCTTGAAACTGGCCTTCGGCGACCACGTACGCTGTATCTTTGCCGAGCCGACACATTCGCCTTGCATGCTGCTTGGTGTGCATACCGGGCTGCACGACGGTATCTCGGTCCAGGATCTGGGTATCGACAACCAGACTGCCGCGGATGGATTGGCGGTGGGGCGCGCCTCCGGTTTTGTCGGCCGTGCGATGGAACGTCTGCTTGCGGGGTTCTATACCCTGAGCGATGTGGAGATGTTTGCGCTGTTAGGCCTGTTGGATCGACATGAACATATCCGGCTCGAACCCTCAGCGCTGGCGGGTATGCCAGGGCCATGGCGCGTAGCGGCAGATGCGGAGTGGTTGGCGAGCCAGGGGTTGAATGAGGAGCAGATGAACCATGCTACTCACCTGGTGTGGGCAACCGGCGGCGGCATGGTGCCGGAAGCGGAGATGGCGAAATACCTGGCTGCGGCTCAGCAATCCCTTTAATGGCTCAGTAACGAAAGCTCCTGCGCGCCTTCCAACAGGATCGGCAAGATGCGGTCGGTCAGCTCGCTTAGCGGGACATGACCGGCCTGCACACCCACGTTTAATGCGGCGGTGACCCGCCCATCCATCGAGGCGATTGGCACGGCAATCGAACGCAGACCAATCTCCAGTTCTTGATCGTTTATCGCATAACCCTGCGCGCGAACCTTATCCAGTTCGTCGCGCAGTTTGTCGATCGAACCGATAGTGTATTGCGTATAGCGCACCAGGCTGATGCGCTGCAGGTAATCATCAAGCTTATCGGGTGGCAAATGGCTTAATAGCACGCGGCCCATTGAGGTGGCAAATGCCGGTAGGCGACTGCCTATGTTCAGATCAATTGTCATAATGCGCTCGGCAGAGGCGCGAGCGATATACAGAATATTGTCGCCGTCCAACGTGGCGATGGAGCAGGACTCATTCAACAACTGGCTGATGTGTTTCAGCACCGGCTGGGTGGCTTTAGCCAGCGGTGTGGCGCCAAGATAGGCGTGGGCCAGCGTCAGAATGCGCGGACGCAGCTCAAAATTCTTGCCGTCCTGCGCGTAGACGAAGCCTAATTTGTTAAGCGTATACAGGCAGCGGCGCACCGCCGCGCGCGGAATACCGGTTTTCTGGCTGATTTGGGAAATGGACATCAGGCGGCGCTGCGGGGTAAAAGCCTGGATCACCTCAAGACCGCGCGCCAGCGACGCCATAAAATTGGGATCGCCCTTGAAAGGATCGCCACTGGCAGGGGACAGTAAAGCATCAGGTGCGGAAATTTCTTCTCCGCCAGCGGTTTTTGTCATCACACAGGCTCCCTGGTTGGCACTTACAGTGTTACATAGCGCAGCGTTGCCATGACGGTCAATCGACGATTACGGATCACCTGATCTTCAGCAGCTTCATGGCTTTCGAACAGCGTATTGAAGGTATACCGGTTGGCCACATAGTGGAAACACAGGCTGCTGATCAAACGGTGCACATCTGTAGCGCTGACGTCCGCAATAAACAGTTGCGCTTGTTTACCTCGCTGCAAAATATCCTCAAGCAAGGTCAGTGCGCTTTGATTCAGCGCCTTGATGCGGAGCGACTGGCGAATGTACTGGCCGCGCATCATGTTCTCCATACAGATAACGCGGATGAAGTCAGGATGCTCAGCATGGTAATTGAAGCTTTCCTCTGCCAGACGGGCCATGGCTTCAACCGGGGGCAATGCGTGCAGATCCAGGCCCGATTCATGCGTGCGGATATGCTGATAGACATGCTCCAACACCTCTATGTAGAGCGACTCCTTATTCTTGAAATGATATACCACCATACGTTTGGTGGTGGCCGCATGCTCGGCGATGTTCTCCATGCGACCGCCTTTAAGGCCGGCTTCAGCAAACTCGCTCAGCGCCGCAGCGAAAATGCGCTGTTTCAGGCCAACGGGGTCATTTTTGCGCTTGGTGGCGGGCATCTCGTCATTCTTCAAAACATCAGTCACTTATCTTTTGGAGGGCACCGGTTAAGATTAACCGGGGTTCGCCGGCAATACAATCTGGCGCGTTAGCGCTTTGCGAAGCTCATCATGTTGAACCACCGTCAGATTACGCAGTAATAATAATGGCGCATCGGGATTATATCTGTATGTGATGATATATCCCCTATGGATTTTTAAAGTTTAGGCAACAGAACATGGAATAGGGGAGGTTAGATAACGTACCGAAAAGGAAATGCAAAAGCTTGGTGTTAATTTTTAATTTCCGCCGCGTGGGCGAGCTGATTAATTCTTTAGATATGACATTTTTGCATAAAAATCTTAATTCAGAGGAGAAAAAGTAAGCCACCCGCCGCTGACGGTGATTTGTACTGATGCTCGTTTTCACTGTCTTTTCTAGCCTCCTACGGTTTTGATATTCATTGTTATGAAGATGATTAAGAAGGAAGCGATCTGAACAAAGTGAGGGAGAGGGCAAGAAACTTCAATGTCGGACGTGTCTTCATTGATGCCAAAGCAAGGATATTATCGGCAAGTCGAATTGGGTATCCGCGGTTAATGGCACAATAGCAGGTGAAATATTGAAGCCAGACAGACAAAAAAAGCCGGAGGGTTGCAAAAGCCAGCGTAATGTCCTGGCTCAGGCTGACTTGCTCCATTTGGTATGCTCGGTAAACGGGAACATCAGGCCCAGAGCCGCTTTGACACGGGTTTCACTTGATAAAGCCCACCTGCAACGGTAGCTAAACCAAGGTGAAATTTTAGCATTTTTTACGATTTCACTTTTAATTTTACATTAACAACGCGGGTTTTGACTTCAATATTATTTTTTTTCACATGCCAGAGTGCAACTTTGGCGCTACTCTCATTTGGCAATGTCTGATCAAGGAAAATGCCATGCGTGGTATGCAGATTAACATAGGGATATGTTATGAATTACTCTGTTAATTCATTGGGTTTTATTATCTTAAAAGCCTCTCCCAAAACACTCTCTTTATATAATGCTGTAAAACGTTTTTTTACTTTCACGGAAGAATGCCCGGCTGAAATATTGCGCTCAAAACCCCAGAAAAATAAATTTCCGTGGTGATTAGGTTGTTTTTATTGTCATGGCTAATGCGCTGATTCTCGACGGCGATAATGCAGGGTACTTTCGATAGGAACACTCGTTCAAGAGAGGTTCTATCATTCCCATGTCGGGGTTAAGTTTCGTTACGGTATTTTACCGGGCCAATATTATATATCTGGTAAATATTTTTACTTATTCAGGAGCACACTCAATGAACCAGCGTTTGGACTTTATCGGTATTGGCATCGGTCCGTCCAACCTCAGTATTGCTGCGCTTGCTAGCGAAATCGAGGGATTCAGTTGCAAATTCCTCGAGCGCAAACCGCACTTTTCTTGGCATCCAGGCATGATCCTGGCAGAGAGCAGCATGCAGACGAATTTTTTAAAGGATCTGGTCACTGCCGTTGCCCCTACCAACCCTTATAGTTTTCTCAATTATCTGGTGAAGCGGAAAAAGTTCTACCGTTTCCTGACCACCGAGCAACGCACTGCGTCGCGCGAAGAGTTCGCCGACTACCTGAACTGGGCGGCAACGGGTTTGGACTCACTGGCGTTCAACCAGGAAGTCCAGCATGTGGCGTTTGATGACCAGCAACGACACTTTGTCGTCACCACCCAGAATGATGTGCTCTACGCCAAACACCTGTGCGTGGGGATTGGCAAGCAGATCAAACTGCCTGACTGCGTGACGCAGCAAAATGATCAATGCTTCCACGCCAGCGAAATGATGCTGCGCCAGCCGAATCTTACCGGAAAACGCGTGGCCATCGTGGGCGGGGGGCAAAGCGGTGCCGATCTGTTCCTGAACATTTTTAAAGGGGAATGGGGTCAGCCAGAACACCTGAGTTGGCTGTCCCGGCGCAACAATTACAACGCTCTGGATGAAGCGGCATTTGCTAACGAGTATTTTACGCCTGAGTATGTCGAGAAGTTCTGCACGCTGGGCAATGAGGCCAAACGGCACATGCTGCACGAGCAAAAAATGACCTCTGATGGCATCACCAGCGAGTCTCTGTTGGCGATTTATCGCGCCATGTATCATCGCTTCGATGTGCTCCGTGAGAAGCGCTGGGTCCAACTGTTGCCCAGCCGTTCAGTGACCGCCCTCAGCACCAAAGACAATGCCTATCGGTTGGAGACGCAGCATCACCTTGATCACGGTCGGGAAACCTTTGACGCCGACGTGGTGATTTTTGCGACCGGCTATCAACAGGCACGCCCGGCTTTTCTTGACTCCCTGGCCGGCGTTTTATCAACCACCGCTGATGGACAATACCGCATTGCCTCTGATTTTACCCTGGCACGACCAGGAGCCGAGGGGAACTGTTTGTTTGCCGTCAACGCCAGCATGCACCACCACGGCATTGCCGATCCCCAACTGAGCCTGATGGCTTGGCGTTCGGCCTGCATTCTCAATCGCGCCTTAGGCCGCAACCAGTTTGATTTAAGCACCACCCCGGCGGTGATCCAGTGGCGCAGTGAGCAAGAAAAAGCCACCGCTTCAGCTTCCTTTGGTGTCTAACCGTCACCGTTTTAATATTTTCGTCATAATGATGAGACAGGGCGTATGAGAAAAAACATTAATAAATTTATCATGAATCAACTGGCGACATTTACGCCGACGTTCAAGACAAAATTTATCTATAAAAAGGCATTTGGAAAAAAATTAAACCTTAATCCGCCGGTGACGTGGAACGAAAAAATCAACTACCTCAAACTGAACGGTTACAGCAAAAATGCGCTGGTCACGCAGTGTGCGGACAAATACGCCGTGCGCGAGTATTTGAAGGCGCAGGGATGCGAAGAGATTCTCAATGAGCTGTACTTCGCCTGCGACTCGGTCGATGAGATCCCTTGGGATTCTTTGCCCGACAAGTTTGTCATCAAAGGCAACCATGGCTCCGGTTACAACCTGATTTGCCAGGATAAAAGCAAGCTGGACATCGGGCGCGCCTCTAAAATCATAGATAACTGGATGCGGGAGGACTATTGGAAGGTCTACGCGGAATTAAACTACAAGAAAATCAATAAAAAGATAATCGGTGAGAAGTATATAGAGTCAGCGGGCGGTCATGGCCCCGAAGACTACAAAATATACTGCTTCAATGGCGTTCCATACTGCACGTTACTTTGTGTCGGCAGGGACAAGGGCATGCCGAAATATTACTTTTTCGATAAGGACTTCAAGTTTCTGTGCTACAGCCAAGACTGCCTGGCCCTTGGCCCAGAAGAGATTGCGGCTTTTGTTAAGCCGGAAGGTTACGATGACCTTTTTGACTACGCCAGAAAGCTCTCGGCGCCGTTTGAGTTTGTCCGTGTCGATTTCTATATCTCCAATGGCAAAGTCATCTTTGGCGAGTTGACCTTCACACCCTCAGCCGGGATTGATACGGATATCCTCGAACCCACGGATATTCTGCTTGGGGAGATGCTTAAACTGAAATAACCGCGTGTGTGTTCAATAGCCCGCAAGAGAAGTCCCCCCGACACCCTGTGGCCCCGCAGGGTGTTTTTATTGGTGCGCAGCCAGTCTTGTTTCTTCAATGTTAATCGGCTCACAGAATCCATGCTCCATCGCCTTACGTGAATGCGACGTATCTTTCTGAAACTAATCTGGTTATGTGAATGTCCCTCTTTTCTCGTTCGGTTATCGCACGCTAATTGATTTAACAATATTGAAACTTATAGCCGCCGATGCTTTGATAATTAGGCGATTAACGAACCAAGTTTCGATAATCGCACAATTAGCGGCTTTGCCAGGGGAACGCCTGGTCGTATCCGCAGGGTTTATTTCGCCAGACCAACCCAGGAAACGCTCTATGTCCCAGCCAAACACGTTAGAAATTCAGTCGTTTATCAATGAAAACCCTTTCTCACGTTACCAGTGGTTGATCCTGGTTCTGTGCTTTTTGACCGTGGCGTTGGACGGTTTCGACACCGCAATCATCGGTTTTATCGCTACCTCACTGGTACAGGACTGGGGGATTGAGAAAACCTCGCTGGGGCCGGTAATGAGTGCCGCCCTGGTCGGCCTGGCGGTTGGCGCGCTTACCGCCGGACCGCTGGCGGATCGTATCGGCCGCAAGAAGGTGCTGGTACTGTCGCTGATCCTGTTCGGCGGCTTCAGTTTATTGACGGCCTTTGCCACCACGCTGCCGATGCTGACGCTGTTGCGCTTTTTAACCGGCCTGGGATTGGGCGCAGCGATGCCGAACGCAGCCACTTTAATGTCGGAATATGCACCTGAGCGTAAACGGGCACTGTTGGTAAACCTGATGTTCTGCGGTTTTCCGCTGGGATCGTCGATGGGGGGCTTCGTCTCCGCCTGGCTGATCCCGCATTTCGGCTGGCAGAGCGTGATGGTGCTGGGTGGGGTAATGCCGCTGCTGCTGGCGGTGGTGTTGATTGTCGCGCTGCCGGAGTCCGCGCGATTTATGGTGGTGCGCGGCTACCCGGCGCAGCGTATCGCTGCCGTACTTAAGCGTATTGCACCGCTCAATCTCGCCGAACCGCTGCACTTTAGCCTGAGTGAAAACGGGCAGGTAAAGAACAAGTCGGCGCTGGGGGTGATTTTCTCCCCTCGTTATCTGTTGGGGACGCTGATGCTGTGCCTGACTTATTTTATGGGACTGATGATTTTCTACCTGTTGACCAGCTGGTTGCCGCTGCTGATCCGTGAAACCGGGGCTTCTATCCGTCAGGCATCGCTGATTACCGCGCTGTTTCCTTTGGGCGGCGGTATTGGCGTGCTGATCATCGGTTGGCTGATGGATCGCATGAACCCGCACAAGGTGGTGGCGGTGGGCTATCTGCTGACCGGAGTGTTCGTCTGCGCGATTGGCTATGTCTACACCGATCCGTTGCTGATGGCCGTGACAGTCTTTATCGCAGGAACCTGCATGAATGGCGCTCAGTCTTCGATGCCTGCACTGGCCGCCGGTTTCTATCCCACCCAGGGACGGGCGACCGGTGTCGCCTGGATGCTGGGGCTGGGACGCTTCGGCGGCATTCTGGGGGCCATGAGCGGCGGGGTACTGATGCAAATGCAGCTGTCGTTCAGCACCATTTTTACCCTGTTGGCGATCCCTGCACTGGTGGCGGCACTGGCGCTGGTAGCCAAACACTTTTCCAGCAAAGCGGCGGCATTGCCCGGTTCGCTCAACAAAGCCTTATAAGGAGATAATCATGCGGACACAAATAGCGATTATTGGTGCCGGTCCAGCCGGATTGATGTTGTCGCACCTGCTGCATCTGCAAGGCATCGAGTCGGTAGTGCTGGAGTCACGCAGCCAACAGGCGGTGGAATCGACCATTCGCGCCGGGGTACTCGAACAGGGAACGGTGGATTTGCTCAATCAAACCGGGCTGGGTGAACGCATGCGTAGAGAAGGGGCGCAACATCATGGCATCCGGCTGGCATTTGGTGGCCAACAATACCGGATCGACTTGACGGAACTGACCGATCGGGCGATCACCGTTTATGCTCAGCACGAGGTGCTGAAAGATATGATTGCCGCACGGCAGGCCGCGCAGGGGCAACTCCATTTTGAGGTGGAGGAGGTGGCGCTGAAGGGGCTGGACGGCGAAAGGCCGCAGGTACATTACCGCCACAACGGCGAACAACGACGGCTTGACTGCGATTTTGTCATTGGTTGCGACGGGTTCCATGGCATCAGCCGGGCCGCGATGCCCGGTGGGCTGCGTCAGGACTACACCCGGGTTTATCCCTTCGGCTGGTTCGGCATTTTGGTGGACGCGCCGCCGTCCAGCGACGAACTGATCTACGCCAGCCATTCACGCGGATTTGCGCTGATCAGCACCCGTTCGCCGGGCGTGCAGCGCATGTATTTCCAGTGTGATCCGGCGGAGAATGTTGACCACTGGTCAGACGATCGCATCTGGAACGAACTGGAAAGCCGGCTGGAAAATCACGATGGCTGGTCGCTGAAAAAGGGACGTATCTTCCAGAAAAACGTGGTTGGCATGCGCAGCTTCGTCACTGAGCCTATGCGCTGCAAGCGCCTGCTGCTGGCCGGGGACTCGGCGCATATCGTGCCGCCGACCGGGGCAAAGGGGTTGAACCTGGCAATGGCGGACGTCTGCCTGTTGTCGCAGGCGCTTGAGGCATTTTACCGGCATAAGAGCTGGCGGCAACTGGACAGCTACAGCGATGATGCCCTGCAACGGGTTTGGCGCGCCGAGCATTTTTCCTGGTGGATGACCAATATGCTGCACACCCACCAGGACGACAGCGCATTCCAGCAACGCCTGCAGCTTTCGGAACTGCAATACACCGTGAAGTCACGCAGCGCCATGACGGTGCTGGCGGAAAACTACGTCGGTTCGCCCTTTCAGATGATGTGAGTGAACACCATGGCTGGCCGGAGCCCGCCATGGTGGAAGGGATCAGAGCGGGGCGGAGGGGGATGCCGTTTGATCGTAGCCCCCCCAGACTGACTGATCGAAGTTAACGATAGAACCGGTCATCAGGCCGGATTCATCGCTGGCCAGGAAAGCGACGGTACGTGCCACTTCTTCTGGCTGAATCAAACGACCAAAAGGCTGCTCGGCGGCGGCTTTTTCCAGCCAGTTATCCTCGGCACCATGATATTGCTTCATTATGCGGTCTTCCCCTTCGGATGCCATCCACCCGATGTTCAGACCATTGACGCGGATCCGGTTGCGTAACAGGGCGTAGGCGGTGTTGCGTGTCAACGTAGCCAATGCACCTTTCGACGAACAGTAGGCGGAGATAAAAGGCTGCCCGGCCAACGCTGACATGGAACAGATGTTAACAATGCTGCCCGCCGTATTTTCACGACGCATAATTTTTATCGACTCTTGCATCAGATAAAACGGCCCGCGAACATTGGTGGCAAACATCTTGTCGAACAGCTCGGGTGCCGTATCGATGATGGTGCCGCGATCGGTCATGCCCCCGGCGTTGACCAGAACATCGACGCGGCCAAATAATTCATCTGTTTTAGCGATAACCTGGCGACAGTCTTCCACGGAAGATAAATCGGCGCGTACAAAAATCACTGGGGTGTCAGTTTCTGCATTTAACCTCTCAGCGATTTCTGCGCCTTTTGCCTGGTTTCTTCCGCAAATAATCACTCCAGCAGCCCCTTGCTGGCTAAAATGGCGCGCGATTGCGGCCCCCAGCCCCTGCGTGCCACCGGTGATGACAGCCACTTTTCCGACTAACTGATCCATCATATATCTCCTTCTGTATAGCGATAGCCTGCCGCGCTGAGCGCTTTGCACAGGGTGTTATAGCCGAGACGGGCATACTCAAGGGGCGGCGCTTTGGCCGGATCCTGTTCGGCTTCAACCACAAACCATCCCTGATAACCTATAGCGGCAAGCTTATTAATGACGGCGGTGAAGTCGATGGATCCATCACCCGGTACGGTATAAACCCCCTTCAATACGGCATCCAGAAAAGAGTCTTTATGGCGGTCGATACCGTTTAGCACATCCGAACGGACATCTTTGGTATGCACATGGATGATGCGATCGCCATGTTTTTCCAGCACTCTGACAGGGTCCACGCCGGCGAACACCAAATGTCCGGTATCAAATAACAGGCCAACGTCTTTACTGGTTGCCGCCATTAAGCGGTCAATATCCTGTTCATCTTCAATTGCCGTGCCCATATGATGATGGAAGGCGAGCGGCACGCCGAAATCCTTGCAGAAGGCGGCGAATCGAGACAGTTTGTCGCCGTACTCGCTGATTTCTGCGTCGGACAACCGACGTCGTTCAGCCAGGGGGACGTTCTGCCGGTTCTGGATGGTACCGGCAGTTTCTCCGTAAACCAGGCAGGCGGCACCGCAGTCGCGGAAAAGTTGCATTTGTGGCAGCGAGCGGCTGATTTCTTCGTTCAGGCTGTTATCAAGCAGCGTGCCCGAATACCATCCCGAGACCAGTTCAAGCTGGAAGTATTTCAGGGTAGGTTTGAGCTCCTCACTGGTTTTTGGGAATTTGCCGCCCGTTTCAACGCCCTGAAACCCCGCAAGGTGGCTTTCAAACAGGCAGGTTGCCAACGAGGTTTCACCTCCTAGCTGAGGGAGATCGTCATTCGACCAAGCGATAGGCGCGATGCCAAGCTTTGCTTTAAGAACCATGTTCTGCCCCTTCTTTAAATGCCGATACGCTGATTTTTGCGTCCTTCGAGATGTTCGCGATGCGCCTGGTTAACGCTCTCGCGCTCGCTCACTTCCGGCACGCCGACATCCCACCATGCATCTCCGGGCGTCCAGTGGTGGGCGTCGGTGGCAATGGAAATTACCGTGGTACGATCGTTGCCTTTGGCCCATTTAAGGGCGTCTTCAAGCTGTTCGAGCGAGGTCACCTTGCGGGCATAAGCCCCCATCGACTCGGCATTGGCGACGAAATCCACCGGGAAAGGCTCTTTCACGCGGCAATCCTTCAACAGGTTATTGAAGGAAGCACCGCCTTTGGCGTTCTGCAAACGGTTGATCACCGCATAACCGCCGTTGTCGCACACCAGTAAAATAAATTTATGACCGGACAGTACGCTCGAATAGATATCTGAGTTCATCATCATGTAGGTGCCGTCCCCAATCATGACGAAGACATCCTGTTTTTTGCCCGCCATGGCGGCTCCCCAGCCTGCAGAGAGCTCATAACCCATACAGGAAAAACCGAACTCGCAATCGAAGGTGCCGGGATCTTTGACACGCCAGCCTTTCACCAACTCGCCAGGCAGCCCGCCGGCGGCACTGATGATGTAATCTTCCGGCGCCGCCACTGCATTCACCACGCCGATCACCTGGGCGTAGCTGGGGACATCGGTGGTGACCCCAGGTTCTTGGGTTTTTGCAATCAGTGCGTTCCAGTCAGCAAAAGCCGCTCGTCCCTTAGCCAACCAGGCGGGCGCGGCCACCCATTCGCCCAGTGCATGATTTAGCTCGATGATCCCTTCGCGGGCATCGCACACCAGCGGAATAGCGCGGTGTTTATGCGCATCAAAGCGCGCAGCATTGAGTGAAATGAACTGTGCCTGTTGATCGAATACCGTCCATGAACCGGTGACGAAATCCATCAACCGGGTTCCTATGGCGACCACGACATCGGCTCGGGAAGCCAACTCATTGGCTGAGGTGGAACCAAGGATACCAATTGGCCCCATATGGATAGGGTGGTCGTGCGTAAAAGCGCCTTTACCGGCAATGGTTTCCACGACGGGTATGCCATGGCGAACCGCGAAAGCCTCCAGTTCAGCTTCGGCCTGAGAGTAGCGCACGCCTCCACCAGAGACAATCAATGGGCGTTTGGCGTTCATCAGGCATTGTGCTGCGTGAGCAAGCTGAAGGCGATCGGGCCGTGGACGAGGCATCAGATGCAACTGCGGGGCGAAAAAGGCTTCCGGGTAATCCCAGGCCATTTCCTGCACGTCCTGACACATGCCGATAAAGGCCGGGCCGCAGTCGCCCGGATCCAGCATGGTGGCCACGGCCTGCGGCAGCGAGGACACGATTTGTTCAGGATAGGTGATGCGGTCCCAATAGCGGCTTACCGTTTTGAAAGCATCGTTGATGGTTTGTGTCGGATCGTTGAAATGCTCGATCTGTTGCATTACCGGATCCGGATGCCGCCGCGCAAAGCTGTCGCCGCAAATCATCAGCATGGGCAAACGGCTGGTGTGCGCGACGCCGGCAGCGGTTAGCAGGTTGGCGGTACCCGGACCGATCGACGCGGTAACCACCATGATCTGCCTGCGAACCATCGCCTTGGCAAAACCAATAGCCGCAAAACCCATCGATTGTTCATTTTGGCCGCGCCAGGTTGGCAATATATCCTGTACCGCTTCCAGCGCTTCACCCAGACAGGTGACGTTGCCATGGCCAAAAATCCCATACACGCCGGGAAAAAGCGGGACGCGTTCGCCCTCGATTTCCGTAAACTGGTTGCTCAGATAACGAACGACTGCCTGAGCCGCTGTACAACGAATCTTGGCCATATCTTCCCCCATTCGGATTGGACGCCTGAAAGCAGCATGATTATTTTTTTTGCATTTTAAATTGCTGTTTATTTTAATTGGCAATAAAAATTGCAAATTCAAACGACAAGACTCCCATCCCGACAGGGCAGAAGTCTGTTTTAAACGTGACTCAACTGCGATGACGCTTGCGGTTCCCCTCAGTGCGCTTTTCACGCTCGGTAATGGTTTCAATGCAGGGCTGGGCTTTTTCCGGCTGTAATGCCGCAGCCAATGCCATCGCAATGCTCTGCGCCAGACACACCGGCGCCGCCAGAGATCGCGAAAAACTGTATTCTTCTTCCGGTATGGTAAACAGCACTTTTGCACTTTTCGCCAGTGGTGAAAGCTGACTGTCAGTAATGGCCACAATAGGGATGCCACGCGCACCGGCATCATCCGCAATGGCGATCACTTCTTTCGCGTAATGGCGAAATGCTATGGCAATAAGCACATCATTTTCCAGCATATTGTTGGCCATTTGCGGTGCCAGTCCCCCGGCAGCATCCAGCAGTATCACGCGACGATTGAGCATGGTTAAAAGGTACCGCATCAGCGACGCGACAGGTTCGGAGCGCAGCTGGCCGGCAATATAGACAGTTTCAGCCTCCTTCAGCAGATGGGCGGTCTCATCGAGATCCTGTTCGGTGATGTTATTCAATAACTCCTGCAGCGTTGCGATATCACGAATGACCAGACTTTGCAGGAAACCCAAGCTGCCTTTTTCATCATTTTTTCGCAGATCATTTTCCAGTGCGGTGATCCGCTCGTTGTAACCGGGCGCTGCCGTAGCCAACCGCGTCTGGAAAACGCTCTGCATCTGTTTAAAACCGCTATAACCAAAAGCCTGGGCAAAACGCACCAACACCGATGGATGTAATCCGCATTTGGCCGCCACGGCGTTAATCGACTCCAGAGCAACCGTATTGGGGTTCTGGGTTATGTAGCGTGCCGCCTGCTGATAGCGCTCCGACAACTGCGGATAGCGTCGGGTGATTTCGTTGACGACCTGCTCGTAATTGTCATGAGGTAGCGGTTTCAGCGCGGCCAGAGTTCGGTCTGTTTTTTTCACCATCAGAATTTCCTTTCCAGGCATTAGCCAGTCATTTTCCAGCACGCTACAGCAATAAAAATTGCAAGTAAAACTCACATGCAATTATTTCTATCTCATTTGCCTTGGGCTGGGAAAAATTCTTCGTGAGATTTGTGATTCATCTCTAAAATATTTATTTCAATTACGGGTGTGCATTGAAATTTTCAAACCAAAATAATTTTTAATGTCTTGATATATTTGAGTTTAAATCGATTTTAATAATGATTTTTTGCCCAAGGTGATGTTGTTGCAACTTTTATTGCTGTGTGTCAAGTATTGCAAATATTGATGCTTTAGCGGCACTCTGCCGAAGCAAAATGCTGAGGGACAACCCATCATGTATGACAATTTTGGACAGTTTATCAACGGTGAGTGGTGTACCGGCCGTGGCACCGAAAGGATAACGGTGATCGACCCGGGCAAGGGCTGCGAGTTGGGTCAGATTAAGGCGGCGTCTGCGGTGGATACGCTGGTTGCGTTGGACTGTGCCGATCGAGCATTTCCCGGCTGGAAAAACACACCGGCCTGGCAACGCGCGGATCTGCTTCAGGCGGTAGCGCGTGCCATGGTGGCGATAACGCAAGAAGCTGCAGTGATGGTTTCGAAAGAAAGTGGCAAACCCTTGGCGCAGGCAAAACGTGAATGGGAGCTGTCTGTCGATCAGTTTATTTGGCATGCGGAAGAGGCGCGGCGCATCTATGGGCGAATTGTCGAAAGTCGCGTTCCCGCAGGCCGCTGCGAAGTCCTGCATGAGCCGATCGGCGTGGTGGCGGCGTTCACCGCCTGGAATTTCCCGGTGGTATTGGTGGCTCGCAAACTGGCCCCCGCACTTGCCGCAGGCTGTACGGTGGTGTTGCGTCCTTCGAGTGAAGTACCGGGTTCCGCGATGCTGATCTTCGAATGTTTGCGTCAGGCTGGGCTGCCGGCCGGCGTCGCCAACCTGGTGGTGGGGCCGACCGCAACCACCTATGGGCCTTTAATGTCATCGCCAACGGTCAGGAAGGTTTCCCTGACTGGCTCTACGCAAATCGGTCGGCAGATGATCCGCGATTCTGCATCAACCATCAAGCGGCTCAGCATGGAGTTGGGCGGCAATGCGCCAGTAGTCATTTTTAACGACGCCGATATCGATAAAGCGCTAGATCTCTCAGTTGCCACGAAATTTGCCAACAGTGGTCAGGTGTGTGTAACCGGCGATCGTTTTTATGTTCATGAACACTGCTATCAGGCCTTTGTGGAAGGCTTTGCTCGGCGAGCCAGCCAGCTGAATGTGGGTTATGGGCTCGATGAAGGCACCACCATGGGGCCGCTTATCAACATGAAACGGCTTCACGCGATCGAAGACATCGTTACCGACGCGCGCGCCAAAGGCGGAAGAGTGGTGACTGGCGGGCATCGTCTTGAACTTGGCGGGGGCTATTTTTATGCGCCCACGGTGATTGCCGATTTACCCGACGATGCGCTCGCAATGGCTGAGGAGAATTTCGGCCCCATTGCGGCAATCACTTCTTTTAGCGACAGCGAAGCCTTATGGGACAGGGTTAACAATTCCAATTTTGCTCTCTCGGCCTATGCCTTTACGCGAGATCCTGCTCGGATCCGCGAAGCCGTTTCTCGCTTCGAGTCCGGCATGGTGGGGATCAACAGCTATGCGCTGGCAGCGGCTGAAGTGCCGTTCGGGGGGATCAAGGCCAGCGGTATGGGACGTGAAGGGGGTTCAGAAGGTATCCACGACTACATGAACACCAAACTTGCACAGATCGTGGTTTAAGGAGCCGCAATGAAACGCAATAACGTCAAAAAGCGTTGGGATGAGGGGCAAACGGTGTTGAACGGCTGGCTGAGCGTTGCCAGCGCCTTTACCGCCGAGATTATGGCTGAGCAGGGGTACGATGCGCTCACGATAGACCTCCAGCATGGGTTTGTCGGTTACGAGCAGGCAACCCATATGCTGCAGGCGATGCGCGCCAGCGGTATAGCCCCGCTGGTCAGGGTGCCCTGGCTCGAACCGGGCATGATCATGAAAGCGCTGGATGCCGGAGCCTGGGGCATTATCTGCCCGATGGTAAACACTGCCGAGCAGGCCCGCACCCTGGTTTCCTGCGTGCGTTATCCCCCCACTGGCAGCCGGAGTTTCGGCCCCACCCGTGCGGTGATTTCTGCCGGATCGGACTATGGTCAATTTGCCGATGAGCAGGTGGTCTGTCTGGCTATGATCGAGACGGCCGAGGCCGTTGAAAATATCGAATCCATTGTGGCTACGCCAGGTCTGGACGGCGTTTACATCGGCCCGGCGGATCTGACGCTTGGCTTGACCGGTCGAAAATACCGTACCGGGTTTGACCGAGACGAGCCCGAAATCATCGAAGCCATAAAGCATATCCTGGCCACGGCGCATCGTGCAGGCAAGAAGGCAGGGTTGCATAACGGCACTGCCGCCTATGCCGCGCAAGCCGCTGAATGGGGCTTTGACCTGGTGACGGTATCCAACGACGTACAACTACTGCGGTCCGCGGCTTCAGCCAGCGTGGCGCAGTTTCGTCAGTTGAATGGCGAAGTCAAAGACGCAGAGCACGCCGTTCGGGGAGGGTACTGAAATGCCGCATGTACTGGTGGCCGGAAAAATCCACGATGCCGGTTTGGCCATCTTACGCAACGCACCTGGCTTTACGGTACAGCTGGTGGCGGAAGTGAGCGTGGAAAGTTACGCGCCTTATCTTGCCGAGGCCGATGCATTGTTGATTCGCACCCAACCCTTGAGCGCGAAAGAAATCCAGACGGCTCGGCGACTCAGGATCGTTTCGCGCCATGGCGTGGGCTATGACTCGGTGGACGTGGCGGCTTTGACCGAACGACAGATCCCACTGACCATTATCGGCGATGTCAATTCACTGTCGGTAGCTGAACATACCTTCTCCTTGCTGTTGGCTTTGGCTAAACGTCTCTGTTACTTCGACCGCAGTATTCGTGAAGGTGAATGGAACAGACGCAACGGGTTTTCCGCGATGGAAATGGCCGGAAGGACGCTGTTCATCCTGGGTTTCGGCCGTATTGGCAGGGAGGTGGCCCGGTTGGCTAAAAGTTTCCGCATGCGGGTTACTGCCTACGATCCCTATCTTCCAGACGAGGTGTTTACCCAGCTCGGCGTTGAACGAATGGGTGACATCAGCACAGGGCTGAAGACCGCCGATGCGGTCACTGTTCACCTTCCACTCAGTGACGAGAAACCGCTGATTGGCCGACAGCAGTTGGCGATGATGAAACCAGGCGCACTGTTGATCAACACCGCACGAGGGGGAATTGTCGATGAAGAGGCGCTCGCGGAAGCCTTGCAAAGCGGACATCTCGGCGGCGCCGGTTTAGACGTGCTGAAACAGGAGCCGGCAAACCTGGGTTCGACACTGTTAGCGCAAACTGAACGGCTGATCCTCACGCCACACTCTGCCGGGCTCACTGCAGAGGCGGCGATGCGAATGTCAGTGTCGGCCGCCTCCAATATCCTCGATTTTTTCAATGGTCAGCTCGAGAGCGGACTGGTGGTTAATCAGCAGGCCCTGAAGCTTCATGGGCACCAATAACTGACTTCTTATGGAGACTGTCATGATCAGAATTGCGATTCTCGGCGCCGGGCGTATCGGTCAGGTACATGCGGCGAATGTGGCTCGTCATAACGATGCATTTCTTGCCGCTGTTGCAGACCCTGTTATCGAAAATGCCCAAGCGTTGACCGCGGGCTGGGGGGGCGTTGCGTTAGCGGACCCGCTTGAAGCCATTCAAAACCCTGATATTGATGCCGTCATCATAGGCACACCCACGCATACCCATATTGATCTGATGCTGGCCGCGGCTAAAGCCGGCAAGGCGGTGCTGTGCGAAAAGCCGGTGGATTTGGATATCAACAAGGCGTATGCGGCGCAAAGGGCACTGGGCGAGCATGCCAGTCAGGTCATGCTGGGCTTCAATCGCCGGTTTGATCTGGGGTTTAGTGAGATTAACCAACGTATCCGCAGTGGCGATATTGGCGACCTTCATCAGGTGATCATTACCAGTCGAGATCCTGGATTGGCGCCCATGGGCTATTTGAAAAACTCGGGAGGAATTTTCCGCGACATGGTGATCCACGATTTTGACCTTGCCCGCTGGATCCTGGGCGAAGAGCCGGTGGAGGTGTTTGCAACCGGCAGCCGTCTGTTCGCCCCCGAACTGGAGGCGTTGGGCGATTATGACACTGTAATGGTGCAATTGCGCACCGCCTCAGGCAAACAGTGTCAGATCAACTGCAGTCGCCAGGCAATCTATGGCTATGACCAACGTATGGAGGTGTTCGGTTCCGGGGGGATGTTGTTGAATGACAACCTGCGGGCGACTCCGGTTAGACGTTATAGCAGGCAAGAAACCGAAGCGCGTGGGCCATTGCTTAACTTCTTCATGGAGCGCTATTGCGATGCCTACCGGCTGGAAATAGACGCTTTTATCTCGGCAATTAAGCAGGGCACACCTATGCCGATCACGGTGCATGACGGTTGCATGGCCCTGAGGTTGGCGGATGCCGCTCAGCTTTCCGCAGACTCTCATGCGGCTGTGGCGCTGGATTGAGGAGAATGGCGATGCAAAAAATCGGTATTGGACTTATTGGCACCGGCTTTATGGGGAAATCGCACGCCAGAGCCTGGCGTGCCGCTGCCACGCTTTCCGGTGATATTCAGCCGGTATTAATCAGCGTGGCGGATATTGACGCCGCTGCGGCTGAAAGCGCCGCGCAGCAGTTTGGTTTTATGCGCTGGACCCAACGCTGGCAAGATCTGATCGACGATCCGGATATTGATGTTATTTCGATAACCTCACCAAACAGGTTTCACGCCGAACAGGCCCTTGCCGCCATCGCGGCGGGGAAACATGTGCACTGTGAAAAGCCCTTGGCACCGGACAGCGAGACCGCTGAGCGAATGCGCCTTGCGGCAGAGAAAGCCGGTGTCTTCACCCAGGTGGGGTTCAATTACATTAAAAACCCGTTGCTGAAGTTGGCTCGCCAGATGATAGCCAACGGCGATTTAGGCGAGATTACCGGCTTTAGGGGGATCCACGCGGAGGATTTCATGGCGGATCCTGCAATCCCCTGGTCGTGGCGGTTAGATCCGGCCGGAGGGGCCGGCGCGGTGGCGGATTTGGGCAGCCATATTCTGGGTATGGCCAGATTTTTGCTCGGCCCGGTAAGCGAAGTGTTCGCCGATCTCGATACGGTGATTAAAGCTCGGCCGGAAAGCGCGGGTTCGAGGGTGCTGAAACCGGTAGAGGTTGACGACATTGCGCGTCTGACCCTGATATTTGCTCGTGGCTGCCGCGGTCATATAGAAGCCAACTGGGTCGCCACGGGCCATAAAATGCAGCTGGGGTTTGAAGTCACCGGTACCCAGGGGGCCCTGAGCTTCAATCAGGAACGTTTTAACGAAATCCAGTATTTCCGTTATGACGGCCCTAGCGGCCTGAACGGCTTTAAAACGCTGGTTGCCGGGCCGGAGCACGCGCCTTACGGGCTTTTTTGTCCGGCTCCGGGGCACCAACTGGGGTTCAACGATCTAAAAACCATTGAAATGCTTGAGTTCATTCAGTCAATTCAGCAGGGAGACTCACAAGGGCCAGATTTTAAAGAGGCGGTTGAAATACAGCGTCTGGTGGACGCTGCGGTACGCTCATCCGCGGAACGAAACTGGATCGCACTTTGACGAGTCCGTTCGTATGGCAGGTTCCTTTTGGGATGTTCTGACGTACGGGCGGCGTCACCTGCGTTAGCTATGCCGTACAGGCCAACGCAATGTCATAGCAGTAAATAATTAACCCTTCGTACTGAAATTACACGCTATTCACCATTAATGGGAAAACGATTATGAAGAAAATTATCTTACTCTGTCTTTCATTGCTCTCGCTCAGCCCTTCGGTATTTGCTGTGCAGGTTGGCGTCAGCATTGCCCAAATGGATGATGTTTTTCTCTCGAGGTTACGTGGCTACATTATCGAAAGAGCAAAAACATACCCGGATCTAAAATTGCAGTTTGAAGATGCCCAGGGGGCGGTAGATAAGCAACTGAGTCAGGTGCAGAGTTTCATCAATGGGAAAGTGGACGTGATTATTGTTAATCCGGTCGATACCCAGGGCACCAAAAATATCACCGAGGCCGCCAGAAAGGCCAAAATACCGCTGATTTATCTTAACCGTATGCCCTCGGATTCCACCATGGGCAATGGCATCAGCTATATCGGCAGCGACGAGATTGAAGCCGGCAGGTTACAGATGCAATACCTGGCTGAGCTGGTCAAGGATCGTAAAAGCGTCAATGTCGCCATTATGAAAGGGTTATTGAGTAATGATGCCACTCGTTTTAGAACCCAAGGGGCGAAAGAGATTATTGCCAAGAATCCCAACATGCACGTCATTCTGGAGGACACGGCCAAATGGATGCGTGAAGATGGCATGAATCTGATGAACAACTGGATATTGTCAGGCGACAAAATCGATATTCTTTCCTCTAATGCTGATGAAATGGCGATTGGCGCAGCTATGGCGATTAAAAGTAATGGCAAGAGCGTCGGTAAAGATATTCTGATTGGTGGAACCGATGGCGGACCAAATGGCCTGCAGGCGATAAAAAAGGGCATGCTGACGGTCACGGTGTTCCAGGATGCCAAATCGCAGGCCTACGGCGCGGTCGATATGGCGGAGCAAGCGGCAAAGGGGGAAGCTATCAAGGATGTGAACTTTATTCCTTTCCAACTGGTTACTCCCCAGAACTATGAGAAGTTTATGACCCCTTAATCCACCGATGGCAGTACAGAATGCGTTCGCGGAATTCGCCAGCGCATTTTTTCCCATATCCCCCCAGCCAGGATCCTCGACCAGCTGGCATTACTGAGAAAAAGATCGCCAATGTTTCGATAATCGCCCAAGGTAGCGTTTATCGTTGTTGACGCTGCCGGCGGCGTCGCGCCATCATCGGGAAAATTGCTTTTGCCCGGAGGATCTATGGAGTTACTGACGCCGTTGCTGCGGTCATCAGCGGTGACGGCTTGTTTTAGCGATGCCGCCACGCTGCAGGGAATGCTGGACTTCGAAGCGGCGTTGGCTGCGGCTCAGGCCCGCCTTGGCATTATTCCCCAGGAGGCGGCCCAGCGGATCGCTGAAGCCTGCCACAGTGCCTTATTCGATGAGACCGACTTGGCGCAGGCAGCCGCGCAGGCCGGTAATCTGGCGATCCCTCTGGTTAAACAACTGACGACACGGGTGGCGCAGCAGGATGCTGATGCCGCTCGCTTCGTGCATTGGGGCGCCACCAGTCAGGATGCTCTCGACACCGGATTGATGCTGCAACTGCGAAACGCACTGGCATTAACGCTTATCGACCTGGATCGACTGATGGCGGCGCTGGTGCAGCAAATCACCCGTCATCAGGATTGCGTGCTGGTTGGACGCACCTGGATGCAGCATGCCTTGCCGACCACGCTGGGCTTAAAGCTGGCGGGGACGCTGGATGCGCTGTTGCGCTTTCGGCAGCGGTTGCAAGAAATGCGACCGCGTGTGTTGACGCTACAGTTGGGCGGTGCCGCCGGCACGCTGGCTTCGTTGGGTGAGCAGGGGGCAGAATTGGTGACTGCGCTGGCCGACGGCCTGCAACTGACCGCCGCCCCTACGCCATGGCACAGTCAGCGCGATCGCCTGCTGGAAATTGCCGGCTGGTACGCCGGATTAACCGGTACGCTGGGCAAGTTGGCGCGGGATATCTCTTTGCTGACCCAAACCGAAGTGGCGGAAGTGGCCGAACCGACGGCCGCGGGGCGCGGTGGTTCTTCTACCATGCCGCACAAGCGTAATCCGGTTGCTTGCGCGGTGATCCTTGCGGCGGCCAATCGGGTTCCGGCGCTGGTGGGAGGGCTTTATGCCGCCATGGTACAGGAGCATGAACGCGGTCTGGGTGGCTGGCATGCAGAGTGGGAAAGCCTGCCGCAGCTGGTGATGTTGGCGGCAGGTGCCTTGCACACCGCAGCTGATTTGATTGTCGGGCTGCAGGTATTCCCCCAACAGATGCAACATAACCTGAAGTTAACCGACGGGTTGATCATGGCGGAAGCGGTGACGATGGCCCTGGGTGAGACTATTGGCCGTCAGCAAGCGCATCATCACATTGAAAAACAGTGCCATCAGGCGCTGGCGCAGGGGCTCACGTTGCTGGAGGTGTTGTTGGACGATCCGGTCGTCATGGCGAATTTAACGGCGCAACGGCTTCATGAATTGCTGGATCCGCAGCAATATCTCGGCAGTGCGCGGATCTTTACCCAGCGGGTGCTGCAACAGGCCACGGAATTAACTTCAGGAGTCCATAGTCATGAAGGATGAACAACGTTATCAGCAGGGTATTGAGGTACGCAGGGCGGTCTTGGGGGACGCACATGTGGATCGAACTCTCAGTCAACTCACCCCGTTGAATGAAGAGTTTCAGGACTTTATCAGCCGCTATGCCTGGGGCGAGATCTGGACCCGCCCCGGGCTGGCGCGTCATACCCGCAGCCTGATCACCATTGCCATGCTGATCGCCCTTAATCGCGAGGCTGAACTGCGCATGCACCTGAAAGCGGCGGTGAACAACGGCGTAACTCGCGAGGAAATTAAGGAAGTGCTGATGCAGAGCGCGCTGTACTGCGGTTTGCCGGCGGCGAACTCGGCGTTTCATCTGGCGGCGGAGGTGTTTGCCGAGCAGGATACGCAGACTGACTAAGCCGATCTCACTGCGCCGGCAATATGGCGCACCGTCGCGATGAACGCCAGTACCGCCTCGCTTGGTTGGCCGTCGTTGCGAGTCAGAATGCCCACCGCTTCCTCCATGCCCTGGGTGGGCAGCGGCAAGGGCACCAACTGGCCGGTGGCGATATCGGTTTTCACCGCGCTGGACGGCACAAACCACACATAGTCAAATTGCAGCGTCATTTGACGCGCCAGCGAGGCGGAAAGCGTTTCAATATATTGGGCGGGCAGGCTGAATCCCTGCGTCGACAGCAAATTCTCGGTATTGTGGCGCGGCACCGTGCCTTTTGGCGAGACGATGGCGGAATAACTCAGCGCCCGCTCAAGGGTGACGGTTTCGCTTAGCAGCGGATGGCCAGGTCGGGTCACCATCAGCAACGATTCCAGCAGTAACAGTTCGAAAGCCAGCCCGCTCATCATTTCCGGATCCGCCATTCGGCCTATCGCTACGTCAATCTCACCGGCCTTAAGCTGAGCCAGCAACCCGGTGTTGGTGCCGGTGACCACCTGGATTCGTGAATAAGGATGCGCCTGTTGGTACTGCCCGATGGCCTGTGGCAGCATGCCCAGCGCGGTGGTGGGTAGGGTACCGATGCGTAACATTTTGGCCGGTGCGTCCTCGAGCCGATCGAGCGCATGCCCGGCGGCGGTCAAGGCTTCCAACACCCGTGTGGCATAACCAAGAAATTGCTCGCCCTGTTCGGTCAGCAGCGTGCCCTGTCGATGGCGCACCAGCAACCGGTTACCGGTCAGGGCTTCCAGTTCGGTGAGCGTTTTTGATAGCGCCGGTTGGCTCAGATTCAGTTTTTCGGCGGCCCGGCTTAGCGAACGCTCTTGCGCGACGGCGACAAAACCGTTGATGTGGCGTAAGCGCATGCGCTGAATAAATAAATTGGATTTTTTCATACCTCAGTGTAGGAAGTTTTCCTCAGAGGTAACAAGTGACGGCGGCCGCATATTTGTACTGGCGTGCAAATTCCTGCGGCCGCACTCCCGGAGCATCAGAGATCGAAAAACACCGTTTCACCTTCGCCCTGGATCACAATATCAAACCGGTAAACCCACTCTTCGCCCCGACGCTCAGGCTGCGCAATCAGCGTTTTACGCCGCACCTCCAGCTCAATCAGATTCAACACCGGATCCTGCTGGTTGGCCGCAGCCTCATCGGCAAAATACAGCCGGGTATGTAATCCAAGATTAATACCGCGTGCGACGATCCACAGGTTGATGTGCGGTGCCATCATTCGCCCGTCACGGCCACAAACGGCGCCCGGTTTGACGGTTTCAAACCGATAGAGCCCGGTGTCGAAGTCGGAACAGCTGCGCCCCCAGCCACGGAACGCGGCATCGAGCGGTTTGTGCTGTTGCAGATCGCTTGGGTGGTTGTAACGGCCATGGGCGTTGGCCTGCCAAATCTCCAGCAGCACGTCGCGGATCGGCGTCCCGCTGCCGTCGAACACCCGGCCCTCCAGAGTGATGCGTTGTCCCTGGGTCTCCGGCTGGGTCAACACGTGGCCGAAGTTGTTTTCGAAAATCTCGAAGCCGGCCGCCAGCGGCGCAAGGCCGATATGCACATAAGGCCCGGCGGTTTGTGACGGCGTTTCCGGCAGATACGGTAGTGGCATCATGCTTTCCCCTGCAGGCGGTTTTCAAACAAGGTGGCGCGGTAGCCGCGCAACACCAGATCGAAACGGTAGGCCAGGCTGTCCAGTTGCACCGAGGCGGTTTTGTCCAATCCGGCGATCAGGGTGCGCACCGCATCGTCATTTTTGATGGCGCGGACGATCGGGCAACTGGCAATCAGCGGATCGCCTTCGAAGTACATCTGGGTAATTAAGCGTTGGGCGAAGGCGTCCCCGGACAGCGAGAAGTGAATATGGGCCGGGCGCCAGTCGTTGACCCGGTTGCGCCAGGGATAGGGGCCGGGTTTGATGGTGCGGAAAAAGTAATAGCCGTTATCGTCGGTCAACACCCGTCCGCAGCCACCGAAATTGGGATCGATCGGTGCCAGATACTGGTCTTTCTTATGGCGATAACGCCCACCGGCGTTGGCTTGCCACACTTCGACCAGCGCATTGCGCATCGGCAGGCCGTTTTCATCGCGCACGTAGCCGTGCACGATAATCCGTTCTCCAATCGGCAAACCTTGTTTGGCGTAATTGAGGATCAGGTCGTTATCCAGTCGGCCGAGTTCATGCTGGCCGAACACCGGACCGGTGATCTCCGACAGTGAATTTTGCAGCGATATCAGCGCGTTTTTCGGTGAGCGCAACACGCTGGTTTTGTATTCCGGCACCAGCACCGGCGGGTGCAGTTCGTAGTTACGTTGATACAGTTCGTTAATCTGGCTCATGCGGAAATCCTCATGGCGTAGGCAGGGTGCAGAGGGCTGATCTGTTTTATTGTTTTGTCAGCGCGAAGGGGCGTGAATTTCATTCCCCGATCTGAGTCTCGCAAGCCAGAGTGTTACGATAAAGTGAAATTTAGCGGTTCTTTACTTAACCTAAGGTTATGCATGCGGCGTAAAAAAGGGCGGTAAAACCGCCCTGACGAAATGCACCCTGATTAAAGCTGTTCGCCGTTGCTGGCGATCACGGTGCGGTACCAGTCGAAACTCTTTTTGCGCGAGCGCTCGAGGGTGCCGGTGCCATCATCGTGTTTGTCGACGTAGATAAAGCCGTAACGCTTGCCGTATTCACCGGTGGTGAAGGACACGCAGTCGATGCAGCCCCACGGGGTGTAACCAATCAGGTCCACGCCGTCTTCGATGACCGCTTTTTTCATCTGTTCGATGTGCGCGCGCAGATAGTCGATACGATAGTCATCGTTGATCTGGCCGTCAGCCTCAACCGTATCGAATGCGCCGAAGCCGTTCTCAACGATAAACAGCGGTTTCTGGTAACGCTCGTACAAAACGTTCAGCGAGTAACGCAGCCCGACCGGGTCAATTTGCCAGCCCCAGTCGGAGGCTTTGACATGCGGGTTCGGGACGTTACCGGGGAAACTGAACATTTCGTTGTCGCTGCTCACCGCATCGGCCTGCAGGGCGTTGCTCATGTAGTAGCTGAAACCGATGTAGTCCGCGCAACCTTCGCGCAGGGTTTGTTCGTCCTGCGGTTGCATCTCAATCTGGAAGCCTTTGCGCTCCCAGTCACGCAGCAGGTACGACGGATAGTAGCCTCGCACCTGTACGTCGGTGTACAGGTAGCGCGAGTGCATGGCTTCGACGCTGTACATGACGTCGTCCGGTTTGCAGGAGTACGGGTAGAAGGGGACGCAGGCCAGCATGCAGCCAATTTGGAATTCCGGGTTAATCTGGTGACCGAGTTTCACTACCAGGGCGCTGGCAACAAACTGATGGTGCAAGACCTGATACAGCGTCTGCTCCGGGTTCTCTTCCTGGGTATACACCACGCCGGAGCAGCAGTAGCCAAACAGCGGATACTGGTAGTTGCTCTGGTTGTTGATCTCGTTAAAGGTCATCCAGTATTTCACTTTGTGCTGATAACGGCGCAGCACCACTTCGCTGAAGCGTACGAAGAAATCGACCACCTTCCGGTTCTTCCAGCCGCCATATTCCTTCACCAGGTGATAAGGCATTTCAAAATGAGACAGGGTGATCACCGGCTGGATATTGTATTTCAGCAGTTCATCAAACAAATCGTCGTAAAACTGCAGACCGGCTTCGTTTGGCTCATGCTCATCGCCATTCGGGAAGATACGCGTCCAGGCGATAGAGGTGCGGAAGCATTTAAAGCCCATTTCGGCGAATAACGCCACGTCCTGCTTGTAACGGCCGTAAAAGTCCACCGCTTGGTGATTAGGGTAACGATAGCCTTCCTGCACGCCGTCGGTCATAACGCGATCCACACCGTGAGAGCCGCCCGACAGAACGTCGGCAATGCTTGGGCCTTTGCCGCCCTGATCCCAACCGCCCTCAACCTGGTGCGCCGCCACGGCGCCGCCCCACAGAAAATCTTTCGGTAACTGTTGTTGTTTCATCGTAGGTTTCTCATCGGATTATTATCAGAAAGCACTGAACTGCCGGAATGAGAATATAGTAGCAAGCTGGAATTGAATGTCACGATATAACAAATCACCACTCAGGTGACGTGTCACATTAAAAAAACAGGCTGTTTTATTTTGCGTAATTAATATGCCCCAGCCGCTTGCCGATGGTTTCGATAATGTAAATAACCGGGATTTGGGTGGTGATATTGTGTTGCCCGGCGATCAACTGCGGGGGAACGTGGTAAGAGAGGTTAAAGTCCGCCATGCGTGCCAGCGAGGAGGTTTCGTTGTTGGTGATGCTGATAATTTTGCAGTGGTGCAGGCTGAACTGGCTGGCGAGGCGCAAAATTTCTTCGGTCTCTCCAGACACCGAAAGTATTATTGCAACCGCGCTTTTATACATGTCGCTATTGATGGGATAATAAGGGTCGTCGATATGGGTGCTGAATTTTCCAACGTTGGAAAAGAAACGCGCGCCGTATTTCCCCAATGCTCCGGAGGTGCTGACGCCGACGAAAATAATGCGCTCAGCAGCGGCAATATGCTGCACCGCCTGATCTAACAGTTGATTAAATTCGTCGTTATTAATGCTTTTAAAAAAGCTGATGATTTCGCTGGTGCCAAAATCCATCGGCGGTGCTTCGGTCTGCTCAAGATACAGCTTGAAGCGGATGCGAAATTCGGAGTAGCCGTCGCAGCCCATTTTCTTGCAAAAGCGCAGTACGGTAGTGGTGGATACCCCGGCGGCCTCGGCCAGTTCGCGGATGGTCATATACATCACCGGGTTCTTGTTTTTGGTGATGTAGTTATAAACCAACAATTCCAGCGCATTGAGTTCGGCGATTGCTTTATGGGTAAACATAGACCTAATCCAGCGAGTAACAACAGACCTTAATCAGCGGGCTAACATAGCAAATTTTGCCGTAGCCCGCTCGTGGTTTTCGTTGTTATTCAGGCCCGTTTGGCGTTGTCCAGCAGTTTGTCGTGCGTCGGTTCACTGCCGATCAGGTCACATTCCTTCGGCAAACGCCAGGCGATGATTCCGGCGATGATCAGTGAGACTGCCAGACCGCATACCGCCACGTTCTGGCCATAGAGGTAGATCATCACCCCTACCAGATAAGGCCCGCAGAAGCCGCCCAGGTTGCCGAGGCCGTTAATCACGCCGCGAGCGCCCCCGGCCACTTCCGCCGAGGCGATACGCCCAGGCATGGACCAGAACGGGCTGGTAGCGGCTTTGAGGAAGAAGCCGCACACTACCAACGCAATGTAGGCCGCCACCACGTTATGACGCAGCACCACCGAAGCCAGTAGCGCCGCAGCAAAGCAGAACAATGAAACCATCACCCACAGGCGGCGTTTGCCGGTTTTATCGGTGAGCACTGAAATCAGGTAGATCCCCAACAGCGTCGCGACGAATGGCAAGATTGCCAGGAAGCCGACCGAGGCCATGTTACCGCCGGTCAGGTTTTTTAAAATGGTGGGCAGCCACAGGGTGTAGCCGTAGTCGCCGGTTTGATAGAAAAAGTTCAGCAGCACCAGCTTCATCAAGCCCTTGTTACGGAAGACATCTCTCAGTGGTGCTTTGCTGACCGGTTGCAGTTTGCTGCGTTCTTGTCGTTCGCGCGTAAGTTCGGTTATCAGATAGTCGCGCTCACGGGCCGGCAGCCAGCGCGCTTCCTGTGGGCGATCGCTGATCAGCAGCCACCACACGGCCAATACCACCAGCGACAACAGGCCTTCGATGATAAACAACCAACGCCAGTCGAATGCGTTAATGATGGCGCCAGAGATCGGGGCGGTAAGCATGCCACCCAATGGGGCGAACATCATGACAAAGGCGTTGGCGCGGCCCAGTTCTTTTTCCGGGAACCAGTTGCTGATCATGGTTAACACTACCGGTAACATACCGCCTTCAGAGATGCCCAATACGAAGCGTAATACCAGCAGTTGATAGTGGTTAGTGACAAAGCCGGTCGCAACTGACACCACCGCCCAGGCACACAGGGACCAGGCAATAAAGCGCTTGCCGCTGCCGTTGACCGCGATGCGTCCGCCGGGAACCTGCAAAAACAGATAACCGATAAAAAAGATGCCACTGGCCAGCCCGGCCATCTGGCTGGTAATGCCTAGGTCGCTCTCCATACCGCCGGGCAGCGCAAAACTGATATTAACCCGGTCCATAAAGGAAATGATGCAGGCGATCAGGATCGGGGCAATAACCCGCAGCCAGCGGGTGTTGGGTATTTTATTATCCATGGCGATCTCTCTTTACAGGGCGCAGGGAGAACCTCTCAATGAAGAGGTTCTGTGATTCGGCGGTAATAAAATCGAAAAGAAAACGCGTCAGTTACTCGATGGCGTGGGGCAGCGGCGCCCGGTTGAAGAAAGCTTCAACGTTGGTAAACACGATATCGCTCATCTTTTGCCGGGTTTCCTGGGTGGCGCTAGCGATATGCGGTTGCAGCACCACGTTTTCCATGGCGATCAGTTCTGCAGGAACCTCGGGTTCGTGGGCATAAACGTCGAGCCCGGCACCGGCGATGGCGCCACTTTGCAGGGCGGTAATCAGGTCGGGTTCATTAACGATGCTGCCGCGAGCAATGTTAATCACCAGGGCATGGGAAGGCAGGGCGTCGAATACCGCCTTGTCCACCAGGCCAGCGCTGTCTTTACCGCCGGAAATAGCAATGATAAAGAAGTCGCTTTCCCGCGCTAAAGCCAGCAGATCTGGGAAATAGCGATAGGGCAGCGAACTGTCCTGCGTGCGGCTGGCGTATTGGATACGCATATTGAAACCGGCGGCGCGTTGGGCGATGGCGCGGCCGATATTGCCCATGCCGAAAATGCCCAGCCGTTTGCCGCTGACCTGCACCGACAGGCCCGGCGCCTCTTTCAGCCAGCGACCTTCACGCACAAAACGATCGTTGTGGCACAGCTGACGAGCGGTAGCCAGCAACAATCCCAGAGCCATATCCGCCACGTCTTCCGTCAAGGCGCCGGAGGTGATGGTGACGGCAATGCCGTGTTTACGGGTGTAATTCAGATCAATCGCGTCAGTGCCTACGCCGAATACCGCAATCAGCCCGAGGTTGGGTAATTGTTCAAGCACTGGCGTCTCGACCCCAATATCCCCCCGAGTGACGACCGCACGGAAGGTCGCACCTTTTTCGGCCAGAAAAGCGGCCGCATCCTCTTGTTCATATAACCGATGTACCACAAAGGCTGCCTCAAGGCGGGCCAGCAGGTTATCCATTACTGGGGCAATCAACAGCACTTCATTGGATGTAGAGGTCGTCATGGTTTCACCTGTCAATAAATAGCGTTACTTCGTATTGCTATAAAAGCGGTTTTCGGGAGGCGGTTTTGCGACAGATATCACGCTGAAGAGTGTTAAAAAACTGTGTTACCCGTAATGTGATCGACGGAAGGAAAAGGGTGGCTGTCACCGGGGAAGAGCAGCAAAAACTGCCGTATTGCGAGCGAAAATCAGGCTGAGCGCGCAGATCCTGGTCATTTAACGGATGGGTAACATGGGTGCGTAACAAGCGGGGGAGGCAACAAAAAGAAAAGCCGCACCTGGGTGCGGCCGAGCGTTCACGACGAACAAAACAAGGACAAAAATTCCGGTAGACAGGCCCTGAAGCAAACCTCAGAGACAGATCATGATGATAAGCAAAATATTTTCGGGTGTGAAATGCCGAATATGGCTTAGTTAGTCGAATTAATAGATAAATAATCAGCCACTTACTTCCTCTCAATTTCATGCGTGGCACGGGTTTCCACGTTGGTCGCCAGCAGACCTTACGCGGTAGATCCCTCCGTCAACGACGGGTGCGCAATCAATACGTCCTGCTCTAATGCCACTCGAAATTGATGATAAATACCCACTTTTCGTTAAAGCAATTGGCACTACATACCCTTAACATTAGAAAGTCTTTTAATGATTATAATTAGCATGCTGCGAATTATTCACCGCAGTGATATTACGGAGAAATCCGTTTGGTTAAGGATATGTATTCACCATGGAAATAAAAATAAACGGCCGGATGGTCGCGCTGGGCGCCATTTCACCCGAAACGCCGCTACTCTACGTGTTACGCAACGATCTGGGCCTGAATGGCCCCAAATATGGCTGTGGCCTCGGGGAGTGCGGTGCTTGCACGGTACTGATCGACGGCGTTGCCGCCCGTTCCTGCTCGCTGCCGCTGAGCGGTGCCCTCAACAAATCCGTTACCACGCTGGAAGGCCTGAGCGAGGCGGGGCTGCACCCGGTTCAACAAGGCTTTATCGATGAGCAGGCCGCGCAGTGCGGTTATTGCACCAACGGTATGATCATGACGCTGGTTGCTCTGTTTGAGCGAAACCCGCAGGCAGATGAACAAGAAATCAAAAATGAGCTGGCTTATAACCTGTGCCGCTGCGGCACCCATATTGAGATCCTGCGTGCTGCCGCCAAAGCCCGTCAGCTGTTGGCGGAAAGGGGGCAAGCATGAGCCGCCTGGAAATAACGCGCCGCCGCCTGTTGCAGGCCGGTGGCCTGGTAATGGTCAGCAGCCTGTTGCCTGTGTCGCTTAATGCCCTGGCAACGACGCCAGTGGTAGGCGGCGATCTGCCGCTCGATCGCGTGGACAGCTTTATCGGCCTGACCGCCGATGGCCGTGTCACCGCATTTAACGGCCATGTGGATCTCGGCACCGGTATTCGCACCGCATTGGCACAGATTGTTGCCGATGAAATCAGCGTACCTTTCGAGCACGTTACGGTGATTTTGGGTGACACCCAGCGCACGCCGGATCAGGGGCCGACCATCGCCAGCGCCACGATTCAGGTGACCGCTATACCGCTGCGCCAGGCAGCCGCACAGGTGCGGCAATTGCTGCTGGCGCTGGCCGCAAAGGCCTTTGCGTTACCGCTGGAACGCCTGCAGGCTGAAAATGGCCGGGTATTTGCGAGGGATAAACCCAACGTCAGTCTGAGCTATGGTGAACTGGCCCGCGGGCAAAATTTACAGGTGGCCCTGGATAAAACCATCAGGCTGAAGAGCGTGGCGGAGAGCCGTTACGTGGGCAAGGCGGTGCCGCGGGTGGATATTCCGGCCAAGGTGACCGGCCAACTGACCTATGTGCATGACCTTCGCCTGCCGGGCATGCTGCATGGCAGAGTGGTGCGCCCGCCTTATATCGGCGCCGACAGCAGCGCCCCGTTGGGCAGCGGCCTGCTGTCGGTTGACCATGACTCCATTGCCCATTTGCCTGGCATCGTAAAACTGGTGGTGATTAACGATTTTATCGGTATCGTCGCCGAACGCGAAGAGCAGGCGATTGCCGCCATGCGGCAACTGAAAACCGTCTGGCGTCCCTGGTCCGGTTTACCCGATCTTTCGCTTACAGGATTGCATAAGGCCCTGGTGGAAAACCCCAAAACCGATCGCGTGCTGCGTGATGATGCCGGGGTCGATGCCGCTTTGGCCTCGTTGCATACCGAGGTCAATGCTGATTACGTCTGGCCTTACCATCAACACGCGTCGATCGGCCCGTCCTGTGCGGTGGCCGACGTCGGTCGCGATCGCGCAGAAATCTGGTCTGGCACGCAAAATCCTCACGATTTGCGTAAGGACATCGCTCATTTGCTCGATTGGCGGCCAGAGCAGGTCCATATCAATCGCATGGAAGCCTCCGGCTGCTACGGTCGCAACTGTGCCGATGACGTCTCCGCTGACGCTGCGCTGTTATCTCAGGCCACCGGCAAGCCAGTCAGGGTGCAGTTGATGCGTGAACAAGAGGCGGGTTGGGAGCCCAAGGGCACCGGGCAACTGATGCGAGTCCGCGGCGGGTTGGATGAGCACAATCAGGTGGCGGCTTACGAACTGAAAACCAGCTACCCTTCAAACAATGCTGTGACGTTGTCACTGGTACTGGCCGGTAAAGTGCCCAATCGGGCAGACGTGCAGCAGATGGGCGACAGAACCGCCATTCCCCAATATGAATATCCCAATATGCGGGTGGTGTGCCAGGACGCGGCGCCGATTGTGCGGGCTTCGTGGATGCGTGGGGTCTCGGCGTTACCCAACGTGTTCGCCCACGAATCCTGGATTGATGAACTGGCGTGGCGAGCCGGGCAGGATCCGATCGCGTTCCGCCTGCAATATCTGAAAGATCCGCGTGCCGTGGCGCTGATTCAAGCGTTGAAAAAGCAGGCCAATTGGCAGGATGGCCCGGCCTACCGCAGCCCGGTGTCCGGCGATCCTGAATGGGTGACGGGACGCGGCTTTGCCTATGCGCGTTATTTCCACAGTAAATTCCCTGGGTTTGGTGCCGCCTGGGCGGCCTGGGTGTGCGATCTCAGCGTTAATCGCCACAGCGGTCAGATCAAGCTGGATAAAATCTTCGTTGCCCATGACTGCGGCCGCATCATCAACCCGGCAGGGGTTCGTCACCAGGTGCACGGCAATATCATTCAGTCCGCCAGCCGGGTGCTGAAAGAGTTCGTCACCTTTGACTCTGCGTCCGTGACGTCGCTGGATTGGGGCGGTTACCCGATCCTGCGGTTTGACGAGTTACCGCAGGTTGATATCCAACTGCTGGACTATCCGGATGAACCCTCTATGGGGGCAGGAGAATCCGCCTCGGTGCCGAGCGCAGCGGCAATCGCCAATGCGTTGTTCGACGCGCTGGGCGTGCGTCTGCGAGAGGTACCTTTTACCCCTGAGCGAGTGGTAAAGGCGTTAAAACAGCAGGCTTCCGGCAGCGCAGAAAGGGATAAGTCACTATGAGCAGCATAAAGAAAATCGCCGGCTGGGGCAGTCTGACGGTCGTTGCCACCGTGGTAATTGGGGCGATAGCCAGCTGGCAATCAGAAATAGCGCCGCTGGAGGAAAAAGATCATCACGTTTTTAGTCAGCAACAGATCGCCCAAGGGAAAGTGCTGGCCGATCTCGGCGACTGCGCGGTGTGCCATACCCGGCCCGGCGGCGAGCGCAATACCGGCGGATTGGCGATGGAGATTCCGTTCGGTACCATTTACAGCACCAATATCACTCCGGATAACGACACCGGCATTGGGAAATGGTCGTATGCCGCCTTTGAACGAGCGATGCGTCATGGGGTTGATCGCGAAGGGCACTATCTCTACCCGGCCTTTCCCTACACGGCGTTTACCCGCACCAGCGATGAAGATCTGCAGGCCTTGTACGCCTACCTGATGTCGCAACCGGCCGTGAAATATCAGCCGCCGGCCACCGAATTGGGTTTCCCGTTTAACATTCGCCAGGGCATCGTCACCTGGAACTGGCTGTTCCTCAAGCCTGGCGCCATGAAGGCCGATCCGACACAAAGCGCCGAATGGAATCGCGGGGCCTATCTGACTGAAGGCCTTGGCCACTGCAGCGCCTGCCACTCGCCGCGCAACCTGATGTTTGGCGAGAAAGGCGGCGCTGAACACCTGAGCGGCGGCGTGGCGGAAGACTGGACTGCTCCGTCGCTAACCGGCAGCTCTTTGGCACCGCTGGAGTGGACACAAGATGATTTGCTCAGCTTTATGCGCACTGGGTATTCGGCAAATCACGGCGTGGCAGCCGGGCCGATGGCACCGGTGATCGAAGAGGGGCTTTCGCGGTTGCCGGAGCAAGACTTGCAGGCCATAGCCACTTATCTGCGCACTTATCATCCGAGCGAGTCTAAGGTGACGGAAGCCAAACGTTTGAATGAATGGGCCGAGTCGCGGACCGAGCCGTTAACCACGGAAGGCGCACGTATTTTCTCCGGTGCCTGTATGGCATGCCATGCTCAGGAAAAGGGGGCTCAGCTGATCGGCGTTCGACCTTCACTGGCGCTGAACACCAACCTGTATGCCGATAAGCCGGACAATGCCATTCGGGTGGTGCTGGACGGCATTCAACGCCCGGCCAATAGCAACCTGGGCTATATGCCGGCATTTCGCCATAACCTGAACGACAGACAGATCGCCGAATTGCTTAACTATCTGCGGCAAAACTATGCGGGGAAAGCGCCGTGGCCCGAGCTGCAAGCGCAGGTCAGTCACTTGCGCGATCAAACGGCGGAAAAATAGATCCATTAGCTTGAGAACCGGGGCCACCAAGGCCCCGTTATCGTCAATAACGCACAGCTCATTCCAGTAACTGAAACGAATGCTCTGCTTCAGTCGGTCATTCCACACGTAGCGTGCCATCGTTAACTCCTCCCGTGTCTGGTTAAATAAATAACAGCTCTTGCCGGCCAGGGCGAATACGTTAATTCGCTGAGCTTTTGATATTTTTGGGATAGGCGTTTCGCTTATTATTCGGCAACGAACGGTTTTAAAAATCGCGCTCAGGGTTGTTGATCACCGGCCACGCGCACGGGTTTGCTCGCCCGTACCAGCCGCCAGCCAAAGTTCATGCCCGCTGCTGCAAGCAAGATGGCGGCGGCGCCCGACAGCTGCATCAGGCTAAGGCGGTGTCCGAATACCGCCCAGTCGACGATAATCGCCACCAGGGGATAGACGAAAGACAACGCGCCTACCAGGGCAGTGGGGATTTTCTGGATGGCACTGTACAGCAGGGAAGACATCAGCCCGGTGTGCACCAGACCCAGGGTCGCCAGCAGCAACCAGCCGTTAGCCGTCGACGGCAGTTGGGCCCAGCCGGCGAACGGTGCCAGCAGTACGACGCCCAGAGTGAGCTGAATCAGCACGATCAGGTGCGGCGGCACCCCTTTCAAACGCTTGACGATCGCCGCCGCTACCGCATACATAAAGGCAGCGCCCAGCGCCAGCAACACGCCAGTGAAGTAATCGGCACTGGAATCGCCACCATCTTGTTTACCGCTAATGATCAGCAACATGCCGACGAAGGCCAGTAGCAGCCAGCCAAACTTTGTCGCCGTCATTTTTTCGCCGAAAAACAGCACCCCGAGCCCAACCAGCATAAAGGGCTGGACGTGGTAGGTGACGGTCGCCACCGCAATAGAGGCATGGCTGTAAGCGCCGAACAACATTACCCAGTTCAGCACCAGGGCGACGCCGCCCAGCACCGCAATGGCAGCCTGACGTCGGGTTAACATGTCTTTTTTAAGCAGGCCAAGCAGGGCGCAGGCGATCAGCATCGCTAGCGCGCCAAACGCGCAGCGCCAGAAAACCACCGTAGCGGGCGGCTGCCCCAGTAGCATTACCGGCCAGCCCACGGTTCCGGAAATGACCATGGCGAGGGTCATCTGTAATACGCCGCCGGTTCTTATCTTCATTTGCCTTCTCCCTGCTAGTGCGCTTGCCGCCGTTGGCGGTTATCATTAAAATGAACAATTGAACATTATGATGAACACTTGACAGCTGTTCGTCAAGCCGAACAAACGAACGATATGGTGAACAATGAGCGACTTTGTCAGCAATAACGCTACGCCCATCGGCCTGCTTTCGGCCGCCATTCGCCGTGAACGCGAACGATTGGGCCTCTCGGTTACCGAATTGGCTCGCCGTGCCGGCATTGCAAAATCGACGCTTTCGCAGCTGGAAACCGGCAGCGGCAACCCCAGCCTGGAAACCTTGTGGGCGTTGGCGATGGCGTTGGATGTGCCGGTCAGCCGGTTGATTTCTCAGCCACGCCAACACGTACAGGTGATCCGTGCCCATGAAGGGGTGACCACGGTTTCCGAACAGGCCAACTACGCCGTCACCCTGTTGGCGACCTGCCCGCCAGGGGCACAGCGCGATATTTACCGTCTACAGGTTCAACCGGGCGAAGCCCGCATTTCGCGGCCGCATATGCCGGGTACCATTGAGCATGTGATTATCAGCAGTGGCAGGGCGTTAGTCGGGCCGACGGACCAGCCGGTAGAATTGAACGCAGGGGATTACATCAGTTATTCCGCCGACCGCGAGCATATTTTTGACGCTTTGGAGAACGATACTACGGCTGTCATGTTGATAGAGCAGGGTTAGGTCGGGCACACCCGGCCGAATCGGTATTTTATTGAAAACGATTCTCAGTTGTATTAGTGTGCCGCTCTTGCGCCAGTGGTCCGCACTTTATCAATGTCACTGTTATCGTTTAAAAAACTTCAAGGAACGAAGATGAAAATTGTCATCCCTTCTCTCGTGTTGGCCGCTGGACTGGCGGCGACGCACCCGGCAACGCTGTTGGCCGTGGAAGCGCCGTCGGTCGCCACCAAGGATGCCGCCGTTAGCAATGATTTCAGCTTTGTGCGTTACCGCGCGGATTATCAAGTCCATGCCAATGCCAGCAACACCAAGACCGAGAGCTATGAGGTGCTGCTCAAAACCAAGGCGGCAGTCGAGAAGTTCAGCCAAATCCGCCTGAGCTACAGCGAAAAAATGGAAACGCTGAAGGTGGTTTCGGCCTATACGCTGACGGCCGATGGACAGCGCCATGATGTCGCGCCCGATCGCATTTATACCCAGGAAAGCTACTCCAGCGCCTCTGCGCCACTGTATGCCGATCGCAAGGTAAAGGTGATTGTCTTCTCCAACCTGGCGCCGGGTTCTCGCGTGGTGTATCAGGTGTTGCGCACGCAAAATACCCCGTACTTCCCGGACTACTTCGGCCTGTGGGAAACCTTCAGCGTCTTCGACCAGTTTGATGACGCCGAGGTCAATTTGCAGGCGCCGGCCAATGTGCCGATGCATGTCTTTACCCGAGGAGTAGAGGGCGCAGATAAGCCGCAGATCCGTGACGGTCAGGCCCACTGGCGCTGGCATTACCGGCGCAGTGAACCGCTGAAAGCGCAAAACTGGTCGGCGAACAGCTGGACATTCAGCCCAACCATCATGGCCAGTACCTACCGCGAATGGCCACAGCTGGCCAAAGCCTATCAACAGAAAGCCAATCAGGCGGCCAAGGTGACCCCGGCGATCCAGGCGTTGGCGGATAAAATTACCGACGGCATCAGCGACCGTCGTGAGCAGACGGCGGCGATTTATCGCTGGGTGGCGCAGAATATTCGTTATGTGGCGGTCTATTTGGGCAACGGCGGGCTGGAGCCGAATTCGGCGCAGAGCATCCTGGATAATCACTATGGCGATTGCAAGGATCATGTGGTGATGCTCGAGGCGTTGCTGGCCGCCAAGGGCATCGTCAGTTCACCGGTGCTGATCGGCATGGACCAAGGGCCGATATTGCCGAAGGTGCCGCTGCTGGGGCGCTTTAACCACGCGATTACCTACGTGCCGGAGTTCAATCTGTATCTGGATTCTACCAGCCCCTGGGCGCGATTTGGCCAACTGCCGGGGGCTGACCTTGGGGCTCCGGTCCTGCTGACGCGCGAAGCCAAACTGGCGCGTACCCCTGACAATGACGAACAGCGCAACAATACGTCGCTCAGCGTGGACTTCTACTTCGATAAAGCGGGCAATATGCGTGGCCAAACCGAACGCAAGCTGGGTGAGGTGGATGAGATCGACCTGAGAGGCTATTTCTCGCAAATCAATCAGCAGAACCGGGCGCGAGTCGAAGAGAACATCATGGCGTCCTCAGGCATTGATGGCCGTGGGGTTATCGCGATGCACGGCGATGCGTTCGATCTCAAAAAGCCGTTTGCCTACAGTTATAAATTCAAAGCCGAGGATTATGTCGATTTCAGCGTGGTGGGCGGTATGGCCGTACCGACGCCGCCCGGCGGCAAGTCTTTCCGTACGCTTTACTCGACGACGTCCGCCCCGACTAACGAAACGCCGTTCTTCTGCACCGCGCAGCAGTACGACGAGACCTATCGCCTGCACCTGCCCGCCAACGTGCCGATTATCGCCATCCCCAAGAACCAGCAGTTCAGCAATGCGGCCGGCAAATACCAGGTTGAATGGCAGCTCGAAGGGCAACAGGTGGTGGTCAATCATCGGCTACGGCTGAATGCCGTTCGCGGTAAGGACGCGCTCTGTCAGGCACAGGATTATCCTGCCTTCCGCGCATTGTTCCAGCAGGTTCGGCGCGGCTTCCGTGGCCAGGTAGTGTATGGCGAGCTGGCGAACGTCGGGGTTAATTCTGCTGTAGTCGCCAAATAGAAACAAAAAAACCGGGCGCACTTCTCATCAAGGCACCCGGTTTTTTATCGCTACTGCATTGACTATTACGGGGCCAGCGCGTCCGCGCTAAGGGTAACGCGCAGCGTGCCGGTAAAATGGCCGGCGGCTTTGCTCAGCTTGGCGAACGGCAACACGTCCAGCGTGAGCGGTGCCGGGGTGCAGACCACCGGGAAGGGGATGCCGGGCAACACCACCGGGCGGATCAGCGCGGTATTGACGCCAGTCAGGGTAATCGCCTGGCCGTTATTCACCTTTTGCGGCTGATTGTTGTAGTTGAGGGTGACGCGGTAATCGATGCGATCGGCGGTTGCCGTGGCACTGCTGCCGTCGCGGCTGACCGAGAACACATCCGCCGCGCGGCCGGCGACGCTTTGCTGATCGGCCAGCGTGACCTTTAGCCAGGGGCTGTTGCTGTTATAGCCGTCGTACAGGCACATATCGATATTGGACTGGCCGGAGACCTCGCCGCCGGGGGCGGTGGACAGCGGTTTGGTGCGCAGGTTGAGGTCAACCCGCGGCGTGGCGCTGCCAAAGGCCGGCAAATAAATCGCGCCGTTGTTTTTATCGGTGACGTTGAGGGTGATATCGGCGGAGAAGGTGGCGACTTTATGAATCGGGCCGACATCCAGAACCCAGTCCTGTTGGCTGAGCACCAACTTTGCCTGCCAACTGCCGCCGGTAGGGATTTTGGCCAGTTCGGCCTGTGGGAGCCAGAGGGTTAGGGCGAGGCCAGCCGTTTTCGGTTTTTTATGACCATCGTCACACCACCTCCCATAATAACCACCACTCCAAAATGCACGTGGTGCACTGTATCTTGCTGCCCAACATTCAGTCGCCGGAGATTGACTTTCATTAAACCCCAATAACTTTATATCAACCGACATGTGAGAGCGTTTTTCCGTAAAACGCAATGTCAGAGCTGATGGGACGGGGCCCTCATCCCATGCCCAGGTTCCCACCGGTGTACAGGCACCATTGGTGGTATCGGTGGCAGACAGGCACTGCCAGGCACCGTTACGCCAATTCCATGAGGATCCTATTGTTGAGTCATCAGTTCCACCTGAAGCCCGGTTCCAGATATAGCTGTCCGCCGGCGGTGCGCTTTTATCATAGCTCAGGTTTATCACCTGATGGTTGTCCGCCGGCGGTATAATCAGCGCTTGCACAGGCAGACTGGCTACGGCCATCAGCAGCAGGCTGTGGCATAGCACTTTTTTTATCATCCTTTCTAACATCGCATTCATTTTGTTTTTCCGTCCTGTGGTTAGCGTTTGGCGGTGGCCAGCAGTTTCATCACCCGTGGCGTCATCAGCAGCGACTGCGGCAGCCCCTCGGCACCGGCGGCGGAGCAGCGCGTGGCACCGACGATTTGCAAAATATCCCGCACCGTTTTGACCCGCAGCGGGCAGCGCATCAGTTGGCCGTCGCTCATCAGCCACAGCGCCGGCACCTTCTGGTTGGCCTGCAGGGTAAAGCCGCCGTCGGCCCCCAGCGCCGGCAGCGCCTGATTGAGCACCTGTGCGTTGGCCAGCGGCAGGCCGGTCGGCCCCAGCGCCTGGCCGATATACACCCAGGTGATATTGGCGCTGACCTCGCGCACCAGTAGCCGGCCCGGCGGCAGGAAGTAACGGCTTTCACCCGCGCCGCCGTTCACGTTGGCGACCCCGCCGCCGGAGGTGCCGGTAATGTCGCGCACCGCCACGCTGGAAAGCTGGTAGCCCTCCAGCGGCAGCAGGGTGCTTTGGCCAAAACCCAGCGTCAGCGGGCGGCTGCCGCCGTTTACCTGCGCGGCCGCCCCGTTTTCGTCCGCCGGGGCCACCCGCACCACCAGGCCGGCGGAAGGCTCACCGCCGCCGTTGCCGCCCCAGAACAGGCCGTCGGCGGACACCGCCATCGCCGAGGAGTACCCCCCGGTCAGTGCGCTGCGGTTGCCGCCACTGCGGCGGCGGCTGTCGCTCAGGGTGCCGCTCAGGTCGCCATAGCGCCCGTTGGTACGGCCACCGACGCTGCCGCTGTAGCTTTCGTCGTTGTAACCGGAGAAGTTCATCGCCAGCTCGCGGTAACCGTCCTGCTGCCACATGCGGGTATGGTTGAGGTTGTAGCTGGTCTGCGCTTGCCCGCCGCCGTTGCGCCAGTCCACCCCGGCGCTGCTGTAGCTGTCGCTGCCGCCGGCCTGTGCCGCGCTGTCGGCCCGCGACAGGGTAAAACCGAGATAGAGGCCGTTATCGGTGGTCTGGCCGTTGCGGTTGCGAAAGGCCCCCAGCCGGGTGCTGACGGTGGTGCCGCCCCAGTTGAAGGCGCGGGACAGCCCCAGTTGCCAGGCGCGGTTGCGCTGGTCGGCGCTGCGCAGGGTTTGCGCGGGCACCAGGCCGTCTGCCGAGACCGGGCGTTGGTAGCTGCGCCCGTTGTTTTGCGTGTCGCTGTAGCCCAGCGTGGCGCTCCAGCCGGCGAACGGCACCGAGAATGACCCGTTGAGCGAGGTGTAGCAACCCATGTCGTTGCTGCGGCCGCTATCCGTCTGGCCACACTGCGCACCACCGATACGGTAGCGGTACAGGCTGGCGGAAAAACCGTCGACAAAGCTCAGTTGCTGGCTGTCGCCGCGCACGCCATTGTTGCCGGCCAGCCCGCTGGCGGCCATCGTCAACACGCCAAAGCTGAAGGCGTGTTGCGCGTCGAGCCGGGTTTCGTTGTAGGTGGTGCCCTGGGTTTTCGCCACGCCGCTGGTCAGTTGCAGGTTGCGCCACAGCGCCAGCTGCACCCCGGCGGCCCCGGTACTTTGTGAGGTGGATTGCTGCGGTGCGGCACTTTCCGCGGCGGCTTTCCCGCCCTGAAAAAACCATTGCCAGCGGTCGCTGAAGGCGCTGCCGCCCTTGCTGAACGGCTGACTTTCGCTGCGTTGCAGCACGCCGTCCTCATACACCCGCAGCTCCAGCGGGTAGCTGCCGGGCGGAAAGCTGTCGCTGTTCAGGGGATGCATGCCCGGCGCAAAATACTGGCTGCCCAGCAACTGGCTGCCGCGGTAGATATCGACCCGGGCATTGCGATTAACCTGGACCATCACCGGGGTGGCGTCACGGCTGATGCTTTGATTAACGTAGGCGTCAGTGGTGCCGAGCCGCAGGCCGTCAAAGCGGGTCAACGGCAGCAGGGTAAAGCCGAAGTTACCGCCCAACGGGCTGGAAAGGTTGCGCTGGTCCATGCGGCCTGCCTGCAGGTAGTAGCGGTTGCCCATGTCCTGACGCGCATAGAGATTGTCGAACCACAAACGGCTGGCGCTGGCGTCGCGCACCCGGTTCCAGGTGTAGGCCCAGTTGCCGCCCAGAAAGCGGCGTTCGCCCAGCCCCAGCGCACCGGTGCCGTTCAGCGCCAGGTTCTGGCTGTCCTTGTCGCCGCTGTAGTTGGCGGTCTGACGGTGAATAAAGGCGTTTTTTGCCGCCGGCGTCGGGGTCAGCCAGCGTTGATCCTGTTTCAGGCTGGCCAGCCAGGTGGGTTTCATAAACAACAGCACCGCGCCCTCGCTTTCATCCAGAATGGCCGCCACGCTGTCGGTGGCGACATAGCCGCAGCCCGGCGTCGCGCTGCCGTTGCAGGCCAGGTTGCCATGGCGTGCCAACGGTTGGCTCAGGGCCTGCAGTGCCTGTTTTTGTTGTTGTTCAGATAACGTTTGCAGGCCAGCGGCCGCCAGCACCGTTTCCGGCTCTTCAAAGGTGAGGGTATCGGGTTTGACTTCGACGACAAACAGCCCGAGCGAACGGCCCGGCAACCGGACCTCCAGCCGCTCCGTCTGCCCCAGCAGCAGGGATTCGAAGCCTGGCGGTACCTGCGACGCGGCCGTCGCCTGACAGGCCCACAGCAGGGCCAGATACAGAGGGTGATAGCGATAGCGGGTATTCATGGCGCTCATTCCCTTGGTCGAACCAGGGTCATCCAGACCCGGGAAAAGGGCGCACCGGGTGCGCCCTGTCGGTGGGGCGTTGTTATGGTGTTACAGGGACGGTAGAGGTATTGAGTATCAGGCTGACCACGCCCTGGTAGCTGCCGGACTCGGAGATGATGCCGGTGGTGGTCTGCGCAATCACCAGATCGAAGGGCACCGAGCCGCCATCAATACGCCCCTTGGGGAACAGGTCAGCGGGCTTGAGCGTGGAGTCGGCGGTCACCGCAGTGGTCAGGGTCTTGCCGTTGTAGCTGACGCTTAACGGAATGGTCGTCGCGCTCGGTTTGGTGTTGGACGCCAACACCGGGGCGGTCAACAGGCGCATTTCCACCTGGCTGGTCGTGTCGTTGGTAAAGATTTTGGTGCTGAGGGTCTTTTTTTGCAGGCCGACACCGGGTATGTAGGTCATCTTCAGGCTGGATGGCAGCGCGGTGCCGTCCGCCTGCAGCAGTTCGACCGTCGGGTCGATATCGGCGGTAATGGTGATGTCTTTCTGTACCGCCATGGCAGACAGGGAGAACAGGGCGGCCAGGGCGACAGGGGTAAAGGTATATAACTTTTTCATACAACATCCTTATTGGTTATTTCAGTTTTTTGGGGTTGATGCTCCGGCCGGCAAGTCCGCCGTCGTCGGAGTGGCAGCGCCGTCGCGGTATTCCACGCGCACCACGCCACCTGACATCCCGGCGGGCAGCATCAGGGCTTCACCGGGATAGACACTGCGGTCAATCTGCTGCCAGCGACAAGCCGGCGTACAGTGACCCACTTTCAATACTCCCAGGCGGACGTTGCCCGGGTTGAGTAACTGGCTGCCGTCGGCGCTGCGCGCGAGCTGCGGCTGAGCCACCGCTGGCCGCAGGCGGACCAGTACGCCCCAGACCAGGTTGAGGTTGACCTGGGCGTTTTGGGTGGCGGGGGCTTCGTCTTCGCTCAGTGAGGCCACGGGTTCGAAGTAGACCCGCCAGGCTTCTTCCTGCTGGGGCGTTGCCAGGCTGATTAACCGGACGGTGCGGGTGGCACCGGCGGGCAGGGCGAATTTGTCCGGCGACACCACCAATCCTTGCTGACTGTCAACATCCACCTCGGTTTCGCGTGGCGTGGCCGGGTTGAGGATACGTTTGACGCCGACGCGTACGTATTGGGTCTGCGGGGATTTGGACAGCACCTGCAGGGTGGTGGCCTCCTGGCCGGGGCCGATGTCGGCGCTGATGGGGTAGACCGTCAGGTTGGCCAGACAGCCGGTGTTGACCAGCATCAGGGCGGCGGCCAGCCCGGCGAGTTTGCTGCGGGTGAGCCCCACAGCGCGGTGGATTTTTGGCATGTCTGCACACTCCCTGTGATGCATGAAAAGGTCTGAATAAGACCCGTTTTACGACCGATAAAAACGCAACATAATGAACCAAAGTGTCACATTATGGATTTATGACTTGAAAGGCGGGTGATGGCGTACGATATCGCTAAAAAAAGGCCATGGATGGCGCTATTTCAGCGTAATAAACTGGGTTGGCGAGATGGGTAGCGACAGAGTGACGGAGCTTAAAAAGTGGGAAAGTATAATATGCTGGATAATTGCGTTTCAGCCAGATGATTCTAACTGGGTGATATTCAAAAATAAAAATTAAATTACGGAAATATTGCAGAAAAAAATTGACGTTTTTAGCAGCAGAAACTTAGTATGGTGACACTTTGGTTCAAAATGTTACATTTTCCTCGAACCACAGCGCCTTAAATCGTCCTGCATTACTGGCTGTATACAGCACAGTATGCTGGATGTTGCGATGGCCAAGATAATCCTGAATCAGCCGGGTATCCGCCCCTTTATCCGCCAAAGCGTAGCCGCAGGCATGGCGTAACATATGCGGGTGCACCGCAATAGCCAAACCTGCCCGTTCCCCTAATTGCCTCAGTATCCGATAGATGCGCGAACGAGAAAGCCGTCCGCCCTTGTGGGACAAAAATAACCAGTCGTAGTCGTTCGCCCCCGGATAACGCTGTCTGCGCTCTAGCCAGCGCGTCAGCAATTTTCGCTCCATGGGATGCAAAGGTTGCACGGTGGACAGGCCGTTTTTAAGGCGACGTACGTACAGGCTACCTGCCGCCATATCCAGATCCGCCAGGTGCAGGCCGGTCAGTTCGCTGACCCGGCAACCGTGGATAAAACACATCCACAGCAGGCAGGTATTGCGTTCCGGATCGGGGCTGTCGCTGGCGGCTGCCAGCATGCGCTCGATCTCCGGGCGCGTGAGATGCTTGCGCTCGTTATTTTTCATCGTGACTCCTTGTGGGTGAGGATAGAAAAGAAACGCGGCCCGTTAATGGGCCGGCAGGAGAGTATAAGAAATGAAGGCATTGCGTGCCGGAAATTAGGAATAAACTGTGTGACTGTTGATAAAATGAGCAGGTTGAGGACGTAAATCAAACAAACGTATGGCATGCCGCAGGGTAAAAATAAAACCCGGGCGCACCTCTAACGGATCCGCCCGGTGTTTTATCGTTATTTTTTCACTACCAGCCCCACACCGCGGCCACGCGGATCGGAGGCGGTTTCCGGCGTGTCACCCTTGACGCGGATCGCCTGTATGTCCCCCATGTACCAGCCCTGATCTTCCAGTGTGTAACCCATCGCTTTCAACTGTTCAGCCACTTTGCCGGTCAGTGGAGCAAAAGCGTCGTAGAAGATAGTGTCTTTCGGCAACAGTTGGTGATGGACGCGCTGCGCGGCCACCGCTTGTTGCAGAGGTAACTGGTAGTCATAGAGATTGTTTATCACCTGGAAAATCGAGGTGAAAATGCGAGAACCGCCAGGGGTGCCGATCACCAGGCTAACGTTGCCGTCGCGGGTGATAATGGTCGGGCTCATGGACGAAAGCATGCGTTTGCCTGGTTCAATGGCGTTGGCGTCGCTACCGACCACGCCAAAGGCATTGGCCACGCCCGGTTTGGCGCTGAAGTCGTCCATTTCGTCATTCAACAGGAAGCCAGCCCCTTTCACCACCACGCCGCTGCCGAAGTCCCAGTTTAGCGTATAGGTATTGCTGACCGCGTTACCCTGCGCGTCAACAATCGAGAAATGCGTGGTTTGATGGGGTTCCAACCCAGGCCGCACCTTCTCGGTCGGTGAAATGGCGGTCGGGTTGATCTCCGCAGCCCGCTTTTGCAAATAATCCGGGGCGACCAATTGAGCAACCGGCACCTTGGCAAAGTCAGGATCGCCGAGGTAATCGGCGCGATCGGCAAAGACGCGCTTTTCGATTTCCGACAGTAAGTGAATATAGCGGGCGGAGTTCAGCTCAACGCCTTTGAAATCGGCAGCACGATCTTCCTTTATGCCCAGCAACTGCGCCAGCGCGATGCCGCCGGAGCTCGGCAGCGGGGCGGTATAAAGGGTATTGCCGCGCCAGGCGATTTTCATCGGTTCGCGCCATTTCACCCGGTAGTCAGTCAGATCTTCCTGGGTGATCAGGCCGCCATCGCGTTGCATCTGGGCGATCAGCAGCTTGGCTGTTTCCCCCTGATAGAAGTCGTCAGCGCCTTTGTTGGCGATGCGTTCCAGCGTTTTGGCCAGCTCCGGCTGTTTAAACACCGCGCCGGGTTTCATGCTGCCAAAGTAATCGCCGAAGTTGGTTTTGTCGGCGAACAGCTTGTTGGCATCCTCACGGTATTGGTATTGCTGGCCGGCCACCTTAAAGCCTTGTTGCGCATAGCCGATAGCCGGGGTTAGCAGTTCTGCCCAGGGCAACTTGCCGAAGCGTTTATGCGCTTCCCACAGCCCGAGTACCGTGCCGGGTACGCCGGCGGCCTTGGTGCCCACCAGGCTGAGGTTCTCGATCACTTCGCCTTTTTCGTTAAGGTACATGGTTTTGGTGGCCGCTTTGGGGGCGACTTCCCGGTAGTCGAGGAAGTAGGGTTTGCCGTCGACGTACAGGGTCATAAAACCGCCGCCGCCAATGTTGCCGGCCTCCGGGTAGGTCACTGCCAGCGTAAAGGCGGTGGCAACCGCAGCATCGACGGCGTTACCACCGGCCTGCAAAATTTGTGCGGCCACTTTGGCACCGTATTGATCCGGCGCTGCCACGGCACCGGCGTTCAGGTTAGCGGCGAATACCGAAGGACTGAGGGTGGCCAGCGCCACGCTGAGTGCCAATGTTTTCAATAAACCAGAATGCATAGCCTTTCCTTTTCGAATTGAACGATGACAGGTGAATTCAATCTCAACAACCACTTAGCACCATTGTTTAAGCTTTTTCTGGCGCTTGATTGAAAGTAGCACCGCTCAATCCGCCGCGCTTTATCCGGCGTTTGGAAGCGTGAGGTAGAACGTTAAATCACCGCCGGCAATTGTGTTAGTAACCACTCACAAAAATGCCGGGCGAGCGGGTTGTTCTCGCTATCGCGATGAATAAGCCAGGCCCACTGAGGGCCACGCACGCTTTGCTCCGTCATCGGCTGCAATACCCCACGTGCCTGAGCCTGTTGCGCCAGCAGTTCGCTGACCAGAGCGATGCCCAGGCCGTCGCAGGCCGCATCCAACAGCAGGCCGGGATCGGAGAAGTTCAGGCCGTGGCTGCTTTGCCCAACGTTGGCGCCCCCCTGAACGGCCCAATGGCTCCAGTCCATCTCGCGTTCGCCGTGCAGGGTGGTGCGTTGTGCCTTGTCCTGTTTCAGCAGCTCAGGATGGCAAGCCGGATAGAGCCGATCCTGATGCAGCATTTTGAGGCTACATTCAATTTGCGCACTGAGATCGTCACGGAACGCCAGATCGACGGTTTCGGTCGCCATATCCGGCGGGTCGAAGGTGGTGAACAGCCAAAGGTCGATATCCGGATGCTGCCGGTGGAAGCTTTTAAGGTGCGGAACCAGCCAGTGACGGGCGAACGCCGGCGTGGTGTTGACGATCAACTGGTTGGGCTTGCGGTATTGCTCCAGACGGCGGATGCCAACGGCCAACTGTTGCAGCATCACCTGGGCGGTGCTGTAGAGATCCTGACCGGCATCGGTCAGGCTGACGCTGCGGCCGCTACGGAAAAACAGCGGTTGCTCCAGGAAGGCTTCCAGGCTGCGAATTTGTTGGCTGATCGCCGACTGAGTGAGGTGCAGCTCATCGGCGGCCTGGTGGAAACTGCCCAGCCGGGCGGCGGCTTCAAAACCGCGCAGGGCGTTCATCGGTGGCCAGTGCTTTAACATTATTGATAAGCCTATCTAATCAGGTGTCCGCTAAATGTATCCTTTGTTTTACCCGGATTAAAGGGATTAACATAGCTGTTATCGACATCACGCCGTCTTTTGCTGAATAGTTTAGCTTATTTTTTTGGCGGCAATACAGGAGCAAACCATGTCAACACGTCGTGAATTTATCAAACAGGCTTCCCTGATTGCCGGCATTAGCCTGACGGCCTCGATGGGGCTGGCATCATTGTCCAGCCACGCGGCTCAGAAAACGGCTGGCGGAAACTGGCGCATGCCCGATGAGGGTGAGCCTCAGCAATGCGCCTTTATCGCTTTTGGCGCACAGCGGGCGATTTGGGGGGCGTTCACGGCGGACGTGCAAGATGCTCTGGGACGCATTGCCCGTGCTATCGCGGTTTACCAGCCGCTGACGGTATTTTGTCGCGAACGTGAACGGGAGTTAGCGGAGATAAAATGCGGCAGCCACAATGTGACCTTTGTCATTACCGAGCTCGATGATATTTGGATGCGCGATATCGCTGCCAATTTCGTTACCAACAATGCGGGTGAATTGGCGGCGGTGGACTTCAACTTTAACGGCTGGGGCAATAAGCAACGGCACGGTAAAGATGCTCAGTTGGCCGCTTTCCAGGCCAGATATTTCGGCGTTAACCCACTGCGCCGCAGCGCCTTGACAGGAGAAGGCGGGGGCATCGAGGTGGATGGTCATGGCACCGGCATCATGACCGAGAGCAGTTGGGTCAATCGCAACCGCAACCCTGGCTGGAGCCGTGAGCGGGTAGAGCAAGAGCTCAAAGCGATGCTGGGCCTGCGAAAAATCATCTGGCTGCCGGGGATTAAAGGCAAAGACATTACCGACGCTCACGTCGATTTTTACGCCCGTTTCGTCAGCCCAGGCGTGGTGATCGCCAATCTGGACAGCGATCCTGAGTCCTACGACCATCAGGTCACACTGGATCATTTGGCGATCCTCAAACAGGCCACGGATGCCGATGGCCGCAAGATACAGGTGCATACGGTGTCGCCACCGCTGGATCCACGCCCTAGCCGCTTCAGCAAGGGCAATGCGGATTTTGCCGCCGGTTACATCAATTACTTTGTCATCAACGGCGCGATTATCGCCCCGGAGTTTGGCGATGCCGAGGCGGATGCCGCAGCTTTGGCATTATTGACGGCGCTTTACCCGCAGCGTGAAGTGGTGCAGTTGAATATCGACGCTATCGCCGCTGGCGGTGGGGGCATCCACTGCGTGACCAGTCAGCTGCCGGCCATTTAAGTCTTGTTACAACAGGGCCAGCCTTGGCCCTGTCGAGAGAACGCGGATCAATACGTGTGGAAGTAATCCTGAATGACGCGAGGATTATGGGTTTTGGTCAGCGACAGCATCAGCAGAATACGCGCCTTGGCCGGGTTGAGCGAATCGGACACCAGGCCAGGTTGTCCGCTGTCCTCGGGGACAATACCGCTGCCGGTGCGGCTGGCGCGAACCACCAGCACACCAGCTTTCTCCGCTTTTTTGATCCCGGCAGAGCTGCGCACTGAGACCGAGCCGGCACCGGTGCCAGCGTAAACAATGCCATCCACTTTATGCTGAATGGCCGCATCGTACATGTATTCAGGATCGTCCTGATAACCATAAATAATGTCGACTTTTGGCAGCACCTTGACATCACGTACGTCAAATACCGAGCGAGTGGTGTGGATCTTGTCGACTCGGGTTTCAAAGTAGGGCTTGCCACCGACAATTACGCCCAGATAGCCTTCTTCCGGGGCCTTGAAGGTGTCCAGCGTGGTGGCGTTGGTTTTGGTGCTGAAACGGGCCGAGCCAATGCGATCGTTCAGAACGACCATAACGCCACGCCCCACGGACTGCTTGTCGGCGGCAACGGTGACCGCATCCAGCAGGTTCATTGGGCCGTCGGCGCTGATGGCCGTGGCAGGGCGCATCGCGGCGGTAAACACCACCGGTTTGTTGCTCTTGACCGTCAGATTAAGAAAGTACGGCGATTCGTCCAGCGTATCGGTTCCGTGCGTGATCACCACGCCATCCACATCACTGCGTGAAAGCAGCTCATTGACCCGCTTGGACAGCTTGAGCAGGATATCGCTGGTCATGTTTTCGCTGCCGATATTGGCAATCTGTTCGCCGTCTACGCGGGCGACTTTCTGCATTTCCGGCACCGCTGCAATCAGCGTTTCCACTCCCAGTGCCCCAGCCTTATAACCGGTGGTTTGTGTATTACTGGCCGCAGAGCCGGCGATGGTGCCGCCGGTGGCTAAAATCACGATGTGCGGTAAGTCCCCGGCGGCGCTTGCCACGCCGGTAAAGCTGAAGGTGAAGCAGATCAATGCCACTCTAATTGTTTGAAACATAAGCTACCCCTGATTAACAAGCCAAATTAGCAGGAGTAGCCAAAGCAAAAAGGGTGCCAGTTAGACAGTTAGCGGTAGCAGAGGACAAGGAGCCATACCGATGCGAAATGACGCTCGTTGGAGGAGCGAGTCGCACCAAAATGGATCTCGTTCTAGCGCTGCGGTCCCAGCCCGTAGCTTAATAATGCAATGGCATGCCGCGCGATGACTTCAGCGCTCTGCGGGCCGTTGCTGCTGTTGTTGTCACGGTGCCATTTCGGCGCGGTGGCCAGCGGCAGCAGCGTCATGCCAAACAGGGTGATAAACAGCAAAGAGGGTTCCAGATCGGCACTCAGCTTGCCTTCTGCCTGCCAGCGCATAATCGACTTCAGGGCCGCTTTGCGCTGTGCATCACCAAAACGCTCATCCATCCGTTGCTTCAGTACGCCGTTATCACTCATCACTTCTCGCAACCACAGCGGGGCGAACCAGGGATGCGCGGTGGAGATATCGATAAACCTTTGGGCCAGTTGGGTGAAGGCGGCAATAGGATCGTCCGCATTGGCGTCGAAAACGCTGCCGGCGGCCAGCCGTACCGGCAGGAAACGTTCTTCGATCAGCACGTCCAACAGCTGTTCGCGGTTGTGAAAATAGTAGTGGAGCATAGCGGGGGTGACGCCGGCTTCACGGGCAATGGCATTGAGCGAAGTATCGGCAATGCCTTGGCGGGCAAACAAATTAAGCGCCGTGTCCAGCAGGTGCTCGCGTTTTTCTGTGCCCTTGGTGCCGCCGCTCGGCCGACCAGGGCGGCGCGGGGCTTGAACGTTTTGTGCTGTCATCGCGGTGAGATCCATTGACCGGAGAAAAGAATCACTCATATATTAATTACTCGATTAATTAATTACAAGTGAGCTCATCTAAATGGGGATCGGTCATCTGGCAGGCAGCGAAGACAGCGGCAGGGCGTCTGGGCAGGCGCCCTCGATCCGGCTGTTGTTCTTCGCATTGCTGCTGGTCATGTTGCTGGCGGCGCTCGATCAAACCATTGTCTCTACGGCATTACCGACCATTGTTGGCGAGTTCGGTGGCCTGGAAAATCTGTCGTGGGTAGTCACCGCCTATTTGCTGGCATCGACGATAGTGGTGCCGCTGTATGGCAAGTTCGGCGATCTGTTCGGCCGTAAAATCGTGCTGCAGATTGCCATTGTGGTCTTCCTGCTCGGCTCGGTGCTGTGCGGATTGGCGCAAAACATGACCCAGCTTATCCTGATGCGTGCCCTGCAGGGGTTGGGTGGTGGCGGTTTGCTGGTCGTCACCATGGCGGTGGTGGGCGATGTGATCCCGCCGGCCGAACGCGGCCGCTATCAGGGCCTGTTTGGCGGCGTATTCGGCCTGGCGACGGTGGTGGGCCCGTTGATTGGTGGGGTGCTGGTGCAGCATTTCTCATGGCGCTGGATTTTCTATATCAACCTGCCGCTGGGGATTTTCGCGCTGTTGGTGATTGGCGCGGTGTTCCAATCCCGGGTCAATCGGGTCAAGCATGAAATCGATTTCCTGGGGGCCAGCTATCTGGCTGCCGCGCTGACCTGCATTATTCTGTTTACCAGTCAGGGCGGTACGGTCATGGCCTGGTCTGACGGGCAGCTGTGGTGCATTTTGGCCTTTGGTTTGGTGTCATTGGGCGGGTTTATCTACGAAGAAAGCCTGGCGAGCGAGCCTATCATTCCGCTCGACTTATTCCGCAACAGGACCTTTTTGCTGTGCGCCTTGGTCGGCTTTATCGTCGGTATGTCGCTGTTTGGTTCGGTGACTTTCCTGCCGCTGTATTTGCAGGTGGTGAAGAATTCCACGCCGACCCAGGCCGGGATGCAGCTGCTGCCGCTGATGGGCGGGATCATGATCAGCTCCATCGTTAGCGGTCGGTTAATCAGCAAGCGCGGCAAATACCGTATTTTTCCGATTATAGGCACCTGCTGTGCCCTGGTAGGCATGATTCTGCTGGGGACGCTGAAAAACTCGACGCCGGTACATCTGCTGTATCTCTACATCAGCCTGCTGGGGTTGGGATTGGGTATGGTGATGCAGGTGATGATCCTGGCGGCGCAAAACAGCGTCGAGCCAAAACACATGGGCGTTGCCACTTCGAGCGCTACGCTGTTTCGCTCTATCGGCGGATCCATCGGGGTAGCCGTGTTTGGCGCGATTTTTACCAATGTGCTGCACAGTCGGTTGGCCAGCTTGCTGCCTGAAGGAACGGCGTTACCGCGTTCTTTGGGCGCGGCGGCGGTGCATCATCTGCCGTTGACGTTGCAGAACGACTATTTGCAAGCCTTTGGCGGGGCCATCCACTCGGTGTATCAGATTGCCGCCGGGGTCATGGCACTGGCCTTTGCATTGACCTGGTTGCTGAAAGACGTGCCGCTTCGCCATAAGTAAAACCGCCAAAACCGGTGCGTAAAGCAGGCGCGCACCGGTTCTCCTCATGCTCTGCGATGCAATTTTACGCAATCCTTACGCAACCCTGTCAGACTAAAAAGGGCGCTTTCTATATATTGAGAATAAACGTTCTCAATAGGATAGATAGTCGATGCAAAGGAAAAAGGTTTTACTTGTCAGCCTGTCGTTATTGCTGGCCGCTTGTGATGGCCAGAGCGGTGGAGCACCCGCCGGCGCCGGTAGCGTGCAAGACGTGGGTGTCGCGACGCTGCAGGCTCAACCGGTAACGCTGAGCAGCGATTTGACCGGCCGCGTGAACGCCACCATGACCTCGGACGTTCGTCCTCAGGTGGACGGCATTATCAAAAAACGCCTGTTTACCGAAGGTGCCGAGGTCAAGGCCGGGCAGGTGCTGTATCAGATCGACCCCGCAACCTATCAGGCCAGCTACGATCAGGCTGCTGCTCAGTTGAAAAGCGCTGAGGCCACCGTGAAGTCCAGCCGCCTGAAGGCGCAGCGTTACGCCGCGCTGGTAAAAGAGAATGGCGTTTCCAAACAGGATGCGGATGATGCCATGGCAACCTATCTGGAGGCGGTTGCCGCCGTCGCACAGTATCAGGCCTCTTTGGAGTCGGCCAAAATCAATCTCGCGTACACTCAGGTGCGCGCGCCTATCTCCGGCCGTATCGGCATTTCCTCCGTTACGCCGGGTGCTTTGGTGACCGCCAGTCAGACCGACGCCCTGGCGACCATTCGCGCGCTCGATCCGATTTATGTCGATCTCACTCAGTCCAGCAGTCAATTGCTCAAACTGCGTAAACAGCAGGCATCGCTGCAACGTGACGATGTCACGCCGGTAGCCATCAAACTCGAGGACGGCACGCCATATACCCACCCCGGTAAACTTGAGCTGACGGAAGTGGCGGTAGACGAGTCGACCGGCTCCGTCACCCTGCGTGCGGTGTTCCCTAATCCCGAGCACGAATTGCTGCCCGGCATGTATGTTCACGCCACGGTAGACAACGGCGTCAACCCCAAGGGGATTTTGGCGCCTCAGCAGGGGATCACCCGTAACGCCAAGGGCGAAGCCACGGCGCTGGTTGTTAACGCGCAAAACAAAGTGGAGCAACGCACGGTCATTACCGAGCAGGTTATCGGCAGCAACTGGCTGGTCAGCAAGGGCCTGAATGCCGGTGACCGTCTGATCGTTGAAGGCACCAATAAGGTGGCTGCGGGCGTTGAGGTCAAAGCGGTTGATGTGAAACAACCGACGGCTAACGGCGGGGAGCAGTAACCATGGCGCAGTTCTTTATTCGGCGACCGGTTTTCGCCTGGGTGATTGCGATCATCATCATGCTGTGTGGGCTGATGTCGATCAACTCGCTGCCCATTTCGCAATATCCGGACGTCTCCCCACCGCAGATTTCCATCTCCGCCACCTATCCGGGTGCCGATGCCGAGACGCTGGAAAACAGCGTTACTCAGGTCATCGAACAGCAGCTTACCGGGCTGGACGGGCTGCTTTACTTTTCAGCCACCAGCAGCTCCGACGGTTCTGTGAGCATTAATGTCACCTTCGACCAGGGCACCGATCCGGATATCGCGCAGGTGCAGGTGCAAAACAAGGTGCAGCAGGCGGAAAGTCGCTTGCCTACCGAGGTCACCGCGCAAGGGGTTACGGTCAAAAAATCTCAGAGCAGCTTCTTGCTGATCGTCGGTCTGTATGATGAAACCGACAAGGCCAGCATGGCGGACATTTCCGACTATCTGGTGAGCAACATTCAGGATCCGCTGTCGCGCATCGAAGGGGTTGGCGATGTGCAGGTATTCGGATCGGAATACGCCATGCGCATCTGGCTTGACCCGACCAAGCTGGCGTCCTTTTCACTGATGCCTTCCGACGTATCAACGGCAATAGAAGCGCAAAATACCCAGGTTTCCGCCGGTAAGGTCGGCGATTTACCGTCCGGTGCCGATCAGCAGCTGACCGCCACGGTAAAAGCGCAGTCGCGCCTGCAAACGCCGGAGCAGTTTCGCAACATCATTCTCAAGAGTGACAGCAGCGGCGCACTGGTGCGCCTGGGCGACGTTGCGCGGGTAGAGTTGGGCAACGAGGATTACTCTTCCAGCGCCCGGTTGAATGGCCATCCAGCCTCCGGGATTGCGGTCAAGCTGGCCGCCGGTGCCAATGCGCTCAACACCGCCAAGCTGGTCAAAGCCAAAGTGGCGGAATATCAGACTTCAATGCCGAACGGTTACAAGGTGGCCTACCCGAAAGACAGCACCGATTTTATTAATATCTCGATCGAAGAGGTGGTGAAAACACTGATAGAGGCGGTGGTGTTGGTGGTGATCGTGATGTTTGTGTTCCTGCAAAACCTGCGTACTACGCTGATCCCGACCATTACCGTGCCGGTGGTACTGTTGGGCACCTTTGGCGTGCTTGCCGCCTTCGGCTATTCGATCAATACCCTGACGCTGTTTGGCATGGTGCTGGCGATCGGTCTATTGGTGGATGATGCCATTGTGGTGGTGGAAAACGTCGAGCGCGTGATGCGGGAAGAGAAGCTGCCGCCGCGTGAGGCGACGGAAAAATCGATGAAGGAGATCACCGGGGCTCTGGTCGGTATCGCCATGGTGCTGTCGGCGGTGTTCCTGCCGATGGCGTTCTTTGGCGGCTCCACCGGGGTTATCTACCGTCAGTTCTCCGTTACCATCGTGGCGTCGATGGTGCTGTCGGTGATCCTGGCGCTGACGCTGGCACCGGCATTGTGTGCCACTTTGCTCAAACCAGCTCATGACGATCTGACCGATAAGGGCCTGCTGGGTAAATTTAACCGTGGCTATAACCGTCTGCAGGAGAAATACGCCGATAAGGTCGCCCGGGTGATACACAGCCCAATGCGCTATCTGCTGCTGTATGGTCTGTTGCTGATTGCCGCCGCCGTGATGTATATGCGGCTGCCGACCGGCTTCTTGCCCAATGAAGATCAGGGCGTGGTGATGGTGCAATACACCTTGCCTGCCGGCGCGACCGATGCCAGGACATCGGCGGTCAGCGACGCGGTAAAAGATTACTTCCTCACCGACGAGAAGGCCAACGTCAGCACCATTTTCACCATCAACGGTTTTGGTTTCAGCGGCAGCGGGCAAAACGCCGGTATGGCCTTCGTCAGTCTCAAGGACTGGAGCCAGCGGCCCGGCAGTGCCAACACCGCCGATGCCATTGCCAAACGCGCAATGGCGCACTTTGCCACTATTCGCGATGCCCAGGTGTTCTCGATGAGCCCACCGGCGATCGACGGTTTCGGCCAGTCCGACGGTTTCACCTTCGAACTGCAGGCTAAAGGGGCTACCACCCGTGCGGAGTTGCAAGTGATGCGTGACCAGATCATCGCCGCCGCCGGGAAAAACCCGAGTCTGAGCGCGGTGCGCGCCAACACCCTGCCGGATACGCCACAGCTGCAGGTAGACATCGACAACGACAAACTGCAGGCGCTGGGCCTGAGCGCCGGCGACGTCAGCAGCACGCTCACCAGCGCGTTCGGCAGCACCTACATCAACGACTTTATCGACCGCAACCGGGTGAAAAAGGTCTATATGCAGGGTGACGTCGAGTATCGGTCAAAGCCGGAGGATCTCGATAAGTGGTTTGTTCGCGGCACCTCCAGCAGCACGACCAGCATGACGCCGTTCTCTGCCTTTGCCTCTTCACATTGGATTTACGGGCCGGAAAACCTGTCGCGTTATAACGGACTGTCCTCGTTTGAAATCACCGGCGAGGGCGCGCCCGGTACCAGTTCAGGCACGGCAATGGACGAGATGGAAAAACTGGCATCACAGTTCTCTTCCGCCAGCAGCTTCTCCTGGAGCGGGTTGTCATATCAGGAACGCCTGACCAGCGGGCAGGCGGCATCGTTGTATGCCATTTCGTTGGTAGTGGTGTTCCTGTGCCTGGCGGCGCTGTATGAGAGCTGGTCAATCCCGTTTGCCGTGATGATGGTGGTGCCGATGGGCGTGGTGGGATCCCTGTTGGCAATCACGCTGCGCGGGCTGGAAAACGACATTTACTTCCAGGTGGCGCTATTAACCATCATCGGCCTGTCGGCCAAGAACGCCATTCTGATCGTTGAATTCGCCGAAGAAAATTATCAGCGCGGCGAAGCCTTGATCGCCGCCGCCGTTGAGGCTTCCCGTATGCGCCTGCGTCCTATTCTGATGACCTCTCTGGCATTCAGCGCCGGCGTATTGCCCTTGGCGGTTTCCAGCGGCGCCGGGGCCAACAGCCGGATCGCCATAGGTACCGGGATCATCGGCGGCACCATTACGGCGACATTACTGGCAATCTTCTTCGTTCCTTTGTTCTACGTATTGGTACGCCGGATGTTTTCACGCAAAACAACCTCCGCCAAACAAACAGAAAACACTGCGCCGCAGGCAGGAGAATAACGTGCTGCAACGTTTAATCACTTTGACCTTTCCGCTGGTGCTGGCGGGGTGTATCTCGCTGGATCCGGATTATCAACGCCCGCAGGCGCCGGTGCCCTCAACGCTGCCGCAAGGGGCCGCTTATACTGCGCCCTCGGGTAAATTGTCATTAAGCTATCCGGACATCCCATGGCGTGACTATGTGGTCGATAGCCGGTTACGGCAGGTGGTGGAGATGGGGCTGAGCAGCAGTCGCGATTTACGCGAGGCCATTGCCAACATCGAATCTGCCCGGGCGCTCTACGGTGAGCAACGTGCCGATCTGTTTCCTACCATCAATGCCGGAGTGGACGGCAGTCGTGGCCGGGCATTGACCGGTAGTGGCAATGCCACGGCGATCAGCCAAAGTTACGAAGCGACGGCAAGCACCAGTTCTTTCGAGCTGGATCTGTTTGGCAAAAATCGCAGCCTGACTCGCGCTAAATTCGAGAGCTATTTGGCGGAGTCCGAAGCGGCGAAAAGTACCCGTTTGGCACTGATTGCCGACACCGTGACCGACTGGGTAAATGTGGCGGCCGCACGCAGCAATCTGGCCGCCGCCAAAGGCACCATGGAAAGTGCCAAACAGTCGTTGGCGGTAACGCGCAAGAATCAGCAAAACGGTATTTTGTCGATGGTTGACGTGGCGTCGGCCGAGACGGTCTATCAGCAGGCGCGTTCAGACGTGGCCAGCTACACCACCAGCGCGGCGCAGGCGAAAAACGCGCTGGATCTGGTGGTCGGGCAAAGCGTGCCGGAGAGCCTGTTGCCTGATGGGATCGAAGCGTTGTCTGGCATCATGAAAGATATACCGGCCAATGTGTCGTCGCAGGTGCTGCTGAACCGTCCGGACGTGCTGGAGGCCGAGCATAACCTGAAGGCTGCCAATGCCAATATCGGTTCCGCCAGAGCGGCGTTCTTCCCGTCTATCAGCCTGACCGCCAGCGGCGGGGTGGGCAGTGGAGAACTGTCATCCCTGTTTAGTCAGGGGGCGGGCGTTTGGTCGTTCGCACCGAGCATCAGCCTGCCGATCTTTACCGGTGGCTATAATACGGCGCAGTTGAATTACACCAAGGCGCAGAAAGACCTCTACGTCGCCACCTATGAAAAAGCGGTGCAGACGGCATTCCAGGAAACGGCCGATGCGTTGGCACGCAGGGGCACAATTCAGGAACAGTTAGCGGCGCAAACCGGCTATGTGGCGGCCTCGCAGGAATATTATCGCCTGGCGGAGCTGCGCTACCGCCATGGCGTGGATACCTATCTGGTGATGTTGGACGCGCAGCGAACGCTATATACCGCCCAGCAGTCGCTGATTGCTGCTCGCCAAACCGAATATCAAAACCTGATTACTCTGTATAAAGTGCTGGGTGGGGGCATCGCGGCAGAAAAGCAGGGCGATGGCGTGGTTGCCAACAATAGATCTTTAACCCAATAAGATTTAGCCCAGGCAATAATTAAATAACGCAGTGTGATGATAGCGCGCTGCGTTTTTTTATATTCATTCTGTGGTGGAAGTGTAAAGAAAGGGAAAATGACCAGACGATGGAGAACTCGCCACAATCAGCAGGGTCTGAATAATATCGCATCATCCCCGCGGCCAAATATATTGAGGTTGAAATGGAAAGTGATATTCAGCAACAGGTCATTTCAGTGATTGATCGCTATAATTCGCCCAGCCTGCTTAAAAAGGGGGTTGCCGTTACTCTCAATACGGAAATAAACAAAGAGCTGCATCTCTCCTTGCCAATGTCGGAAACGCTGATGCGTGGCTATTTCGACGCCTTTCTCATCGACAGCAGCAATTACAATCATGAGCTGTATTTTCGTCAGGAGTCAAAGTCGGCGTTATTGTTCTCCTCATCAAATCGTCGCGCGAATCACTGGGATCTTGAAATGGAAAGGATCCGGCCATTGTATGTTTATATGCTGGTGCGATCCGCACGGGCCAAACGCTGGCTTTACGACATCCACTTTCTGATTGAACAATTAAAATGATATCGCGATATTCCCAATATTGGATGAGTTAACTCATCGCGCCGAATGCAGTTTCAGGCCCGCAAAGAAATTGCGGGCCTTTTAACGGAGTTATTGTGCCAGTAACTCGGCAAATTTCGCCAGCCATTGTGGATGCGCCGGCCAGGCAGGGGCGGTCACCAGATTGCCGTCAATATGGGCCTGATCGATACCGATATCCGCAAAGTGGCCACCGGCCAGCTGCACTTCCGGGGCGCAGGCCGGATAGGCGCTGCAGGTTCTGCCTTTCAACACCCCGGCGGCGGCCAACAGCTGCGGGCCGTGACACACCGCGGCGATGGGTTTGCGTGCGGCGTCAAAAGCCTGCACCAGCTTGATCACCTGCGGGTTCAGGCGCAGATACTCGGGCGCTCTGCCGCCGGGGATCAACAGCGCGTCGTAATCTTCTTCTTTTGCCGCGGCAAAGTCGGCATTCAGGGTGAAACGGTGGCCAGGTTTTTCACTGTAGGTCTGCGCGCCGTCGAAATCATGGATTGCTGTCATGATGTAATCACCCTTGGCCTTGTCCGGGCAGACGGCATCCACCTGATGACCAATCATCTGCAATGCCTGAAAGGGCACCATGGTTTCATAATCTTCAGCGTAATCACCAACCAGCATCAGGATCTTTTTCTTGCTCATACGGGGATCTCCGGGAGGAATAATCCCTAACATATAGCCTACCGGTGTGTGGAACGCGAACCTGCTTCTGGCGTAGGTGCATCTATACTGATTTTACCGCCGGAGGCGGTTCAGGGAGATCAACCTCAATGAGGTGGCGCAGTATCTCAATTATCGACTCACCGGGCTTCCCGGTTTCTGCTCATGAGACCCCCATATGCTTAATTTGTCCACATTGCTTGAAGAGAGTGCGCGTACTTTTCCCGATCGTCTGGCGCTGGTTCAGGACGAATTCCAGCTTAGCTATGGCGAACTCGATCAGCTCGCCAATCAGGTTGCCCATCTGCTGAGGATTCGGGGCGTAAAACCGGGGGAGCGGGTGGCGTTGGCCTGCCCAAACCGTTGGGAGTTTCCGGCGATTTACTTCGGCATTCTCAAAGCGGGTGCGGTGGTGGTGCCGTTGAATATCTTGCTGAAGGCGGGGGAGTTTGAATACTACCTGCAGGATTCGCAGGCGGTCGCCTTCTTTTGTTTTGAAGGGGGCCATGGATTAACCTTGGGGGAAGAGGCAAAAATCGCGTTCGATGCCACGCAATCGTGCCGCGACTTTATTATTATCGGTGACAGCCTGCCGCTGAGCGGTGACCGCTTCAGCCAGGCCATTCGCCAGCAACCTACCGATTTTGACAGCGCCATCACCCTGGAGTCCGACACCGCAGTGATCCTCTACACCAGCGGAACCACCGGCCGTGCCAAAGGTGCGGAGTTGACCCATTCCAACCTGATGTTGAATGCGCTGGTTTCGGCGCAGTTATTCAATAGCTCGGTTGAACGCCCCGATCGCCATTTGGTAACGCTGCCGCTGTTCCATACTTTCGGCTCAACCGTCCAGATGAATGCCGGCTTCGCCTTGGGAGCAACGCTGGTGCTGATGCCCCGTTTTGATGCAAAGCTGGCTATCTCGCTGATGCAAAAGCACGCCATCACTTTTTTCGCCGGCGTACCTACCATGTATTGGGCACTGCTGAACGCGCTGGACGACAGCGTAGATCTGGCGATGTTGCGCAAAAATTTACGCATGGCGGTCTCCGGCGGGGCCAGTTTGCCGGTGCAAATCATTGAAGATTTTGCCCGTCGTTTCGGCGTTAACATTCTGGAGGGATACGGGCTGTCGGAAACCAGCCCGGTCGCTACCTTCAATCACCCAGGACGCGTCAACAAAGTGGGGTCTATCGGCCAACCGATCTGGGGCGTTGAAGTCCGGCTGGTTGATGTCACCGGCAAAACGATAACGGAGATCGATCAGGTCGGTGAGTTAGCGGTGCGCGGTCACAACGTGATGAAAGGTTATCTTAATCGCCCGGAGGCCACGGCCGAGGTTCTGGAAAACGGCTGGTTTAGAACCGGCGATCTGGCACGGTGCGACGCCGACGGTTTTTATTTTATTGTCGACAGGTCGAAAGACGTAATTATCCGGGGCGGCTTTAACGTTTATCCGCGAGAAGTGGAGGAACTGATGATTCGCCACCCGGCGGTATCGTTGGTGGCGGTGATCGGGGTGCCGCATCCATCACTGGGAGAGGAAATTAAAGCGGTGGTGGTGTTGAAAGATCTGGACGAGGCGGTAACGGAAGAAGCCTTGATTACCTGGACCAAAGAGCAACTGGCGGCGTTTAAATACCCGCGTATCGTGGAGTTTGTCGAGCGGTTACCGATGACCAGCACCGGAAAGGTGTTGAAAAGGTTGCTGCGTTAGAAGGGGATATTTTGAAATGATCCCGGCCTGCAGTGCAAGCCGGGATGGATAACGCATTAACCTGGGTAAATGCCACGCTCTTTACGTGCGGTCAGGATACGCTCACAGGCGACGATATAGGCCGCGGTGCGCAGGCTGCATTTCTTCTCTTCGGACTTGTTCCAAACGTGAACCATAGCGTCGGTCATGATCTTGTCCATACGCTCGTTGATTTCGCTTTCGCTCCAGAAGTAGCTGGCCATGTCCTGCACCCACTCGAAGTAACTGACGGTCACGCCGCCGGCGTTACAGATAACGTCAGGCACTACGGTGATGTTGCGTGAACGCAGAACGTCGTCCGCATCTGGGTAGGTTGGGCCGTTTGCCCCTTCCAGTACCAGCTTGGCGCTGAGGATTTCTGCACGTTGACGGGTGATCTGACCTTCCAGGGCGGCTGGGATCAGGATGTCCATGTCGACGGACCAGAAAGCTTCGCTTTCGATTTCTTTAGCGCCAGGGAAGCCAGCGATCTGCTTGTTCTTGGCTTGCCATTCGGTCAATGCGTTCAGGTCGATGCCGTCTGGGTTGGACAGGGTCGCTGAGTGGTCCTGGATCACGACTACACGTGCGCCGATGCCGACGAACAGACGAGCCGCTTCGCTGCCCACGTTACCAAAGCCCTGTACTGCCACTTTGGCACCTTCAAGCTGTACGCCCAAACGTTTGGCCACTTCACAACCGGTCACGAACACGCCACGGCCGGTCGCTTTTTCACGGCCCAGAGAGCCGCCCAGGTGGATAGGCTTGCCGGTGACGACGCCGGTGATGGTAGTGCCGTGGTTCATGGAATAGGTATCCATCATCCAGGCCATCACTTTGGAGTTGGTGCCGACGTCCGGTGCGGGAATATCTTTCTGTGGCCCGATGATAAAGCCGATTTCGCTGGTGTAGCGGCGGGTCAATCTTTCCAGCTCGCCTTCAGACAGTTTGAAAGGATCGACGCGGATCCCCCCCTTGGCGCCACCGTAAGGCAGGTTGACTGCCGCACATTTGATGGTCATCCAGGCTGACAGCGCCATAACCTCATCGAGATCAACATCTGGGTGGTAACGGATGCCGCCTTTACCCGGGCCGCGCGACAGGTTGTGCTGAACGCGGAAACCTTCGAAGTGGCGGATTGAACCGTCGTCCATCTGCAGAGGAATATCAACGATCAGCGCACGCTTAGGGTGACGCAGGGTATCAACCCAACGCGACAGCTCACCGAGATAAGGTGCAACGCGGTCGATTTGTTGCAGATAGGTGGCCCAGGCCGTTGTGCTGCTTTCTGAAGCGTAGGATAGCTTTTCCATAACCAACCTTTTTATATATAGGTATTTATTTTGTTTAACCGTGGATTACTAAGTGCATAACACTTTTGCGACGCTAAATTTACCATTAAAAACGCGGCTTGTTAGCCCCCACTCATCGGGCCACAGGCCGCTTTCAAGCCGGTTTGGCGGCGTAAAAATGAATAGTTAATTACTTTTGTACGGTGGTTGCGGGAGCTACTCATGGTTTATGCATAAAAAATGCATAAAACCCGTTTTTATCTATTTTTCAGAAGCTTGAATGTGATCAAAAAGTTTCATTTTATTTAAGTGTCGTGTTGACAATGCCGTTTCCTGACGCCAGAGTTAAATTCATGTTAAATCGACGTTGTCAGCGTTTTATTCTTGAACAAAAATAATCATAACCGACTGATAATAAATGAATCACCCTCCACGCTCATGCTTCGCATGCTAAATGTGGGCTAGCGCGCAGCTCGAACAGCCGTTTTCTGATGCGTACATTTTTTAACTTCCCTTTAACAAAGGGACGGTATCGTTTTGCCTGAATTTTTTTGCCGGTACAACGCGCAATGCGTTTCACTCCTGCAGCAGCGGCTGTCCGCTGCTTAATCGCCTTAATGACGGACAGGTAACACCATGACAAAAAGTAAGCAACATCGGTTGAAGGCTTCTTCAACCGAGGGGCCTGACTGCGCCCAAACATTGCAACGCGGACTCAGCGAGCGCCATATTCAACTGATTTCCATCGGCGGCGCCATTGGGACTGGCTTATTTATGGGATCGGGCAAAACCATCGCGCTTTCCGGCACCTCTATTGTGTTGACCTATGTGATTGTCGGCTTCTTTATGTTTATGGTGATGCGAGCGATGGGGGAGCTGTTGCTGACCAAGCTCGACTACCGCTCGTTTGCCGATTTCGTTTCCGAATACCTGGGGCCGAAAGCCAGCTTCTTTCTGGGGTGGTCCTATTGGCTGAGCTGGGTGGTGACGTGCATTGCCGACGTGGTGGTCTGCGGCGGCTACATACAGTACTGGTACCCCGAGGTTTCGCCCTGGCTACCGGCTTTACTGACCTTAGGGCTGTTGTGCCTGTTCAATATGCTGTCGGTGAAGATGTTTGGCGAAGCGGAGTTTTGGTTTGCCATCATCAAGGTGATCGCCATTATCGCGCTGATCGTCACCGGGGCCTGGATGGTGTTTATTGGCTGGACTTCGCCGGACGGGGTTAAAGCCTCGGTGAACAACATCACCGATCCTGCTATTTTCATGCCGCACGGCATTCTTGGTTTCTTTGCCGGCTTCCAGATCGCCATCTTTTCCTGCACCGGTATTGAGCTGTTGGGCACCATGTCGGCTGAAACCAAGGATCCACACAAGGTACTGCCGAAGGCGATTAACGTTATCCCGGTGCGGATCATTATCTTTTATGTGTTTTCCATGCTGGCGATCATCGCCGTAACCTCATGGAGCCATATTTCACCGGACAGCAGCCCGTTTGTGATGCTGTTCGATCAGGCGGGATTGCCCGCTGCCGCTGCGGTCATCAACTTTGTGGCGCTGACTTCGGCGATGTCCTCAGCCAACAGTGGCGTCTATTCCAGTACCCGTATGCTGTATGGCTTGTCGATGGAGAAGCATGCCCATGGGCAGTTCAAGATACTTTCGCGCACTACCGCCATTCCGATCCGCAGCCTGATGTTCTCGTGCTTTTGCATGGTAGTGGGGACGATGTTGCTGATCCTGATGCCGAACGTCATGACGCTATTTACTATCGTGTCTACCGTGGCGGCGATACTGGTGGTTTACAGCTGGGGCATGATCCTGGCGGCCTATCTGGTTTACCGCAAACAGCGGCCCGACCTGCATGCACGTTCGCTGTTCAAAATGCCGGGTGGGGTGATAATGACCTGGCTGACATTGGCGTTCTTTGCCTTCACGTTGGTGCTGATGATCTTTGATCGCGATACCCTGATAGCGTTGTGTAGCATGCCGCTGTGGTTTATCACCCTGGCGATCGTTTGGCGCTTTAGAATCAAAGACAGCGTGGCTCAGGAAGGCTATGTGTTTTACCAAAGCCATCGCGAGGCGGAATAAGCCAGTCTCGGGAGGGCGGTTAGCCGTTCTCCCGCTCGGCATTGCGGGGCAACTGAGGTATGCTAAGCGGCTGACCCAATGATGAAAACTGGCCAATATCATCATGCCTTATCGCTATGGAGTAACAGCAGAGTGCTGAAAACCACGTCCCAATTAGAATTATTGCAGTCGGTTGCCGACGGCATTGCAGCGCTGTTTTTTCCCAATGTGGAAGTGGTGATACACGATCTCTCTACCAATAAGGTGGCGTACCTCGCCAATAATCTGTCGAAACGCAAACCGGGTGACGATGCCGGTTTGGAGGATTTTGACATCGACAGCGAAGGTCAGGTGACCGGGCCGTACGAGAAACTCAACTGGGACGGCAAGAAAATGCGTTCGGTGAGCATTGCCGCGAAAGACGAACAGGGCGTTCCCCGCTACCTGCTGTGCATTAATTTGAGCACCGCGACATTTGAAGACGCCAGAAATGCGCTGGATATGTTCCTGTCGGTCACCCGTTTGCAGCCTCAGCCACAGCAGTTATTCAAAGACGACTGGCAGGAGAAGATCAATACCTTCCTGCACGAGTGGATCCGCCAGCAAAACGCTTCATTGGGTTCATTGAGCCGTGAACAGAAAAAGCAGTTGGTGATTGACCTGTATAACGAAGGGGCGTTTAAAGCCAAAAGCGCCGCCGACTATATCGCCAACGTGTTATCCCTCGGCCGCGCCACGGTTTACAAATACCTGAAAGAGTTAAAAAAGGGCGAGAGCGCCTAAAAAACCTGAGCGTGCCTGATGTCGGGCCGCTGTCCTGTAAGACTCATGCCCCTTTGCACTGCTGAATAACTCTGATATGGTTGCACAATACAACCATATCAGAGTGCCGATCATGTCAACCACACAACCAAGTCCGTATTTACACCCGATCAGGGATGCGTCGCGCCATTTGGTGCGTGAGCTCGGCTTTATGGGCAATACCCTGGCAGGAACCGAACTGCCGCCATCGGCGGTGCATGCGTTGATTGAAATAGGCGATCGCCAGGTTGATACCGCCGCCGAGCTTTGCAACGTACTTAACCTGGAGAAATCCAGCGTCAGCCGCATGTTGAACAAGCTGATCAAAGCCGGGGAGCTGGAAACGCAGGTCAGCCCGCGAGATGCCAGAGAGAAGATCCTGCGGCTGACGGCGCAAGGACGAGAAACCCTGGCGGGCATCAATCGTTTTGCCGATCGTCAGGTGCTTACCGCGCTGGAGCAGTTGCCGGCAGACGCCAGCGTCAGCATCGCCAATGGGCTGCAGAGCTATGCCACAGCGTTGCGAGCACATCGCCTGGGAGAAACGCCGGTTGCTGCAGCGCCCATCGAGATTGTCAGCGGCTATCTGCCGGGGTTCACCGCCAGAACGCTGGAAATGCACATGCAATACTATTCCCGCACCGTGGGTTTCGGCGCCTTCTTCGAAGCTACGGTGGGCGCGGCATTGGCCGATCTGGCCGGGCGTTTGTCGAATCCATTAAACCAGACCTGGTCCGCGCTGAAGGGCGATCGCATTGTCGGCTCTGTATCGATTGATGGTGAAAGCTTGGGAGACAACCGTGCTCACTTGCGCGCATTTATTATCGATGACAGCCTGCGTGGCAGCGGTATTGGCCGCCAGTTGCTGAACCGGGCGGTCAGTTTTTGCGATGAGCATGCCTTTGACGAAACCCATCTGTGGACCTTCAAAGGGCTGGATGCGGCCCGGCATCTTTATGAAAGCGTCGGTTTCGTGCTTGCAGAAGAGCAGCCGGGCACACAGTGGGGGCAATTGATGACCGAACAGCTATTTATTCGCCGCCCAGTTGCCCCAAATTGACATACTGGGTCTCGAGATACTCCTCGAGCCCCACATCCGCGCCCTCACGGCCCAGGCCAGACTCTTTGACACCGCCAAAGGGCGCCACTTCAGTCGAGATAATGCCCTCATTGATGCCCACCATACCGCTTTCCAACTGGCGCGTGACACGGAATGCACGCGCCAGATCGCGAGTGTAGAGGTAGGCGGCCAATCCGAAAGGCGTGTCGTTAGCCCGGCGAATCACTTCCTCTTCGGTATGGAAACGGAAGCAGGCTGCCAGCGGCCCGAAAGTTTCTTCATGCGCCAACCGCATCTGTTCATTGGCGTCGGCCAATACCGTGGGTTGGAAGAAGGTTCCATTAATTATTCAATATGCGCGCTAAAGCCCTTACGCCCGGGAGCAATATCGGGTTTCAGCGTCAATGCCGGGATCTCGTACTCGCCCGCATTCTGCCTACGGAAGGGAATAGGCGAGGTTTGCTCCAATTCATCGAGGCGTTGCCCCAGTGCGTTACAAGCCTCGGCAAAGCGCGCTTCATCGACCCGGCCGGTACGATAAAGAACAAAGGGCGGCAGCACTTCGAAACCGGGATAATGCAGGATGCCATGTTGGATAGGGAACAGAATGTCATCGATCGGGCCATTGATGCCGCGTTGCGCATAGTGCGACTCCCATCCGCCGGTAGTGACAATCAGCATCGCGCGTTTACCGGCGAGGGTGCCTTCACCATAACGATCCCCCCAACGGACGTCAGAGTGCTCGCCGACGCCATAGGCAAATCCGTAGGCATAGACGCGTTCAACCCAGCCTTTAAGGATCGCCGGCATCGAAAACCACCACAGCGGGAACTGCAAGATCACCGTATCGGCCCACAGCAGCTTTTCCTGTTCCAGTTCAATATCTTTGCTCTGTAAACCCTGAGCAAAAGCCTGCTGGGAATCGAGCGACGGATTGAAACGATCACCGGATTGGGCCGTGCTGTCATTGGCGTCGAGCGTCGCTTTCCATTGCATGGCATACAGATCGGAAACTTGCACCGCATGGCCGGCAGCTTCGAGCCGCTGTACTGAAAAATCCTTGAGTGAACCATTTAATGACTGCGGTTCAGGGTGGGCGTAGACGATTAAAACGTTCATTGTGGAACCTCCATTGATTGATGGAGGCAGGTTAGGCTGCTGCAAGGTATATTAGAAATGAATTTCTAATATTACAGGTATTAGCATGAATAATATCAGACGTCTGGATCTTAACCTGCTGGTCACGCTGGACGCCTTGCTTTCAGAGCACAACGTTACCCGGGCGGCACAACGTTTAAACTTCTCACAACCTGCGGTCAGTGTGCATCTCGCCAAACTCAGAGACATCTTTAACGATCCGCTGCTGTTGCCGGGGCCACGAGGAATGCGGCCCACCGCACGCGGCGACGAGTTACGTGAACCGCTGCGGCAGGCACTTGAAGCACTGGAACAAGCGGTGTCACCTTCATCGCCCTTTGATCCCAAAGTGGCTGAAAATACCTGGCGCGTAGCGGCTTTTGACTATGGCGAGTCAACCATTGTTCAGCCGGCGTTGATGGGCCTGCGGGCTGCGGCACCGAACAGCAGACTGGCAGTGATCGAGACAGTGCCTTCACGCATCGCCAGGCAGGCGGAGCAGGGTGAGATAGATTTGGCCTTTCATACCCGTGAAGGGGCTCCAGCCCATTTGCGACAACGAATTTTGTTTAGCGAACGCTACGTGCTGGTGGGACGAGCCGGACACCCAGGCTTGCAAAAACCACCTTCACTGGCTGAGTTTTGTGAGCTGGAACATGTGATGGTTTCGCCGGACGGCGGGGGCTTTTTCGGCATCACCGACAAAGTGTTGGCGGAAGCCGGTTTGACCCGGCGAGTGGTGCTTTCCGTACCGCATTTTCTGTTTGTGATGTCGGTGTTGGCAACCTCAGAGCTGGTGGCCATGCTGCCGTCACGTCTGGTACGCAATAATAGCGCGTTGCAGGTGGTGGAGCCGCCCGTCGAGCTGCCGGGCTTCGAGATGACCATGCTATGGCATGAGCGTGCCCATCGCGATCCGGCGCATCAATGGCTGCGAGAGCATATAGTCTCGTCGGTTGCATAAAGATATCTGCACGGTTTCAGGCATGTGGGCGGCTGTATTTCAGCAAATTGCCCGTGAATAACAAAATCAGCGCGCGGAGCAATAACAAACATGGGGCGGTGGCATGCATACACCGCCCCATAGCACCTGGTTAGAAGGTGACATTCACCTTGGCCCACAGGGTGCGGCCCGGTTCATTGACCGACGTATTCGACGAATAGCCGAAGGTACTGTTACCTGCCAGATTCAGGTGTTCGCTGTAGGTTTTATTGAGAATGTTATCCAGGCCGGTGCTGAGCTTGACGTGCGAGTTCACCTTGTAAGCTACATTGGCGGACAGCACGCCAAAACCCGGGCTGTCGGCAAAGTCTTTACCGACCACGTTGCCCTGATTGATGGCTACGCGGTGCTGGCTGCTGACCACACGCCACAGGCCGGTGCTGCTCCAGTCGCCTCGTTCGTAGGTTAAACCAAAGCGAGCCTCCAGCGGTGGGATTTGCGGCAACGGCTGGTTGTCGCTGGTGTTTTTCCCCCAGGCATAAGCCAGGCTGGCATCGGTCTTCCAGTGTTCGGTCAACTGGTAACCCATACCCATTTCACCGCCCATGATGGTGGCGTTAACGTTATCGGCCTGGCTGATACGGGCGTGATGCGGATCGTATTTGAACAAGATAAAGTCATTCACATGGCCAACATACGCCGATACCCAGCTGTTAAACCGCTTATCGGTATATTGAGCACCGATATCGATCTGCGTGGTTTTTTCACTCTTCACGCTGTCAAACGCACTCTTGTTGCCGCCAGGCCCAAATGTCGGGGAGAACAGCTCCCAATAGTCGGGGAAACGTTCGGTATAGCCGATCCCTGCGTACAGCATCAACGGCATGCCGGCCAATGTGTGCTCAATACGGCTAAAACCGCTAGGCAGCGTATCGGAACGCTCAGTATCGTTGCCAGTTTTGTAGTTATCCACCAGGGTACGATCGAGGCGAGCACCGCTGATGATCTTGCTCTGTTCGGTCGCGCTCCAGGTCAGTTCACCAAAGGCACCGTAGTTATGGAACTGCGCATCCTCTTGCCAGGCGTTACCCCGTTTGTTGCGATGCGTGTTGGTTTGCGTATCCATACCGCTTTCCAACTTAAAATCTTGCCACAGCCAGGTACCCATCACTCGACCGCCGACGGTGCGGCGATCCAACTGCATGGTCATGCCGGCGTGCATAGGCATCCCCATGCCCATGTGTCCCATCGCCATGCCGCCTTGGCCGGGTGAACGCAGGGTGGTGTTATCCATAATATGGTTGGCGTAGTTGTAATACACCTGGGCTTCCAGCTTGTCGAACACCTCGCCAATATTGGATTTTTCTACCCGCATGCCCAGACTTTCGCGCTTGAACTGCGAACCATCCATGCTGCGCCCGGCATAGCGCGCTTCACCATTACCCCGGCCCATGGTCACTTCCAGCAGGGTATCGGTGTCCGGAGTCCAACCCAGTGCCAGATCGCCATTCCATTTGTCCCAGCGAGAGGGCACGCGATCGCCATTGCCGTCCTGATAATCATGAGAGCGTGATTTATTGCCCATCAGGCGCAGATAACCTTGTTCACTGCCCAGGCTGGCATCAATGTTTTCATCCCAACGGCCGTTGGAACCGGCCAGCATGCTGGCGTTGCCTTTGACGCCTGGTTTATCAAACTGCGGACGTTCTCGTTCAAAGCGCACCGTACCGGCAGAGGATCCTGCGCCCCAAAGCACCGTTTGCGGCCCCTTGGTAATCGTCAACAGGTCATAACTTTCTGGTGAAATATAGGAAGTCGGCGCGTCCATTCGTGAAGGACAGGCACCCAACATTTCGCCACCGTCGGTCAAAATTTTCAGCCTGGATCCAAACATGCCGCGAAACACCGGATCGCCATTGGTGCCGCCATTCCGGATCTGTGAGAAACCCGGGATAGTTTTCAGATAATCCGAGCCGTCGCTGGCAGGCACTGGCTGGCGAGGGGTTTTCGGTGAGGTCACTATCGTCATCGGCGAATAGAGCGGTGCGGTGACGGTGATCACGTCGCCATCATTGGCCTTTACCGCTACTTCATGCTGGTGCTGTTGTGCAGCATGAGCATTGAAGCCCGCCAGGACAAACAGCGGCATAGCCGCAGTAATATGCAGGGAGAGAGGGCGCTTCTTATAATTGTTGGTTTTTCCGAACATCATCGTTCCTTAATGTCAATTTTGACGCTAAAAATACTTTTACATCGCAACAGCCGGTTATTTAGGCGCAGTGAAACCCGGAGCATCATGCCGCCGTTAATAAGCTTTGGCCCGGTTTTGGCGTGAGAATAATGCCAACAGGGTTGCGATGTTTATTGAGTGCAGTGGGGAATTCCGACAGGCGTAAATAACCCGCCCGGTTGAATAGTCTCAACAGGAATAATTTGGCTGCAGTCTATTTATTTTTAAATCAGCGGAAGCGATGCTGGTGGAGCGCGAGGTTGGGACTCGGAGTGGATCACATGGGCGAATAGCGGGAAGATATAATGCAGCGGAGGGGCGCGCGACAACAGCGAACCAGACCAGAATAGCGGTGAACTGGCCAAGTCTAACAAGGGGACATGGATCAGCAATACACAGTAACCGCAGGCGCTGTCATCCATCATCATCGCCATATTATGGCTGCCGGTCTGCATGGTCATCGTCATGCTTTGTGCGCCAGGCTCCGGCGGCGGATGATGGCCATGTGCAGACATATCCATGCCGCAGTCTGTCATTGCGACCGTTTCAGATTGCCCCACGCGCGCATGCTCCAGCGATCGAGAGATCACCGGGGCGATGAACAACATCAGGATCGCAAAAATCCCCAGACAGGCCGGGAGATGGCTTCGCGATGTGGCAGTCCGAATTAACGACACATATATCCTAAAACAGTGCAAAATTAACGGACGGAATTGTACTGTTTTATGCTGCAAATGTTAAAACATTTTCTACATGGTTGGGTTATTGATAAAAGAAATTGCCGTTTGGTTCACGTTATCAACCATTTTAACTGTTTGGATATATCGCACGCCTGTCGAAAAATAATACAGGCACTAAGCGTGATGATATATCCTGCTACGGAGATAGACACTCAAACTATTGTTGCTCAGTGGTGAGGGATAGGGGAATGTGGTCAGTGACAATCGCCTTAAAAAAAAGACCACACCGAGGATTCATGGTGCGGTCTTAATGATTCTATCACTGGCCCTTAAAGATGACTCAGAGTACCCCTGCGAACTCATCACAATTGAAGGTTTTTGAAATTCCCTCGATCATTTTGGTATTTTGGGTATGTAGAAAAAGGGTCGATTCGGTTTGTGGGTGGTAGGCACCCCATACAGGCAGGCCTTTAGCATTTGGATTGCCGGTTTTGGCAAAGTTGGTCCAGTAATCCACCATCAAGATTGAAAGTTTCTCTTGTGCAGGATTGAGTTTATGCAACTCGCCGGTAGTGCCATGGAAATCACGGAAGATATACTGTAAATCACTGGTGTGTGCGGCTGCGTACGGGAACGACACAGGTTTGGCAAACTGAGGAGCTGTTTTATCCGCAAACTCATAGCTGTAGACCGGCGTGTTTTTAGCCAAAAGGTTATTCATCATCGGCGTGCGACAGATAAATTTGGCTCGGCCAAAGAAATCTGCGTAGTCTTGGCCAAGATTGACCTGCTTGGCAGGGATTGCAGCTCGCTTTATTAGCGTGTTTGCGTCACTCTCGCCAAAGAAAGCTTTCAGACCCTCGTAAAAACCGATGTTGTCTATTGGTTTACCTGAATCCAGCTCCATCATGGCAGCAAAGAAGGTGCCCTCATTGGTGTTAAAGCCATTAATAATCGGAACAACGTTGTAGCGGCCGGAGCTAAAAGCGGCCTCCAATGATTCAGGCATCACCTCACCATCGGTCACAACCTGTGCGGTGGTCATATAGTTAACGCCCTTATCCAGAATGGTTTCGGTGGGTACTGCCCGTAAACATTCTGCCATTTTTTCTTCCGTACCTTCCGAACAGCCGACATTCTTGGCAACCAGTTCACCGATTTTAGTTGCTTCAGCCACTGTTGGCTGCTTTAGGGAAAATGAACCACTGGAAACAATAGCGCGGTTAAATAACCCCTTGGCACCGGGCGAAGCCATTTGTGCCAATACGCTATGTCCGCCGGCAGACTCACCAAATAACGTGACATTATGATTATCGCCACCAAATGATTGGATGTTCTTATTTACCCACTTTAGGGCAGCTTGCTGATCTAAGGTGCCGTAATTAATTGCCTTATGCTCCTCGTGGTTCAATGCCGGATGTGAGAAATACCCAAACATACCCAGGCGGTAATTCATGGTGACGACAATAACATTCTTACTGACAAGTTTACTGGCATCGTATTCATTACCCGAACCAGAACCTAATCCACCACCGGGTATCCACACCATGACCGGCAGTTTACTGTTGTTTTCTGGTAAAACCGCTGGGGTATAAACATTAAGATAGAGGCAATCTTCAGCAGCGCTTACTGGCCCAAACCCACCCAAAGTGAGCTTGGTGGCACATGTATTGGCAAAATGGTTCGCTTTTAACGTGCCCGACCATTTTTCTTCTTCAACCGGCGGCATCCAACGCAAACTGCCTACAGGAGCCTTCGCATAAGGAATGCCTTTGAATTGAAGGTACCCGTCATTTTTGACGCCTTCGATAGTCCCCTTGCTCATTTGAACTACAGGTGAAAACTCCTGCGCAAAAGCATTAGCAGACATTGTGGTGATACTCAATCCTGCTAAAGCGGCCAGGGTTAGAATTCGCCTTTTGTTACGTATCTGTAGTTCCATTATTTCCCTTATTTCTGATGTTAAATTAAATGGATGTAAAGATAGGCTGTTATCATATATAACCATAATGACATTAATTATAGTGACCTAAGTTATTACTTGTTGGATTATAGTGCTTTATTATGAGCGTCATTAGCGATGCAGAATCCGGCAGCACACATAACAGTTATCAACTTTGGAAACGTGCTATTTATATTAATTAATTCGAATTTTCTGAGAGGTATGCTGATCCAACCAGGAAACGGTATTTGGTTTGGCAATATTATAGTATTAACTTGATGATAATATAATTATAACGCCGCTTGTTACCAGGCAGTCCCGATGCGATAACGGTAATTATCGGCAATCGGGATACTGATTTCTTGGGTGTGGTGAAACCTATTCAGATTTGTCTACCAACTCTTTTAACCAAACGATGAAGGCATCAATTTTTGGCCACTGGCGGTCGGAAAGCGTTGATACATAATAGTGCTGATCGCATTTCAGCTCCATTTTGGGCAATGGCGCAACCAGCTCGCCGGTACTGAGTTGCTTGCGGATAAGTCGCTTACGGCCCATGGCAACGCCAACGTGGTTCACTGCCGCAGTGACGGCCAGATCGGAACGATCGAATCCTATTCCCGGCGAGGTATCCAGATTGACATCGAAATGTTGAGCCCAGCTGTGCCATTCATCCGTACCAGAATCATAGCTCCAGGCCTGACGATCGTGGAGCAGGGTGCAGTGTGAGAGGTTGCCGGGAAAATTGACCAGCTCAAATTGGGCTGCATATTCCGGGCTGCATACGGGAATAATTGCCTCATCCATCAGGTATTGGTAATGAAGCTGTGATGAGGGAGTCGCATCAAAATAAACGGCCAGATCAATGCCTGCCCGCTGGAAATTGACGTTTTCATTGCCAGTCAGAATAGTCAGGTTGATGGCGGGATAACGGCGAGAAAAATCGGCCAGGGCCGGCACGATCCAACACTGGGCGATCGACGGCCGGGAGTAAACCGTCAGGGAGCCTGACAGCGCCTGGTTCTTGATATCCAATATTTCCTGGTTCAGGGTACCCAATGATGTTTTTAACGCCCAAAAAACCCGTTCACCTTCAGCGGTGAGTTCAACTTTCCGATGAGAACGAATAAACAACTTTAAGCCGAGATTTGCTTCCAGTTGATTAATGGTATGGCTTACCGCACTGGGGCTCACCGACAGTTCATCCGCCGCCATGGCGAAAGACTCGTGTCGAGCCGCCACTTCAAATGTAAACAGCCGTGATAGCTGCCAGCCATTAAGCGATCGGTGCTGACCCGTTAGCAGATGGTTCCCCGACATATTTCCCCCTGAAAGTAAAAAAACTGTATTTTACGCATCAGTTTGGTGAGTAAAGTTGATGCATGTCGCTAAATTGCACCATTTCTTGGCGCAAGTCACTCGTTTGATTCTGTTTTGCTCATGTGAGGTGAGATTTATATCGTTTGTCACCGATCGTCGTTTTCCTGTCCAATAAAGACAATTCAATGACAGGGGATATGGGCCATGGATTCACACATTTGGGTTGCCGGCACGCTGATCGCCAGTATTGCACTCATCATTTTGACCATCGTAAAGTTCAAGTTTCATCCTTTTTTAGCGTTGTTGTTAGCGAGCTTTTTTGTCGGTGGCATGATGGGGATGGGCCCGATTGATATGGTCAATGCCATAGAAAATGGCATTGGCAGCACGCTAGGATTCCTGGCTGCGGTGATTGGGCTGGGCACCACTCTTGGCAAGATGATGGAGGTTTCCGGTGCTGCAGAACGCATTGGTATCGCGCTGCAGCGTTGCCGCTGGCTTTCCGTCGATGTCATTATGGTATTGGTAGGCTTGGTTTGCGGCATCACACTGTTTGTCGAAGTGGGCGTGGTGTTATTGATTCCATTGGCTTTTTCCATCGCCAGAAAAACCGGCACCTCGCTGCTTAAACTGGCCATACCGCTTTGTACTGCATTGATGGCTGTGCATTGCGTCGTTCCTCCACATCCTGCGGCGCTGTTTGTGACCAATAAGCTGGGTGCAGACGTAGGAACGGTGATTGTTTACGGACTTCTCGTCGGTTTAACGGCGTCTCTGGTCGGCGGGCCGTTGTTCTTGAAAATGCTGGGGAAACGCTTGCCGTTTAAGCCGGTACCGCCAGAATTTTCCAATCTGACCGTACGAGAAGAACATGAGCTGCCTTCGCTGCGGGCAACGTTGTTTACGGTGCTATTGCCGATTGTGCTGATGTTGGTGAAGACGGTAGCGGAGCTGAACCTGGCTAAAGAAGGGCGTCTGTTTGGCCTGATGGAGTTTATCGGCAACCCGATTATCGCCATGTTCATTGCCGTGTTTGTGGCCTATTACGTTCTGGGCATCCGCCGTCATATGGGGATGAGTACGCTGTTGGGCCACACGGAAACGGGTTTTGCTTCTATAGCCAATATCTTGTTGATCATCGGCGCGGGCGGGGCCTTCAACAGCATATTGAAGACCAGCGGCTTAGCGGACACCCTGGCGTTAATGCTTTCCAACCTGCATATGCATCCGATCTTGTTGGCATGGTTAGTCGCGCTTATTCTTCATGCGGCAGTGGGCTCCGCCACCGTTGCCATGATGGGAGCAACGGCCATTGTCGCACCAATGTTAGCGCTCTATCCTGACGTCAGCCCGGAGATCGTGACCATTGCCATAGGCTCTGGCGCTATCGGTTGCACCATAGTGACCGATTCATTGTTCTGGCTGGTGAAACAGTATTGCGGCGCAACGCTCAATGAAACGTTCAAGTACTACACCACGGCAACCTTTATCGCTTCGGTGCTGGCTTTAGGGATGACTTTTTTACTTTCATACATTATCTAAATCTAAGCCAATCCTTTTGCGGCAATCGTGAGCGAGTACTTTCCATGGCTTATGGCTGTTGCTATACCCGCCACGGCGACGCCGCTATCCAACACCTGCTGCGCCACGGACTTACGGGCGATACCTCCCGTTGTCATCACCGGCATGTGGGCGACGGCGGCAAGATCGCGGGCAAACTCCAAAAAATAGGCTTCGCGCGCCAATGTGCGTCCATCCGCGGCGTTACCCTGCATCGCTGGGCTTTCGTAGCTGCCTCCTGACAGTTCAATCAGGTCGACTGGCAATTCATTCAGCAACAAAATCACTTGTTGCGCATCTTCTTCAGAGAAGCCACCGCGCTGAAAATCAGCCGAGTTTAGCTTGATCGAAACGCAAAAGCTTGGCGAGACACGTTCACGCACTGCTCGCACGACCTCTAACAGCAAGCGAGCACGATTAGCGAGGCTGCCACCCCATTGATCGTTACGTCTATTGGTCAAGGGAGACAAAAATTGCGAGAGCAGATAGCCGTGTGCTGCGTGGATTTGTACGCCAGTAAATCCAGCCTGTTCGGCAGCATAAGCGGTGGTAGCAAAACGTTCGATCACCTCATCGATCTGCGCCTGGCTCATGGCCGTCGGTTGTGCGAATAACTTGCTGTGCTTACCCATTTCCACGGGAACGGCCGACGGTGCCCAGGCTTCGCCCCCCATACTTGCCATGACCTGGCGGCCAGGATGGTTAATCTGCATCCAAACCTGCGCACCGTTCTGGCGTGCGGATTTGGCCCAAGCGGTAAAGGGGGCAAGTGGGGTATTGGCCTCAAGAGCCACGCCACCGGGCCCCGTCATTGCACGACTGTCGATCATGACGTTACCGGTAATAATCAGGCCAACACCACCTTGCGCCCAACTCTGGTATAAACGATACAATGCCGGGCCAGGCACTTGGCCGACGTCGGCCATGTTTTCTTCCATCGCGGCTTTTGCCAGGCGGTTGGGAAGGACGCTGCCGTTAGGCAGGGTAAGCGGGGTGAACATCATGGCGGATCCTTAATCAACAAGAGAACCCGTGTATACTAAGATTAAAGTTAACTTTAAGGTCAAGCGAAATGAAAATAGGGGAATTGGCAGAGCGTTCGGGTCTGGCCGCATCGGCCATACGTTACTATGAGCAACAGGGATTACTGCCTAAGGCATCGCGCAGCGCCAACGGGTATCGTGTTTATAGCGAGACCTCGCTGGAGCGTTTGCATCTTATCCAGATCGGACAAAACCTGGGTTTTGCACTGGATACGATCCGCGGCGTGCTGTCGCTGGAAGGAATGGCGTACCAGGACAGCCTTATGCAGAAGCTTGATGCGCGGCTTGAGGAGATTGATCGCATGATGGCGACGCTGAGTAATCAGCGGGAAACGCTGCAGGACACCAAGCGCAAGCTGAATGAATCGGGATTACAGGGCATATGCCCAGATAAAAGCGGTTTGGTTAAGGTGACAATGTCACGATGAGTGAGGTGCGAGTTGATGTTTCTATCCCAGAATTGCTGTTTACGCAGTATGAGTTCAAACGCTGATCCTGTTTCATATTAGTGCACCGGCCATGGATGTCATTAGGCCACAATTTGCGATGTACGATCAGCAAGATGAGAACTGCCATAATCCTGTGCGTGAAGAAGGTTATCTATTCTGGAAAACATCGGCACAAGGGAGAATGCTTTTTAGTGCACAGTGCAAAACCGGTGAGAAGAACTCAGTGTGAATTTGGTTTTCATAGCGGAGAGATTCCGGATGAAACATTGAGTGTTTGAATCAGCATGGCATTAAGCGTAAAGCATCGGGAAAACGGGATATGAATAAAAGGCCATGGTAAAGCCCAAAAGCTCAGATTCTACGTAGAGTTACTTGGGTGCGCATAATGTATATTATGTTAAATTGCATATTGAGATAGCTGAGCCTTAACCTGACTACCCGCCCCCAAGGGTTTTCTTTCTGTAGAACCTGTTCTTTCATCATCATTCCCAGTTTTCCTTTTCGTAAGGTTTTAGCCAGTTCTTTTCAGTTACAGGTACTCGTTCACCATTAAAGGTATACGTACAACAACGGCATCGAACCGGGACGTCTTCTGCAGTGAATTCAGGATTAACCTTCTGCAGCAATCCTTGCTCATCGATGCAAAGCCCGCTGTAGTAACTCGATTCGCCATAACGTACGTAGCTGCTCCAATTTTTACGCTGTAATGCAACCAAATAAAAAATCGGCTCTTCCTTATCCAGTCGACTTATTGCTTCACGATGCACATCAATCCACGGTTGCCCAACGTTACGCAGCAAAAATTTGAACAACGGCGTGTAATCAATACCTTGTTGCATTCTGCCGTGCATGCCTTCTCGCATCGGTAAGTTCTCATCAATCGCGTGTTTCTTATGGCGCTGCCAGCGGTACTCACCACCATGGCGGATTGCTCCCCTTGCAGTAGTGTTCTCCCTGCGAAAAAGCATTTTCGGTCTGCCTTTCTTAAACATCATCCTTTTCCCTGTTTTATTTTGATCGCGCTACGCGAAATCTGAGAAAGCTTGGCAGCATTTCCCTTGCAGATTTCGCCAAAATGCACTGTTTAACTGGCATTAGATCGACCAATATATCTGCATATTCACCCTGAGTTGGGCAGCATTAAAGCACAAATCATTTGAACTCAACCCCTATTTAACATAACGCAATAATTGTGACATTGTCACTACAATCCAACCTTTTTCCCCTGTCACTCGTAGGCGCTGCCAAAGGGATATCGGGCGACAGGCCCCTCCAGCAGGAGCCTGTTTTTTTCACGAGAACCGTGTTTCCCGCATCAGCTATTTACAAAGGCCAGTAGATCGCTGTTGACCCGATCAGCATGGGTCGTAGGTATGCCGTGCGGCGCACCTTTGTAGGTAATAAGCTTGCCGTTTTTGACCAACTTGGCCGAGAGCGCGCCTGAATCTTGGTATGGAACCACTTGATCGTCATCGCCGTGGATCACCAAAACCGGGATGGAAATACGTTTGAGATCGTCGGTGAAATCAGTCTGTGAGAACGCGACGACGCCGTCATAATGAGCCTTGGCGCCGCCCATCATGCCTTGCCGCCACCAGTTCCAGATGACCGCATCCAACGGCTTGGCGCCGGGCCGGTTGTAGCCGTAGAAAGGTCCCGCGGGAACATCGTAATAGAACTGCGCCCGATTGGCGGCCAGTTGCGCCTGGAAATCATCAAATACCGATTTGGGTGTCCCCTGCGGATTACTGTCGGTTTTCACCATCAACGGCGGCACAGCACTGATCAGTACGGCTTTCGATACCTTATCCTCACCATGACGCGTGATGTAACGCACCACCTCGCCCCCGCCCGTTGAGTGACCCACATGCATGGCACCTTGCACGCTCAAATGTTTCACTACCGCAGCAACGTCGTCCGCATAGTGATCCATATCATGCCCTTCCGATACTTGACTGGAACGACCATGGCCACGCCGATCGTGCGCAACAACGCGGAATCCTTGGTTTACGAAGAACAGCATCTGGGCATCCCAATCATCGCTAGACAGCGGCCAGCCATGATGGAAAAAGATGACTTTTCCATCTTTTGGTCCCCAGTCCTTGTAGAAAATGTCAACGCCATCGCTAGTGGTTACGTAACCCATATCAATTCTCCCATTCAGCAATTAGTCAAAGGGTGATGCTTTTCTCGGCCACGCGCAGGAAAGGCCGGTTCTGGAAAATGCCAAGGAACCTTGCACCCGAACGCGAATTTGCCTTCGGTCCTACGTTGACCGTTTAGAAAGTATAGGTTTAAAGTTAACTTTAAGGTCAATAGAGGTTTTCGAACGGTATGAAGATTGGAGATTTGGCAAAGGCAACGGGGCTCTCACGCCCTCCTACATGGATTCACTCTGCCGTTGGCGTTCCCTGATGGAACCGCATCTGCCAATGGTCATCGTTCTCGCTCGACGATCGCAGCCAGATCGAAGAGCGCAAAGTACTGCGGGTCACGTTGCCGTCGGCACCGCGTTGAAAACTTCTGTAGGTTAGTAACACCACTCCTTCGGCAATAGTGGACAGCTTGAAATTTTCGGCATAAATAGGCGCCTGGCCAGTTTCTTCCTGCAATGCCGCAATGGTATGCCCTTTGTTGTAGCGCTGTCCCGAACGGCCGATCTCTTCAAAATCATCATGCAGCAGTTTTTCCACCGTAACCGAATCGTTTCGCAGCAGTGGCTGATGCAACATCGTTTCCAGAGACTGGATTTTGGTTAACAACGCTGTGGAATGGCTCAAAGCGCCCTCCTTATTGGCACTGCCTGACAGGCCAACAAGGTTGGCCCGTGATAGACAGGTCTGAAAAATAGAGTGGGATTATCGCCTGCGCTCAGTGTTCGGCAGGCTGGCAGAACAAGAATTAGCGCGCCAACTCCACGCCATCCAGTTCGGAAATCGCGAGACAGTAAACCTCTGTGAGAGCATCCACGGTATAGGCGGTATTGGCCGGGATCATAAACATTTCATGGGACTGCAGGGTTTGGTCGCCGATCTTAAGCTCACCGGACAGGACCATCAGTTTGACCCAGCCCGGATGCAGGCGGGCTGACTGGTGACTGCCAGCATCAAGTTTCAACAGCGCCGTGTGCCCATGTGCCTCGCGTTTCAAAATATGGTAATACACCCCATCGTAAGGCATTTTATCGTAGTGCAATGACGCCAGTGTTCTTTTATGCATGATAGTTCCTCGTAACCTGTGAGTCGTTGTCTGCTCGGTTGCAACATCAAGAGGCAATAGGTTCCTCACTGACCTTTACTCTGCTCCCGAAAGCACATGTTCCGTCAACATCTTTGCAAACTGATTATACTGGCCACTGATGCACAATGCGGGCTGATATTCGCATCTTTATTCAGAGCCTGTTAATAAATATATAGAACCTATGGCTCAGACGCAAAAAACGAAAGGGAGTAAAAGAGGCTTTTTTGTCACAAAATACAATGTGCAGCGGCGCGGGGAAAGCATTCGCCCGCAGGATGCGGGCGAGTCAGGCTGGGGTTTATTTGCGGTAATCAGTCAATCCACAGCCTCAGCGGCGACGTAGCAGCAGGCCTGCCAACAGGCTCACGCCGGCAAAAATCGCTACCGTAGTGAGCGGTTTCTTCTTGACCAGATCGCTGACGCAGCTAACAGCATCGCCATATTTTTCTTGTAGTGCGCCGGCAACGTAGCGGGTAGATCCCTCAGCCTGCAAACGCTCATCGCCGGTAACATCACCGGCCACTTCCTGCGCCTTGCCTACCACTTTATCCATCACGCCGTTGATTTTATCGCTGTTCATTCTGCACTCCTGAGTGAGGTTTGTTTCGACGTTTGCATAGTGCAAATGCCTGCCTTGTCTCACGATAGTAAGCCGTTGATGAACCGCTCATAAGGTCAATTTGCAGGGGATTGGTCAGTGCATTTGCACCCTACTTTCCATTTTTAGATGACCGTTCACCGGCAAACAGCCCCCGCTCTCTGGCCCAGACGATGGCTTCGGCGCGGCTATGGACGTCGAGTTTGGAATAGACCGTCGCCACATGATTACGCACCGTATTCGGGGCAAGATTAAGGCGTGCGGCGATCTTTTTGTCCGGCAGCCCCTCGCAAATCAACCCCAATACGTCGCGCTCGCGGGCGGTAAGATCGGTGAAGGAAAACCCCGCCAGGTTAGGCTTATTGATACTTTTCACATTGGCCAGTTTTTCGAGCAATGTCTGGCTAAACCAAGAAGCGTCTTGCATGACTTCCTCAATGGCAGCCACCAGATCAAGCTCAGAGCGTTTGCGTTCGGTAATGTCCATCAGTACCAGGAGATAACAACGGGCATCCTGAATGCTCACGGCATCCGCTGAAGCCACGCAGTCGATGGTTTCATTGCTCTTTTTGCGTATTTTAAGGTCTTGATTCTCGACGTTACCGCTTTTTTCCAACGTGGCAAATAACCGCCGGCATTCCCCTTGCCCATCGATAACATTGATCTCTTCGACCGTCTTGCCGATTAACTCCTCGGCGGCGTATCCGGTGGTTTTTATAAAGGCCTCATTGATGTCCAGGACCCGTTGCTTGTCCGCCGTGCACACCAGCGTGGGCACCGGACTTAAACGAAAGGACTTGGCAAACCGCTCTTCACTCTCGCGCAGCGCCGACTCCGCCTTGCGACGAGGTTCGAGGTCGGTAAAGGTAAACAGCATGCAATCTTCTTCATTGATGTCCAGCGGCTGGCCGGCGACGATCACCAGCTTGGTTCCGCCGGCCGGCAGCTTCAGCTCGGCCTGCATCTGTGGAATGGTCGCCCCTTCGCTCAGCAATTGCACCGCTTGTTCCTTGCGTTCCGCCTGTTCCAGCACGTCCAGCGCATACACCGAAGTGCCCATCACCTGATCGCGTGTATAGCCCGTCATATCGAGGAACCCCTGGTTGACCTTTATGTAGCGCAGGTCGCTCAGGCTGCAGATCACTGCCGGTGCCGGGTTGGCGTTGAACGTCTTTTCAAAACGTTGCTCGGCACTGGCCCACTCGGTGGCATCACTCAGGATCAAAACCAGCAATTCGGCTTGCCCTTTACTGTCGGTGATCACCAGGCTACGTAAACGGTGAACCCACAGGTACTCCGATTCGCTGGCGGGCCGAACTTCGACCAGTACGTCGCTGAAGGTCTCGCCGTTGGCAGCCCGGTTAATCGGATACTGTTCCGGCGTCAAAGGGTGATTGTTGCGATAACGCAAGGCAAAGCGCTCAGCATATTCACCGCCATTGGCACCCAGCTCACTCAACTTGCTCAACCCATGCATGCTCAGCGCTGCCTCGTTAGCCCACAGAATGGTCTGGTCGACCTCGGCCAGGATCACCCCTTCCGACAACCCTGAGATGATCTGCTGTAGCTGGCTACGGTTAGTTTCGTTGGCAAGGATGGACTGACTCATGTTTTCTCCAAAAGACGAAGTGGCTTGGCCGCCTGACGGCGATCGAAGTGCCTAATAGTGGCGCTGTTCCCAACAGCATAGTGCGTAACAGGTGCATTCGCGGGGTGTGAATGCACTAGCTTTGTCGGTGCAAATGAACCGGGACGGTCAGTGGTGCCAAGCGGCAGACTGATTCTGTCGGCGCGGCCCTGTGCTGTGCGTACAACCACTTGTTTAGTCAATATAAGGAATAACAATGACCACTGTCTATGAATCCAATCGCTTTGCGTTTCACGTTTCATGGGGTTCGGTATTGGCCGGGAGTGCCATGGCGTTGGTGACCTATCTGATACTGAGCGTGCTGGGCACGGCCATCGGCGCTTCGGCCGTGGATCCGTTGCATGAGGGCAACCCTCTGAGTGGCTTTGGCACGGGCACCGGGATCTGGTTGTTTGTCACTACCCTGGTCTCGCTGGCGGCTGGTGCATTTGTCGCAGGCAGAACTTCGCCAAACCGCGGCGGTTTGCACGGTCTGTTGAGCTGGGCAGTGACCACATTACTGACGACCTGGCTGGTGATTTCTGTGGCGAGCGGCGTGGTCGGTCTGGCCGGTAGCGCCGTCGGCAAGGGGCTCTCTTTGGCCGGCAACGGTATTGCCGCCGCAGCGCCGGGCATTGGCGAAAACGTCAAACAGCAGTTAGACAAGAATGGCATCAGCCTGGACTGGAGCAGTTTGGAAAACCAGTTAACCACCACCCTCAAGCAAAGCGGCAAGGCTGAGCTGGACCCGTCCAAGTTGGAACAAAAGAGCGATAGCGTCGCTGCGGATGGTAAGCAAACCGCTACTGATGCAGCCACTGACCCAACCCAGGCGGCTGCAGAGCTCAAGCAATGGTTTGAACGCGTCAAGCAATCCGGTGAGCCTACCCTGAATGCGGCAGATAAGGATGCGCTGGTGAATATCGTCGCAGCCCGTACAGGCAAGAGCCGTGCAGAAGCGACCCAGATCGTAGACAACTATGCCCAGGCTTATCAGCAGGCGGTACAAAAGGTCGACCAGCTGAAGGCGCAGGCCGAGCAAAAAGCCCGCGAAGCCGCAGAAGTGGCGGCGAAACAGGTATCACGCGCGGCATGGGGTTCATTGCTGATCCTGCTGTTGGGCGCGGCGCTCAGTTTTGGCATCGGCCGCATCGCCATGTCAACCCGTCGTCCCCTGGCTGTAGGGTGATGAATAATGGATGTTTCAATGAATAGAAGGTTGTCAGGTATCTCATTGAACTATCGAAAAGTGGTGGGTGCTTCGGTCCCCGTACTGGTCATCGATTTCTTCAATGAAAAAAACGAGCGTTACACTCTGCGCTATAACTTGCCACCGGACACGCCGGAACGGACAGAGCGCCGCGTATCATTGCTGCTGCACCTGCTTCGTAAACAAAAGCCGATGGATATCGGTGACGCAACGTCATAAATCTTGTTGAATCCGCTCAACCCGCGCCTGCTGGCGTGGGTTGAGCCTTAATCACTCCCCCTCTGAATAATATCGTTTTTTCGTCGTCAGATTTATTTCACCCTTGCAGATGCCAGGGCAAAACAGAACGCCGTTCTTAAACCTATGTCGCGTCACTGACGCCGTTCATCGAGCCGCAACGTCGGCAAGCAACGTCTCTGCGGCCAACTTACCCAGATTGTTGGAGGCCAACGGGCTGTCGCCGGTCAACAAACGACGGTCTTTGTGGACTTTCCCGGTGATGTCGCTGTTGAGGATCTTGACGCCCAGTTCGCGAAGGCGTTCACCGACCAGCCAGGGCATTGGGCCCGGAATATAACCGATATCGATATTGGCGCCGGTATCTAGCGAGTCGGGGAACACACAGATCTCGTAACCGCGATACAAGAAGTTTTCCTTGTCCTCACCCAAACCCGCCGCCAACAATCCGGCAGGCCCGTGGCACAGTGAAATCACGTAACGGTCGTTGTCATGCGCCCAGAACAGCGCTTTTTTCACGTCTTCGCTGAAGGGAATGTCGTTAAGTACCCCATGACCGCCCGGGATAAAGACACCGATATAATTACCCGCATCCAAGTCCTTCACTACCTCAGTCAGCTTTTTCGGTTGCTTGAGCTGACGGCGATATTTCTCATAGGTGGCCTTGACCGCCGCATCCTCACCAGGGAATGCCCACATCTCAAGCTTTACCGGGTCGCCGGATGGCGTTGCAACGTCGATTTCGAATCCGGCAAGATCCATGTGGTGCATGGGCAATAACATCTCCACCGGGTGGTTCCCGGTAGAGAAAAATTTTCCGTTTTGCATCATCAGATAGCGTTCCTGAGACGCAATCATCAACACCTTCCACTTGCCGCCTTTATAAGGCGCAGGATAGTGGGCGCCGTCAAAATCCGTCTTTGCCGACGTGTATTTACTCAAAGAGTAAGGTGACGGAAAGAACGCATTTTCTTCAGCGGCATCAGGGGCAGGATTACGATCTTCGGATGGTAAGTTAGTCATGATGATCTCCTTATGTGCGATTTGCATTGCAGCTTTAGCTTAGGTAACTCAGCCTAAAGCCGCAATGAGGGATATTCCTCATTAGCTGCCCCTAACCCACGCGGCGCTTCACTTAACCAAAATCCCCCATTTCTTCATGCGTGAAAGCAGCGTGGTGCGTTTCAGTCCCAGGCGCTGAGCGGCCCCGCGTGGGCCGGCAACCACGCCGTTGGTTTCCTTCAGCACCCTGATAATCTGCTGGCGCTCATCTTCCCCTGGCTGACTGGGCTCCGCTTTGGGAACCGGGAGCGCCATCGAAGGGACCGGGTATTGCAACTCAGGCAGTTGCAGGTTCAGCACCGTACCACGCGTCAGCAGTACCGCACGTTCGATGACGTTCTCAAGCTCGCGCACGTTTCCCGGCCAGGGCATTTGGCTCAGCAGGCGCAAGGTTTCCGCCGGGATACTGTCGATGGTACGTTTCATACGGCGCGCAATTTTGTAGGTCAGAAACTTCACTAACTGCGGGATGTCTTCCGGCCTCTCACGCAATGGCGGAATAACGATCGGGAAGACGTTAAGCCGATAGAAGAGATCGCTGCGAAACTCGCGGTCGGCCACCATCTGTTGCAGATCCCGGTTGGTCGCGGCAATCAGGCGCACGTCCACCGAAATCACCTTGTTACCGCCAACGCGCTCGAACTCCCTCTCCTGCAGTACCCGTAGCAGTTTCGGTTGCAGCTCTACGGGAATTTCGCCTACCTCATCCAGAAACAGCGTTCCCTTGTCCGCCAGTTCAAAACGCCCCATTCGTTGATTGGTCGCCCCGGTAAATGCCCCTTTTTCATGACCAAACAGATCGCTTTCCAGCAACCCGGCCGGCATGACTGCGCAGTTCATTTTCACCATGCGCTGATCGCGTCGTTCGCTGAGGTTGTGGATGGCACGGGCTATCAGCTCTTTACCGGTGCCGGTTTCGCCGAGGATCAGCACCGAACAGTCGCTTTTCGCTACCATTTCCACCTGTTTGAGCACGGCGGACATTACCACGCTGCGGCCGACAATCTCGCCGAAGTCCGGGTTATTGCCGTTAATCTGCTCGGTCAGATACAGGTTCTCATGCACCAGGCTCTCTTTGAGCCGGTTAATTTCCTGATAGGCCAGCGCGTTATCCACCGCAATCGCGATACGCTCGGCGATCTGCTGCAACACCCGCAGGTTGGCAGCGTTGAAGTTGTCCGGCTGACATTGCGCCAGCTTGAGTACGCCCAGGGTTTTGTTGCCGAAAACTAACGGCAGTACGCACAGCGTTTGAATTTGCTCATGCCAGAGATCGAACAGCTGGCGCTCATAGGCTGCCAGCCGGTCGGAATGCTTCAGATTCAACAGCAGCATTTCACCGCTTTGCATCACCTGTTCCGACAAGGTGCCCGCCAGCGCTACGCTGTACTGCTGACGCTCAACCACGTCCTCTTGCAAATAGTGGGTGGAATAAATGGTGACCTGTTCGGTTTTATCGACGCAAAGCACAATGCTGATCGCGTCGATTTTGAAGAAACGGTGAATTTCCTTTGAGATCTCACCGATCAAATCATCCAAATCGAGTTTCGACAGCACCGCGTTGGTCACGTCGACCAAAATACGATAATCATCTCGTTCATGGCGCAATTGCCGTTGACGGAGTTCCGCCTCCTCCCGCAGCTGGAGCTGCTCTGCCGCCAATGCCACCAACTCCATCAGTGTCTGCAACTGTACCAGGCTGGCGTCGGCGAACGGCGCCGGGTGACAACGTAACACTTCACAACCGCCAATCAGGGTACCGCCTGCATGCAGCGGCATCAGGCAATACTGATTAAAGGGTAAATACAGCGCCAGAGCCCCGATTTGCGGATAGCGCGCGTGCAGATCATCGCTCTGCCAGCGCTGTGGCAGCGGGCTTTGTCGCAGCCGACTTACCGGGCCATTTGCCAGCAGGGTCTCATCCTGATAGCTCACCGGCTGTCGATGCGCATCCAGGCCATAAAAGCTGACCCGTTCGCTGTCGGGGTCAAACAGCACCAGCGTGACCTGATCCGCCAATTGCAGGCGTTGCAGTATCTGACGCAGTTGCAGCAACAGATCGGTGAAACTGCGCTGGCTCAGCAGCGTGCGGGTAATTTCCAGTAGTTCTTGTTTTTCTAATTGTGCATTCGACATTGTTTATCACTTGCCTGAGTCGCGATGAAGATTTGTGAGTCACATCGCAAAGTGTAACGCTGGGCCGCGACGTTCTCCCCCGACGGGATCAACAAATCCGCGGCAAAGGCTCGGCATGCGGCAAATCCAACAGGCGGCTGATGCCATAAGCGCCCTGCAGCCTTACCTGTCGCCCCTCCGTCACTGTGCCAATCAGCGCCGCGTCCGCGCCCAATGGGTGAGCACGCAAGGCACAGAGCACGTTCTGTGCGGCTTGCGGTGCGGCCACGACCACCAGTTTTCCCTCGTTGGCAAAATTAATGGCGTCCAGCCCCAGCAATTCACAAATACCACGCACTGCCGGGGCGATCGGCAACAGGCTTTCTTGCACCTCGATGCCCACGCCGGCCGCACGGGAGAACTCATGCAAAATGGCATTCACCCCGCCACGGGTCGCATCACGCATCGCCCGCACACCGTCAATGGCACGCAATGGCTCAATTAACGGCGTTAACACCGCACAGTCGCTGATCACGTCCAGAGACATACCCAACTTTTCGCGCAGGTTGAGAATAGTTGCCCCGTGATCCCCGAGGGTGCCGCTGACAATCACGGCATCGCCGACGCGGATATTTTGCGCCGCCCAGTTCAGGTCGGACGGGATCACCCCGATACCGGCGGTATTGATAAACACTTTGTCGGCTGCGCCACGCTGCACTACCTTGGTATCCCCGGTGGCAATGCGAATACCGGCCTGCTGCGCGGTGGCGGCCATCGAGGCGACCACGCGTTGTAACTCGGGCAGCGGCAAGCCTTCTTCGAGAATAAAGCCGCAGGAAAGATAGCGCGGCAACGCGCCGCTCACCGCCAGATCGTTGGCCGTACCGCAGATGGCCAACTTGCCTATGTCACCGCCCGGAAAGAAAATCGGGTCAATCACGTAACTGTCGGTGGTAAACGCCAGCCGATCACCCTGCTGCGTTAACTCGGCCAAATCCAACCGTGCCTGATCTTCACGCTGATCCAACTGCGGGTTGGCAAAGGCCGGCAGGAAAAGATCGTCCAGCAATTGCTGCATGGCAGCACCACCGCTGCCATGAGCCATAGTAATCACGTTATTCATGCCGGCGTCTCCTCTGTTTCACGGCGATATTGGTACCAGGCGGCGCAAGCCCCTTCGGACGAGACCATCAGCGCGCCAAACGCGTTTTGCGGCGTACAACCGCGACCAAACAGCGGACAGTCGCGCGGTTTGCATCGCCCGGTGAGCACGTCTCCGCAGCGGGATCGCGGATCGTCAGCCACTTGCCGCCGCTGCGGACGGAAACGACGTTCGGCATCAAAAGCCTGGTAGCCTGGCGTGAGGGCAATGCCTGAGTTGGCAATGGTGCCCAGCCCGCGCCATTCGCTGCCGCCTCCCAGGACAAAAACTTCGCTCATCGCCTGCTGTGCCAGCCGGTTGCCCTGTTCCGGTACCACCCGCCGGTATTGGTTTTCGGTTTGGCTTTGTCGGCCAAGAAACTGCTCGACCAGCATCAGCACCCCTTGCAAAATATCCAGTGGCTCAAAGCCGGTTACCACCAGGGGTTTGTGGTATTGCCTGCTGATAAAATGATAGGGCTCGGTGCCTATCACCATGCTGACGTGGCCGGGTGCCAGAAAACCGTCAATGCGTACATCCGGCTGTTGCAGCAGGCTGCGTAAGGTGGGGATCAGGCTGATGTGCTGACAAAATACGCTGAAGTTGCCCAGGCCTTCCTGCCGGGCCTGTTGCAGGGTAATCGCCGTGACCGGCATGGTGGTTTCAAACCCCAGCGCGAAGAACACCACCTGCCGTTGCGGATTTTGCCGCGCCAGCATCAGGGCATCCAGCGGTGAGTAGACCACGCGCACGTCGGCCCCGCGCTCGCGCGCCTGCAGTAAAGACCCCTGCTGTCCTGGCACCCGTAGCGCATCGCCGAAGGTGCAAAAAATCACTTCGGGGTGCTCGGCGATTTCGCAGCAGGCGTCGATGCGCCCCATAGGTAAAACGCAAACCGGGCAGCCGGGGCCATGAATGAATTCGATTTGCGCCGGCAGCAGCTTGTCGAGGCCAAAGCGGAATATCGCATGGGTATGGCCACCACACACCTCCATGATTTGCAGCGGTCGTTCGGCGGTAAACGGCAACTGTGCGGCGCGGTGCCAGATATGTTGCAGCAGTTTCTTTACCCGCTGCGGATCGCGAAATTCATCTACGTAATCCATGGTTATCCTCCCCCGCCAAAAACAGCGCCACGTCCTGTTCCACTTCCCCCATCGCCTGCAGTGCTGCCAGCATATCCTCGGCCTCTTGTTGATCGAGGCGGCTCATCGCAAAGCCCACGTGAATCAATACCCAACACCCCAGCATCGCTTCTTTGGGTTCACCCTCCCGGCAAACCAATGCGATATTCACTTCGCGCTGCACGCCGCAGACGTCGGCCCAGGCGTGCTGAGGCTGGTGTTGATCCAACGCCACGATCTGCCCGGGGATCCCTATGCACATAGCTGCCGCTCCAGCCAGGCCAACCACTGATCCATCCCTTCCCCCTGAGTCGCAGAAAGGGTAATTATCTCGATGTCGGGATTAACCTGACGGGCATTGGCGATACAGGCGGCCAGATCAAACTTCAAGTACGGCAGCAGATCGACCTTGTTCAGCAGCATCAGACGTGCGGCGGCGAACATATGCGGGTACTTGAGGGGCTTGTCTTCCCCTTCGGTGACCGACAGCACCGCCACCTTGTGCCGCTCCCCCAGATCGAAGCTGGCTGGGCAAACCAGGTTGCCGACATTTTCGATAAACAGCAGGCTGCTGGGCTTGAGCTCCAGACGCTGGGCGGCTTCGTGAACCATTTGCGCATCCAGATGACAGCCTTTGCCGGTATTGACCTGGATCGCCGGCACGCCGGTGGCGCGGATACGTTCGGCATCGTTGGTGGTTTGCTGGTCTCCTTCCACCACCGCGCACTCACGCATCCCGCGCAGCCGCAGCAGGGTTTCGGTCAGCAAGGTGGTTTTGCCAGAACCGGGGCTGGAAACCAGATTCAACGCCAGGATGTGTTGCTCGGCAAAATACTGGCGATTGCGTTCGGCCAGACGATCGTTTTTATCCAACACCCGGGTTTCTATTTCCAGCATTCGCCGCTGGCTGATGCCCGGCGCATGGGTGCCCGCCAATCCCAGTCCATAATGCAGGTCCCCCTGCAGAGGCCGCTGCGGGCGAAACGGTACCTTTGCTTGCCCTTCAATCGTCATTTCCCCATGGGCACAACCGCAAGTGCTGCACATGTTCTTTCTCCTTTCAGTTATTCAATTTCCAGACGTTTTATTTGCAATCCATCATCGGCCTGCACCCGCAGGTTTCTTCCGGCGCAGTGCGGGCAGACCAAAACCTGCGGGATCAACAGCTCGACGTCAGCCTGGCAGTCATAACACCAGGACAAGGCGCGTTGTTCAGTCAGATGCAGCTCACAGCCTTCGGCCAGGGTGTCGCGACATACCATGTCAAAACAGAACCGCAGCGATTCCGCCTCCACGCAGGAAAAGGCGCCAATTTCGAACCACACCGCGGTAATACGTTTCGCACGATGTTGACGAGCCTGTTGCTGCATTATTTCCATCGCATGTTGGCACAAGGTTATTTCGTGCATCCGGCCTCCACTCAGGGTGATAAAACGTTTCGTCACCCTGCGTTGCAAATATGGTGCCAAAACCCATTCGGCATATTTGTCGAGTGTCATGACGTCGACAGTAATTAGCTGGCAGCCCCAATCCAATTTAAAGATTAATTCCAACCCTGATGATTGAATTAAAAGGAAATAATGAAAATCACCAGAGACTGGCACGCTTTATGCTTTAAGTCGTTCACCCGAAGCGATTCGACAATGACCATCAATTTTGAGTGACGACAATGAGTACTATCAGTGAAGTAACCAGCCAGGCCGATTATATCGCCAACAAAAGCAACCGCCTGATGGCGCAGTGGCAAACCTACCACAGCACCTTAATCAAAGCGGTTACCACCACTAAAAAGAAGATTAATCATCAGTTTACTTACGGTCAGGACGACGATCTGCGTTTTGTGCTGTTCAACCACTTCACGGTGAGCATTCAATTAAGTGAGGGGTTTTACAGCCGTGATATCTGCTATCGCATTAATTTGGCATCGCCGCATGAAGCGGAGAATTTCGCCCCCTTCGCCCATGCCTCGCTGGATGAAGACGGCAATATTGACGGTGTAATAAACAATCGCGATATGCCGGCGGTATTTGAACATTATCTGGATAAGATCGCCGTTATTTACCAATGCCTGTTTGATTCGCTGCATGACGGCCACGCCATTCATGACGCACTGAAAAAAATAACCCTGTCCGTCTGACTGTCGGCGTTACTCACTGACAGAAAACTGTCGAAACGTCATTTTTTACTGACGATTTCGTCATAAATGACGAAGCAAGGAGTGTGCATGAACCGCTTTATTATTGCGGATCCCAAATTGTGTATTGGCTGCAATACCTGCATGGCCAGTTGTTCTGCGGAACATCGGCAACGGGGTTTGCAGGCATTACCCCGCTTGCAGGTGATTCGTAACGCCCGCGATTCGGCACCGGTGATGTGCCATCAATGTGAGGATGCGCCCTGCGCGCAGGTCTGTCCGGTAAACGCCATTCGCCATCAGGATGATGCCATCGTCCTGAACGAAAGCCTGTGCGTCAGTTGCAAACTCTGCGGTATTGCTTGCCCGTTCGGCGCCATAGGCTTCGGCGGCAGCACCCCGTTAGCGATCCCCTCAGACTGCAACACACCGCTGGCCCTGCCTGCCGCCAAAGCGCCGCGGCCGATTGGCGCCTTCCTGGATTGCGTGCCCGGTGTCCGCGCCGTGGCGGTCAAGTGCGACCTTTGCGCTTTCACCCCCTTAGGCCCGGCCTGTATCCGCACCTGTCCTACCCAGGCCATTCGCTTGGTCAGCAACCACGACGTGCGTAACGCCAGCGAACAGAAAAGGCGCAACGCCATGCAGGCGCTCAGCGCCGAGCTGCCGTTCGCTACCGCCCCAGAATCCCGCAAGGAGCCGAATTGATGTTTTACCCCATTGCGCCCGACCCATTGTCGTTGCTGACTCTGGCATTCGTCGGGTATCTCCTGTTCGCGTTGCTGAGCTGGCTGCTGGCCCCCTGGCCGCGTGTCAATGCCTTGCTGGGTGGTGGCACCTTGCTGTGTGCCATCGCCACCTTGTTGGCCGCCGGACAACTGCTGTTCGCACCGCTGCACAGCGCCCGTTTGCCCTGGTTGCGTTATGCGGTGGAAATCAGCGGCATTAATGCGTTGTTATTGCTGGTGATGGCTTTGTGTGGGATCTGCGCCGCGCTGTATCACATCGGAAGCGTCGCGAAGCTGAACGCCAGTGCAGGTGGCCGGTTGGGCGGGCTGATCAATCTGATGCTGGCAGCGCTCGGCGCCGCCGCGATCGCCGATAATGCACTGGCCTTGCTGTTGCTGTTAGAACTGGCGGCGCTGTGCGGCTATTTCTTGATTGTCCACGCCCCGAACGCGAAAGGTCTGCGGGCCGGGCACAGCCAGTTTTTGCTGATGCGCCTGGGCACCCTGCTGTTGGTTATCGCTTTCGCACTGATTTATACCCACAGCCACAGCCTGCAATTCAGCGTGATCCGCGCTACGCCATTACCGGATGCACTGCGTAACGGCGTCTTCCTGCTGGCGTTGGCCGGGTTTGGCATTTTTGCCGGGGTGATGCCGCTGCATGCCTGGGTGCCTCAGTCCCACAGCAGCGCGCCGGCCTCGGCCGCCACGTTGTTTTCCGGCGCACTGATGAAGGTCGGCCTGCTGGGGATCCTGAAGATAGGACTGGATCTGCTGGGTACGCCCCCGCTGTGGTGGGGATTGCTGGTCCTGCTGCTGGCCGCCGGCACCGCATTTTTGGGCGGGTTGTATGCGCTGATGGAGCACGATCTGCGGCGCTTGCTGGCTTACCACACGCTGGAGAATATCGGCATCATCCTGCTGGGCATTGGCGGTGCCATGGTCGGTATGGCGCTGCAACAACCATTACTGACGGCGTTCGCCCTGATCGGCGGCCTGTTCCATTTGTTGAATCACAGCCTGTTCAAAAGCGCATTGCTGTTGGCGGCGGGTACCATCGAACAACAAACCGGGCTGAAGGACATGGAGAAAATGGGCGGGCTGGCACGGCTGATGCCCTGGACCGCCATTTCTCTGCTGATCGGCCTGGTGGCCATGGCCGCACTTCCGCCATTGAACGGTTTCGCCAGTGAATGGCTGATCTATCAGGGACTGTTCCATTTCAGTGCGGCCCCTGGCTTTATTGGCCATCTGTTCGGGCCGTTGCTGGCGGTGGCGCTGGCCCTGACCGGTGCGCTGGCAGTGATGTGCGTCAGCAAGGTGTTTGGCGTCGCCTGTTTGGGAGCCCCGCGCTGCGCTGCTGCGGCCCAGGCCGTGCAGGCTAACCTGTGCCTGACGCTGAGCCATGCGCTGCCCGCGTTGCTGTGTCTGGTTTGCGGCCTGGGTGCGCCCTGGATCATCCCGCTGTTTGCCCGGCTGATCGGCATGACGGCCGAACAATCCCTCTCCGTGTCCGACACTTTGGTTTCTACCCCGTTGATCGCCATTTTGTTGCTGGCAATGCCGCTGCTGCCGCTATTGATTGCTGCACGTTATCAGACCCGTCGTCAACCTCGCCGGGTACAGGGTAGCGCTTGGACCTGCGGATATGGTCATGAGGAGGCGATGGTTATCACCGCCACCGGTTTTGCCCAACCGCTTCGGGTGATGTTCGCCCCGCTCTATCAAGTGCGCCGCTGGCTGCCGGGATCCTTGATCAACCCGTTACATTGTAACGCCTTCGTTGTCTTCTGCCGCGGCCTGGCCGCAGTGGAGCTTGCGGTGCTGTTGGTGGTGGCTTTTGCCTGAGGAGATGACAATGACCTATCCCAATGTGTTACTCGGTCTGGCGCAGGCCTTGCTGTTACTGGCCGTCGCCCCATTGTTTGCCGGTATCAGCCGTGTGCTGCGCGCGCGGATGCATAACCGTCGCGGCCCCGGAGTGCTGCAGGAATATCGCGATATCGCCAAATTGTTGAAGCGTCAGAACGTGGCACCGGCGGCTTCCGGTCTGGCCTTTCATGCTATGCCGTACTTGCTGACCGGCACCCTGCTGGCCATCGCCTGTGCGTTGCCCATGTTGACTGTCGCCTCACCGCTGCCTGCCATCGGTGATGTGATCACCCTGATCTATCTGTTCGCCGTGGTGCGCTTTGTTTTCGCCATTGCCGGTCTGGATACCGGCAGTCCCTTTACTGCCATCGGCGCCAGCCGCGAAGCGGTATTGGGCATTCTGGTCGAACCCATCCTGCTGTTGGGGCTGTGGGTGACCGCCCTGGTGGCCGGTTCGACTCAGTTGAGCGCCATGGTGCAGAGCCTGCTGACGTTGCCACACCCCGCTTGGTTGCCGCTGCTGTTGGCCGCCCTTGCCTGTGCGTTCGCCACCTATATCGAGATGGGCAAACTGCCTTTTGACCTGGCGGAGGCCGAGCAAGAGCTGCAGGAAGGGCCACTGACGGAATATTCCGGTGCCGAGCTCGGCATTTTGAAATGGGGCATCAGCCTCAAACAATTGGTGGTGCTGCAGCTATTCCTCGGCGTGTTTCTGCCCTGGGGGCAAGCGGCACAATTCACCGTCCTTCACCTGTCGGCGGCGCTGGTCCTGGCGCTGCTCAAGCTGCTGTGCGCGCTGACGCTGATCGCGATTATCGAAAATAGCGTGGCACGTTTGCGCTTCCTGAAAACGGCCCGTACCACCTGGGCCGGTTTTGGACTGGCTTTTCTGGCGCTGGTTTCCTGGCTGGTCGTCGGCTGAATAATGACAAAGGCAATCAATAATGACTAACGAACATCAAGGCCAGCACTATCTGGCGGCGTTGCAGCAACAATTCCCTGCGGCCATGCTGGCAGCCGAATGGCAAACCGCCGATCAGCTGACGGTCACCGTTAAGCTCAATTCGCTGCCGGACGTGGTGGAATGGCTGTATTACCAGCAAGGCGGTTGGTTGTCGGTGCTGTTTGGCAACGACGAGCGCACGCTGTGCGGCCATTACGCGCTGTATTACGTTCTGTCGATGGAGCAAGGCACCAAATGCTGGATCACGGTGCGCGCCGAAGTGGATGCCCAAACGCTGGAGTTCCCTTCCGTCACGCCGCGCGTGCCCGCCGCCGTTTGGGGCGAACGCGAAGTGCGTGACATGTACGGTCTGCGCCCGGTGGGATTGCCGGATGAGCGGCGACTGGTGCTGCCTGACGACTGGCCGGACGATCTTTACCCGCTACGCAAAGACGCGATGGACTATCGTCAACGCCCCGCACCCACCACCGATGTGGAAACCTATCCGTTCGAGAGCCTGGCCGGAGCCAAAGCCAATGTGGTGCCGATTGGCCCGTTGCACATCACCTCGGACGAACCCGGGCACTTTCGCCTGTTTGTCGATGGAGAAGACATCATCGACGCCGACTACCGCTTGTTCTACGTGCACCGCGGGATGGAAAAACTGGCCGAAACCCGTATGGGCTATAACGAAGTCACCTTTCTGTCGGACCGGGTGTGCGGCATTTGCGGCTTTACCCACAGCGTGGCCTACACCAGCTCGGTCGAAAATGCGATGGGCATTCAGGTGCCGGAACGCGCCCAGATGATCCGCTCGATCCTGCTTGAGGTGGAGCGCCTGCACAGCCACCTGTTGAATCTTGGTCTGGCCTGCCATTTCGTCGGCTTCGATTCCGGTTTTATGCAGTTCTTCCGCGTACGCGAGCAGTCGATGAAGATGGCAGAAATACTGACCGGCGCGCGCAAAACCTATGGTTTGAACCTGATTGGCGGTATCCGCCGAGATATTTTGAAAGAGGACATGCTGCAAACCCTGAAGCTGGCCGCGCAAATGCGCAGCGAACTGGTGGATCTGGTCGATATCTTGCTCAGTACGCCCAACACCGAACAACGCAGCGTCGGGGTTGGGCGTCTCGATCCCCAGGTGGCCCGCGATTACAGCAACGTGGGGCCGATGATCCGCGGCAGCGGCCACCGTCGCGATACCCGCATCGACCATCCGTTTGCCGGCTACGCCAAACTGCCGGTGGAGTTATGCGTGGAAAGCGGCTGCGACGTCTATTCCCGCCTCAAGGTGCGTATTCACGAAGTGTTCAACTCGCTCGGCATCATCGAGTTCGGTTTGCAAAGCTTGCCGGGCGGACCGCTGGCGGTGGACGGCTTCACCTATATACCGCACCGCTTCGCCCTGGGCTTTGCCGAAGCGCCGCGCGGCGATGATATCCACTGGAGCATGACCGGCGACAACCAGAAACTGTTCCGTTGGCGCTGCCGTGCTGCCACCTATGCCAATTGGCCCACCCTGCGTTACATGCTGCGCGGCAATACGGTATCCGACGCCCCGCTGATTATCGGCAGTCTCGATCCCTGCTACTCCTGCACCGATCGCATGACCATCGTCGACGTACGCAAGCGCCAGTCCATCATCGTGCCGTACAAAGAGATCGAACGTTACGGCATCGAGCGGAAAAACAAGCCGTTCTAACCGGAGCCCATCATGCTGAAACTGATTAAAAAAGTGCTGAAGACCGGCCCGGCCACTGTCGCCTATCCGGCCCAGCCGTTGGCCATTGATCCGAACTTTCGCGGCAAGCCCGAATACAGCCCACAGCAGTGCATAGCCTGTGGTGCCTGTGCCAACGCCTGTCCGTCCAACGCGTTGAGCATGACCCCCGATCTCAACAGCGGCACCTTGCGCTGGCAGCTGTTTCTTGGCCGCTGCATCTTTTGCGCCCGCTGCGAGGAAGTGTGCCCAACCGCCGCCATTCGGCTTTCGCAGCAGTTCGAACTGGCAGTGTGGCGTAAAGAGGATCTGTACGAACAAGCCGACTTCGCCATTTGCCATTGCCGACAGTGCGGCAAACCCTATGCGGCGCAAAAGGAAATTGATTATGCGATGGCGTTGCTCGGGTTGAGCAGCTCGGAGGCGGCAACCCGCCGTGCGCAGTTTGAAACCTGCCCGGCCTGCAAACAGCAGCAGAACCTGACCCAGGCCGATCGTATTGATATCGGCCGCCATTTGACCCGGGAGGTCATCTCATGAATTCGCCATTGATTGGACCACGTGATGAAAATGGCCTGCCGGTGCCAATCACCCTCGATGACAGCATCGCCAAGCTGAAAACCACCCTGCTGCAGGATATTCGCCGCTCGGCCTATGTCTATCGGGTGGACTGCGGCGGCTGTAATGGTTGCGAAATTGAGATTTTCGCTGCCATTTCACCGCTGTTCGACGCGGAACGTTTCGGCATCAAAGTGGTTCCTTCCCCCAGACATGCCGATATTTTGTTGTTCACCGGTGCAGTGACCCGCGCCATGCGCATTCCGGCGATCCGCGCCTGGCAGGCCTCACCCGATCCTAAAATCAGCATCTCTTACGGTGCCTGTGGCAACAGCGGCGGTATCTTCCACGATCTTTATTGCGTGTGGGGCGGTACCGATCGCATCGTTCCGGTCGATGTCTATATTCCCGGCTGCCCGCCGACGCCGGCGGCGACCATTTACGGTTTCGCCATGGCGCTGGGCCTGCTGGATCAGAAAATCAAAGGCCACCAGCATGATGAAACCCACGGTGAAGCTACGCGCCTGTTGCACCCGCAACTGCCCCAGCCGCTGCGAGTGCTGCTGGATCGCGAAGCCCGGCGTATGGCCGGTTACCGCTACGGTCGCCAAATCGCCGACCAGTTCATGCAACTGCTGGCAGCAGAGACACCCGAACCGGTCGAACAGCGCATCGCCGCTTATCTGCACCAGCAAGATGACCTGCGCCTGAATGAAATTGTCGGCAATTTGCAGGGCATTTATCAACGGGTGCTGCGTGGGGAGCTGCGGCTATGACCGATTCCCAAGGACAGGTGGTGTTTTATTCCCTTAGCCGCAAGTTTGTGCAGGAGAAAAAGGCCCCGCCGAAGGCCCAGGAGGTGATCTATTACAGCCTGGCGATCGGCCATCATCTGGGGGTGATCGACTGCCTGGAAGCCAAACTCAGCTGCCCGCTGGCGGGGTTTCGCGCCTGGATAGCGCAGTTGCCTGCGGGCAGCACCGCACGGCGCAAACTGGAAGGGATCGATCGGTTTGGCGAAATCTGTATCGACAACAGCCATACCCACCTGCTGGCCACGGCGTTGAGCCACGCGGCGCCGCGTATGAACACTGAACAGCAAAGCTGGAGCCAACAGCTGATCGCCCTGCTTCAATCGATTGAAAACGAACCCGCCATTTACCTGATGGTCCGGAGGCATGATGACTGACGTTTTATTGTGTGTGGGCAACTGCATGATGGGAGATGACGGTGCCGGGCCGCTGCTGGCTGAACTCTGTGCCGGTCATCCCCCCGCAGGTTGGCAGGTGATTGACGGCGGCGCGGCACCGGAAAATGACATCGGACATCTCCGCGAGCTACGCCCAGATCGCCTGGTGATCGTCGACGCCACCGACATGGGGCTCGCGCCGGGTGAAACACGGGTGATCGACGAAAAAGACATTGCCGCCATGTTCATCATGACGACGCATAACCTGCCGCTTAACTTTCTGATCGACCAACTGCGCGAAGACATTGCGGAAATTACCTTTATCGGCATTCAGCCCGAAGTGGTGGCGTTTTATTACCCGATCAGCGCGGCGGTGAAACAGGCGGTGACGGTGCTCCATCAACGCTTGTTTCACTGGGCAGACAATGGCGGTTATCCGCAGCTGGAGGTGACGAATGTCTGACGCGGCATCGTCATTTCTGTCGACCTGCTGTCGACCCCGGGGTCATAAAAAGATAACCCTCTGCTTTTTAAGAATTTTCAATATTGGCATGTTTTATGCCTAACCAGAGCCACGACCTCTCTTTTGCCATACCCGGATGAAGGGTAACCCAGGAGTTATTGATGAACCGGTTTATCATCGCCGATCCCAAAAAATGCATCGGCTGCCGTACCTGTGAAATTGCCTGCGTGATGGCGCACAGCGAAAGCCAGGATATTTCGGCGTTGAACGCCACCAGCTTTGCCCCGCGCCTGCATGTGATTAAAGGCGTCAACGTCAGCACCGCCGTGCTTTGCCGCCAGTGCGAGGACGCCCCCTGCGCCAACGTCTGTCCTAACGGTGCCATCAGCCGCACCAACGGCATGGTCCTGGTGATGCAGGAACGCTGCATCGGCTGCAAAACCTGCGTCGTGGCCTGTCCCTACGGCGCCATGGAAGTGATCACCCGTCCGGTGGTCCGCCAGAATGGCGCCATGATGAGCGCCACCACCGAGAAAGCCGAAGCCCATAAATGTGACCTGTGTATCGGTCGCGACAGCGGCCCGGCCTGCATGGAAACCTGCCCAACCAATGCGTTGCACTGCGTCGATCGCAACATGCTGCAGGAAATGAACGCCGAGAAGCGCCGCCGCGCCGCGCTCGACACAATGTCGTCACTGTTTTAGGAACTGAACCGATGAAAAAAATCACAACCGTCTGCCCTTACTGCGGTGCAGGCTGCAAAATGAAACTGGTGGTCGATAACGGCAAAATCATTCGCGCCGAGGCGGCTGACGGCGTGACCAATCAGGGTGAACTGTGTCTGAAAGGCTATTACGGCTGGGACTTCCTGAACGACACCAAACTGTTGACCCCGCGCCTGAGCCAGCCGCTGATCAGGCGGCAGAAAGGCGGCAAGTTTGAGGCCGTCAGTTGGGATGAAGCGATCAGCTATACCGCACAGCGGCTGCAGCAGATTAAGGAGCAGCACGGTGCCAGCGCCATCATGCACACCGGTTCCTCTCGCGGGACCGGCAATGAAACCAACTATGTGATGCAGAAGTTCGCTCGCGCGGTGATCGGCACCAATAACGTCGACTGCTGTGCTCGCGTCTGCCACGGGCCTTCGGTCGCGGGTTTGCAGGCCACGCTCGGTAACGGTGCCATGAGTAACTCGATTGGCGATATCGAAAACTCCAAGTGTCTGCTGATCATCGGTTACAACTGTGCCGACTCGCACCCCATCGTGGCGCGCCGGGTGCTGAAGGCTAAAGAGAAAGGCGCGCAGATCGTCGTGTGCGACCCGCGCCGGATAGAAACTGCACGTATTGCCGACCAGCATCTGCAGATCAAGAACGGCTGCAACATGGCGCTGGTGAATGCGTTCGCCTACGTGCTGATTGAAGAGAATCTTTATGACCGCGATTACGTGGCCAAATACACCGAGGGATTCGAGGCCTACCGGCAGCAACTGGCGGATTATGCGCCAGAAGCAGTGGAACACCTGACCGGCGTGACCGCACAGCAAATCCGCCAGGCCATGCGCACCTATGCCAGCGCCCCTTCGGCCACCATCATGTGGGGCATGGGCGTGACCCAATTCGGCCAGGCGGTTGACGTGGTCAAAGGCCTCGCCAGTTTGGCGCTGCTCACCGGCAATTTGGGCCGCGCCAACGTGGGTGTCGGCCCGGTACGCGGGCAGAACAACGTACAGGGTGCCTGCGATATGGGCGTGCTGCCCAATGAATTCCCTGGCTATCAAGCGGTTACCGATGCGGCCGTGCGCGCCAAGTTCGCCGCAGCCTGGGGAATCGACGCTACAAAAATGGATCCCAACGTCGGCTATCGCATCACCGAAATCCCGCACCTGGTGCATGAAGGCAAAGTGAAAGCCTACTACATCATGGGGGAAGATCCCTTGCAGACCGAGGCCGATCTGAGCCTGGTGCGCAGCGCGTTCGAAGCGCTGGAATTTGTGGTGGTGCAAGACATCTTTATGACCAAAACCGCCGAACAGGCGGATGTGATCTTGCCTGCCACCTCCTGGGGCGAACATGGCGGCGTCTTTTCCTGCGCCGATCGCGGGTTCCAGCGTTTCGAAAAAGCCATTGAGCCGCAGTACAACGTCAAGCGCGACTGGGAAATCATCAGCCTGTTGGCCAGCGAAATGGGCTATCCGATGCACTATGAGGATAACCAGCAGATCTGGGACGAAATGCGCGAACTCTGCCCGCTGTTTTACGGCGCCACTTACGAAAAAATGGGCGAGCTCGGTCACGTGCAATGGCCTTGCACTTCGCTGGAAAGCCAGGGGACGCCGTACCTGTATCAGGGTAACCAGTTCACAACGCCGTCCGGTAAAGGGCAACTGTTCGCCACCACCTGGCGTGCGCCGGCCGAGATCCCGGATGCAGATTACCCACTGGTGCTCTGTACCGTGCGTGAGGTTGGGCATTACTCCTGCCGTTCGATGACCGGCAACTGTGCCGCCTTGCAAACGCTGGCGGATGAGCCCGGCTTCGTGCAAATCAACCCTCAGGATGCCGCCGCGTTGGGCATTGCCGACCAGCAACTGGTGTGGGTTGCCTCTCGCCGCGGCAAAGTGATCAGCCGAGCCAACTATAACGAGCGTATTAACCTGGGTGCGGTGTATATGACCTACCAGTGGTGGATTGGCGCCTGTAACGAACTGACGCAGGAAAACCTGGATCCGATCTCCAAAACGCCGGAAACCAAATACTGTGCGGTAAAACTGGCGGCGATTACCGACCAGCACTGGGCGGAGAACTATGCGCAGCAAAGCTACAGCGATATGAAAGCTCGCCTGCGCCGCGCCGCAGAAGACGTGATGTAATCCCGTCATACTTGAAGCTGCATCTGTGTTGGCTGCAAGCGCTCACCCCAGTCACTTACTTAAGTAAGCTCCTGGGGATCCCCGCTCTTGCCGCCTTGATGCAACTCCAATTATTTAGGGAATACCAGGGAATAAATTGACAGGAGGCTACGCAGGGTTGTGCCTCCTGATAATTTATAAAAACCCAAAGAGGGTAATAAACCATGTCCTATCCGGGGCTGCTGCTGCGTATCAGCGGCAAAGTACAGGGCGTCGGCTTTCGGCCTTTTGTCTGGCAACTGGCCAACCAGCTCAATCTACGTGGCGAAGTCTGGAATGACAGCGCCGGGGTGGAGATTCGGCTGGTAAATCCCGTCGACCTTGGGCTGTTGCTGCATCTGTTGTGCCAGCAGGCGCCACCGTTGGCGCAGATCGACAACATTCACCAACGGCCTTTTACCTGGCTGAAAAAGCCCGATGATTTTCGCATCCGCGCCAGCCAACGCGGTGCTATGACGACCCAGATTGTTCCCGATGCCGCGACCTGCCCAAAATGCCTGCAGGAAATGAACGATCCGCAGGATCGGCGTTACCGCTACCCTTTTATTAACTGCACGCACTGCGGCCCACGCTTCACCATTATTCGTGCCATGCCTTACGATCGCCCGGCAACCAGCATGGCACCGTTCCCGCTCTGTTCGCCCTGCGCCCTAGAGTACCGTTCGGCGCACGATCGGCGCTTTCATGCCCAACCGGTCGCCTGTAGCGACTGCGGCCCTCGGTTGTTCAGTTTCACCGTTGAGGGACAACCGCAGCATCAGGGGGAAGAAGCTCTGCAGCAGGCGGTAGCCGCATTAGCTGCCGGGCAGATTGTGGCCATCAAAGGGCTGGGCGGTTTTCACCTGGCTTGCGATGCTACCCAGACGGAGGCCGTAGAACGCCTGCGGCTTCGCAAACGGCGTCCCGGCAAACCTCTGGCGGTGATGCTGCCGAATATCGACTGGCTGACGCGCTGCACCCGTGGCATTGATCTGTCGCACACACAGGATTTGCTGGCGTCCGCTGCCGCGCCTATCGTGCTCGTGCCCCACTCGCCCCATTCGCCGCTGTCTGGGGCTATCGCCCCGCAGTTGAACGAAGTGGGCCTGATGTTACCCGCCAATCCCCTTCACCATTTACTGATGCAGGAGATACAACGGCCCCTGGTGATGACCTCCGGCAATGCCACCGGCCGAGCTCCGGCATTAACCAATAGCCAGGCTTTGGCTGATTTGGCCGGCATTGCCGACCTGTGGTTGCTGCACGATCGCGAAATCTTGCAGCGCGCCGATGATTCGCTGGTGCGTCTGCTGCCTGAAGGCCATGAAATGTTACGTCGGGCGCGCGGATTTGTTCCGGATGCCCTGCCATTGCCTCCGGGATTTCCTTCACAACCTCCGCTATTGGCCGTGGGAGGGGATCGCAAAAATACCTTTTGCCTGCTGCAGGGAAATAAAGCCGTACTCAGTTCACATTTTGGCGACCTGCAACAGGAAGATATTCAGCAACAGTGGCAGCAGGCCATGGCGCATTTTATGGCGTTGTACCATTGCCAGCCACAGCGCTTAGCCAGCGACGCTCATCCGGGTTACGTCAGCCACCAATGGGCCGCCCGACAGAGGCTGCCGGTGACCCCGGTGCTGCACCATCATGCGCATTTGGCCGCCTGCCTGGCCGAACACCATTGGCCACTGGAAGGCGGAGCGGTTATCGGCCTGGCGCTGGATGGGCTGGGGTACGGACAGGACGGCGCGCTGTGGGGCGGCGAATGCCTGTGGGTCGATTACCGCCGCTGTCGTCATCTGGGGGGATTGCCTGCGGTGGCACTGCCCGGCGGCGATCTGGCCGCGCAACAACCCTGGCGCAATCAGTTGGCGCATTTTGCACGCTTCGTGCCTGACTGGCAAAACAGCCCACAGGCCGAACGGCTATTGACGCGCGCCTGGCGCCCCCTGCTCCAAGCCATTAACGCCGGCATCAACGCGCCGCTGGCCTCCTCCTGTGGCCGTCTGTTTGACGCGGCCGCCGCCGCGCTGGGATGTGCGCCCGAACGGCAAAGTTGGGAAGGCGAAGCCGCCAGTATTTTTGAGGCGCTGGCCCACCAAAGTGGCCCTTGCTCTCACCCGGTGACGTTGCCACGTTGCGCAGTACAGCTCGATTTGGGCGTGTTGTGGCGGCAGTGGCTGGCCTGGCAAGCGCCGGCCGCTCAACGGGCCTGGGCGTTTCATGATGCCCTGGCGCAAGGATTTGCCGGCCTGGCCAAACATTTTGCCGCAGAGCATAACCTCCGGCACGTGGCGTTAAGCGGTGGCGTACTGCACAACCGCCTGTTACGCCAACGGCTGCAGCATCATCTGGCCCCGCTGCACGTGCTGCTGCCACAACGGCTGCCGGCGGGCGATGGAGGGTTGGCATTCGGTCAGGCATTGGTCGCCTGCGCGCAGCATATCCCCGTGGCGCGCCTCCCCTTTAAAACACAACAGGATGTAACATGTTAAACCGCGAGTTTTTCCATACCCATACCCGCGCCTTTTGGCTGTTGTTGACGTTAGTGGCGCTAAACCTGCTGGCATGGGGTGCGGCCTTTGCTGCCTTTCATCATCACCCGACACTGATTGCCGCCGCGCTGCTGGCTTACGGTTACGGACTCCGCCATGCGGTGGATGCCGACCACATCGCCGCCATCGATAACGTCACCCGCAAATTGATGCAACAAGGCCAACGCCCGGTTTCCGTCGGGGCCTTCTTCTCCCTGGGGCATTCCAGCATTGTGGTACTGGCCTGCATCACGATTGCCGCCACCTCATTGGCATTTGGCGATCGCATCGGCTGGTTGCATCAGTATGGCGCCACTTTGGGCACGCTGATCTCCTCGCTGTTCTTACTGGTGATGGCGTTGTTGAACTGGCTGATCTTCCGCGACGTTTACCGCATTTTCCGTCGGGTGAAGCGCGGAGAAACCCTGGTCGAACAGGACGTAGCCCTGCTGGTGAGCGGCAGCGGCGGCGTAATGACGCGGCTATACCGCTTTGCTTTTAATATGGTAAATAAAAGCTGGCATATGTATTTAGTCGGCTTTTTATTTGGCTTGGGCTTTGATACGGCTACCGAAGTGGGCCTGCTCGGGATCTCCGCGACCGGTGCTACATCCGGCATGTCGGTCTGGTCAATCATGGTGTTCCCGCTGCTGTTTGCCAGCGGCATGGCGTTGATTGACTCACTGGATAATTTTGTGATGGTCGGCGCTTACGGTTGGGCGTTCAATAAACCGATCCGCAAGCTGTATTACAACATGACCATCACCGCCACCAGCGTGGTTATCGCTGTGGTGATCGGCGGGCTGGAAGGCCTGGGGCTGCTGGCCGATAAGCTGGGGCTACGGGGCGGGCTGTGGCGGGGTGTTGAGGTGCTCAATGACAACCTGGGCAGCGTCGGTTACGCCGCTATCGTGCTGTTTGTGGTGCTGTGGATCCTGTCCGCGCTCAATTACCGCCGCAAAAATTATGACTCGTTAAGCGTCTAGTCCGCTTACGGCAGCCCGGTCATCCCTGGCTGCCGCCGCATTAAGAGCAGGTTGCTCCCCCCTGGGGCATCGAGGCAGCGTGGAGCGTGCGTCGACCGAGAATATTGGTTGAAAAAAAACGGAAGTAAAGGCCGATGTTATTGCCCGGAGAGTTTCCGGGCACAAGGTTATCCAAGGGTTGCCCTGGCATGGTTCGGGCATCAAGCCCTATTGGCGGGATAAGTACTCTTCCAGCACCAGCGGATAGCCCTCGGTGGTCGGTTCTACCGGCGTGTTGGCAAAGGCACTGGCTTCGGTAACCCATTTGCGCTGCGGCGGCAGCCCCCAGGGCAGTAACTGCTGGCGCTGATCGGGTGCAAGAATATTGGTTTCCAGCTCAATGTCGATTATCTGATAAGGGGTGTTGTGCAGCTCGATACGATGCCCGTCCGGATCCCGCAGATAAACATAGAGGACATGGCCCATGCCGTGCCTGCCCGGCCCGCGTTCAATGCTGCTGCCAAAGCCCAGATTGCCGGCAGTGTCGCAGGCGCGCAGGATCTCTTGCGAATCGGGGATGGTATAACCGAAGTGATGCAGACGCGGGCCGGGGCCATGCAAGTACACCAGATCCTGCGTATTGCCTTTGCGTTGTAAGAATGCGGCCCCCATTCCACCCTCATTGAAATAGATGTCTGTCGCACGGAATCCCAGCTTCGTCATGTAAAATTCGGCTGCCCGCTGTACGTGGGGAGTGTGCAACTGGAAGTGATCCAGCCGCTGGGCGCTGCCGCCACGGTACAGATGCACCTGATGGTGCAAGCGCGGCACCACGGGCATTGAGGCGCACAGTTCGATCAGCGTACCAGTCGGATCGGTGAAATGCAGAGTACGCCCCTGAAACGGCACTTCGGCCCAACAATTTTCCAACCCTTGCTGGTCCAAAAACAGCTTGGCCAACTCCAGATCTTTTTCACGAAAAACACGCAGGCCAACGCGTTCGCACTGGGGCTCCGCCTTGCTGAGCTTGATAACCAGACTGTGGTGGCAAGCCTCTTCCAGCCCGCGCAAATAGAGCCGGTCCTCTTCCCGATGGGTCAGCACCATGCCGATCACCTGGGTGTAAAACAGCTCACTGGCGGCCAGATCACGCGAGGTCAGCACCAGATGGCTGGCGCGGGTAATGGAAAATGGCGGATCGTATTCGGTGAGGGGCAATGTGGTCATTGTGATTCCTTACCGGGGCCGTGGCCCCGTTTCCGTGGGATTCAGTAGCACATGATGACGGATTTAAGTTCGGTATAGGACTCGATAAACGCGCTGCCGAACTCGCGGCCAATACCGGAGGCTTTCATCCCGCCGAACGGCACCGCCGGATCCATAATGGTGTGCGAATTTACCCATACCATCCCGGCCTCAATCCGCCGCATCAAATCCATCGCCTTGCTGAAGTCATTGGTCCAGATACTGGCGGACAGGCCATAGGACGAATCATTCATCAAATGCAAGAGTTGCTCTTCATCCTCAAACGGCATAAAGCTCAGCACCCCGGCGAAGGCTTCTTCACGCATCAGCGGATCGTCCTGACCGGTGGCACGGATCACCGTCGGGGTCACATAGAACCCCTCTCCGTCCAGCACCGTACCCCCACTCAGTACCTGGTCATGGCTGTGCGCCTGATCAAACATCGCCTTGATGCGGTTAAAATGCGCCTGGTTAGCCAACGGACCGTATTGCGTGGCTTCGTCCATCGGCGAACCTATTTTCAGCGCCTCGACCCGGGCGATAACCTGCTCGACAATCTCGTCGAAGCGCGACGCATGAATATAAAACCGCTCGGCAGAGGAACAAACCTGCCCCTGATGCACCAGCCCGGCGAGCATAATGCCGTCCACCGCCCGCTGGGTATCGACGTCGGCAAGAAACGCCGCCGGGTTTTTTCCTCCCAACTCCAGGGTGATGCGGGTCAAATCGGCTTTTATCGCCGCCTGGCCGATCGCGATACCGGCCGGAACCGAACCGGTGAAACTGACCTTATTGACCCGTGGATGCTCGATCAGCCACTGCCCCACCTGGCGTTCGCCATTGACCACGTTGAATACGCCCGCAGGCACCCCGGCCTGATGGGCCAACTGCGCCAGACGCAGCAGGGTCAAAGGTGCAAACTCACTGGGTTTGACCACGATGCAACACCCGGTGCACAAGGCGGCTGCAATTTTCCAAATGGCGATCATCACCGGGAAATTCCAGGGAATAATGGCCGCCACCACGCCCACCGGCTCGCGGTAAGTCATCGCGGTATATCGCTCGCCGTTAAACGAAGGGATTGACGGCGCAAGGGTTTCACCATGCAGTTTGGTGGCCCAACCGGCGTAATACCGGATGAAAACGCAGGTATGGTCAACCTCGAACAGCCTGGAGGAACCGATCAGCTTACCGTTGGTCAGGGTTTCCAACTGGGCAATCTCCTCTCTGTGGGCCTCCAGCAGATCGGCAAAGCGTAACAGTATCTGCTGACGCTGGGCCGGCAGGCTTTTTCCCCATTCGCCCTTCAGCGCCCGGTCAGCCGATTGCATCGCCTGCTCCACTTCGTTGGCGGTGGCACCAGCCACGTTGGCGATCGTCTGGCCATTGGCCGGATTGACTACCGGCAAGCGTTGCCCGCCCGCCGCCGGGATCAGTTGTCCATCGATAAACTGCCCATGTTCCTGCGCCAGAAAGGCGGAAACCTGTGGAAGCACTTTGATATCAGCCATCGTAATCCACCTCGTTTGTCGGAAAAGAGTCCTTTAACGCCCTAAGGCGTCGTCAATCACTGGGTTACTCAGGGTGCCGATACCGGCAATCTCAACCTCCACCCGATCCCCCGCTTTCATCCAGACCGGTGGCTGTCGGAATGCGCCAACGCCACCGGGCGTACCGGTCACCAGCACATCGCCGGGCAGCAGATCGGTAAATGCCGAGCAATACTCGATCAGCGCCGGGATCGAGAAAATCAGGTCATCGACAGAGGCCTGTTGCATCACCTGCCCGTTCAGACGGGTTTCCAGCGTTAGCGCACGCGGGTCGGGAATGTCGTCGGCACTGACCAGCCAGGGACCAAAGGCCGCGGTGTGGCGGAAGTTTTTACCGGGAGTGAATTGCGAGCTGTGCCGCTGCCAGTCGCGCACGCTGCCGTCGTTGTAGCAGGCGTAACCGGCGATATGCTGCATGGCATCGCGCTGGGCAATGCGGCGCCCCCCTTTACCAATCACCACGGCCAGCTCGCCTTCATAGTCAAATTGAGACGACTCCGGCGGTGCCAGCAGCGGCTGCTGATGCCCGACCTGTGAAGAAGGCAGCCGCAAAAACAGCGTTGGCCGATCGGGTTCCTCCCGGCCGGTTTCCAGCAGGTGCGGGCGGTAATTCAGCCCCACGCAAATAATTTTGTCCGGGTTGGGCACCGGCGGCAACCAACTGACCTCGCTGGCTTTCAGGGTGGCAGGCGCATTCACAAACGGCAGGAACACGTTAAAACTGCCGGCGGCTAACGCGCTGCGCACGTCCGGATAGGGCAATGACTGGCTGCAGTCGACAATCTCGTCGTCTCCGCGCAGCAGGCCATAACCTGCACGCCCCTGGCTAATAAAACTGACGATCTTCATTTGGCCTCCGGGGACGCAGCCGCGCCGTTGAATATGGTGCTGTCGGCCTGGTTGATAATTCGCTGCACGGTGCTTTGATAATGCTGGCTAAGCAGCTCGACGGCGCGGTCGGCATCGCGCGCCAGCACCGCATCCATGATGGCCTGATGCTCACCGTCGACATCGCGTGGTGAATCCATCCCTTCCAGCTCATAACCGAACCGCAGGCGGCGATAGCGCTCCGACTGATCGAACAGCAAGTCAGAAAAGCGCAGCATCCACGGTGAATTGCAGGCCATCAGCAGGCTGCGATGAAAGCTGTAATGGAGCTGGCTCCAGTTTGCCGAGTGATCTTCGTCATCCATGCGCGGGCAGCGCGTCAGTCGGTGAAAGGCGGCGATAATCCCCGCTTCCCATTCGGCATCACCGTTGGCAATCGCTAACCGTAAAGCATGGGTTTCGATCAGTTGTCGATTGGCGGTAATGTCTTTCAGTTCGCTGAGTGATACCTCACTGGCACGAAAACCGCGTTGCTCGTGGGCGGTCACCAGCCCTTCCGTCACCAACCGCGACAGCGCCTCACGCACCAGCCCTGGGCTGATGTCCAATTCACCGGCGATATTGCCGATCACCAGTTTGCTGCCCGGAGAGTATTCACCGTTGATAATCCGACGGCGGATCAGCGCCACGGCGGCGCCGCTCAGGCTTTTGAAAGTCCCGTTCTGCAATTGCAGGTTTTCTGTTTGTTTGCTGTTCATTCGCTGTTTTATCTCGCTGTACGGTTATAACAACGCTGGATAGGCGCCGCCGTCCAGGTGCATGTTTTGCCCGGTAATAAATCCGCTCAGGTCGCTGCACAGGTAAACACAGGCCGCGCCGAATTCGGCAGGCTGGCCCATGCGACCGGCGGGGATCGAGTCAATCTGTCGTTGGCGCGCCTGTTCGAAGGTAATGCCGCTCTGTTTCATCGCCACCTGCGCCATCTGCTGCTGGCGAGGCGTATCAAAACGTTCCGGCAGCAAATTGTTAATGGTGACGTTATCGACAATGCATTCGCGGGACAACCCTTTACAGGCGGCCGTCAGACCGGCGCGCGACGCAGCGGAAAGCGTCATGTGCGCACGCGGCGTACTGACCATCGCCGAGGTGATATTGATGATGCGGCCAAACTTCCGCTCGCGCATCCCCGGTATCAAGGCGCGGATCAACATCAGCGGTGCCAGCAAATTCCCTTGCAGCGCCGACAGCCAGGTCTGCTCGTCAAACTCAAAGAAATTCCCCGGCGGTGGCCCGGCGTTATTATTGACCAGAATATCGGCATCCGGGCAGGCAGCCAGTAAGGCTTCGCGCCCTTGTAGGGTGGTTATGTCACCGGCGACAGTAAAAACGCGCCCGCCGGTCTCAGCCTTAAGCCGCTGCTGCGCGGCCAGCAGGCGCTCTTCGTCGCGGCCATTAATCCAGACGCTGACCCCTTCTCTAAGCAGGGCTGCGGCACAGGCATAACCCAAACCACTGCTGGAAGCGCATACCAGGGCGCGTTTATCAGCCAGTCTCACATCCATAACCGTTCTCTCCTTCTAGCGAGGCAGCTCATGACTGAGCCGTGCGATGTTGCATAAATGTCATGCTATCGACAAAAAATAGTGACATCAACAAAAAATATTCTTTATATTAAAAAATATATTTTTTCTTCCATCGCAAATTTTCCACCCTCATCTGCACGGAGAGAGCATGAAAGAGAATGAAAGGTACGACTACATTGTGGTCGGCGGTGGTTCTGCCGGTTGCGTGGTTGCCGGTTTGTTGGCGGAAAGAACCTCGGCGCGCATTTTGCTGCTGGAGGCCGGGCCAGAAGACAAAGGGATCTTCATCCGCATGCCGGCCGGATTTCCGGAAATTGTCGGCAAGCTGGTCTGGCCCTATCAAAGCGATGCCGAACCCCATATGGACAATCGGTCGATGAGCGTACCGCAGGGCCGTGTGCTGGGCGGTGGCAGCTCGGTGAATGGACAGCTCTACGTGCGTGGCAATGCCAGGGATTATGACGATTGGGAAACCCAGGACGGCTGTACCGGCTGGGGCTATCGCGATGTGCTGCCCTATTTTATCCGGTCGGAATGCAACCAAAGCCTGCACGACGACTATCACGGCGATAGCGGCCACCTGAAAGTCAGCGACTCCGGTTATCGCCATCCGCTCAGCTACGCCATCGTCAAAGCCGGTCAGGAGCTGGGTTATCCCTATCTCAATGACTTTAACGGCGCCAGCCAGCAAGGCATAGGCTTCTATCAAACTACCACCTATCAGGGGCACCGTTACAGCACCTCGGTGGCCTATCTGGCGCCGGTGCGCCAACACGCGAATCTGCAGGTGATGACCGGCGTGCTGGTTGAGCGCCTGTTGCTGGAGCAGGATCGTGCTACCGGCGTGGTATTTACCGACGCCGAGGGGAAACGCCAACAGGCGCTGGCCAGCCGGGAAGTGGTGTTATGCGCCGGCGCCATCGGGACCCCAAAACTGTTGATGCTGTCCGGCATCGGTCCAGCAGAGCATCTGCGCGAAGTCGGCATCAAACTCCAGGTTGACAGCCCTCTGGTCGGCCAACGCCTGCAGGATCATCTGCATTTTTCGCTGATTGCCAGCCTGCGAAAGCCGATTAGCCTGCTCGGGCAAGACAAAGGCCTGAAGGCATTGGCGAACGGTCTGGAATGGCTGCTGTTCAAACGCGGTATCTGCGCCTCCAACCTGCTGGAGTGCGGCGGTTTTTTCGCCACCGGCGACGACGATCGGCCAGATGTGCAGCTGATGGGGCTGGCGGCGTCGGATAACGTCGACGACAAGGGAAAACAGGCGCAAAACCAGCATGCCCTATCCCTCAAGCTGGCGCACCTGCGGCCACAGGCCAGGGGTGAAGTCCGGTTGCGCGACGGTAATCCACGTTCATTACCGCGCATCAGCCTCAACTATATGGGGACAGCGGAAGATGTCGCTGCGCAGGTCAGAGCGGTACGTCTTGGCTTGCAGCTGTTCCAGGCCCCGGCGTTGGCGTCACTGATTGATCAGGTTCTGTTGCCCGCGCCGAATTTGAACAGCGATGAACAGTTGGCGTCGTTCGTGCGCGAGCATGGCAAAACGGAGTATCACCCTACCGGTACCTGCCGCATGGGGGCAGATCCCGCGACTTCCGTGGTGGATCTGGAACTTCGCCTGCGTGGCCTGGCGGGAGTGCGTATCGCTGATGCGTCGATTTTCCCGCGCATCCCGGCAGGCAATACCAATGCACCGACTATCATGGTGGCAGAGCGCGCAGTTGATTTGATGCTGGCCACTTCTCAGGAGCAGGAACATGCATAAAAAACTCACTTTGACCTTTGATAACGGTCCCCATCCCCAGGGAACCCCGCTGGTGCTGAAGACGCTGCAGGAGTTCCGCATTCTGGCCAACTTCTTCCCTATCGGCGAGAAGATATCCGCGCCTGGCGGTGAAGCTCTGGTTAAATCGGTGAAAGACGCCGGTCACCGGGTCGGCATTCATACCCTGACCCACTCTCTGCCGCTGGGGCTGGGGGCTCCGGGTTTTGCCCGTCACGAAATTACCGAAGGCCAGGCCCGACTGGGTCAATACGCCGAGTCGCCGCCGCTGTTTCGCCCCTATGCCGGTAAAGGGATCCTCGGACCGCACGTGTTGAATCAAGAGGCGGTTGAGGTGCTGCAACAGCAAGGATTCAGTCTGGTGTTGTGGAACTCGGTACCGCGGGATTGGGAACTGCCGACCGACGCCTGGGTGGCGCGTGCGCTGGAAGATATCGCCAATCAGCCCTGGACGGTGATGGTGTTGCACGATGCCCGGCCCGAAGCGATGGAGCATCTGGCGCATTTTATTGAAAAAGCGGTGTTGATGGACGTGGAAATCACGCAGCAACTTCCCGATTGGGTAATGCCGATGCAGGCGGGCCAGATCCGGCATCCCTTTTCTGAGTTGATCGCCCCTGTGGCGGAGTAACCGGCAACGACAAGGAGAATCTTTATGCAACAAGAAAACGTGATTGGTGAATTCCGCTATCAACAATATGCGGTCAAGCTACCGTCGCTGCACGATAACCGCGAACAGCGTCGGCATCGGGTGGTGATTGTCGGCGGTGGACCGGTGGGCTTATCGCTGGCGCTGGCATTGGCGAAACAAGGCATCGCTTCGTTGATAGTGGAGAATGATACCCAGGTATGCACCGGCAGCCGGGCGGCGTGCATCTCCCGCCGCAGCCTGGAGATCCTCGACAAACTGGGGCTGGCAGACACCTTTGTCGGCAAGGGTCTCGCCTGGACCCGTGGACGCAGCTTTTATCAGGGCGAGATGGTGATGCAGTTCGACATGCTCGTGGATGATAACCAGCAGTTTCCGGCGATGATCAACCTGCAGCAGTATTATATCGAGCAATTTTTGCTGGACGAGGTGCTGCGCCATGAGGATTTGATCGAACTGCGTTGGGGTACCGAGCTCCAGAGCCTGGTGCATCATGACGAAGGCGTGACATTGTCACTGAATGCTGTTGGGGTCGATTACCAGTCAGAAGCCGACTGGGTGATTGCCTGCGACGGTGGCCGCAGCCGGGTGCGGGAACAAATGGGCCTGCATCTGCAGGGGGATGTGCATCATGGACGCTTCGCCATCATAGATATTGAATTGGAAAGCGAGACCCCGGCAGAACGGCGCGTGTGGTTCGAAACCGCCCTGCGCCCTGGCCCAATGTGGATGCATCGCCAACCGGACAACATCTGGCGCATTGATTACCTGCTGGAAGACGGCGTCAGCGACGAAGAAGGACTGAAGCCGGAAAACGTGCTGCCGGTCGTCGAGAGTTTTCTCGATATGGTCGGTGAAAAAGGGAAATGGCGCCCGATTTGGATCAGCATGTACAACGCCAAAGCCCTGTCGCTGGACAACTATCATCACGACCGGGTGCTGTTCGTCGGCGATGCGGCGCACGTAGTGCCAATTTTCGGCGTACGTGGGCTTAACGGCGGGCTGGACGATGCCTATAACCTCGGCTGGAAGCTGGCCTACGTGCTGAAAGGGTTGGCGCCGCCGTCGCTATTGGCCAGTTATTCCAGCGAACGTCAGAAGGCCTGGCGTGAAAATGCCGGACAAGCCAGCCGCAGCGCCGAGTTTATGTGCCCGGCGACCCCGGCCGGCAGCACGCTGCGTAATGCGGTGCTGTCGCTGGCGGCTCGCCACCCGCAGTTTTCCGCGCTGATCAATCCCCGTCAGACCCACAGCATTTGTTACGGGGATTCGCCTTTGAATACCCCGACGGTGACGGCCCCCGCGGCTGTAGGGCCCAAACTCGGCGCGGTATTGCCGGAGTTCCCCCTGTTACTGAATGGTGAGCCAACCCACCTGACCCGATTGCTGGATGCGCGACTCTTCACCCTGCTGCGCTTCCCGGCGCAGGACGCTACCAGCGCTGTGGAAATCAGCGACCATCCGTTGCTGCGCGTGGTCACTCTGGGGCGGCCTGGACAACCGCAGGCCGGTGCTGCCGGATGGGTGGAAGATCCTGATGGACAGGTGCACGCGGCCTACAGCGGGCCCGCCGGCGCACTCTATCTGATCCGACCGGACGGGCACGTCTGCTGGCGCTGGACGCAGAGTGATGATGTGGACTCTGCCGTCATCGAACAGGCCATCTTGCGGGCCAGCGGCTGGCAGAACGATAACCAAGGAGCAAAAGATGCAGGCTAAATTGACCGAACAGCAGCTCGATGAGCTGTACAGCCAGTTTTATCTGGCCGCCGAGCCGTTTACCGGCGAACCTCTGGCGCTATTTTTGACTCGCCTTAACCTGCTGTTGCTGGACGCATTGGCGAATGAAACGCTGGCGCGGGAACTGATAGCCGAAGCCGCGCGCTTTAAGTTCGACGCAGAGTAGCCCTGCGTTCAGGCAGCCGGCGGGGTGTCCGTGAGTTTCTGCCCCGGCGGTAATCTGGATTGCCGATAATACTCCGCGACAAAATCGACAAAACTGCGAATGTTAACCGGCAGATAACGCCGGTTAACATAGACCACATACAGCGATCGATGGCTCCAGGTGTAATCCCTCATTAACCTGATCAACGCGCCGCTGGCCAACGCCTCTCTCACCACGAACTCCGGCTCAAGAATAATGCCTCTGCCCTCCAGCGCGCTGGCCAACAAGGCATCGCCACTGTTGGCTCGCAGCGATCCGCATACCGGCACCTCGATCAGACGCCCCTCCTCATCCAGGTATTCCCATTGTTCCGCACGGGGCAACAGTGAGTAGACCAGACAATTGTGCTCCCGCAGTGCCTGTGGGTTGTCCGGGGTCCCGTGGTGCTTTAAATAATCGGGAGACGCACAAAGTATTCGGGGTATTTCACACAGCTTGCGCGCCACCAGAGACGAATCCGACAGATTGGCCACGCGGATCGCCACATCAATCCCCTGATCGATCAGGTTGATCAACTGGTCGCTGAGGCAGAACTCCACCGACACCCGCGGATAACGACGCTGATAACCGGCCACTATGGTTGCCAGTTCAGCCCGACAATAGGGGTGTGGCGCACTGATACGCAAGGTGCCTGCGGGCTGCCCCTGGTTGCCCATATAGGCTTCCAACGCCTGGCATTCGCCGGCAATGCGCTGGCTGTATTCGTAACATTCCCGCCCGGCCTCCGTCAGCGTCATCGACCGCGTGGTACGGTGCAGCAAGCGCACGCCAAAATGCTGTTCCAACTCGGCAATACTCTTGCTCACGCGCGGTCGGGAAAGGTCAAGCGCCTCTGAAGCCGCCGTAAAATTGCCGCCTTTTACCACCGCATTGAATATGCGTAATGCATTCATCATGTCCACATTCACGTCCTTTCAGCACGCTCGTCATTAGCACAATATACGTCATCCATTGGTGCCTGTTCGGCACCAGTGTGATACGGCAAGCCCTCTGGTTGTTCAGCCTGACCACAGCTAGTTTAGCTTTATCCCTCGAAAGAGGATCCCCACAGACTGAAACAAGGACTCCCTATGAGTAGCCAGACGAAAACCTTTAAACAATGGCAGCAGCAGGCAAACGCACTGCAGATCGAAGGGCGTGCCTATATCGACGGTCAGTATCAGGACTCTGCCGACGGTGCCACTTTTGCCGATATCAGCCCGATCGACGGTCGGCTGCTAGCGGCGGTTGCCGACTGCGACGCCGCCACCGTGGATCGAGCCGTTGCGGCGGCGGCCCGAACATTTGCATCCGGAATTTGGCGCGACCAATCGCCGGTACAGCGCAAAAACGCCCTGCTGCGCCTGGCCGATTTGGTCGGTCAGCATCAAGAGGAACTGGCGCTGCTGGAAAGCCTGGACACCGGCAAAACCATCCATGAGTCGCTGGATATGGATATGCAGGACGTGCAGATCGCACTGCGTTATTACGCCGAGGCGATCGACAAGATTGCCGGCGAAATCGCCCCTACCAGCGACAGCTTCCACGGCATGATCACCTACCAGGCCTTGGGTGTGGTAGCGGTGATGACGCCGTGGAACAACCCGCTGATGATTGCCTGCTGGAAGATTGCGCCGGCGCTGGCGATGGGTAACTCGGTGGTGTTCAAACCTTCTGAAAAAGCGCCGTTAACCGGTATCCGCCTGGCGCAGCTGGCGCAACAGGCCGGTATCCCCGATGGCGTATTCAACGTGGTGACCGGCGGGGCTCAGGTCGGACAGGCACTGGCGCTGCACCCCACCGTGCGGGTGATGGCCTTTACCGGCTCCACCCAGGTGGCCAAACAGCTGCTGATTTATGCCGGCCAGTCCAACATGAAACGCACCTACCTCGAAGGCGGCGGTAAGAACGCGCATATCATTTTTGCCGATACGCCAGATTTGGCACGCGCAGCACGTTTTGCCGCCTTGGGCTTTTGCGCCAATCAGGGGGCGGTCTGTGCCTCAGGGACCCGCCTGCTGGTGCAGTCATCCATCAAGGAGCAGTTTGTCGCGCTGCTGATTGAAGAAGTGAACCGCTGGCAGCCAGGGCATCCACTCGATCCCGCAACCATGATGGGGCCAATGATTGATGCCAGGCATCAGGCCAATGTCCTGCGTTATGTCGACTCCGCGCGTGATGAAGGCGCCAGCATCGTCTGTGGTGGCCATGCGGACGACAGCATCGTACCGGGTGGGCATTTCTTCTGGCCAACGGTTATCGACAACGCCACCCCGACCATGACCGCGTCGCAAAACGAAATCTTCGGCCCGGTCGCTTCGGTCATCGCGTTTGAAGACGAAGCAGACGCCATCCGGTTGGCAAATGACAGCGAATACGGCTTAACCGCCGGATTCTGGACGCCGGATATCGCCAAAGTTCACCGCGTTGCCCGCCAACTGGAGGCAGGAACCGTCTGGGTCAATCACTTCCTGACCCGCGATATTCTCTCGCCTTTCGGCGGTTTCAAACAGTCAGGCATCGGCCGCGACCTGTCGTTACATGCGATGCGGCAATACGGCGAAATGAAAGCCACCTGGATTGCTCTGAAAGACGTCGACGCTCACTAAGCCCGCGCGTCCAAACCAATAAAAAGGGATCGTCATGAAACAAGATAAACTACAGACCGACGCCGGCCGCCGTCGATTCATTGCCGCCAGTCTGGCGATGAGCGCTGCAGCCGCACTGCCTTTCTCCGGCTATGCCCGCCAGCCGGCCCCTCGCAGCACCGGGATCGGAAGCGAAGACAAAAAATACGACTACATTATTATCGGCGCCGGTTCGGCCGGCTCGGTGGTGACCCGCCGGCTGGTTGATGCAGGATTAAAGGTCCTGCTGTTGGAAGCCGGGCCACGCGACGATATGCCGGCCATTCATAATCCGCCGGAGGCCATGGCGCTGTGGCATTCCGCCGTTGACTGGGGTTTTTCGACTCAACCGCAGATTTACGCCGGCAAACAGGATATTTACTGGCCACGCGGCAAGACCCTGGGCGGTTCCAGCGCTATTAACGGCATGATGTACGTTCGTGGCCTGCCCTCCGATTACGACAACTGGGCGGCGATGGGGGCCACCGGCTGGAGCTGGAAGGACGTGCTGCCTTATTTCCGCAAAGCGGAAAACTGCAATATCGATGGCTTGTCTAACCTGCATGCTACCGGAGGGCTGCTGCAGGTATCTCGTCCCGCCATGACGCCATTGGCCCACGCCTTTGTCGAGGCCGGACAACAGGCCGGATTGCGGCTGGTGCAGGATTACAACAACGGCCAGGATTCCACCGGCGTCAGTTTCCCGCAGTACACCATGACGCCAGACGGCAAACGGGCCAGCGCCTGGGTCTGTTACGGCGATGCCATCCGCGGAGCGGATAACCTGTCGGTGATCACCGAAGCTCGGGTATTGAAGCTGCTTAACCAGGGCGATCACATTACCGGCGTGCACTTTGTACATCGTGGCACCGATTATCGCATCGAGGCCCGTCATGAGGTGCTGCTGTGCGCCGGTTCACTGATGAGCCCTTCCATTCTGCTGCACTCCGGTATCGGCCCGGCCGAGCAGCTGGAGAAAATGGGCATTAAGACCCTGGTCAACCTGCCAGGCGTGGGTGAAAACCTGCACGATCATCTGGTGTGTCCTATGGTTTGGTCTTCGCCGCAGCCGGTGGCCGTCGGTCTGGCCTCCGGCATCGAAGCGCAGATTTTCCATAAGTCAGCCCCGGAGCTTTCCGCACCGGACACCCAGTCCCTGCTGTTCACCATGCCGTTCATGCCGGGCGTTACCCAGGGTTACACTGTCACTCCCGGTCTGGTCGCACCGAAAAGTCGTGGACGTCTCTGGCTCAACTCACGTGACCCGCTGCAAGCCCCACTGATGGATCCGCGAGTCTATTCTGAAAACGAAGATCTTGAGGTCATGACCGACAAGGCCCTGCTGTTGCGCGAAGTGATGAAGCAAACCGCATTGGCACCGTGGCGCGGCAAAGAGATGGGCATGGAGGGTGTGAATAACCGCGATAAAATGCGCGATTACATTCGCCGAATGACGGCTTCCTACCACCATCAGGTCGGTACGGCGCGCATAGGGACCGACAACATGGCAGTGGTTGATCCGCAATTGCGCGTGCACAGTCTGTCTGGTCTGCGCGTGATCGACGCCTCGGTGATGCCGGTCATTCCTACCGGCAACACCAATGCTCCCAGCATTATGATCGGTGAAAAAGCCGCAGACATGATTTTGTCGAGTAAGGCATAACCATGACAACCACCGTATTGATTACGGGTGCCAACAGGGGCCTGGGTCATGAAACCGCCCGGCGTCTTGCCGGGTGCGGGTGGCACGTAGTCCTCGGCGCGCGGGATCCCCTGCGCGGCGAACAGGCCATTCAAGAGCTGGCGCAGCAGGGCCTGCATGCAGAATTGCTGATCATCGATGTGATTTCCGAGGAGTCAGTGCGTCAGGCAGCGGCGGATTTCAGCAAGGTACACGATCGCCTTGATGTTCTGATCAATAACGCCGGCGTTTCTGGTCCCTGGGGACACCCAAGGGAAACCTGCGCCGTAGCCCTGACGGAAATCTACCAAACCCAGGTTTTTGGCGTAGTTCGCATGATGCAGGCCTTTCTCCCCCTGCTGCAAGCCGCCGCCAACCCCAGAGTGGTGATGGTGTCCAGCTCGCTGGGCTCGTTTCATACCATGACCGGCAAAAGCGGCACCTTCGAGTCCAGAATATTGCAACTGGCCTATCCCTCTTCAAAAGCGGCGCTCAACATGCTGGTAACGCAATACGCCAAGGCATTGCCGAGAATCAAGATTAACGCCGTTAACCCGGGCTTTACCCAAACCGATCTCAACCCTCTGGGTTGCCAGACGATAACCGAGGGTACTGATGCGATCGTGGCCCTGGCCTCCATCGCAAACGATGGCCCAACGGGAGGATTTTTTGATCGTTATGGCGAAATTCCCTGGTAATGCGCCAATGGCACCCTTTTCCGCTAAAGTCCGTTAATGTCTAAGCAATGCCTTATTTATATTAAGACATTGTTTCAAAATTCCTTCCGCATGTTCCTGACCTTTGTTTGAAAATTACCTTCAAAATAAACGTATTGGGCCGGTACCCTTACTTTTCTTGAGGAGGTTTTTTGTGCCGTGTCAAGCCCGCAATCGCCCTTAAATCGTGCCATTATTGGCCACAAAACAAGCAATTTATTGATTTTTATTAAAAAAACCATAAATCTCCCCCGGCCAAATAACTATTGAGCCGGGGGGTAAAAAGCCATATATTGGGCCCGTTTTTCTCACGGTAGTTAATTGTTCAATTCAATAATTCAACTAGGGCGTCATTGTTACCCCCAGTTGTAGGAGAGATATGATGACGGATAAAGTCCGTATTGATAATTTCGGTGTGAATTTAGAAAATGTAAATAACGAAACATATTTGGCGCGACAAGCTGAATTTGAATCGAATGTCAGGAGTTACCCCCGTAAATTGCCGTTGGCAATTGCGAAAGCCCAAGGCGTTTGGATCACTGATGTTGAGAATAATCAATATCTTGATTGCCTGGCTGGTGCGGGTACGCTGGCTCTGGGTCATAACCATCCTGACGTCCTCCAAAGCATCCAAAATGTCATTACCAGCGGCTTGCCGTTACATACCCTCGATCTTACAACACCGTTGAAAGATGAGTTTTCTGCCTATTTACTCTCTTTATTACCAGGTCAAGGCCAGGAATACTGCCTGCAGTTCTGTGGCCCTTCGGGCGCAGATGCGGTAGAAGCCGCACTGAAACTGGCGAAAAAGCATACCGGCCGTACCGGCGTGATCAGCTTCTCCGGCGGTTACCACGGCATGACCCATGGCGCACTGGCGGTCACGGGCAACCTGTCGCCGAAAGAAGCCATTAACGGCATGATGCCGGAAGTCCAGTTTATGCCTTACCCGCACGAATACCGCTGCCCGCTCGGCATCGGTGGCGAAGCCGGGGTCAAGGCGCTGACTTACTATTTCGAAAACCTGATCAATGACGTCGAAAGCGGCGTGCGCAAACCTGCGGCGGTCATTCTGGAAGCCGTTCAGGGCGAAGGCGGCGTTAACCCGGCCCCGGTCGAGTGGCTGCAGCGTATTCGCAAAGTCACGCAGGAACACGGCATTTTGCTGATCATCGACGAAGTTCAGGCTGGTTTTGCCCGTACCGGCAAACTGTTCGCCTTTGAACACGCCGGTATTGAGCCGGATATCATCGTGATGTCCAAAGCGGTTGGCGGCGGTTTGCCTCTGGCAGTATTGGGTATCAAGAAACAGTTCGACGCCTGGGAGCCTGGCCACCATACCGGCACTTTCCGCGGCAACCAACTGGCGATGGCTACCGGCCTGACCACCCTGCAACACCTCAAAGATAACCAGGTGGCCGAAAAGGTTGCCGCGCAAGGCGAATGGCTGAAAGCCAAGCTGGCCGAGCTGCAAAAACGTTATCCGGTGATTGGTCACGTGCGTGGTCTGGGTCTGATGATCGGTTTGGAAATTGTGAAACCGAACGAAGCGCAGGATCACATGGGCTGCTACCCGGCTGACGGCCAGCTCTCTGCCCTGCTGCAGAAGAAATGCTTCGAAGCCGGTCTGATCCTGGAGCGCGGCGGCCGTAACGGCTGCGTGCTGCGTCTGCTGCCTTCCCTGCTGATCACTAACGACGAACTGGCTATCTTCCTGGATAAATTTGAACAGGCCCTGTTAGCTGCCGGCATCAAGCCGGTGGATGTGGAGTGAAGTCGATGTCCCGGTTAAACCCGATTCTGGCCGCTTCTGCGCAAAGCACAGAGGCGTACCAGCAAGCGATCGAACAGAGCAGTCAGGCCGTGGTGCAGTGGCTGCAACAACCCGAGATGTATCAGGGGAAAACCGTTGCCGAGCTGCGTGAACGCATCAAGCTTGATTTTACCCCTCAGGGCCTGGGCAACCAGGTCGCTATCGAACGCGCCATTGAGTATTTTTTAAAAGACAGCCTGTCGGTGCATCATCCGCAGTGCGTCGCACATTTGCATTGCCCTAGCCTGGTGATCAGCCAGGCTGCCGAAGTGTTGATCAACGCCACTAACCAGAGCATGGACTCTTGGGATCAAAGCCCGTCAGCGACCCTCATCGAGATGAAGCTGATTGAATGGTTGCGTACCCAGGTAGGTTACCAGCCTGGCGACGCCGGGGTGTTCACCAGTGGCGGTACCCAGAGCAACCTGATGGGGCTGATGTTGGCGCGTGACGCCTTCTTCGCCAAACAGGGCCACTCTGTGCAGCAGGATGGTCTGGTTGGTAATCTGAGAAAGATTAAAGTGTTATGTTCTGAAAATGCCCACTTCTCGGTGCAAAAGAACATGGCTTTACTCGGCCTGGGTTACCAATCCGTGACGCTGGTGAAAACCGATCAATTCGCACGTATGGATCTGAACGATTTGGCCGAAAAACTGGCGCAGGCCAAGGCCAATGGCGAGCAGATCCTGGCGATCGTCGCCACCGCAGGTACCACGGATGCCGGGGCTATCGACCCGCTGCGCGGCATTGCGCAGTTGGCGGCGGAACATCAGATCTGGGTGCATGTCGATGCGGCCTGGGGCGGCGCCTTGCTGCTTTCCGAGAAGTACCGCGACTATCTGGATGGCATTGAATTGGTGGACTCCGTCACGCTGGACTTCCACAAACAATTCTTCCAGACCATCAGCTGCGGTGCTTTCTTGCTGAAAGAAGCCCGTCACTATGAACTGATGCGTTATCAGGCGGCCTACCTGAACTCCGAGTTCGATGAAGCTCAGGGCGTGCCTAACCTGGTGTCCAAATCCTTGCAGACCACCCGCCGTTTTGATGCGTTGAAACTGTGGATGGGCCTGGAAGCGTTGGGGCAGGAGCAATATGCGGCGATCATCGATCATGGCGTAACGCTGGCGCAACAGATGGCTCACTACATCGGCGATCGGCCGGCGCTGGAACTGGTCATGCAGCCGCAGCTGGCCAGCGTGCTGTTCCGCTACCGTCCGCAGCAGTTAGCCGCCGCCGGCGATGCCGCCGTGGCACTGCTGAACCAGCGGATCGGCGATGCGTTGCTGGAATCTGGCCGCGCCAACGTCGGGGTCACCGAGTTTAACGGCGTGACCTGCCTGAAAATGACGTTGTTGAACCCGACGGTCAGCCTGGACGATATCAAAGTCCTGCTGGCGCTGGTGGAAGAAACCGCGCAGCAGTTGCCTGCCGCCTAATCCGCGCGCTCTGCCCTAACTGGCAGCCAAAAGCCGATAACATTAGCTTGTTATCGGCTTTTTTGTTGGCAGAAGCAGCATTACCATCGTCCGCAGGAAAAGCACCTTCAGCAATCTGTCACCATCTCAACACGAACGGTGTCCGGCCAAAACCCATTAATGGCGCAGCGCATCGATCAACAAGGCAAACGCCGGGGGATGTTGCCTCCTGCTGGGATAATAGAGGTAGTAACCGGGAAATGTCGGACACCATTCATCCAGGATCTGGATAAGCTCCCCTGATTTGACTTCGTTTTGGATCATATCTTCGGGCACGCAGGCGATACCAAACCCTGACGACGCAGCGTCGATCCTCTCTGCCAACAGATTAAATGTCAGCTGCCCTTCCACTTTCACGCGCAACGGCTTACCGTCTTTCTCAAACTCCCAGTGGTATAGACCGCCGGCGGTAGGAAGCCGCATGTTGATGCAACGATGTTGCTGCAACTCGTGGGGCGTCTGCGGGATCCCGTGCTCTGCAAAGTAACTCGGCGCCCCCACAACCACCATTCGCATGTCCGGTCCGATTTTTACAGCAATCATGTCCTTATCTACGCTTTCCCCAAGGCGAATACCTGCATCGAAACGCCCTTCCACGATGTCAACGAACCCATTATCCACCACCAGTTCGATATTGATTTCAGGGTATTCCCGGAGAAAAGGTTTTAGCTTCGGCCACAGCAGGCACCGCGCTGCATGCTCCCCGGCGGAAAGTCTGATGTTGCCCGAAGCGGTGCCATTTGGTTGGAGCAGGATTTCAAGTTCATGCTCAAGATCGGCAAGCCGTGGCTCGAGACAGGCGATTAACTTCTCCCCAACCTCCGTTGGGGCGACGCTGCGGGTGGTTCGGGTCAGAAGACGCGTATTTAAACGTTGTTCTAATGCCTTCACCGCATGGCTCAATGCCGACTGAGAAACCCCCAGCTTAGCCGCCGCTTTGGTAAAGCTTTTCTCTCTGGCAACCACCAGGAAAATTTGCAGCTCATTGAAGTTTTCTTTCAGCATGAGGTATTTCCTTAACGCATTGAGTAATGGCAGATAAAACTAATGACAACGCGCGATCTACGCAATCATTTTAGCCCGAAATATCCAGCCAATTACCGGCAAGATGTGTGAGTCATCGCAACACCCAATCCCCGGTATGCGCCAATGAGCAGGACGGTCTGTTGCTGTTTTGGCGGTGTTTGCATGCATGAAAGTATTCCTCTGTGTTTCCGTTGTCATGTGCGGTAAAAAATATAACTATGCTAAATAGATTACGGAAGACGCAGCATTTGTACTAATCACCTGCATCGGACGCCTCTCCTATCAATAAACCAGGATCCCCGACATGTCAGAACCCGATCTCAATTTACTGATTGCGCTCGATGCGTTGCTTACGCTCGGCAGCGTGGCCGAAGCTGCACGCCGCCTAAACCTCAGCGCTTCGGCCATGAGCCGCACGCTTGGCCGCTTGCGGGCAGTCACCGGAGATCCGTTACTGGTAAGGGCCGGCCGCAATATGGTGCTCACTCCCTATGCCGAAGAGATTCGTGAACGTACGCAAAACACCGTATTTGAGGCGCGTTCGATACTGCGCCCCTCGGTTTCAGAACTGAGTTTATCAACGTTGGAACGCACATTTACCCTGCGCGCCAACGAGGGCTTTGTCGAAGCATTCGGCGCCGCACTGATCTCCGCCGTGGCAACGGCAGCCCCGTTGGTGAGACTCTGTTTTGCGCCCAAACCGGAAAAAAACTCCCGCCATTTGCGTGAGGGACGGGTTGATTTGGAAATCGGCGTTTTGGGGGATATGGGGCCGGAAATTCGCTTGCAGGCGCTGTTCCGCGACCGATTTGTCGCGGTGGTCAGAAAGGGCCATCCGTTGGAGCAGAAAGCCGACATCACCGCGCGGGCTTATGCTGACTGTGGCCATGTGGTCGCATCACGCCGTGGGCTGGTCACCGGCCCGGTAGATCAGGGATTGGCTGAATTGGGGTTGGAACGAAAAATAGCCGCCGTGGTGCCGAGTTTTCCCGCCGCGCTGGCGGTGGCTCAGGCGTCCGATCTGGTGGCATTGGTCCCTGCTTCTTTCCTGATCAATCAACCGCTGGGCACTGCGCTTTATATGTTTGAACTGCCGGTAAAAACCCAAAGCATCACCGTTTCGCAGATGTGGCACCCGCGTTTGGAGGCCGATCCTGCCCACCGTTGGCTGCGGCAATGGGTGCTGAAGGTGGTTCAACAACGCTTTGCCACGCTAAATACCTGAAAGCACTGTGCCGGCAGATATTCTAGCCTTAATTTTCATCGCGTCGGAGGTTTGAGTCAGGTATCACGATAACCGCCCCCTTTCTTCTGTATTCTTTGATAAGGAATCTATTTTATCGGGAGATTAGGTGACATGAAAAAAACAGTTATATTCACCATGATGGCGCTGGGCAGCCTTATCGCCAACGCGCAGGCGAGCGACAAACTAGCTGGTAATGAAATACTTGCCGTTCAAAAAGGCGGCGTGCCAGACAAGGTTTTCACGCAGGATAAACCGCATTTGAAGATAGCCACCTATAACATCGGTAAAAATGAAGCCTCCTCTGCCGTCTCCGATTTCACCGCACTTAATTCGGCCATTAAAAGAATAGATGCGGATATCATCGCCATCCAGGAAGTGGACAATAAGACCCAGCGCAGTCAAAAACTCGATCAGCTTAAAAAAATCGCTGATGCCAATAAAATGCATTATGCCTTTGGCAAAGCGCTTGATTTCGATGGCGGCGAGTATGGGGTAGGACTGCTTTCCAAATATAAAATTCTACATTCACAGGTGGTGAAATTACCCTCGGGTGATGCCGAACAGCGCGTCACATTACTGGCGCAGGTTGAGGTTCCCGGATTTGATTCAGCGCCAATCATCATGGTCACCCATCTCGACTGGCAAAAAGATCCGGCAATACGCACTGAACAAGCACGCTACCTTTTGGATTTGAGTATTGGCGATGCCGCATCTGATTTCAAAGATATGGCTTCCTCGATCAAGATCCTCGCTGGCGATTTCAACTCGACTCAAGATGAACAGCCATTGAAAGAAATACGCTATTTTTTCAATGAAGTTGCGAAAGATGGAGCCGATACTCGCAGTTGGCCAGCGGTCAATCCCGCTATTGATATAGACCATATCTTCACATTTAAGGGGCAAAAGTGGAACGTGAAGAATCTGGATATCCCACATAATTCGCCTGAATTTACCTGGTCAACGGCAAGCGATCACCTGCCGGTTATTGCCGAGCTTGAGCTTTCAGAACAGTAAGGCCAATGAGGAAGCCAGTCACAGGCTTCCTCACTGTTTTTTACCCATCATGGTCCTTGCTGGCCTCAGATGCGAACCACCAGTTTGCCCTGAGCACGGTCATTCTCGATCATGCGGTGAGCGTTGGCGACATCGTCAAAGTCGAAGGTTTTCACCCGCAGCGACGGCATGGTCTGGTCCGCTACCTGTTGAGCAATCCACTTCAGCGGCGAGTCGGCCAAAGGCAGCGCTGGGGTGCCAAGCAACCCACTGCCAAAGAAGGTCAAGCGTGTTGCATTGGGAAGATCGTTCATCAGATGCAGATTATCCAACACCGGTGCCCCGCCCAGCAGGCCTATTACCACTGCGGTACCAAAAGGTTTGAGCGCATTGAGGCTATCGCGCACCGTGGCGGCGCCAACCACCTCAAGGGCCACATCTACGCCTTCCGGCGCTACACCCCGTATTTGTTCTGCAATTTCACCGGTATCAATCACCACCACATCTGCGCCAATGGCGGTCAGCCGGGCTGCGTTACTGGCCGAGCGGGTGGTGGCGATAACCCGCTGTCCACGCGCCTTGGCATAGGCCACGGCAGCCTGCCCCACCGAAGAGGTCGCGCCGCGCACCAGCACCGTCTGCCCCGGTACGTTGTCAATTAAGCGGCCCAGAGCCCCCCATACGGTAAGATAGCTCTCCGGCAATGCGGCAAGTTCTTCCCATGAAAGGCTGATGCCGTCCAAATCGATGACGTTGCTGCGTAACACCGTGACCTCCTCGGCGTAGCTGCCGTTGCGGGTGAACTGCAATCCCCCCATGGCGGTGGCCACATGCTGCCCTACGCGAAACAGGCCTGAAGCATCCTCAATCACTTCGCCTACGGCTTCAATCCCAGGCACAACCTGTCCGGCGATCGGGCCCATTTTACCGGCACGGCGGTAAATTTCGGCGCGGTTAAGACCAAACGCCCGTACCCGAATGCGAACTTCATCCGCCTTTGGCGCGACAGAAGGAATATCGCGCAGTTGCAAAACGTCCGGGCCGCCAACTTGTTCAATCACATAAGCTTTCATAACCGTTCTCCAGTTCAACAGTGAGTTAATCAACGAGCTATCTCGCCGATAGGTTGAACTGTATAGATTCCAATATTGATGGGGAATACACGAAAATGGTAACGTCAATCTCATAAATGATAGGGGTGTCGTATGGACTTCAACGCAACCAAAATGTTTGTCTCAGTAGTACAAGCAGGCAGTCTTTCGGCCGCCGCCGACAAGACCCATGTGCCGCTCCCTACCCTGAGCCGGCGCATACGTGAGCTGGAGCGCGAACTTGACGTGCAGTTGCTGGAGCGTTCACCGCGCGGTATCAAGCTGACTGAAGCCGGCAGCCGTTTATATGAACATGCCAGCCGCGGGGTGGAAGCCCTGAATGAAGCTCAGCAGGCCGTGATGAATGATGAAACCCGGCTTAAAGGCCGCCTGCGTCTGTCGATGCCCCCCAACTTTGATCCCTGGTGGGACTTGCTGGGGGCTTTCCAACAACGGTTTCCCGAAATCAGCGTTAGCGTATTTTCAACGGAACGGCGGATCGATCTGGTACAGGATGGCATTGACGTTTCGCTCCGCGTCGGCACCATCGTGCATGAGTCTATGGTGGCACGGCAAATGCTGAAGTATCGGCATCTGCTGGTCGCTGCGCCGTCATTACTGGCGCAGTTTGGCCAACCTGCCAGCGTGGAGGATTTGCATCACTACCCTTGTGCGAGCTGGGCGGCGGACTCCAGCGCCCGTGGCCTCTGGCGGCTGGGCCATCAGGTGTTTGAGCCGAAGGCGGTACTGGTGGCGAACGATTACGCACTTTTACGCAGCAGAGCCGTCGCGGGTCAGGCGGTCACTGAGTTACCGCCCTTTATGGCGAACAAGGAGATCGCCGCCGGCCGTTTGTGCGCAGTCTTACCTTCTCACCCGTTGCCAGAACAAACGCTTAGCTTGCTCTATCCATCACAACGACATCCCTCGCGACTGGTGCGGGCGTATCTCGATTTCTGTCAGGAACAGCTGACAACCTACCTGAATGCGAATGTTGAATAAGCCAGATAACGACGAGGTGGGACGATAAAATTCACAGGTGATTGATAGCGGGAAATTTAGCAGAGGACGGCGTTTTTTGGGATTTTCCGCTTTAAGATTAATAATGCTTTAATAGTGCCCACTATGCAGTACAGTAAAACGATGACGCCCAATCAATCGAAGCACTGCATAGTGGAATACTAATGTTAACGTAATGAATTAATTTCTATAACCTTATGTAACTAAAGAAACTGAAAAGTAACCTGATAATCCTTCACCGTAGGCTGGGCAAAAAATATAAAAGCGACTGGGTATATTCTCTCTGTATAACACTCGTCCTTTTTACTTCCAGCAAACGCCTCAGGGTTTATAAATTAGTCAATAACCGCATCATTAACGCACAGCTTTAATCCAGAAAGCGCGAGCGTATGTCCGTCCCCTTCAACAGTGATGAGGGGGCTATTAAAGGCTTTCGCCATTACTTCTGTGTAAGGCGGTGCCTCATCCTATCTTCACGCAATAAATAATAACTGCGGCAGTTCAGCAGATACGGCTGGCGTATGTTGCTGCTACCTTCCTTTAAATAACCAGGCATCACAAATTTTGCGCGGGGGTACCTTGCGGGCTTGGGGAGTTGCTGGACGCCTAAGCCGCGTTCTCTCCAGGATGGAGCACGCTGCCCTGCAGTTGTTGCAATTCGGGCTAAGAATTTAGTTAGCAAGCAACATATCCTTAACTTTATAATGAATCAAATGGTACAATATCGACATTCCATCGTTTGATTTACGCTCTGCTTTCACCCCACCAGGGAACGGTACGGACGCGATCATTCGAGGTAAACATGAAGAAAAACATTATCTTGGAGTCTTTCAGACATGCCTGAATCAAATGCCCGTCCGGGTATAAAACTTAAACTATGGTGTTGTTTATTAGGGATAATCCTTACCGCTGTCGGCTTATTCTTCGCCATTGCTGGCGGTAAGCTGGTTTCGCTGGGGGGCAGCAGCTACTTCCTGATTGCCGGTATCGTTACCCTGCTTTCCGCCGTGCAATTCTTCCGTCGCAAATCTTCGGCCGTGCCGCTGTTCCTGCTGGTGTTTGTCGGCACGCTGGTTTGGTCGGTGGTTGATGCCGGTTTCGATTTCTGGCCATTGGTTTCGCGGCTGATGGTCCCTGCCGGTTTGATGCTGTTGGCCTTCCTGAGCTGGCCGGCACTGCGTAAGCCAGAAGGCAAAACGCCGTTGGCAAAATTGTCTTACCTGCTAAGTGCGGTATTGGCCGTTGGCATGGTCGGCACCTTTGTGCAGATGTTCCAGCCACACCCTACCGTGGCTTTCAGCGGTGAGCCGTTGCCGCTGATCCCAGTGGACAAAAGCAAACAACAAAAAGATTGGGATAACTACGGCAATACCCCGGGTGGCAGCCGCTTCGTGGCGCTGGACCAAATCACTCGCGACAACGTGAAAGACCTGAAGGTCGCCTGGACCTTCCACACCGGCGATACTCCGTTGAGTCCGGATGGCAACGGCGCTGAAGATCAGCAAACGCCGTTGCAAATCGGCAACCGTATCTTCCTGTGTACGCCGCATAACAACGTGATTGCCGTCGATGCCGACAGCGGTAAAGAGATCTGGAAACGTGAAATCAACGCGAAATCCCAGGTCTGGAACCGTTGCCGCGGCCTGGCCTACTTTGATGTTGCCAAGCCCCTGCAACAACCGACCGTACCCGGCTCTACGCCCGCGACACCGGTCACCCTGGCTGCGGGCGACAGTTGCCAGCGCCGTATTCTGATGAATACCATCGATGCGCGCCTGGTGGCAATCAACGCTGATAACGGTGAATTCTGTCAGAACTTTGGCAACCAGGGCGTGGTTGATCTGAAAGTCGGTCTGGGCGATGCGGCCGATCCGAAATATCAGCTGACTTCCGCACCCACCCTGGCGGGCACCACCGTTGTCGTCGGCGGCCGCGTAGCCGATAACGTACAAACGGATATGCCTGGCGGCGTGCTGCGCGGTTTCGACGTGATCACCGGCGCGATGCGCTGGGCGTTCGACCCGGGTAATCAGGATCCAAACTCGGCCTTAAAACCCGGCCAGACCTTTGTACGCAGCACCCCAAATTCCTGGGCACCGATGTCCTACGACCCGGCGATGAACACCGTGTTCCTGCCAATGGGCAGCTCCTCGGTGGATCTGTGGGGCGCTAACCGTAACGCGTTGGATCACAAATACGGCGCTTCCATCCTGGCGTTGGACGCCACCACCGGTAAAGAGAAATGGGTTTATCAGACCGTTCATAACGACCTGTGGGATTTCGACCTGCCGATGCAGCCTAGCCTGATCGACTTCCCAATGAAGGACGGTACCACCAAACCGGCCCTGGTCATTGGTGCCAAAACCGGTCAGATCTTCGTGTTGGATCGCCATACCGGTAAGCCTTTGACCGAAGTGAAAGAGCTGCCGGTGAAAACCCGCACCATCCCCGGTGAGCAATACTCCGCCACTCAACCTTTCTCTGTCGGCATGCCACAAATTGGCGCTGAAAAACTGACTGAGTCCGACATGTGGGGTGCTACGCCGTTTGATCAGCTGATGTGTCGCATCAGCTTTAAATCCATGCGCTATGACGGCCTGTTTACCGCACCGGACACCGATATTTCACTCAGTTTCCCAGGCTCTCTGGGCGGCATGAACTGGGGTGGCCTGTCGACCGATCCGAATAATCATTACATCTTCGCCAACGACATGCGTTTGGGCCTGTGGGTACAGATGATCCCGCAAAAAACCGATGCCAATACCCCGGCCAGCAATGGTGGTGAATCGGTCAATGCCGGTATGGGTGCGGTGCCGTTAAAAGGCACGCCTTACGGCGTTAACAAAAATCGTTTCATGTCACCTCTGGGCATTCCTTGCCAGAAACCACCGTTTGGTACCCTGTCGGCGATCGACCTGAAAACGCAGAAAGTGGTGTGGCAAGTGCCGGCCGGTACGGTTCAGGATACCGGGCCTTTCGGTATCAAAATGCGCGCGCCAATGCCGGTGGGCATGCCGACGCTCGGCGGCACGCTGGCGACGCAGGGCGGCCTGGTATTCATTGCCGGTACTCAGGATTACTACCTGCGGGCCTTTGACTCCTCCACCGGTAAAGAAGTGTGGAAAGCGCGCTTGCCTGTCGGCAGCGGCGGCACGCCAATGAGTTATGTTTCACCGACAACCGGCAAACAGTACATCGTGATTTCCGCCGGTGGTGCTCGTCAGTCGCCGGCCCGTGGCGATTACGTCATTGCCTATGCACTTGATAAATAAATCTAACCACAGGTTATGATCGCAGCCCCCGCCTCACCGCGGGGGCTTTTTTATATTCCCGGGGACGTGTTTAATAGCCTAGAACTCATTAAACTGGCCCATTAGAAGACGGAAATACGAGAGTATTCCTAATGTGTTAACCGACTTTATATCTCATTCTCTCTGGCGGCTTTTTATTGCGCAGAAACGGCTATTGAATATTTCCACCCGCAGGCTTTTTATTGGCTAGCATAAAAGACAGGTGGTTTTCAGAGGAAATGACGAATGAGTGTTCTACCCGAGCGCAGTGATGAAAAACCGCCTGTGGATATGGCTAATGAAATTTTTAATGGTTTACCTAATCTCATTGGCATGGGTAATAGCCTCGAGGGACATTTCAATAAGCTTTGGTGTCAATATACCGGCCTCTCCTCATTTGATAACCCAGGCGCTTGCTGGTTGAAAGCCCTGCACCCTGCCGAATATCCTCTTATCGAACCGCTATGGCAGCAGGCGATTGGCATGGCGACCTCTTTCGTTAATGAAGTTCGCCTGCGACAGTACAACGGCGAGTACCGCTGGTTTTTACTGTCTTTCGGCGCGAAGAAAAAGCCTGATAGCGAAGAAACAGATTGGTATCTGAGCGGCACCGATATCCATGATTCCGTATTGGAAAAACAGCGAATTACCACCACGCTGGCCGCGCAGAAAAACATGCTTGATGCCAGCGTCGACTGCATCAAGGTCATCAATAATGACGGGACGCTGCTGCACATCAACAGAGCCGGCAGCGTCGCGCTGGGCATCGATGAGCACCAACCGCAATTTGGCATGCCCTGGCTGAATCTGCTGCAACCCGAAGTGCGCTCGCGCGGCAAAAAAGCGCTGCGTAAAGTGCTAACCGGTAAAAACGCCCGCTTCGCCGGCCTTAGCGCCACGCCTGACGGCAAGCTGCAGCACTGGGACAATATTCTCAGTCCGGTCTTCGATAACGAGGATCGAATAGAAAATATATTGTGCGTCTCGCGCGACGTTAGCTCTCAGCGAATAGCCGAAAAACGTTTGCTGATCGCCAGTCAGTATGACGAACTGACCGGTTTGCCCAACAGACGCTTATTCAAGAAAAGATTAAAGCAGGAAATGAAGCGAGCCCTAAGCAGCAATAAATCGCTCGGGTTGATTTTGCTGGACCTGGACCATTTTAAGCTGGTTAACGACACCCTAGGGCACGCTGCCGGCGATCATCTGCTGCGCGTGTTGTCCCGCCGGCTGACGGCTTATTTAAATCCGAACTCGTTCGTTTCCCGCCTGGGCGGCGATGAGTTTGCGATTGTGATCGGCGACGTCGAAAACGAGCAGGATATTTACAAAATCGCCAATACCTTTCTGTTGCAGCTTGAGTCACCCATTACCCATGGCGGCAAGGCGTTGCATTGCGGCATGAGTATCGGCTGCGCCCTCTATCCTCAGGATGCCCGCGACGCCTCGGAATTGATGAAATGCGCCGATACCGCGTTATACGAACTCAAGGACGGCGGCCGGGGCGGCGTGTACATGTTTAATCCACAGATGATGGATAAGGCCAAAGAGCGTGCGGCGCAGCTTAATCACGCACGGCAGATAGTTCGCGATAATCAAATCCGCCCCAGCTACCAACCCAAGGTCAGCCTGGCAACCGGTGCCATTGTGGGCTTTGAGGCGCTGCTGCGCTGGTATTGTCCGCATCATGGTATGAAGATGCCAGATACCGTCGTCGAAGCATTCAACGATTACGAATTGGCAACCAAGATCAGCGAAACCATGCAGATGAAGGTTTTTGCCGATATCGCCACTTGGATCGCGTCTGGCGTGGAGGTGTTGCCGGTGTCTTTGAACGCCGCACCTATCGAATTTTTACGTGATAACTACGCCGAAACTTTCCTGCGGCGTCTGCAAATGTTTCGCATCCCCCACCATCTTATCGAGCTGGAGGTCACTGAGCATGCCTTCAACAAACACGGGTCGAAGTATGTGCTGCGAGCCTTGCAAATGCTTAAGGAAATGGGGATCAGGATCGCGCTTGATGACTTTGGCACCGGCCATTCCTCCTTTACGCACCTGATGGACTACCCTCTGGACTGCATCAAGTTGGATCGGGATTTCATCCGCCGCATGAATAATGAACCGGCGATTTTGGGCATCGTGGAAAGCATGGGGATTTTGGGGCAGAAATTATCCATTGATATTATTGCGGAAGGCATTGAATCCGAGCTGCAGCGGCAAACGCTGCGTGATTCCGGCTATCACCTGGGGCAAGGGTTTCTGTTCAGCCAGGCCGTCGAAGCGACCCAAGTCATCAATATGCTACGAGAAAACGTCCCTTCAAACACCTGAACCGGTACAATACTTTCCGGGACTTCTTAAGGAAAGGCATGATGATTCGACAGTTCATCAAAGGCGATGAAATTGCGCTGTTTCGCGTTTTTTTCTCTGCGGTGCATGAGGTCGCATCACGCGACTACACCACTGAGCAGGTCAATGCCTGGGCTCCCGCCGATACTGATCCCCAGCTTTGGGCGGCTCGCATGAGAGATTTGCATCCCTTTGTCGTTGAGATTGATAAACAGATTGTCGGCTATGCCGATCTCCAGCCTGACGGCTATATCGACCATTTCTATGTATCCGGCGCCTGTCCCCGACAAGGCATTGGGACCTTATTGATGAATCGAATCCATGAAGAGGCCAGACTGTTAGGGCTTAAAGAGCTGACCTCAGACGTCAGTAAAACCGCAGAACCCTTCTTTATGCGCCAGGGATTTCAGGTCGTTGAGCGGAAAAGTCCGGTCCTGCGCGGCATCGTGCTGCAAAATGCTTTCATGCGTAAAAATCTCGACGTTTAAGCCCCTCACGCTCACCGAGCGCTCCCCCTTCTTTGCAACCTGACCGTTTGTAAAATTAGTTAGCCAATTTTGTTCGTTCACAGATTTAGCGGCTTGAAGGATAGTGAGTTGACCGCCTCAACAACATAATAATGCAGGTAATAATAATGATATATCGCGCAAAACTCACCGCAGCGGCGGCTCTTCTGAGCCTTTCCGCCCTGGCCCATGCCGCACCGGGGCTGGACCTGATCGCCAACGAAACCCCTATTCATACCCAGAAGGATCCCGAGGCTGCGGCCAAAATCCCCGCCGGGTTCAAATTCGTTGAACCGGGGACGCTGACCGTAGCCGTCGCGATCTTGGGCAGCGGCCCACCGTTCGGTCTGTACGCGCGCGACAATAAAACGGTGATTGGCAGCGAGTCGGATATTGCCAGGCTGGTTGCCGACGGCCTGGGGTTGAAACTGAAACTGGTTCCGACCTCATGGGAAGACTGGCCGTTAGGCGTCACCTCGGGTAAATACGACGCCGCGGTTTACAACATTACCGTCACTCAGGAACGTAAAACCAAATTCGACTTCGCCACCTATCGCCAGGATACGTTGGGCTTCTACGTGAAATCCGACAGTAAGATCACCTCGATCAAATCGGCGCCGGACATTGCCGGCAAAAAGATCATCGTAGACTCCGGCACCAATCAGGAAGCTGTGCTGCTGGCCTGGGATAAAGAGAACCAGGCCAAAGGGTTACCGGCCCTTCAGCCGATTTATGTCACTGACAAGGCGGCGTCGACGCTGGCCATCCAGTCCGGCCGTGCGGATGCGACCTTCGGGCCGAACGTGTCCGGCGCTTATCAGGCAAAATTGACCGGTAAAACCCGGTTGGTCGGCATCGTGCCGGGCGGCTGGCCGCGCAGCGCCAACATTGCCGTTACGCTGAAGAAAGGCAATGGCTTGGTGGAAGCGGTGCAGGCGTCGCTCAATAGCGCTATTGCCAACGGCAGTTATCTGAAAGTGTTGGATCGCTGGGCGGAAAGCGACGAGAAAATCGAACGATCCGAAATCAACCCACAGGGATTGGGCGATAAATAATAACCACGCGGGGCCCTGAATGGGCCCCCGCTTTGTCAGCTCTCGGCGCGATGTTTCTCCATCTTGCGGTAAAGCGTGCTGCGCGAGATCCCTAATCGTTTTGCCGCCAGGCTGATATTGCCCTTGGCGTTTCGAATAGCCGTCAACATGTCTACTGATACGCTCTGCGGCGCTACGGGGCGAGCAAGCAGATGAAACTGCTCCGGCAGATCCTCAAGCCTGATCAGGTTACCGTCATCGGCCAAAGCCAGCAGCACTTTCAAGGTGCTCAACAACTGCCGCACATTACCGGGCCAGGAATAACCGGCCAAGGCGGTGATAGCGTCCGGCGCCAGTCTGATGCCCCGCGCATCCCCCCCCAATTCGCTCCAGAGATTGAGGATAAAACGATCAACGTGTGCGCGCTGCCGCAGCGGCAAGATGCGCAGGCTGAATTCCTGAATGCGATACAGCAAATCTTCGCGGAATGCCCCTGCCGCGACCCGCTGTTCCAGATCCTGATGGGTGGCACAGATAAGCGAGAAATCGACCGCATAGCTGACGCGGCTGCCGAGCGGCGTGACCGTCTTTTCCTGCAGCACCCGCAATAACCGGGTCTGCAAACTCAATGGCATATCGCCAATCTCATCGAGGAACAGCACCCCGCCGTCGGCCTCTCTGATCTTGCCGACGTACCCTTTGGTGCTGGCGCCGGTAAACGCCCCTGGCGCATAGCCAAAAAGTTCGGACTCGATCAGACTTTCCGGCAGGGCTGCACAGTTGATAGCCACAAAATTGCCCTGTCGCCGGTGGCTTTCCTCGAACAAACGCTGGCTGAAATACTCTTTACCGCAGCCGGTTTCCCCGCTAATGCATAGCGCCAGCCCAGCATTAAGAATACGCAGGGCTTTCTGTCGGTCTGCTCCGTCACGATCATAAGGCTGCAGCTGCGGCCTGACGCACTGCGATGGGCGTTCCGGCATCTGCAACAGTGAATAATAGTGACGATTATTCACCGCCAGAGTCTGTCGCGGCGCATTCAGTGTCTGAAGGGACATTTCCGGAAACAGCGTGGCAAAGTCCATCGACCCAAAGGCCGCCACGCTGAGATTGAATTCTTGCATCGCTAATCGGTTGGCCGCGGTGAGGATTTCATCGCGAAACACCAATATCATCTCATGGGCGCTGCCGAGAACCCGCGCATCGCTGTGCAGGCGCAGTGTCCAATGTTGGTCGGTGACACAGCTTTTCACCCATTGATGTTCAATGTGCCGGACAGCCTGCAGAATCAACGAACCTGCTTCGCTGTAAGGATGTTGGGCCGGCGTCGAGATATCCAATACGCCGGCGATCAGGCCGTCGGGGCGATAAATCGGCGCTGCGGAGCAGTAAAGCCCGGCATTCTGATTGAGAAAGTGCTCGTCGCCATTGACTTCGCACAGCGCCCCCATTGCCAAAGCGGTACCGATGGCATTGGTGCCACGCTCCTGCTCGCCCCACAGATTGCCCGGAGCCAGAGAAACCCGCGATGCCTTACGCAAAAAGTGCGTGTTGCCACAGGTTTCCAGCACCAGTCCACCGGCGTCGGACACCACCACAATGGAGGGTTGGCGGTTGATCTCACCACCCAAGCGCTCGATCAGCGGCCGCGCGAGCTGCCCAACCCAACCGTTTTGCCCCCGCACTTCTTTCAACAGGGTCGGCCGGATAAAAGGAACATGGTCGTCGCTTCGATTAAGGCCATAGTGCCGGCTGCGTAACCAGGATTCGGAAAGTGGGCCGGAGAGTGACAGGCGATCGTCGTCAGAGATACACCCGGTCTGGGTGGTCTGGTCTTTATGCAGCATACCCAACTCCCGCCAATTAAAGTGTTGCATTTTTGTATCATGAATGTGTCTCATGCGTTGCGACATGGAACACAAAAAACAATAGAAATGAATAGTAAGCCAGGGGCTTTATTGGCATTGATAGCTATTATTCTTTTTTAATTAGTTGATATTTTTATATTATTTATTTATGTGGCACAGCTTTCCATCAATGTGGCATGGGCAATGCTTAAGTGTCTGTAGAGTGCCGGCAATCAGGCACCACCCTTACAGTCTCCGTTCCCATGAGAGGTGTTACATGAAATACGTTCATCCCGGTTTGCCTGGTTCGTTGGTTTCTTTCAAACAGCGCTACGGCAACTACATTGGCGGCAAATTTGTCGAACCCGTTTCAGGCAACTACTTCACCGACACCTCCCCGATGACAGGTCAGACTGTCGCCGAATTCCCGCGCTCCGACGCGAAAGATATCGAACAAGCGCTGGATGCGGCGCATGCGGCAGCCGAAACCTGGGGGAAAGCCAGCGTTCAGGAAAGGTCTAATGTGCTGCTGGCGATCGCAGATCGTATGGAGTCAAAGCTCGAATTGCTGGCACTGACCGAAAGCTGGGATAACGGCAAACCGATCCGCGAAACGCTGAACGCGGACATTCCGCTGGCGATCGACCACTTCCGCTATTTCGCCGGCTGTTTGCGGGCGCAGGAAGGCACCGCCGCTGAGATCGATCAAAACACCGTGGCCTACCATATCTATGAGCCTCTGGGCGTGGTTGGGCAGATTATTCCCTGGAACTTCCCGCTGTTGATGGCCGCATGGAAACTAGCCCCGGCGCTGGCCGCCGGCAACTGCGTGGTGCTTAAACCGGCGGAGCAAACCCCGCTCAGCATCTGCGTGCTGCTGGAAATGATTGGTGACTTGCTGCCGCCGGGCGTGCTCAATGTGGTTCACGGTTTCGGTAAAGAAGCCGGTGAGGCATTGGCAACCAGCAAGCGTATCGACAAAATCGCCTTTACCGGTTCAACCCCGGTAGGCCGCCATATTCTGGCCTGCGCGGCGGAAAATATCATTCCCAGTACCGTGGAGCTGGGCGGTAAATCGCCTAACATCTTCTTTGAAGACATCATGCAGGCGGAACCCGAATTCATCGACAAGGCGGTTGAGGGGCTGATTCTTGGCTTCTTCAACCAGGGTGAAGTCTGTACCTGCCCTTCGCGCGCCCTGATTCAGGAATCGATTTACCCGCAATTTATGGAAAAAGTGCTGGCGCGCATCACCACCATTCGCCAGGGTGACCCCTTTGACACCGACACCATGATCGGTGCTCAGGCGTCTCAGCAGCAGTTCGACAAGATCCTGTCTTACATCGAGATCGCTAAAAACGAAGGCGGCAAAATCATTGCCGGCGGCGAGCGCGCCAGCCATGAGCAAACTCTGCAAAGCGGTTTTTATCTGCAGCCCACCTTAATCACCGGCAATAACAGCATGCGTTTCTTCCGTGAAGAGATCTTCGGACCGGTGATCGGCGTGACCACCTTCAAAGACGAAGCCGAAGCACTGGCATTGGCCAACGACAGTGAGTTTGGGCTGGGTGCCGGTTTGTGGACCCGCGACGTAAATCGCGCCTATCGCATGGGGCGCGCAATCAAGGCCGGACGCGTGTGGACCAACTGTTATCACCTGTATCCGGCGCATGCTGCCTTCGGCGGCTACAAGAACTCCGGCGTCGGCCGCGAGACCCACAAGGTAGCGCTGTCGCATTACCAGCAGGTCAAAAACCTGTTGGTCAGTTACGACAGTAAACCGCTCGGGCTGTTTTGATTTTTAGCGTTACTGCAAACTAAGGCCACCTCGGTGGCCTTAGTTATTTGCGCGGGATTATGATGCGGAGAGATCGATAACCATGCGGCCACGGATAGTGCCCGACTTCATCTCTTCGAAGATCGCGTTGATGTCGCCCAACGGACGCTTGGTCACTTTCGGCGTCACTTTGCCTTCGGCGGCAAACTGGAAAGCTTCTTTAAGGTCTTCACGGGTTCCCACCAACGAGCCCACAACCTGAATACCGTCCAATACCAAGCGTGGAATGCTCAGATCCATACTCTCTGGCGGTAGCCCCACGGCGACCACTTTGCCCCCTGCGCGAACCGCATTGACCGCAGAATTAAAGGCTGAACGCGCCACCGCGGTGACTACGGCAGCATGCGCGCCACCGACTTTTTGCTGAATGATTTCTTCGGCGTTTTCAGTTTTGGAGTTGATGACCAGATCGGCGCCGATTTCTTTGGCGAAATCCAACTGCCCCTGATTGACGTCAATGGCGATCACTTTGGCGTTGAACACATTCTTGGCATACTGCAATGCCAGGTTGCCCAAGCCGCCCAGGCCGTAAATCGCGATCCACTGCCCCGGTTTGATGTCGGAAATTTTCACCGCCTTATAGGTGGTGACGCCGGCACAGGTAATGCTGCTGGCTGCAAAGGAGTCCAGGCCATCCGGCACCTTGACCGCATAGTCCGCCACTACGATGCACTCTTCCGCCATACCGCCGTCGACGCTGTAACCGGCATTTTTCACCGAGCGGCACAGCGTTTCGTTACCATTAACGCAATATTCGCAATGACCACATCCCTGATAAAACCAGGCGACGCTGGTGCGATCTCCGACTTTCAACGAGGTGACACCTTCACCTACGGCGGTGACTACCCCAATCCCTTCGTGCCCCAGGGTGATGCCGGGCACTTCGCCAAAATCGCCATTTTTGACGTGAAGATCGGTATGGCAAACGCCGCAACACTCCATTTTCAGCGCGGCCTCACCGTGTTTCAGTGGACGAAGCTGTTTATCCTGAATATCGACACTGTGGTCTTTAGTCACTACGGCTGCTTTCATAGGATATCTCTCCTCAGGTGAGTTGAAGTACAGTTGTTAATGTAGTTACTCATAACCCTGAGGGCAAGAAATGTGGGGTTTTGTTTAAAAACAAATATTTAATATCAACCAGCACGATTGCGGTCGTGAAACGAAAATAATGATTAACGCTTGGTTTTAGTGATTTTTGTCGCTTTGGCAGGGTTACCGGCAACGAACTCCAGCGTTGGCGAATAGTAAAAAGGCAACCAGGCATGGTAACTGCTTTCCCACTCCCATTTTACCGGGCAGGGCCACAGAATATCTTCATGCAGAATGTAGTAGACCCATCGGCCATGCGGGCGGCGTGGTTTGGTGGTGCGCATAGCGTCTGACTTCTTCGGGGCGGATCGGTTATCGCTGATATTCAATGGCCCGCAGTCGCAGAGCCACGTTGCAGGCCTTGGGGGCAACATCCTTCGTGATGGGATAAAAATGGCCGATCTTCATGTTAAATTCTCTTTGTCATCAGGGATACAGAGTTACCTGGCACAAATTTAACATGGACCGCGGTCCGCAAGCCATCTTTCCCGCCAGCATGCTCACTGCCTGAGACCGGTGGCTGCGGACTTGCTCGTGCTCTGCCTCAGCTGGCTTGCTTTAACGCCTCTTGCCGCAGAATCGATTGAATATAGGTATTATTGTTTTTTAACGTCACAAAGTCACCGCTGGCGACGATACCAATTCACGAATAAATCGACTCAGGACGCCAACTCACCACCACCCGCATAGGCAGTTTTACCGGCAATCTTCATCACTTCGGCTCCCAGGGTGACAAAAGGCGCTTGCCGACAGGCATAAATCAGCCCGCCTGCCTTGGCACGCACCGCTTTTACCGTATCGGTGATCGGGTCGATAATTTCGGCCACCGCCTCGTCGGCTTCCACCCATTCCCCCGGCTGGCGCAACAACAGCAGAATACCGCTGGCGGATGCGGTAACGATCTCCCCGGCGGCGAACGGCAGCATCGCCACTTCACATTGCGGTATCGCCGGAGAGGGTCCGGCAACGGCGCCTCGGTGCTGTAAATAACGGTACAAGCGTTCTGCGTCACCGCTGGCCAATTCATGGCTGACATCCCGCTGTCCGCGTAACTCCAGCGTAACCGCCATGCAGCCCGGTTTGAGCTGGCTTAGGTCAGGATGCTGTTGCGCCAGCCGAAGCCAGGGCAAACCGCAGGCTTCATCAAATGAGCCGCCACCGCTGTCTTGCGAAAGCAGTACCGCCGCTATGTTCATAAAGCGCGCCAGAATTTCGGCCTGCCGTTCCCAGGCCGGATCGGCGTACATATGCAAGATCGCCCGATCGTCACAGTGCAGATCCAGCACTACATCGGCATCACAGGCCAGTAGCAGCAATTGCCGCCGCAGCGCCGTGACTTCACTGCCCTCGGTCATGGCTTGCAAAACGGTACGCATGGCGGCCCGGACTTGCGGCTGAAGAGGTTCCGAGGCGGTAAAATCGTGGTTTTGCAGCAGACGCGCCAGGTCGGGAAAATCGCGGTTGAAGTTGCGACCGCTAACCAGGTCGAAGCGCCCTACGCCGCCGTTGAGCAGCACCTGCGCCAGCCCTGGAGGATTGGCCAGCGGCACCAGAATTATTTCGCTTTGCAGCTCATCACGCCGTTCCGCCTGGCTGAGTAATCTTTTAAGATAATGCAGCACCAGCATGCCGGGCAGTTCGTCGGCATGCAGACCGGCCTGCAGGTAAATTTTTTCGCCTTTGCCCGGCTGACCGAAATGAAAACTGGTGAATTGGCGCTGCCCCCCCAGGGCATGTTCAGGTAACTTATGATGTTTACTTTTCATTGGACGCCCTATCTGTGGAAAAGAAAGCCCGGCTTGATCGCATCGACAAAAAAATCCTTGAAATACTGTGCCGGGATGGCCGCATTTCCTATCAAAAGCTGTCCGAGCAGGTCAATCTGACCGCTCGCCCCTGTCTGGAACGTGTGCGTGGGCTGGAGCGCGACGGCATCATCCGCGGCTACAGTGCCATCATCGAGCTGCCGGAGCCGGAGCATGCGTTCGTGATCCAGGCTCAGATCGCGCTGGCCGACCACGGTCATTCCCAACCGGCGTTTGAGCAGGAGATGCGTAATACCCCGGAGGTGCTGGATTGCTGGCTGGTCAGCGGCAACTTCGATTTTCTGGTGCGCATTGGCTGTCGCAGCATGGAAAACTACCGGTTGCTGGCCGACAGCTGGCTGACCAGCAAGAAATTCCGGGTGGATAAAATCGTCACCCTGACCGAACTGCAATCCATCAAACGTTCCTGAACGGTCTCAATCACGACGTATAAAGCCCAACCAGCGTCGCTCTGCCCGCGAAAACAGGAATATCAGCAGGAAGGTGCACAGCAGGTAGAGCGCCGCAGCCATCAAAAACGGGATAAATGGCGAATAGGTGGCGGCATAAAGTGCCCGTGCCACACCGGTGATATCCAATAGCGTTACCGTGCTGGCCAGCGAAGTGGCATGCAGCAAAAACACCATTTCATTGTTGAGTGCTGGAATGCCGCGTCGTAGCGTGGCCGGCAGCACCAGCCGGCGAATGATCTGCCGCTGGCTCATGCCATAGGCTTCACCGGCAATCCACTCCTGGCGCGGGAAGGTCTCCATCATGCCGGCCAGCAACTGCGCGACGTAGGCACTGGTATTGAGTACCAGCGCCAGCGTGGCGCAGAAGGTCGCGTCGCGAAACAGCAGCCAGAAAGGTTGGTCGTTCTGCCAACCCAACTGCACCACGTCAAACTGCGACAGGCCGTAATAAATCAGCATCAATTGCAGGTACAGCGGCGTACTGCGGAAAAAGTAGGTCACGCTGCGGATCAGATAAGACAGCGGACGCGGGCCGTAAACCTGACCGATCGCCATCAGCATCGCCAGCACTAAACCGGGGACGACCGACAGCAAGAAGAGTTTGGCAGTCATCGCTAGCCCGGTGACGTCGGACCCGTCACTCCACAGAAAACTCGGTGCGGCTTCCAGCATATTTTGCAGGTTCATCAGCGGGCTCCTGCATTTGAGGAAGCCAAGGCGTATCGCCGCGACAACCGGCTAAAGCCCCAACTGGAAATCGCCGTGATCGCCATATAAATCAGCGCCACCAGGAAATAAAACAGGAAAGGCTTTTGCGTTGCACGCCCGGCCTGCTCGGCCAGCCAGACCATATCCTCCAGCCCGAGGATCGACACCAGCGCCGAGGCCTTCATCAGCCCAAGCCAGTTGTTGTTGATGCCGGGGATGGCAAAGCTCAGCATTTGGGGTAACAAAACACGGCGAAATACCTGGCTTGGGCTCATCCCATAGGCCATCGCGGCCTCAAGTTGGCCACGCTCCACGGTAAGAAACGCGCCACGGAAGGTTTCGGTATAGTAAGCGCCAAACACGAAGCCAATCGCCAACACCCCAGAGATAAAGGTGTTGAACCGCAGCGGCCCCAGCCCCAGCAGCCCCAAGGCTCCGTTAACCAGCATCTCACCGCCAAAGAACAACAGCAGCATAATCACCAGTTCGGGGATACCGCGCACCAGCGTGGTGTAGCCGGTTGAAACCCAGCGCAGCCAGCGCGGACCAAAGAGTTTGATCAGCGCATTGACCAGTCCAAGCGCCAGCGCCACCGCCAGTGACACCAGCATGACGCACAGCGACAGCGCCGCCCCCTGCGCCAGCAACGGTAAATACTCTGTGACCATACCCGGCCTCCCATACTTGACAGATTGCCGGGCCAGCCGGCATTAGCGCGCCGGTTTAGTTACCGTAAATATCGAAGCTGAAATATTTTTTCTGGATGGCTTCGTAAGTACCATCGGCACGAATGGCCTTGATCGCACCGTTTAGCGCATCGCGCAGCGCCGGGTTGTCTTTGCCTACCGCGATGCCGACGTCGGAGGAAATGCTGCTGTCTTCAATCACCGGGCCGGCAAAGGCAAATTTCTGTCCGCGCGGCGTATCGATAAAGCTGCTGGCGGCCTGAGTATTGTCCTGCAACGACGCATTAATGCGGCCGGACATCAGATCCAGATAGACATTATCCTGGTTGGCGTAAGAAACAATTTTCACCCCTTTTCCGCCCCAATGTTGTTTCGCGTAGGCTTCATGTATCGAGCCGGTCTGCACGCCGACGGTTTTGCCTTTCAGGCTGGCAACGTCAGGCAGTAAAGCGCTGCCTTTACGCGCCACCAACTGGGCGGAACTGCGGTAATAGCGATCGGTGAAATCCACTTCCTTTTTGCGCTCATCGGTGATGGTCAGCGAAGCGATAATGGCATCGAACTTATGGGCATTGAGCGCGGCAATCATGCTTTCGAAGGGTTGTTTGACGAACACGCATTTGGCATGCAGCTGCGTACACAGCGCATTGGCGATATCGATATCAAAACCGGTGATCTCACCGTTGGGCGCGAGCACGTCAAACGGCGGATAACCACCGTCAACACCAAAACTGATGGTGTCGAAGGCCTGAGCCGCCGCAGGACCGCCCAACGCCAGGCTGGTCAGTAAAACCGCTAATGTTTTTTTCATCGCTGAGATCCCCGGTAAAAGAAAAGATTAGAAACGAAGTGACAGGCAGGTCAGGCCGCCGTCCATTTTTTTAAATTCACTGGTGTCGAGCTGAACGATGGGCATGCCCAGCTTTTCGATTTGCGCAAGCGTGTACGGATAACCCTGCGGCGTAATCAGCGTATCGTTGATCCACAGCGTATTGCCGGCATAGGACTCCGCTTCGGGAATGACGATCGAACTGAAACCGCTAAAGGCAGGATGGTGCTGATAGTCTTCGGTCAGCAACAAGGTATTGCGGCCAACGTAATTAACAATGGACTTCAGGTGCAGACCGGCGCTGACTTCAATCGCCGTCACCCGATAGCCATAGGGTTCCACCGCCGCGGCGAACTCGCCAATACCAGCCTCATCGGTACGGGCCGTCAGGCCGACGAAAAACTGGCGATCGACCAGCAGCACATCCCCCCCGTCCAGATGACCGCGCTCGCTCATGCGCACCACTGGCCGTTCGCCTTCAAACAATGGCGCAATGGTGGCCACCTCGCCCTGACGGCTGGGTGCGCCCGGATGGCTGATCACCGCCAGCTCAGGCATCACCACCGCCGTGTCTTCAACAAAGTGTGCATCCGGGAATGCGGGTGCTGCCGGTAACACGGTCACTTTTAGCCCCAGACGGAGCAAGGTGTCCACATAGGCCAAAAACTGACGGCCGGTGGCCGCGATATCGGGCGCGCCCAATTGGGCGGTAGTTTGTCCGCTGCCGCAGCTGTCGGCAGGGAGTCTGGCAATGGCTTGAGTAAAGTGCATGGCGATTCTCTCGATTGAAAGGGACGGTCACTGTTGCTTCGATTATCAAACAGATACCGCCGCCAATCAGGTTGAATCCGCGCGCCGACACTCTAGATTTGCGCTGTATATCGCTCCGCTAACGACAAATTCCGCTGTACGCGTTTTTAGGTCGTTGGCGCATTTGCGCCGGTGATACGCGGCATCACCTCTTTCATCAGCTCGAGGAATTTACGCAGCCGGGCGGGATAATAGCTGGCGTACGGATAAAGCAGATAAATCGGCAAGGGCGCGGCACGCCAGGTTGGCATTAAAGGAATCAGAGCGCCCTGCTCCAAATCCTGTTTGACCACCCAGGAGGACAACATCGCCACCCCCACGCCGTTCAACGCGGCTTTACGCACCGCATAAAGACTGTCGGTGCTTAATCTGGGAGCAATGTCAAAACGATAGGCTTCACCGCTATCCCTGTGAGTCAGGGTGACTTCGTTACGGTAAAAGCTATTCAACGCCAGCCAGGGCAACTGCGCTAAATCACCGATCTGCTTCAGAGGATCATGACCTGCTAATAAGCTCGGTGCTGCCACCACAATGCGCGGCACTTCCGCCAGCAATACCGCCACCACCGAAGGATCGGTTACGGCCCCCACGTGGATCGCGCAGTCCACGCCTTCGGGGATAAAATCCGGAGAGTGGTCGTTAAGCGTCCATTCCACGCTGGTCTGGCGATAGCGTTGCAAATAGTCACCCAGAGGCCCGATTAGCTGATCCTGACCGAAGGCATGCGGCGCTCGTACCCGTAATACGCCGACCGGCTCATCGCGCACGCCGCGCAGCTCATCCTCCATGATTTGCCACTGCTCTATCAGCTTGCGCGCATGCTGATAACAGCGCTCTCCGTCATCCGTCAGCTTCATACTGTGGGTGGTACGCTGGATTAATTTAACGCCCAGCAGTTGTTCCAGCACCTGCAGGCGCCGGCTAACGGTGGGTTGTGAGGTCTGCATTTGCGCCGCAGCGGCAGAAAGACTGCCGCTGTCTACGATGCGCACCAGCGTTTGCATCATGGCTATGCGATCGCCATTGGGAAATGAGTTTTTATTCATACGTATTACGTATAACAGTTCTACCCGTTCGGGGGCTACAGTTTGCGGCAAATACTGGCAAAAATAAGCGCACTTTACCTCTACGGGATAATTACCATGACCCTGATTTCACCAGCCAATCATACCGGCACCACACCGGCCAATGCGCTTTCCGCCAAAGTTGTCTTTCTGCTGGCGACCGGTGCCGGTCTTAGCGTGGCGTCCATTTACTATAGCCAGCCGATGCTGGGGATTATGGCGGATGCGTTCCATGCCGGAGTAAGTGACGCCGGCTGGGTCCCTACGCTCACCCAGGCAGGCTACGCGCTTGGGATCCTGCTGTTGGCCCCGCTGGGCGATCGTCACGATCGTCGCCAGATCATCCGTATAAAAGGCTTGCTGCTGGCTGTAACCCTGTTGTTCTGTGGTTTTTCATCCTCATTCCCGCTGTTGCTGCTCAGCAGCCTGGCGATCGGCCTGGCCGCTACGGTGGCGCAGGACATTATCCCGGCGGCTGCAACGCTGGCAACCGACGCCAATCGGGGCAAAACGGTGGGAACCGTGATGACCGGGCTACTGGCGGGGATTTTGCTTTCACGGGTGTTCAGCGGCGTGGTGGCAGAATATTTCGGCTGGCGCAGCGTTTACCTGCTGGCGGCCGCGGCGGTGTTGGCGATCAGTTTCGCCATCGGGGCCGTATTGCCCCGTTTAAAACCCAATACTTCCCTCAGCTACCCGGCGTTGTTGCGTTCATTGGGCCAATTGTGGGCCGCTTACCCGGAGCTGCGGCGTGCAGCGCTGGCGCAAGGCTTGCTGTCGATCGCGTTCAGCGCTTTCTGGTCTACGCTGGCAGTGATGTTGGCGGAACGGTATCAGTTGGGTAGCGCCGTCGCCGGGGCTTTTGGTTTGGCCGGTGCGGCAGGCGCATTGGCTGCCCCCTTGGCAGGCATGCTGGCCGATCGTCACGGGCCGGACTATGTCACTAAGATTGGCGCTGCCATGGTGGTGGTTTCTTTTGCCCTGATGTTCCTGCTGCCGTTGCTGTCGCTCCCCGCGCAATTGGCGTTGATTGCCCTGAGCGCGGTAGGTTTTGATCTCGGCATTCAGGCCACGCTGGTCGCCCATCAAACCATTATTTACGCTATCAATCCGGCCGCCCGCAGCCGCCTCAACGCCATCATGTTTACGCTGGTGTTTATCGGCATGGCAGGCGGGGCCGCGCTGGGCAGCAAGATCCTGGAAGCTGCCGGCTGGCCTGGCGTAGTGACGTTGGCTACGCTGACGGCTGCTGGCGGTCTGGCAATGAGGTTGTTCGGAAAAACCGCCCCGCGCGTAACGGCCTGAAAAGTACATCAACGATAGCCGCAGTCACTGCGGCTATTCCTTTTAATCCCTTGTCGCCTCCGCATCGTTTTCTGCACCGAGATCCAACGGTCTTCGTACATGACTGCGGCTATGATGCCATCGCCTCACGGCCACAAAGGGCACTATATCTACTTCTGATTAACCGCCTGGAATTCTGCCAAATTCTGCTGTGTGATGGTTTTGTAAGGTACCCAGTTATAAGGCTCGACCTTTTGTTTTTCCAACAGCGCCTTGGTTACCTGCACCGCCCCGATGGCCTGCCCTTTGGCATCCTGGAAAATGGTCAACGTCATGCCGCCGTTTTTAATGAACTGCTGACCGTCCGGCGTGCCGTCGATGCCCGCCACCAGAATGGTTTTGTTTTTGGCCTGATTCAGCGCCATGATGGCACCAATCGCCATTTCATCGTTGTTAGCGGCAATCGCGTCAATCGGCCGGCCGTTCAGCAGCCAACCGGACACCACGTCCACCGCCTCGTTGCGCTGCCATTTGGCGGTCTGCTTCTCCAGCACCTTCATGTCTTTGTATTTGGCGATCACCGCTTCCACGGCGCGGGTGCGCTCGCGTGCTTCTTCATTGGACAACGCCCCCATCAGGATCGCCACGTTCCCACGGTAGTTCATCTTTTTCGCCAAGGCTTCCATCTGCATTTCACCGCCCACCGCAGAGTCAGAGCCTACGTAGGCCATGTCCTTGCCCAGTTTCACCTCCGGTTTGCGGTTGACGAAAATCAACGGAATATTGGCGCGTTCGGCGGCGTCCATCATCGGTTTCACCCCCTGAGTGTCAACCGGGTTGAGGATAATGGCGTCCACCCCGAGGTTGATAAAATCGTCCACCTGCTGCACCTGCAACGCCACGTCTCCTTTGGCATCGACAAACTGGCCGTCCATACCCAACTGCTTAAGTTCGCTCACCATCTGTGAACGCAAAATAGAGACAAAGTTAAGGTCGAAATTGGCCAGCGCCACGCCGACCTTGTAGGTTTTCGCCTGGGCGCTGAAGCTCATGACGATGCTCAGCAGTATCAGTAGCAAGGTTTTGGTTTTCATGATGACATCCTGTAGGTTGAGGTTTATTTATTATTAAAATCAACGCATCATTTTGAATGCCGGGCAGCGGCCCTGCCCGGATGTGTTCAGGCTATCGGGTAAAATGGTCGCGGAACTGTAACAGCGCCTCGGTGCTGTCACCGGATGCCCACCCTTCCATCGCCACCACGCCCTGATAATCGATGTCTTCTAACGTGCGTGCGATGGCGCGGTAATTGATTTCACCGGTACCAGGCTGTTGCCGCCCCGGCACGTCCGCCACCTGGATTTCCCCTATTGCCGGGCCACAGCGACGGATCAGTTCGATAAGATCCCCTTCGCCAATCTGCGCATGGTAAAGATCGAGATTCATCTTCAGGCCCGGGCGGTTTACCGCCACCACCAGAGCCAGGGTGTCGCAGGCTTTGGCGAAGGGTGTGCCAGGGTGGTCGCGTGGCAAATTGAGGTTTTCCAGCGTGAAGACTTTCCCGGTCTGCTCCGCCATGTGCGCCAGCCGGCTTAGCGTATCGGCCGCCTTGAGCCACATCGCACCGGTTACCACCGCCACCGGTTTCACCGGTAATCCCTGAGGATCCAGCCCGGTACCGTGAAGATTCAGGCTCGGGCAGTTCAAGCGTTGGGCAACGGCCAATGACTGCTCTGCGCTGTGCAACAGTTGGGCAATGTCTTCGTCGTCGGTCAGGTTGCCGGTCAGATAGCCGGTCATTGATGTAAAGCGCGCCCCGCTGGCGGCTAAAGCATCAAGGTCCTTATTGGCCCAGTTCCACATTTCAACGCCAAAACCCAGCGCATCGATACGCGCCACGCGTTCGATAAACGGCAGATCGAGAAATACCATTTCTGCGCATACAGAGAGCTGATAACTGGCCATTATTGCCCCCCTAATTTGACCGGTTTGCCCTGCTGCACCGACTCGATACAGGCCAAGGCTATCGCCAGCGCATTGCGCGCATCTTGTCCGGTAGCACGCGGGCTGCAACCCTGCCGGATGCTCTGGGCGAATTCGGTCAACTCCGCCACGTAAGCGTCACGCAGCAGATCGGTGTCCTGCCGCGAGGTTTCTATGGCGATGCCTCCGGCGTGATAACGCACGCAGTTGTTCAGGTTGATATTGCCCGCCTGCAACATGCCTTTGCTGCCAAACACCTCGCCGCGTACGTCGTAACCGTACACCGCCTGGAAATTGGCTTCGGCGGTGGCGATAGCCCCGTTGTCAAAGCGAATGGTGACCACGGCGGTGTCCAACAGCCCTTTGTCTTTGAAGTCCGGCCGCACCAGGGCGTCCGCCAACGCATAAACCTCTACCGGCCTGGCGCCAGGGTTGAAATGCAGCAAGGTGTCGAAATCATGAATCAAGGTTTCAAGAAAGATGGTCCACGCCGGGATGGGCGCCGGATCCCGTAGCAAGGGATCGCGCGTCACCGAACGGGATAACTGCGTAGTGCCATTCTCACCCGCCTTTACGGCGGCGATAGCGGCGGCAAATCCGCTGACAAAACGGCGATTAAATCCGACCTGCAGAACCACGCCCGCCCGTTTTGCGGCGGCAATTGCGCTGTCTGCCTCATCCAGCGTGATAGCCATCGGCTTTTCGCAGAACACATGCTTACCGGCCTGTGCCGCTGCAATCACCCACTCCGCATGGGTGCGGGCCGGAGATGCTATTACCACCGCATCAATAGCCGGGTTGTCCAGCATCGCCTGCAAATCGCTGTAGGCTTCAACGTCCAAACGTTCCGCCAGCCGTTGCGCCGTACCCGGCAGAGGATCGGCCACCGCCGCCAGCACCGCACCCGGCACGCGCCGTGCCAACGACTCCGCATGGAAAGTGCCCATTCTGCCAGCACCGATCAGACCAACACGCAGGGGTTGGGATGAATGACTCATAGTGATTCCTTATGTGAGGTAACGCCCTATTGGGCAACGGAGTTCACCCTGGGTATTGCAAAGGGGATGCCAGCTCAAAACACGCGGAATTTGTGAGACGTTGCACAGATAGGCATAACAAAGTGACAACTAAATTGACATGTCAATTTCACATGTCAATAAAATGAACATTACATTCCAAACAGCGGAGCGCACCATGCAGACAGCCGCCGGCCTGATGCCGATCAAAGACGAGAGCGATCCGATCTTCAGCCTGCCTGAAGGGGCGGAATCCGGTGAATGGGACAGCCTGTTTTGGCAAGGGTGGCAGGCGTTTAATGAAGGCGGCCAGCCCGGTTGGATACGCAAGTCGATCCTGCAATCCTGGCGACGCTCGCGTGAATACGGCATCGATCCCGATGAGTTTGTCTATCACGCGCCACCGCCTGACCAACTGCTGGCGATTCTGGCACACAATGCCGAGCTGATTGCCGTGGCGCGCAGCATCATGGAAAATTTGCTGGCCTATAATCCCGACGGTCACATCAACCTGACCGATGCCCATGGCGTCACCCTTCACTACTGTGGCGCGGACATGACGCCGATCGGCAGCATCTTGCGTGAAGAGGTTCAGGGCACTAACTGCACCGCACGCTGCCTGCTTGAACAGCGGCTGGTATATGTGCTCAGCGGTGAAAACTGGAAGATGGGCCTGCGGCAACGGCATCGCCAATGCGCCGCCGCGCCGGTGCGCAACGCCGAAGGTGTCATGATTGGCGTGCTGACGCTCACCGCCACGCCGGACAATTTCAATGCCCACACTCTGGGTACCGTGCAAGCGGCTGCGGAGGCCATCGGTCAACAACTCAAGCTGCACCGGCTGTTGGCCGAGCAGCAGTCCATTTTGGAAACCCTGAATGAAGGCGTGATGGTCTGCGATAGGCACGGCCGGCTGAAAACGGTCAACCGCTATGCTCGCCAAATTTTTGGCGGGCTGGAACCCGGTGATACGCCGATCGATGAGCTGTTGTGCCCCCAATCCGGATCGTTGTTAACCATGCCGTTTTGCAACGATCGTGAAATGGTGTTTATGCCCGTCGGCAAGCCGGCCCTCTCCTGCGTGATTTCGCTGATGCCTGCGCCGGATAATGGCCGGGTGCTCTCCCTGCGCGAAAATCAGCGCATCCGGGCCATCACCCGACGAGTCATGGGCGTGAGCGCCAGCTACACCTTCGAGATGATTTTCGGTCATTCCCGCCGCATGCGGGAGGCGATCATGCAGGCGCGCACCTGCAGTCGCAGTGACAGCACGGTCTTGCTGACGGGGGAAAGCGGCACCGGCAAGGAGCTGTTCGCTCAGGCAATCCACAACGGCGGTGAGCGCTGCAACGAACCCTTTGTCGCGGTCAACTGCGGCGCCCTGCCGCGCGATCTGGTGCAAAGCGAGCTGTTTGGCTACGTCGATGGCGCCTTTACCGGATCGCGTCGCGGCGGTTCGGCAGGCAAATTCGAACTGGCGGACGGCGGCACGCTGTTGCTCGACGAAATCGGTGAAATGCCGTTGGATGCACAAACCAGCCTGCTGCGCGTATTGCAGGAAGGCGAAGTGTTGCGGATTGGCGCGGCGCATCCGGTCAAAGTGAATGTGCGAATTATTGCGGCTACCCATTGCGATTTGCTGCAGGCCGTGGAGAACGGCGCGTTTCGTCGTGACCTTTATTACCGCCTGAACGTCCTTTCCCTCCCCGTTCCGCCCCTGCGTGAACGTCGGGAAGATATCGCCGGACTGGTCAACGGCTTTATTCACAAGCTGAGTACGCGGATGAAGAAGATCCCGCCGCAGGTCTCACCGCAGGCCATGGTTTGCCTTAACGCCTGGCACTGGCCCGGCAACGTGCGCGAATTGGAAAACCTGGTGGAGCGGATGGTGAACCTGTGCGAAGGGTTGCTGATCGACGTGGATGATTTGCCCAGGGAGATCGCCCAGGCTTTTCCTGAACAGGAAGCCGTCCCCTCAAGCCGCCTGGAGGACAATGAACGCACCCATATCATTCAGATCATTGAATCCAGTAACGGTAATCTGCGACAGGCGGCTCGTCTGCTCGGGCTTTCACGCACCACCTTGTACAATAAAATCAACAGGTGGCAGATTGATTTGACCTTGCTGCGTCCCTGAGGAAGTCGGCTTGACAGCACGACGGCGGCGTTCGATGATGCAGGCTCTCTCTCGCCGCTATGGTTCTGCCCATGAAAACATCCCCTGCCGTCACCATTCACTATTGTTCGCAATGCAACTGGCTGCTGCGTGCGGCGTGGATGGCGCAAGAGTTGCTCCACACCTTCAGCACCGATTTAGCCGCCGTCACCCTGGTACCCGGTACCGGCGGCATTTATGAAATCACCGTCGACGGCGTGGTACTTTGGGATCGTAAAATCGAGGGCGGCTTTCCGGATGCGGCGGCATTGAAACAGCGCTTGCGCGATCGTTGTTTCCCCGAGCGCTCATTAGGGCACGTAGACAATAAAGGCACGAAAGCTTAAGGGGTTACGGCTTGAGCCGCCTGACGCAGTTGGCCAATGGCCGCCGGCATGCCCAGGCCAAAACTCAGCAGCGCATTATCATCAATCACCAACAGGCGCCGTTGTTGACCCGCCGGGGTAAAAGCCAATCCCGGCAGCGCCCAGATATTCGCCTCACCGCCCATCCGTCGCAAACTGCCTTTGCCTATCACCAGCAGCTGGGGCGCAGCGGCCACCAGGCCCTCCTGGGTTAACGATTGATAACGTGCTACGCCGCCCATGGCATTTTGCAGCCCGGCGCTGCGAATGGCGCCATCGGCGGCGGTGTCGCTGCCGGCCCCCATGGCCGTGATCCCAGTGTGCGCCATGATAAACAGCACCCTGACCGGCAGAGGGTTCGTCGGCACCGCGGCGAGCTGGCGATCCAACTCTGCCTGCAGGGCTTTCCCTTCTTTTTCGCGGCCCAGGATAGCGGCGATCGCGGTTATTTTTTCGTCGATCGCGTTCAGTTCGGGTTTGCCTGTCACGGTGACGACTTTTACCCCGGCCTGTTCGACCTGCTGCAACGCCAACGAGGGTTGTGACAGCATGCTGGCGATCACCAGCGTGGGTTTCATCGCCAGCATCCCTTCGGCATTGAGCTGTCGCATATAACCGACATTGGGCAGCGCCGTGGCTTGCGGCGGTTGCAGGCTGGTGCTGTCGCGTGCGACCAACGTTTGCTGGGCGCCAAGCGCATAAACAATCTCCGTGACGTCTCCGCCAATCGAGATCACGCGTTCGGTGGCGAAGAGCGAAAACGGCAGTGCCAGCAAGCCGATAATCCACAGTTTCATGGGGTGTCTCCTTCAGCGGGCGATGGATGACCAAGCCGCCTTTCACTGGCGAAGGGCGGCATAAGGAACGTTATGGGTTCATCCACCGGATGAGCTTAGAAATCCACGTTTACGCCTAACTGGAAAGTTCTTCCCGGCATAACGGCCAACGCATTATCGTAAGCATCCTGTTGAGTCGAGTCCGTGAGTTCGCGGCTGCTCAGGTAGTCACGGTATTTTCTGTCGGTGATGTTATACACACCGCCACTCAGCTTCACATTGCGAGCCACCTGCCAGTACGCGGACATATCCACCAGGCCATAACCCGGCACGCGCAAATATTCCGTGGTTGCGTCGGTGAGCGTACTGCCGCTGGCGTTGTTGTAGCTTTCACGGTTGGTGGCCGTTGCCTGCTTGCCTTTAACGAAGGTCGCCGTCACCGCAGCGCCGTAGCGTTTTGCCGGATCGTCCCACGCCACGCCGACAATGGCCTTCATTGGCGCAACGCTGTCGATATCAACATATTTATCGCCGGAGTAACTGGACTTGGACTTGCCCTGGTTATACCCCAGGGCAAAGTTCGCGCTCAGGCCGTTAACCTGCTCAAACCAGGTGCCAAAATTCAGCCGGGTGCTGATTTCACCCCCGTAGATGTAGGCCTTGTCGCGGTTTTCCGCCTGATAAATGGTGTAGATATTGGACGGCACGTTAGCAAACTTGTCCGGACTGCTGGCGCGCTGGTAGCGGGTATAGGCAATGAAGTTTTTATAGGTGTTGTAGAACAGCGAGGTGCGCAGGGTCACGCCTTCGACAACCTCTCCCTTCACGCCCCATTCCAGGTTGTTGCTGGTCTCGGTATTCAGATCGGCGTTGCCGATCAACGCATACTGCGCGGTGCCTGCGTAGCTGGAGCCGAGGTTCCATGAGCCATAAAGTTGGCTGGCGTTCGGGAACTGCGCACCGCGTTTGTACTGGAGATAAGTCATCAACGTCGGCGTCAGATTGTACTGGAAGCTGAGTGACGGCAGGACCTGGGTATCGGTGTTGCTTTTGCCGTACAGCGTTTCCAACTCGGACTCCGTCAGCACCGTGCTGCCGGTAGTCAGGCTGCTCAGATTCTGCGGCTTGGTGCTTTGGTGAGCCACGCGCACGCCCGGCACCACGGCAAAGCCGTGCCCGTCGAGATCAAACTGGATCCTGTCCTGCACATAACCGCCCAGCACATAGCTGCGACTGTCGGACTCCGGCTGCATGATGGCGGTAAATGCACTGGGTGCAGGCTCTTCACGGAACGGTCGCTCGGTATCGGTCAACCTTGCATTGAGTCCCCCGCTCAGCGTGTGCCGTCCCCATGTTTTGGCTATCTGGGTTTCAAAACCATAGGTGTTGACGTTGTAGTCGGAATAAACCCGTTCCATGCTGCCAGTGCTGGTGGGCATATAGGTGTTGTCATGCGCCTGAGTCTGTTGGTAATAGACTTTTGAGGTCAGGGTATCGACAAAATCGTTGTACGGCGTCCATTCATCTTTCAGGCTCACTCCCCAACGGCGCGTATTGCTTTGCTGTTGGGCGGTCCCCAGAATGGCGCTGCCGGCCGAGTTCCAACTGTCGTAATGGGTGTGGTTGGTTTTGTCATAGTAATCCACCGTGCCCGTGAGTTTGTGTTCGTCGTTCGGTTGCCAGATACCGGAGGCCATCAGCGCATTGGTGTGCCAGTTGGCCGGATAGGCCTGGTGGGTGCCGCTGTTATTGCGCGTTTCCTGGCCGTCACGGCGACTGTAAACAAACACCCCGCGCAGTTGTTCATCGCCCGCAGCGGCGGTAATGCCATTGTGCCAGCTGCGATTGGATGAATCGTAATCGCTCTGGTAACCAAAGTAGGTCTGTTTGGTGGGGGAAAGGTACTGATCGGCTGATTTCGGTAAAAACGAAACGGCGCCGCCAATAGAAGTATTACTGCGTTCAATCGAGGTTGCGCCCGATTCGATCTCCACCTGGCCGTACATGTAAGGGTCGATATAGTCCCTGCCGATGCCAAAGGTATTGAGCCCGGCGCGGCTGACGTAGCTGCGTCCGGTGGCATCAGGCTGTGGAATGCCGTCGACGTCCAATCCGACGCGATTGCTCTCCAGGCCACGGATGTTATAACCGGTATACCCGCTGCGATCGAAACCGCTTTTCCCCGATGATGAGCCCCCGCTGACACCGGTGGCACTGATCAAGGGTTCGTAGCGCATAATCGAGCCGAAATCATTGCCCCCTTTTTTCTGCATGTCTTGCGCGGTAATAGTGGTGATTGTCCCCGATTTGTTTTCAATAACCGGCGCCACTACCGTTATTTCTTCTTCACTTTGCGTGGTCTTTTCTAATGAGGTTTTCTTAACTTCCGCATTGGCGTTAAAGGCACTGGCGATTAACGCACCCCATAAGGCGGAATGCCCGATAATTCCCCGGCAATTAAAAGTTCTGCACATGTGTTAGCCCTGCATTAATTATTAGTATTCGCTCGCAGTTGCTTCGCCACTCGGGTTTAACCGAGTTAAAAGGGATTAAAAGAAATTAATAATGCTAAAATAAAGGTCTTTCTTCGCAGACTCAGTAAATTGATAATAATGACAATGCTTACCATAAGCAACGTCGTTATAACCTTATTAAATACATTGATGAGATACTTCCAAACCGCTTACGAAATCCTTACAAAGCGGCGTCGGCAGCCGACGTGGCGAAGAGACATTGTGGGACGCAGGGGAATAAAACCGTAATAAAACGGTGGGCATAGCCCACCGTGACAGAATTAAACAATAAAATCAGTGGCGGTATTTGCCTGGCCTACGATATTCACCAGGAAGTCCGGTGTCGCATGACCACTTATATTCAATGCCAATTCACTAAAATCACTTTGTGAATTATACGTCAACGTGGCCTCACCTGCCTGACCGCTGAAGCTGTCAACGAAATGAATAAAGTCTGTACCGTTATCGCCCTGATTAAAGAAAGACAGGTCAATCTTGTCGATACCGGTTTCAAAGTCTAGGATCTTATCCGGCGATTTGAACGGTGAATCGCTCACGGCGGAGAAAACAAAAATATCACTGCCGCTGCCACCGGATAACTGATCCTGCCCACCGCCACCGTAAATAACGTCGTTCCCCGCGCCGCCCTGAAGAATATTGGCGGCGTCGTTGCCGACAATGACATCATTCCCCGAACCGCCAATGGCGTTTTCGATGACAGCGCCTACGGCGATGGAAATATTGCCCTTCAACCCGCCAACGTCAGAGAACGAGCCTTCGGTCAGATTAATACGCTGGTCTTGCGAGTACCCTGAGAAATCGAGGGTGTCGTTACCGCCCGCGTCCCAGACGGAGAAAATCAGTTTCTGGCTGCTGTCCGTCGCGGTGTAGAAATCTCTGCCGGAGTTAGAGTTGAATCCATATACCGTGTCACCGGTGCGCGTGGTGGTATTGGCACCATATAAATACTGAATGGCAGCAATATCATCGACCAGCGGAGCCGCGGAATAATAACCGCCGTGATCGCCGCCGGTGACAGATTCATCCCAATAGCTCATCACGCTGAACTGGCGAGTATCTTCGGCGTAGGTAGCCTTGGCATAACTCGGGCTTTGTCCGGCATTGTAAACCCCTGGGTGATCCAACCCCAAAGTGTGCCCCAATTCATGGGTGATGCTCAGGCGGCCATAGTTGCCCAATTCAGGATGTAAATTGGCATAAACACCATCACGGGGATCTGCATAGTCGTAATTAATATTGAACCAGCTTTGACCGTCGGTATTATGCCCGCGATAATCCGTACCTGCGCCGGTAAAAGGTTTAATCGCATAAGCCTGACCGTCGCCCTCATAATTACCAAAGGTAATGTTGGACTTTTGCCCTGGGGCTACCTCGACGAAATTAAGGTTCGCCACATCGGCCCAAGACTGCAGGGAAAGCTTGGCCTGCGCTTTTTGATCGGCGGTAAAGGCGCTAAGGCCGGTGTCTTGGCTGGCAAAGCGACCATTTAAATTGCTCTGATTATAATCCCAATCCGGGAAGGAGTAAGTGACGGTGGCGCCTTGGCCGATGACGTGAGTTCCATTCCAGGTTTGTTCACTGCGCGCTATTTGCTTGCCTGCCGCTGCTATATCAAAAGAAGGCTTATTATTAATGGTTAAACCATTGCCTCTATTATGGTAATTCAGCAAATCATTAACACTATCCCAACCGTTGGTTTTTCCATTTAGGGAATTATCCATATCCATCTCCATTAGGTTAATTCATTTCCGTTATATATAATTCGCTCGCGATATAAAAACCCACTGCAATGTCATCATGCAGCATTTAAAGGCTAGTCTGATTTTCGGATAGCTCAATATATATTGATAAAATATTTTTTTGCGGAGTAAATAGCTTAAAAACACGCATTGATTAAAGGGGCTTATTTCTTTCGCATGGCATTCCCTCATTCCGGTGAAATCCCCTTTCAATCCTCGCGGGCTCTCTTGCCTTTTGACGGGCCTCTTGCGTTATACTGTATCCCACTTTTTGTAACGAACTCAGATGACTATGGAACGCTTTCTAGAAAATGCCATGTATGCCTCCCGTTGGCTACTTGCCCCGGTTTACTTCGGCCTGTCCCTGGCCTTGCTGGCGCTGTCGATTAAATTTTTCCAGGAGATATTCCATGTTCTGCCGAACATTTTCTCCATAGCCGAAGCGGATCTGGTTCTGACGCTGCTCTCGCTGGTCGATATGGCGCTGGTTGGCGGCCTGCTGGTGATGGTGATGTTCTCGGGCTATGAAAATTTTGTTTCGCAGCTGGATATCAGCGAAAACAAAGAGAAACTGAGCTGGCTGGGCAAGATGGATGCCACCTCTCTAAAGAACAAGGTGGCCGCTTCAATTGTCGCCATTTCCTCCATTCACCTGCTGCGGGTGTTTATGGACGCCAAAAACGTGCCGGACAACAAGCTGATGTGGTATGTGATCATCCACCTGACCTTTGTCCTTTCGGCTTTTGTGATGGGCTACCTCGATAAGCTGACGCGCTACAAAAACTGATCCCCCTTAGCCGCCGCTCTCCTGCTGGCGGCTAACTTCCTCCCCCTCGAAACACGCAATATCTTCAACAAGTTGTAATTACTGGCGTTTGAATCGGCTGACGTTATTCGCTTTTTTTCAACCCAGAAGGCTTTCATTTGGTGCATCTGATGATAATAACATTATAATGTCATTACACTTCGACCGGCACAGAGGCCCACGCAAGCTGAGCTTTGCCCGCTGACAGGATCCGAAACACACATGCCGCTAAATGGTAATCCACTGCAGTACCAGGATGTTCAATCTATCCTGCCACACCGTTTTCCCTGTCTGCTGGTTGACCGCATCCTGCCTGCCGGCACTTGCATTGCCGAAGGCCGCCTTAGCGCCATCAAAAATATCACCGCCAACGAACCGACATTCTGGACCGGCCATCATCAGATGACGGTGTTTCCCGGCGTATTGATGGTGGAAGCGTTGGCGCAAACCACCGGTCTGTTGGCACATTATTTTCTCAGCCCGTTGCTGCCAGGCGAGCATTACTATTTTGCGGCCATCCATCGCGCCCGTTTCTATCGTTCGGCACGGCCCGGTGACCAACTCTGTATGGAAGTGACATTTGTCCGACAGCGCTCCGGCATTGCCCGATTCTCTGGCCGTGCGTCGGTCAATGGCCGCAGGATCTGTACCGCAGAATTTATGTGCGCCCGTAAGTAAGGCTGCCTTTTTAGGATGGAGGCTCGACGAAACTACTATGTCATTGGTTGATAAGCTGCTAAATAGCCTGGATTTCTCCCCTCGCGGTCAGGTGATTGCACGGGAGTTGGATCACTGCGGCGAAATTATCGTCTCCGATCACAAGGGTTACCGCACCCTGCGTTTTGACGGTATCTGCGAACAGAGCAAAATGTGCATCAGCGCGCCGCAGGTGCCGGTTCATAACTACATCAAAACCATGCTGATGGCGGTAGCCTGGCAGCCCCCCGCCTCGGCACTGATCCTGGGGCTGGGCGGCGGTGGCCTGGTGCGAGCGCTGCACGCCTATGATGCCAATATGCTGTTGGAAGTGGTGGAATTACGCCAGGCGGTGGTGTCCGTCGCCCGCCGATACTTCACTTTGCCTGCCGTTCATAACATCACCATGCACATCGCCGATGCCGCGGATTTCTTGCGAGCCCCCGCCCAGCGGCGCTATGACCTGATTTTTTCCGACCTCTACAGCGCCTTTACCATGGATCCGCAACAGGGCACACAGGCCTTTTTGGCGCAGTGCGCCGAGCGGCTTTCGGATCCAGGCTGGTTAGTACTGAACTACCATGAAGTGCCGGATGAGGGCTCACTGCTGTATCACAGCTTACACCGGGTGTTTAACACGGTTCTGTACTGCGTGGCACCCAGCGGCAACGTGATTATCTACGCTGCGCTTGCCAATACCGAAACGCCACTCAGCCTGCTGCGCCGCCTTTCCGCTGAGGTCGGGCCAAGCTTTAGCTGCGATCTTCGCTACCTGTCACGCAAAATTGAACGGCTGCACTTTAGCTAAGGCGGTATTGCCGCCCTGCTATTATCATTTGATTATCATCCTCTGGAGCAATCACCATGGAAAAGAAAACGGCGCGTCTGACCGTCCTCATCGACCCAGACAAGAAAAAAGCCCTGGAAGAACTCTGTCTGCAACAGGACGTGACCCCCTCTCAGGTGATCCGTCAGTTGATACGTGACTATCTGCACAAGCACCAGGTGGAGTATCCCAGCCAGCCGACCCACTCCAATCCTCGGGTGGACAACGCCTGACGTCAGATGACGCACACCCAGCGCCATCCGTACCCCTCAACGATGCTGTGACTCCACAAAGCTAAGCGCAGCGCGCAAGCTGGAATCGTCGATCGTGATCGGCAGCAGGTGAATCGACTCGCCCTGCTGCAGGGTGCGTTCGATCAGCCGTTTGATTTGCGCTTCATCGTGGATATCCACCTGCAGCGCTGCCAGACTGACCGGTAAATCCAGTCGCCGGTAAAGCGCAATCAGTTGCGCCACGGTTTCCGGTTGCCCCAACAGTGCACTCTGCACCAGAATGCCGTACGCCACCTTGGTGCCATGCAAGAAGGCATCGGTTTGCGGTAGCGCGGTCAACCCGTTATGCACCGAATGTGCAGCGGCGATGCGGGTATAGCGATCGCCCAGTCCCCCCACCAAACCACCACCGGCGATAATCGCCTCCAGCACATTAAGGAAGTCCTGACTCAATTGTCCTTGCGCCTGTGCCTGCAACGCCGCCTCGCTTTGGTTGAGCAATACGTCGCGCAGCGTCAGTGCGGTATTGAGGCCCAGTTGCACGGTTAACGGCAAACGTTCCGGCTGCGGGCTCAGCACCACCGCTTCATACCATTTCGCCAGGGTGTCACCGATCCCAGCCAGCAAGTATTCCTTCGGAGCACGCAGGATAATTTCCGGCTCGACCAACACCAGATGGTTGGCATCATGGAAAATCTCATAGCGCAATGCTTGCCCCTGGTCGTTGTACCACACCGAGAGCGGCGTCCAGGCGGCACAGGTGGCGGCAATGGTCGGGATCGCCACCAGCGGCAGCCCTAAGCGGCGGGCCACCACTTTGGCCGTGTCCAACACCGCACCGCCGCCAACACCGATCACCAGTTGCCGTTCCGCGCCTGCCTGGCGCACGATATCTTGCACGGTGCTCTCGCTGCAGTGGCTGTTAAACAGCACCCGACGAGCATCGGCATCGTCGAATACCGCCGGTAACCAGGGTTTTGCCGCCGCCAATGCGCGCTCACCGTACACCCAGAGCGCCTTGCTCAGCTGTTGCGGGGAATAAAACTGCGCCAGTTGGTCAATGGCTCCGGGGAATGCAAAATAGTTGGCGGGGCCGGCGACCACGCGGATGGAGTTATCACTCATGCTCAAGTCCTTATTTTATCAGCTATTGCCATCATAGGGGTGAGGACGCCAATCACTAATACTCTTTTGCATTAGCTTATGTTTTTTCGTTCATTGTCATCCGCCGGTCGGCCATGGAAACTGGCTGCCTCAATTCATCCTTTCAATAAAAAGCCATCCCAATGGTGACGATGAATTGTCCTCTCGCTTTTTAATGATGCTTAACCATGCAGGGTAAAACTCAATGAAATTGTTCAACACCTCACTTCTGGCGCTCAGCCTGTTCGCCGTGTTTCCGGCACTATCCGCCCCCACTGCCGCCCCAATCCCGGCAGCGATAGCGAATCATCAGGGACCGATCCGCATTGCGGTGATCCGCAATTTGGGTTCTGACGACAATACCACGCAGTTCGTATCCGGGGCGGTGCAGGAAGGCCGCAAGCTCGGCTTTCAGGTCAATACCTTCCTGACCAACGGCGACGACGCCAAATTCCAGGACTTCGTCAATCAGGCCATCAGCCAGAAGTACGACGGCATTATTCTGTCTCAGGGGCGCGATCCTTACTCAACCGCCCTGCTCAAACGCATCGCCGACAGCGGCATCGCGGTGGCCGCCTTTGATACCGCCGTGCAGGGCGAAATCCCGGGCGTGACCATTACCCAGCAGGACGACGCTTCGTTGACCGATCTTTCGTTTGGCCAACTGGTAAAAGATTTCAACGGTCAGGCGAATATCATCAAGCTATGGGTCGCGGGGTTCCCGCCCATGGAGCGACGTCAGGCGCAGTACCAGAAACTGCTTAAACAACAGCCCGGCATCAAAGAGCTGGAATCCATCGGTGCGGTGTCCTCCGACGTTCAGGGCGATACGGCCAACAAAATTGGCGCGATCCTGGCCAAATACCCAAAAGGCAAAATCGATGCCATTTGGGGCACCTGGGATGCGTTTAGCCAGGGGGCCTACAAGGCCTTGCAGGAGAATGGCCGTACCGAAATCAAACTCTACAGTATCGATATCTCCAACCAGGATCTGGCGCTGATGCGCGCTAAAGACAGCGCCTGGAAGCTCAGCGTGGCGGTGGATCCCAAGCTGATCGGCGCCGTTAACCTGCGCCTGGTGGCCAATAAAATTGGCGGCGAGAAAACCCCGGCAACCTATGAATTTAAAGCTGCGGCAATCCCGCAGGCCCTGTTGCTCAGCCATCCGGCGGCCACCAACGTCGCCTCGCTGGCGAAAGTGATCCCGAACTGGGGTAAATCAGACGATTTCATCGCCCCCTGGTTCGCCACGCTTGAAGCGCAACAGGCTAAGAAATAAGGAGCGGTGATGGCAACGCAACCCCTTGTGCAGCCCGAATACAGCCGCAATATGCGGCTGATCGGTCACAGCGATCAGGGCGGCAGGCCGGACGGCGTACAGGTGATGGTTCATCGGGGCTATGCCTATATCGGCCACATGGTTTCGCAGGGCTTTTCCATCGTCGACGTACGCGATGCGAAGGATCCGAAACCCGCCGGCTTTGTCCCTGCGCCACCCGGCACCTGGAATGTGCATTTACAGGCGCATGACGATTTGCTGCTGGTGATTAACGCCCGGGATTTATTTGCCGACGTCCGCTTTGCCGATGAAAAAGTCTATTACACCCGCGCCATCAGCCAGACGGTATCGAGCAGCGATCTCCGCGGCTGGAGCGCCGGGATGCGTATTTTCGATATTTCCGCCCCGGACCGGCCACGGGAGATTGGTTTTCTGGCGCTGGAAGGGATCGGCGTACACCGCATCTGGTACGTGGGCGGGCGCTGGGCTTACGTTTCGGCGCTGATCGACGGCTACAGCGACTACATTTTTTTGACCGTCGATCTTGCCGACCCTTGTCATCCGCAAATCGCCGGGCGTTGGTGGCTACCGGGTATGCACAGCGCCGGGGGTGAAACGCCCAACTGGCCGGAGGGCAAGCGCTACGCTTTGCACCATGCGATCATCAGCGGCGATACCGCCTATGCCAGCTGGCGCGACGGGGGGCTAACCCTGTTGGATATCAAGGACCGCAGTCAACCGCAGTTAATTGCCCATCGCAACTGGAGCCCGCCGTTTGGCGGCGGCACCCACACCGCACTGCCGCTACCGGATCGGGACCTGCTGGTAGTATTGGATGAGGCGGTGCTCGACAACCAGCAGGACGGCGAAAAGTTGATCTGGCTGTTTGATATTCGCCAACCGACCAACCCGGTGAGCATCGCGACCTTCCCACAGCCGGATGAACGCGATTACGTCAGCAAAGGCGCACACTTCGGCCCCCATAATCTGCATGAGAACCGTCCTGGCAGCTTTATCAGTTCGACGCTGATTTTCGCCACTTACCAAAATGCCGGCGTTCGCGCTTACGACATCAGCAACCCTTATCAACCGAAGGAAACCGGCGCTTTGGTTCCCGCTGCGCCGCAGAGGATGATGGACACACGCCCCGATCGTCCGCAGGTTATTCAGTCGTGCGACGTATTTGTCGACGCTCAGGGGATCATTTACAGCACGGATTACAACGGCGGTTTGTCGATCATTGAATATCTGGGCTGAAAATTCAGCGCCGCGTCGTTCCTTTTGGGGCTATTAGGCCTAAGCTGAAGGAACGTGTAAGCAGGGACAAATAAGGGAAACTATGTTTAGTCATATCACCGTAGGCGTCAGCGATCTGGACAAAGCCGCCGCATTTTACGATGCGATTTTGCTGCCACTGGGACTCAAGCAACGCCCGGTCACGCCCGATGGCGGCCCCGGGGCTCGTTGCTGGGTATTGCCTGACCGGACATTGCCGCGTTTTTACGCCTACCAACCTTATAACCGACAGCCGGCCAGTGCCGGTAACGGCAGTATGGTGGCGTTCACCGCCCAGAATGAACAACAGGTTCGGCAAGCTTATGCCGCCGGGCTGGCTGCGGGCGGCACATCGGAAGGTGAAGCCGGCGAGCGGACCCATTACGGCAAGGGATATTTTGGCGCTTATCTACGCGATCCGGACGGCAACAAAATTCATATCGCCTACCGGGGCGACCTGCTGTAATCATCCTCGTGCGGGCGGACGCCACCGTTTCTGGCAGCCATCACCAGCGCAAACGCCGCCAGCGCACCGGCGACCAGGTAGGTTATCTGCATGCCATTTGCAACGGCGTGCGACGAAGCCAACTTGATATCGCCGGTGTGGGTTGCCAGCATAAATAACGCCCCCATGGCCGAAGCGCCGGTGATCAACCCAAGGTTGCGCGAGAGGTTGATCATGCCCGAGATCACCCCACGCTGCTCGGGGGCGGCATGCTTCATCAAGGCCGTATTGTTGGCGACCTGAAAGAGCGCATAACCCAGCGTCATCAGGCACAGCGGTGCCACGTAGCCGAACACGCCCTGATTCAGCGACATCATCGACATGATGCCTGCCCCAACAGCCATGGTCGTCAGCCCCATCAAAGTGATCCTTTGCGCCCCGAAGCGATCCACCCACCGACCGGCCGGTACCCCGAGCAACGCGGCCACTATCGGCCCCGCCGACATCGCCAGTCCCGCTTGCCCAACCGCCAAACCCAGCCCATGCGTCAGATAAAATGGCCCTACCACCAGCGTCGTCATCATGATGGTCATGACCAGCGCACTCATCGCCAACCCGACGCTCAGACCCGGTTGGCGGAACAACGCCAACTGGATCAGGGGAAGCGCCGTGCGCTTTTGCAACCGGACAAATAACCCCATCCCCAGCGCCGCGCCCAACAACAACGTCAGGTTAACGACGCCAAAGTCACCGCGTCCCAACGTCATCGACAGCGCATAGCAGGCCAGCGTCACCCCAAGCAGTAAGGTCCCTGCCCAGTCAAACCGACCGCGTTCTTTTTGCCGTTGCCGCTGTTCCTGCGGCAGGGAGCAATAAACCAGCAGAAAAGCCACTACGCCCACCGGTATGTTGACCAGAAATATCGCCCGCCAGCCGAAACCCAATATCAGTGCGCCCCCCAGCGAAGGGCCAAGCGCCGTGCCAATGGCCGACATGCTGCCCAGCAATCCCATGGCACGGCCGGTATTTTCTTTACCCACCGTCTCACCAACCAGCGCCATGGTCATTGCCATCATGACGGCCGCTCCCAAACCTTGAGCAACGCGCGCCGCCAACAATAGCCAGATGTCCGGCGCAATAGCACACAATCCGGACGCCAGGGTGAACAGAGCAATCCCCGTCAGCAACAGGCGGCGGCGCCCCATCCTGTCCCCCAAGCGGCCCATGGCAATAATCGACGTGGTAACGGCCAGCAGGTAGACGATAACGACCCATTGTACCGCCTGAAAAGAGCTGTTGAACGCCTGCGCCAGCGTCGGCAAGCCCACGTTGGCAATGCTGGCGCCCAGCGAGGAAACCAGCATCGATAAACAAAGGCTGGCAAGGATCCCACGCAAATTGACTGGCGGGCTGGCGTGTTGGGTTATTGACTTCATGTTGCTGACTCCTGAAAGAACCTGTCAGTAGCCTATGCCGTCCAGAGAACAGGCGGAAGGCGCAGCAAATGCAGTTTATTAGTGCACCAGGCGCCATGTCACGGCGGACCTGTACCCGCATTAAGAAGCAAACGTCTAAACGGCTTCAGGTAGATGATGAGGGCACCCCCTCAAGGAGAGATAGATAATGAAAATCGACCTGCTGTTTGACGATCTGTCGATGCGCGCCGTGCAGTACAACGCCCGTGCCTCGGTAGAGGATTTTGACGCCTGTATGGCGCAATATGAACAACTGGCCGCGCAGGCCAAAGCGCAGACGCCGGGGATTTACGATATCCACTACGGGATGGGCGTCGCCGAGCGCCTGGACTTGTTCCCTGCCGCCAGACAACCGTCACCGCTGTTGGTGTTTATTCACGGCGGTTATTGGCACTCCCAGCGTAAGGAAGAAGCCTGTTCGATGGCGGCAAATTTCACCCAGCATGGCGTAGCGGTCGCTACGTTGGAATACACCTTGCAACCTGAAGCCACGCTGGCAGAAATCGTCCGCGAGGTTCGTAGCGCAATAGCCTGGCTTTACCACCACGCCGGCCAGTACGGCATCGACCCAGAACGCATCTTCGTCAGCGGCAGCTCGGCCGGCGGCCACCTGTGCGGCATGCTGATCGCCGATGACTGGCAGCACCTGTATCAGGTGCCCGTCAACGTGATCAAAGGGGCGCTGGCGCTGAGCGGCCTGTACGACATACGACCGCTGTGCGATATCTACATCAATGACTGGATGCGCCTGTCGCCTGAGCAGGCGGCAACCCTCAGCCCGCTGTTTATGCTGCCGTAAAAGGCACATGCGCCGCAGATCCTGCTCGACGTCGGCGCCAAAGAAACCCAGGGGTTCAGAAACCAGACGCTGGCTTACTTCGCCGCCTGCCGAGAAAAAGGGCTAAATGTGGCGCTGCTGGAAGATCGGCACAACAACCATTTCACGCTGGTTAACGAGTTGGCCAACCCCAACAGCATCCTGTTCCAACGCGTTATGGCAATGATTAAGTGACGCCGTGAGTCACTGCGGCGCCGATTCGAGGGTAGAGCCTGATTTTAAACGCGATCGTCACCGTCGCCAGCGCCGCGAACACCCCACCGGAGAGCATGATACCCTGCAGCCCCACGGCATCAATAAAGCCGCCGCTGACCACCGAACCCAACGCCACCCCCAGATTGATAAAGGCAATATACAGCCCGGTGGCGAATTCCGGTGCCTGCGGCGCTTCGGCCGTCAGCCACATTTGTGTCACTATCAAACCGCTGGTATGCGCCGCCCCCCAAAACAGGCAAAGAACGATCATCGTGCCCAGATGGGTGCTGCCGTACAGATACAGCAACCCATAAGCCAGCGCCAGCACCACTGGGTGCAATAAGGTGGCCGCGAACCGGTGACGGTTCAGTAATTTCCCCGCCAGCAGATTGCCGGACACGCCGCCCAAGCCAAAAATCACCAGTAGCAAGCCAACCCTTGGTCCACTGATGCCGATTTCACCACTCAGGTATTCGGTGGCATAGGCATAAACGGAAAACATCGCAGCGAAGATCAGCACACAGGCAAGAATATTCAGCCACAGCGCACCGCTGCGCAATATTGCCAACTGCTTGCCATATCCCATTCGCTGGGGGGCACTATCAGGCAGGCAGAAAAATAAGCCGATACCCGCCAGCAGGTTAACCAGGGCACAAAACAGGAAAGAGGCCTCATAGCTGAACTGCCCGGCGATCCAATGCGTCAAGGGGATCCCCAGCACCATGCCCATACTGGTGCCGACAAAAGCATAAGCCGTCGCCCGCGTCACCTGCTGTTGGGGATACAACGAAGCCGCCGCCACCATCGCCAGCGCGAAATATATCGGGTGGAACAGCGCCGGCAAAATGCGCAACACCAGCAGGGAGCCGAAACTGGCCGCATAAGCCGAGAGCACACTGGTCACGACAAATACGGCCAGTGAAATCAGCAGCATGCGCTTACGGTTACACCGTGAGGCCAACAGCACCAACAGTGGCCCCAGCAAAGCAATCGTTATCGCGAAAACCCCCACCAGCCACCCTGCCTGCGAGGCTGAAATTGCGTAACGTTCCATGATCAGCGGTAATATGCCCACCACGCCAAATTCGATGCAGTACACACCGAACAGCCCCAGGGCAATGAAAAAAATCGGCGACAGGATCTTCATCAGCATTGGTCTCCTGCGAGAAGCGGTAATCCGTCATATACCGCCTGGCAGAGTTCCCCGACAAATGCTCCCGCCATCCCCTCCAGCGCGGTATTGGTAAAAGCCACTACGCTGAGCTGCCGGGCCGGATCGACAAACCAGGAATGGCCGTACGTCCCGCCCATACGCCAGGTACCTACCGATTCCGCCGTCTGGGCCGCCCGCGGATCTTTCAATACGGTGATCCCCAGCCCAAAACCGCGCCCCGGCCAGAATGGCATCGGCAAATCGCCGATCTGGTTGCTGGTCATGGCCGTTACCCACTCTTCGGGCAGCAATGGTGCGCCGCCCCGACGCAGGGTTTCCAGCAAACGCAGAAAATCTTCCGCCGAACCTACCATGCCGGCCCCGCCTGACGCATAGGCGCTGGCATCCAGCGCCCTGGCAGGTGAAAGCTTAAAGCCGGCGGTGCCGTCAATAAACTCGATGCGATCCGGTTGTTGCAGAGGCCGGGGCTCGGGATAATGGTTAGCGTAAGCCACTGTCAGCCGCTGCGCATCGTGGGTACTGAACCCGGTATCTCGCATCGCTATCGGTCCGGTCACCAGATGTGCCACCGCTTGTGCCAACGGCAAACCACTGGCTTGTTCAATCACCGCACCCAGCACATCGGTGGCAATCGAGTAGCGCCATTCGGTTCCTGGTGCTGCCTGCAGAGGAGCCAAGGCAATACGACGCACATTTTCCGCCAGGCTGAGTGGATCGTCATCCATACCGTCGGATACTCCCGCCTGCGCATAGGATCCATGCTCAGGTTGGAAAAAGCGGTAACTCAGCCCTGCGGTATGGGTCATCAGATGACGTACGGTCACTAAGGGTTGCTGGCCGTCCGGCGTACGCGGCCGGAACGACGGCAGCCAGCGCACCACCGGGTCTTCAAGCCGTAAACTCCCTTGAGCCATCAGCACCAGCGCCGCCGTGGACAGGATCGGTTTGGAGACCGAAGCCAAGCGAAACAGCGCATCGATGCGCATCGGTTTGCACGCCTCTCGATCCGCCATACCGGCCGCACGACGATAGACCTGCTCGCCGCCCAACGCCACCAACACCACTGCACCCACCAGCCGTTTTTGTTCCAGCGCCAGAGCGATGGCCTTATCAATAGCCTTGGCATCAAGTTTGTATTTATTCATTAGACATACCTCAGGTTGACAGCGAATTCTTTCAACCCCGAGGATAGGTTGTGGCGAAAAGAAGAAAAACAGGCTAGATTTCCCTTCATAACGGACATTAACGTCCGCAATAAGGGGCACGAGATGGATAATCTGGCCGGGGTCTCCGCCTTCGTTCAGGCGGCAGAAGCGCTCAGTTTTGTCGAGGCCGGACGCCTGTTGGGCGTATCCGCTTCGGCAATCGGTAAAAGCGTTGCCCGATTGGAGGCCCGTCTGGGCGTGCGATTGTTCCATCGCAGTACCCGCAGCATGACTTTGACGGCCGAAGGTCGGCTTTTCTTGCAGCGTTGCCAGCGGATACTCGGAGAAATGGCAGCGGCGGAACAGGAACTCAGCGACACTCGCAGCGCCCCGCGTGGCAAACTTCGCGTCAGCTTGCCCCTGGTCGGCGGACTGCTCAACCCGGTGCTGGCGACGTTTATTCGTCGATATCCCGAAATTGAACTTGAACTGGACTTTTCCGACCGTCGTGTTGAGGTAATCGAGGAAGGATTCGACGCGGTGATCCGCGTTGGGGAAACGGAAGACTCAAGATTAATGAGCCGCCTACTGGGCAGTTTTCATCTGCAACTGGTCGCTTCGCCCGCCTATTTGCGTCAGGCCGGCACACCACAATGCCCGGACGATCTGCGTCAGCACGCCTGCTTGCTGTACAAATTCCCCACCACCGGCAAAGTCGAAGCCTGGCCGGTAATGGACTGGGATAAAATGCTCGGCGACGGTCTGCATGCAAGCGCAGTGTGCAACAGCGTCGATACGCTGATCTATTTGGCAGAACAGGGCCAGGGCATTGCCTGCCTGCCCGACTTTGCGGTAAAGCAGTCGCTGGCTGAGCAACGCCTTCAGCAACTGCTCGGTGCGCATTGCCGGCACACTGGCAGCTTTAAAATTCTCTGGCCCTCCAGCAAGCACCTGACGCCCCGACTGCGGGTGTTTATCGATCTGCTGAGTGAACAACTTTTCCCGCTTTAGCGCCCTTTTTTCTTAAGCCAAATGGCGACTTTGCTTTGCCTTAAAATGACTAAGCCAGATGCCCCGCGGTATTGAGCCAGCTTTATTGCCGGGATCGGCATCTACCATATTCCATTTTGAAATATGAAATTTCCGTTCGTTCTTTCGGGGCTAATGAAATCGCCACACAATGAAATCTGAATCGCAGGCCGGCGCATAACCGCATAAAAAATCAGGTTTTATATCTTGTCATCGCTCATAACCGCTCAATTTGCCCATTTGGTGCTGGATAGCCGGCCCGAAGCATCAGCCCTGTCGGCCGCCCGCCTGGGGCTGATAGATTATTTTGCCTGCGCGTTGCCGATCGCCCAGGGCGTACTCACCGACAGCGGCCTGGCAGCGGTAAAAAAAGTGTTCCCGCCTGCCAGTGCCGAGAACCGTGCGCTCTATTTCGGCTATATCAGCCATTCGCTGGATTTTGACGATTATCACCCCGCGCTGCGCGGGCACCCCAGCACGGTGGTGCTCTCTGCGCTGCTGGCATTGACCGACGATAACCCCGACGTTGACGCGCTACTGGCCGCCTATGTCATTGGCGTAGAGGCAGCCGGGCGACTGGGGCTGGCTGCCGGTACTCAGCACTATCAGTTGGGATTTCACAGCACTGCCACCCTTGGCGCCGTTGCCGCCACTGCGGCGGCAGCACGCTATTTACACCTCACGCTGCACCAAACGCAGATCGCCCTTGGGCTGGCGGCCACCCAGGCAGCTGGGCTGCGCAGTCAGTTCGGGTCAGCCGCCAAGCCGTTGCACGCAGGGATCGCCGCTCGGGCGGCAGTCAATGCCGTGCTGCTGGCGCAGCTGGGTTTTGCCGGGCAGCCGGAAGGCGTGATAGACAGCCTGTTGAGCTCGCATGGCGACGGACGGCAGCGGCCCGAATTGTTGACGGCCGATTGGGGGGCGCCGTGGCGTATCCTGCAACCGGGGCTGGAATTTAAACGCTATCCCACCTGCGGCGGTACCCACAGCGCTGCGGAGGCCGCATTTATCCTGCGCGAACGCCTGCTCGAACAAGGCATTGCCGTCGAGGATATTTCCGCTGCCATCGCCAAGATCCAGGTCAGTTTTCCACCCGGTGCCGATACCGCTCCCTATATTCGCCGCCCGTCAAACGGCGTTGAGGCGCGTTTTAGCCTGGAATACGTCATCGCCGATGCGTTGTACAGCGGCAGCGTGCCGCTAATGCACTACGGTGAGGCCCCCGTTGACCCAAATATTTCAGCCCTGGCGGCACGGGTTGAACGCCATGCCGACCTGACGGCACCGCCAGACGAGCTGGATGCGGAGTTACGCTTCCACCGCGTCACGCTAACGCTGCACGACGGCCGTCAATTAAGTGACATCGTCACAAGAAAGCAAACCGCCGCCCGACAGACCGACGTCGGTGCGAAACTGCGCAGCATCCTGCTATTGCTGCCGCATTTGAACGGTGACCGCGTGATCGAGGACTGCGCGCTAACGCAGCCCGCCGCGCTGAGCCGTTTAATCGAATTATTAAACCAATAATAAATATAGGAATAATTATGAGTACTTCACCTTCAACACCATCGCGTCAATTACGTCTCGGCCTGTTTGTTCAGGCTCTGGGCCATCACGTCGGCGGCTGGCGTGCCGAAGGGGCCAGCGGCTCGCCTACGGACATTGACTGGTTCACCTGGATCGCCCAAAAGGCCGAAGAAGGCACCTTTGATATGTTCTTCGTCGGCGATGCGCTGGCGACCAGCGTGCACCGTCTGCCTTCCACCCTGTCCCGCCTGGAGCCGCTGACGCTGCTGGCGGCGCTGGCGGTCAGAACTCGACACATCGGCCTGGCGGCCACCGCCTCCACCACTTTCGACCAGCCTTTCCACCTGGCGCGCGCCATGGCCTCTATCGATCACATCAGCCACGGCCGCGCCGCCTGGAACGTGGTGACGTCATTCTCCAGTGACGCGGCACGTAACTTCAGCCGTGACGATCTGCCTTCGCACGCCGAGCGTTATGAAGTGGCACGAGAGTTTCTCGAAGCCAGCTACAAGCTGTGGGACGGCTGGGAGGAAGGGGCTATCGTACGTGACAAGCAAAGTGGCGTGTATGCCATTGACGAGAAAATCCACGCGGCCAACCACCAAGGCAAGCACTTCTCGGTGCAAGGCCCGCTGAACATTGCCCGTTCGCCACAGGGGCGCCCGGTGATCATCGAAGCCGGTTCTTCGCCGGCCGGACAACAGCTGGCCGCAGAAACCGCCGAGGTGGTGTTTACCGCCGCCGCCACGCTGGAAGAAGGCCAGGCCTTCTATCGCAGCCAGAAGAAATTTGTCGCCGATGCCGGCCGCAACCCGGATCACCTGCTGATCCTGCCGGGCGTGATGCCGATCGTGGGACGCACCAAAGCCGAGGCGCAGGAAACCTGGTATCAGCTCAATCAACTGGTGGATATCGATAACGGCATCGAAAAGCTTTCCGCCCGCTTCGGCTTCGATCTTAGCGGCTTCCCGCTCGATGGCCCGGTACCGGACGTCGGCGCGACCGAAGGCGGCCAAAGCCGGGTGAAGCTGCTGACCGATCTGGCGGCACGCGAAAACCTGACGCTGCGTGAACTGGCGGCGGTTGCTGCCGGTTCGCGCGGGCATCGCGTGGTGGTGGGAACCGCCGAAGAGATCGCCGATGACTTCCAGCTGTGGCTGGAACAGCAAGGTGCCGACGGCTTTAACATCATGCCTGCGGTATTGCCGAATCAGTTGGAACTGTTCGTCGAACTGGTGATCCCGGAGCTACGCCGTCGCGGCCTGTTCCGCGAGGAATATCAGTATTCAACCCTGCGTGAAAACCTGGGCCTGCCGCAACCGGCAATCAACTTCGCTAACGTAAAATCGGCTTAATTCGCAGGGGAACATGATGAAAACCAACCTCAAACGCACCGTACTCTCCCTGCTGCTGGCTGGCGCTACCTTGGCTCCGCTGGCCGTCGGTTATGCCGCTGAAGGCGATGTGCCCTTCCGCGCCGCGGTAAAAGCCAGCGCCGATCCCGCACTGCACGACAGCCTGCCGGAAGCAATAAAAAAAGCCGGTTACATCGTGGCGGGCACCAACCCCAATACGCCCCCGACCACCTTCTATGAAGCGGACAACAAAACGCTGGCCGGGCGTGAAATCGACGTGATGAGCGCCATCGCCGATCGCCTCGGCGTGGCAATCCACTGGAAGGATACCGGCGGCTTCGACAATATCATCCCCGGCCTGAAATCCGGCCGTTATGACGTTGCCCTGGCCAATATCGACGCCAACAAGAAGCGCTTCCAACAGGTCGATTTTGTCGGCTATTACAACGCGTCCAAGCTGGCGCTGATCGCCCGTAAAGATGCCGCCCTCGGCCCTTACACCGAGCTGGCGCAGCTTTGTGGACAAACCGTCGGCGCCGGGGCGGGCACTTCACAAATCACCCGCTTGCAGCAGGCCAGCGACAGCTGCGTCAGCGGCGGAAAACCGGCGATCACCATTCCGATTTTCCCCGATCGTCCAGCCGGTGTTCAGGCCGTAATCAGCGGACGCGTGCCGATGTTCTTTGGTCCGTATGAAGGCCTGCGTTATCAGGCTACCCATGTTAAACCGCTGGCGCTGGCAGGCGACATCAACATTGAAGGCACCACGGTCGCCATCGCCTTGCCGAAAGGTTCCGACCTGGTGAAACCGGTGCAGGCGGCGCTTAACTCGCTGATTGCCGACGGCAGCTACCAGAAAATCCTCGACGGTTGGGATATCGGCTTCGGCGCGGTGAAAACCGCTGGCATCAATGAAGAGATTGCAAAATGAATGGGCCACAAGCGACCGGTGATGCCGAACTGCGCATCGTCGGTCATCGGCATTATGGGCGCTGGTTCAGCGCCCTGTTGGTGCTGCTGATCGTCGGCATTATCGCCAATTCGATGCTGCATAACCCGCGCTTCGAATGGGCGGTGGTGGCTGAAAACTTTACCGAAGCGTCGATTATCAATGGCGTGATCATGACGCTGAAGCTCACCGTGATTTCGGTGATCTTCGGCTTCGCCGGGGGCGTGCTGCTGGCGTTGATGCGTCTGTCGGCCAACCCGGTGCTGGTGGCGGTGAGCTGGTTTTATACCTGGTTCTTCCGCGCGGTGCCGATGCTGGTGCAGCTTTTCCTGTGGTACAACATCGCCGCACTCTACCCGCGCATCAGTCTGTGGATCCCCTTCCTGGGTGAAGTGGCCAGCGCCCCGACCAACACCATCATCAGTACCTTCAGCGCGGCGGTGATCGCCCTGGTGATGCATCAGTCGGCTTATGCGGCGGAGATTGTACGCGCCGGTATCCAAAGCGTCGGCAGTGGCCAGCTGGAGGCCGCCAAGGCCTTGGGGTATCGCCGTGGACAAATCCTGTGGCGCGTAGTTTTACCGCAGGCCATGCGGACCATTTTGCCCCCTGCCGGCAATGAGGTGATCGGGCAGCTTAAAACCACTGCGGTGGTTTCAGTGATCGCCCTGCAGGACGTGCTCTATTCGGCGCAGATCATCTATCAGCGCACCTACGAGGTGATCCCGCTGCTGTTGGTCGCCACGTTGTGGTATCTGGTGATGACCTCGATTTTGTCGATCGGCCAGTACTATGTTGAGCGCTATTTTGGTCGAGGTAGCCAAGCGGTGCGCAGCAACTGGCTGTTCCGTCCCCGCAAAGCCGCATCCAGTCCGTCACAGGAGGCACAATCATGAGCGCCGCCATTCAGATCAACCAGGTGCGCAAGTCATTTTCCGGCACCGAAGTGTTGAAAAATATCAGCCTGCAGATCCCGGCAGGCTCGGTAACGGTGATCCTCGGCCCTTCCGGTTCGGGGAAGTCGACCTTGCTGCGCTGCATCAATCACCTGGAAAAACTCGACGGTGGAACCATTCGGGTGGGCGAGCAACTCATCGGTTACCGTCAAAAAGGCAACCAGCTGTATGAACTGAAGGAACGCGAAGTGGCCGAACAGCGTAAAAGCATCGGTATGGTGTTCCAACAGTTCAATTTATTCCCGCACCGCACAGTGCTGGAGAACGTCACTGAAGCTCCGCTGCTGGTCAAAAAGGAAAAGAAAAGTCTGGTGGTGGAACGGGCAAAAGCGCTGCTGGCCCGCGTCGGGCTGGAACATCGCATTCACGCCTGGCCACGCGAGCTTTCTGGTGGACAGCAACAGCGAGTGGCGATCGCCCGCGCCCTGGCGATGACGCCAGAGGTACTACTGTTCGATGAGCCCACTTCTGCGCTCGATCCCGAATTGGTTGGCGAAGTGCTGCAGGTGATGAAAGGCCTGGCGCACTCTGGCATGACCATGGTGGTGGTGACGCATGAAATCGGTTTTGCCCGCGAAGTGGCGGACCAAATCATCTTTATGGATCAAGGAAAAGTGGTAGAAACGGGGACGGCAAAACAGGTGCTGGATGAGCCGGTACATCAAAGAACGCGGGATTTCCTGGCAACGGTACTTTAAGCCTGCATCGGGGGGCATTGCGCCCCTCGAACATTATTTCAGCGTCAGCTCTTTTTCCCGCCAACGGCAGAAAACAGATTAAACAGCTCACCCAAGCCATAAATCGAGCCAAGCAACAAGGCAATCATTACCGGCACCATGATCACCACGGTGGCCAAACTCTCTAGTATTTCTAACATCGTTGTCTCCTGGTTTTTAAGCAGCAAAAAGCCTGCCCAGAAAGGAAAATTTCCCTGGAATTTCTTAAGGTTATTTTTGCTTGATTTCAATCTGTGATGCAGATCACAACTCAATGTCGCTAATGTAACTTACACAGTTGCATTACCGCAATGCAAAAAAATGCTCTCTGTCAGGGACAACCAGCACCAGAAGCAGTGGCGCCAACACCCAGCGGTATCCGTACGCCAATGCAGGCCGGAACGCGTCATAGCCCATAACCCTGGGCCTTAGGATTTTTAACGCGTTTTAAGGATTATCCAACCTGCCCCAAGAGATAACAGGCTGGCGATTTAATCATCACCCAAAAGTAAAATGGCGATTAAATAAAATCCGATGGCACAAAATTAAGAATATTTACCTGTTCTATTTTCTTTCGGCAGAATACATTCATCTCAACTTCTACCGGCCGATTAATCAGTGCTTTCTTTGTCTGTTAATTAGGCAATTTATCAGGAAACTCTTATGAACCTTAAACGTGCCGCAGGCGTGATGGTTATCATCATGGCAACACTTTCTGTCACCGCATGTGGGAATATGTCTCACCGCGATCGCAACACCGCTATCGGTGCCGGCGTTGGCGCCCTGGGTGGCGCAGTATTGACCGACGGCAGTACGCTGGGTACCTTGGGCGGCGCAGCGCTGGGCGGTATCATCGGCCACCAAACCAGCCGTTAATATTTTTAGGCCGGGTTGTTTTCAATTGAAAATACCCGGCCGAATTTATTTTATTCGCCACGCATTGGTGCGTCAGATTCTTTTTATTTTATAGAATTAATCAGATTGTCTTATCTATAAATATTCCCGCCCATACAAAGTATCGACGCTTAAAAAATATTCCCCTTTTTAATAAAACCGCCAGATTTATCTTAACTTCACTCGTGATGTCGAATGGGCACAGGCCCACCTTGCGACGTTGAAAAAGTGACTGGTTCCCCCTCCACAGAGGGGGAACATCAGGTTAGCCTTTAACCTGCGAAACGACGTTCAACGGCTGGGCATCAGGCAAGATATTCATATGTTCCAATACCTGCGCCATGATCTTGCCGAACACCGGGCCAGCCACCGAACCACCGAAGTGCTTGCCTGCTTTCGGGTTGTTGACCATCACCACCAGCGCCACCTGCGGATCGCTGGCGGGCGCCACGCCGGCGGTGTAGTTAATGTAACCACCGTCGTATTTGCCGTTGGTGCCCATTTTCTCTGCGGTACCGGTTTTAATCGCCAAACGGTAACCTGGTACCGCAGCGCTGACCCCGCTGCCCCCCGGTAAGGCATCGCTTTCCATCATATGCACCACGGTTTTTACCGTATCTTCCGGCAGAATGCGCTGCCCCATCACCGGTGGCGTCACTCGGGTGATCGACAATGGCCGATAAACGCCATAGGAGCCGATAGCCGCGTATTCACGCGCCATCTGTAACGGGGTCACACGCAAACCATAACCAAACGAGAAGGTTGCGCGTTCGATATCAGCCCAGCGTTCGCGGTGCTGCGGCAAATAACCGCTGCTTTCGTTGCCGATGCCCAGGTCGGTCGGTCTGCCCAAGCCAAAGCTCTTGTAAACCGCAGGCAGTACGGTGGCGGGCAGCGCCAGCGCAATATGTGAAACGGCGATGTCGCTGGATTTTTGCAGCACGCCGGTAATGGTCAATTTCGACCAGTGGCCTACGTCCTTGATCAAATGACCATTGACCCGGTAAGGCGTGGTGTCCAGTACGGTATCCGGCTTAATCAACCGGTGTTCCAGCCCGACCATCACCACCACCGGCTTCACGGTAGAACCCGGTTCGAAACTGTCGCTGCTGCACACGTTGCGGATATCTTTGGCCGGGGTATTGGCGTAGTTGTTCGGGTTGAATGACGGGTAGCTGGCCATCCCCAGCACTTCACCGGTATTCACTTTTACCAGCACCGCACAGCCGGAATCGGCCTGGTTTGCCACCACGCCGTCGCGAATTTGCGCGTACAGCACGTACTGGATGAATTTATCAATACTCAGCGTGACATTCGGCGGCGGCACGGGATCGACGTTCTTGATCACGCCAATCACCGCCCCGCTGCCGTCCTTCTGGTAAACCCGCAGGCCATTCTTGCCTTGCAGCAGGTGGTTAAAGCCCAACTCGATACCTTCAAGACCCTGATTGTCCTGCCCGACAATGCCGATGAGCCCGGCGGCATCCTGGCTCATCGGGTAGAAACGGCTGAAGTCCTGCAGGGTACTGACGCCGGTCAAACGCAGCTTGCTGATGTAATCGGCATTATCATCTTCGACTTTGCGCGCCAGATAGACAAAACGCTTGTGGGCATTAGCCTGGATCAGCTTTTGCACCTCGGTTAGCGGCATTTTCAGCACGTTGGCCAGGCTCTGCCAGCGTTCATTGCCGATATCGGTATGGGTGTCGAGAATATGCTTGGGATCCAACACAATATCTTTCGATGACACGCTGACGGCCAAGGCCTCGCCGTTACGGTCGGTGATCATCCCCCGGTTGGTGGGCAGCACCTGGGTGCGAATCGAACGCTGATCGGCCTGATCCGCCAACTGCTGATGCTCCAGCAACTGCAAATAGCCGACCCGAAAGGCCAGCAGGAAAAAGCAAACCAGGATCCCGCCGCAAATCCAACCAAAGCGAAGGGTCGAATAATTTTTACCGCTTTTTTTTGTTAATGGCGCCACTGTTAACCCTGCGTTTTTATTAAAGTTATGTGATTATTTCAGTCTACCCTGATAGAAATAGTTAGAAGATTGCAGTTTGTAAGAAAGTAAAAACAAACGCGTTTACTGTTGCACATCCGCGCTGTCGTTTAACTCCGGTTTAACTTTCTGGTTATCCTCAGGCTGCGGGGCGTTGGCCGGGTCAAAAATATGGTCGAGGATCGCCCGCGCCGTCGGCCCTGCGACCACACCGTCACCGCCGCCGTTTTCCAGAATTAATGCCATCGCCACCCGCGGATTTTTATAAGGCGCGAACAACGTATAGAAAATATGGTCACGCAGCCGTACCGGGATCATTTTGGCGTTATAAGTCTGATTCTCTTTCAGACCAAACACCTGTGAAGTCCCGGACTTGGCGGCAATCTGATACGGCGCAGTATGGAACAGCTTATAACCGGTGCCGTTTGGCAGATTGGCCATGCCGTACATGCCATTGCGAACGATGCCCCAGTACGGCGATTTGGCATCACCAATCTGTGCACTCTCTACCGGTGGCTGGTAGCGACTCACCAGGTTGCCCTGCCGCATGGAATACAACAAATGGGGCGTTTTCACCTTGCCGTTGTTGATCAGCGTCGTTAACGCCTTCACCATCTGGATCGGCGTAGCCACCCAATATCCCTGGCCGATGCCTACCGAGATGGTGTCCCCCTGATACCAGGCTTTTTTATGCACCCGCTGTTTCCATTCGCGGCTTGGCAGCACGCCGCGATACTCTTCGTTAAGGTCAATCCCGGTCGCCTGACCATAACCAAACTGGCTTAGCCAGCTGTGAATACGGTCAATGCCCATTTCAAACGCCACCTGATAAAAGAAGGTATCGGCGGACTCCTCTATCGCCTTGGTCACGTTCAGCATGCCATGCCCGGTTTTAAGCCAGTCACGATAACGGCGCTGGGTGCCCGGTAAGGTCCAGGTCGGCGCGCCAAAGAAGGTGGTGTTGGGGGTGATCACTCCGGCAAACAGCGCGGACGTGGCCATGTAAGGCTTAACCGTGGATGCCGGTGGGTAGAGCCCTTGCGTGACGCGGTTAATCAGCGGCAAATCGGGGTTGCTCAGCAGAGCTTTATACGCGGGGTAGCTGATGCCCTTCACAAAAGGGTTGGGATCGTAACTGGGGCTGGAGACCATGGCCAAAATGCCACCGTCGCGCGGGTCTTCCACCACCACTGCCGCCCGCTGCCCTTTAAGCACCGATTCGATATATTGCTGCAGCGGCAGATCGAGCGTCAGGTAAATGTTTTTGCCCGCCTGTGGCGGTTGTTCTTTCAGCAGGCGTATCACGCGACCGTGGTTATCCACTTCGACTTCCTGATAACCGGTGGTGCCATGCAACTCTGACTCATAATAAGCCTCGATGCCCTGCTTGCCGATATTGTGGTCGGCGGCATAGTTCTCGCTGAGGCCCGCCTTGTCCAGCCGCTTCAAATCGCCATCGTTGATTTTCGACACGTAACCCACCACGTGGGCCAGTTCGGCACCGTAGGGATATTCCCGCTGCTGATAGGTGTCAATCGTCACCCCGTCAAAACGGTATTGATTGACCGCGAAGCGCGCCACCTCGGTTTCCGTCAGCCCGCTTTTCAAGGTAACCGGCTTGTAGCGGCCATTGTGGTGCATGTCATCGCGAAAAGCGGCGATGTCTTCGGAGGTCAGATCGACAATCGGCGTCAGCGCCTGCAGCAGCGCGGTCATATTGTCGATTTTGCTGGGGATAATCTGGATCTGATACAGCGTAATGTTACGCACCAGCGGAATGCCGTTGCGGTCGAAAATCAGCCCGCGACTGGGGGCAATCGGCACCATCTTGATGTCGTTTTGATTGGATCGCGTCTGGTAGAACGCATGCTGTTTTACCTGCAGGCGGTACAGGTTGAGGATCAACACGCCAAAACAGGCGACAACCAACACCATTGCCACGCCGGCGCGGCGTATAAACAACATTTCTTCGGCGGAATGGTCGCGAATTTTATCTTTTAATAGGGCCATACGTGGCGAGTTACCTGTCAGACGTCACATTTTCCCAAGATAAATCAGGGCAGTGAAAAGTCGGCAAGCATAGCGTTATTGGTTTGCGCTCCCCATTAAAAGGTTGCTAATGAAATGGCATAAATGTTTCAGCATGTTGGAATGTTACCAAATGCCGATTTTTCTCCCGCTCAGGGATTGAGCAGCGATTTCCCCCAGTGCTACAATGTGACGCAGATCACACTATTTCACCCATTGCCCTGACCTTCCGGCCGCTCGCCGGGAGCAGCTTTATCACCAAGGATCCCGTTCGATGAGTGCCATTGCCACAGGTTTTATTATGATGCGCTGGGAGTTACTTAGCGCCGTTATGATGTTTATGGCCAGCCAGCTAAACGTCGTTTGCCGTAAGACCAGCCGCAACGGCATGGCATTTATGTTCAGCAGCCTCGGGTTGTTCACCACCTGCTGGTTCGTGATGGGCCTGATGGGCATTAGCTTCAGTCAGGAAGGCTTTACGCAATTCTGGTCCCACGCCTGGGACATGTATGTCGAGGTCGTCAGTAACACCCCTACCGATTGGCCACTGCCCTGAGTTATGGCATTCGCTGGCGACGGAATTGACCGTTGTCAGCCTGACCATTTTCAGCCCTGCAGAGCAAAGGGTTGAAATCGCCGGTGGTAACATCCCGTTATTACCCAAAGGTTCACAAAATAAATAAAATATAAGGTAGCGGTCTGAGGCAAATACCGGCTTATGCTGGCCGCAGACAAACCTTGTCACACCGACCGGAAGGCAAACTTCCTGCCCACGCGTTCCTGTTTCCCCCAATTAATCCAGAATCCGGCTTAATAATTAACCGATGACTGGCCTGGCTGATGGATAGCCACGCGCCGCCATCAGGAAACGTGATGATTTCTCCCTCTGCCCTTATTGCAGACAACAGCCTGATCGCGCCCGGCGCGATGATCGGTGCGCACGTGCGTATCGGGCCTTTTTGCGTCATCTCCGCCGGGGTTGAGATAGGAAAAGGCACCACTGTTGCCTCGCACTCGGTAATTAACGGCCTGACCCGTATCGGCCGCGACAACGTTTTCGGCTCGTTTTCTTCGATCGGCGAAGCCGGCCAGGATTTGAAGTATGCCGATGAACCGACCTCGTTAATCATTGGCGATCGTAACCGTATAGGCCATTACGCCACCCTACATCGCGGCACGGTACAGGGGCGCCAGCGCACCGTCATCGGTAACGACAATCACCTGCGGGATAATGTGCATGTTGCCCACGACTGCGTCATCGGGAACGGTGCTTACGTCGGCGAGCACAGCGGCCTGGCCGGGCATGTTGAGATGGGCGATGCTGCATGGGTCGGCGCCCGGTGCGCGGTACACCAATTTTGCATTATCGGTGCCCATGCAAAAGTTGCCGACGGTGCCCTGCTGGTGCAGGATCTGCCGCCCTTTGTTCAGGCCGGCGGCCATCGCGCCAAACCTGACGGCCTGCATCTGGCAGCGCCGGCTTTTCTGGCCGCCGATCCGCAACAACAGCGAGTTATTCACGCTCTCTACGACATGCTGTATCACCGGTCGATGGCGTTGGAGGATGTACGGCAAGAGGTTATCCACCTGAGCGTGGAATACCCATTGCTACGCCTGTTCCTCGACTTCTTCACACGCTCGACGCGCGGCATTATCCGCTGAGCGTATCGCCGTCATCCTACCTTATGGCAACGCACCGCCGTGCCGCCCAAATTGACTCTCAAACTTTGCGGTCGCTGGCACCCCTCGCCGGCGTAAGGGCAACGTTCGCGAAAAAAGCAGCCCTGCGGCAACTGACGGTTGCCCGGTAATTCCCCTTTGCGGTCTTCAATTGCGCTGTCGCTCAGTGAACGGCCGGTACGGGGCACCGAATCCAGCAGCAACCGGGTGTAAGGGTGCTGCGGCTGGCGCAACACCTGTGCGGTCGGCCCCAATTCGACAATCTGCCCCAGATACATCACCGCTACCCGATCGCTCATGTGCTGGATCACCGAGACGTTATGCGAGATCAGCACATAAGTCAGGTTGCGCTGGCGTTGCAGTTCCACCAGTAAATTGAGGATCTGCGCCTGCACCGAAATATCCAGCGCCGAAGTAGGTTCGTCCAGCACGATGATGTCCGGCTGCGACGACAGTGCGCGTGCAATGGAAATACGCTGTCGCTGTCCGCCGGAGAACTCGTGCGGCAACCGGTCAATCGCCTCCGGCCGCAGTCCCACCTGCTGAGCCAACTCCGCCGCCTGAGCCCGTCGTTCCGCCACGCTGTTGTGTTGCTGCACGTACACCGGCTCGGTGATAATTCGCCATACCGGCAGGCGCGGATCGAGCGATGACTGCGGATCCTGAAACACCATTTGCATGCCGCTACCAAACCAGGAGCCGGCATTGCGCGCCCGCAGCAGCTCGCCGCTGCTGGGCTTCAACAACCCCATCAGCAACTGCGCCAGGGTGCTTTTGCCGCAGCCGGACTCGCCAACGATGCCCAAGGTTTCGCCGCGCATAATGTTCAGATCCAACCCATTGAGCGCATGAACATACTCTCGCGGCTTGCCGCGCCAGTTATAGCTGGCGGGGAAACGTAATCGCACGTCGCGCAGTTCCAGCAGGGCCTCAACGTTCATTTTGCACCTCCAAATCGACAGACTGCGGATGCCAACAGGCTACCCTTTGGCTCGGCTCTGCCACCAATGGCGTAAGTCTTGGCGTATGCCGACACTGAGCGTCAGCATGGCGGCAACGGTTGCTGAAAGCGCAACCTGGCGGTAACGCGCTCAGGTTGGGCACCGTACCGGGGATAGCCTGCAGCAGGCTGCGCGGGTCGGCACGCTCCGGCGCCGCCAGCAATAACCCAATGGAGTACGGATGACTGGGATGCTCAATCACATTGGCGGTTGCGCCACTCTCAATCACGTGTCCTGCGTACATCACATACACCCGGTCGCACAGTTGCGACACCACAGCCATATCGTGAGTGATAAATAGCACCGCCGTGCCGCTGGCTCGCGCCTTCTGCTGTAGCAAACGCAACACCTGACGCTGGACCGTGACGTCCAGCGCAGTGGTGGGTTCGTCAGCGATGATCAGTTCCGGTTCGCAGGAAAACGCCATGGCAATCAGCACCCGTTGGCGCATACCGCCGGACAGCTCAAACGGATATCTCTCCATCACCCGCTGTGCATCGGCAATCTGCATTTCCTGTAACAGCTGAATCGCCTTGTCGCGAGCCGCCGAGGCGGAAAGTCGCTGGTGCAGGCGGATCACCTCGCACATCTGGCGGCCGATCTTGCGCGTTGGATTAAGCGCGCTCATGGGCTCCTGAAAAATCATCGACACCCGCGCACCGCGCAACTGGCGCATTTGCCGCTCGCTGGCGTTAAGCACGTCGGTGCCCAGCATCTCCAGCGAACCGCCGGTCACGCGGTAACCCTCTTCCGCCAACAGCCGTAATGTCATCATCGCAGTAACCGACTTGCCGGAGCCGGACTCGCCCACCACGCCGACGATTTCGCCCGCCTTGACCTGCAACGAAACGCGATTGAGCGCCTTGACGCTGCCGCCGTAAATCGGAAACTCCAGCTGCAATTCATCGATTGATAAAACGGTGGTTTCCCTCATCAGCGCCCCCGGGTTTTAGGATCCAGCAGGTCGCGCAGACCGTCGCCGAACAGGTTGAAACCGGTGGCGGTGATCAGGATCGCCGTGCCGGGAAAGGCCGAATACCACCATTGGTCGAGCACATAGTTGCGGCCATTCGCCACCATAGCGCCCCATTCGGCGGTCGGTTGCTGGGCACCCAGACCGATGAAGCCCAGCGTAGCCGCCATCAGGATTGCGGTACCGATATCCAGCGACGCCTGCACCACCAACGGCGGCATCACATTGCGCAGCACGTGCCAGCCAATCAGATGCCAGCGCGAAGCGCCAAAGGTGCGCGCCGCTTGCATATACGCCTGATGACGCAGCGTTAACGTTTGGCCGCGCGCCAGCCGCACGTAGAAAGGAATGCGTACCACGGCAATCGCCAACATGGCGTTGAACAGACTGGGGCCCAACGCCGCCGCCAGCGCCATGGTCAACACCAGCGACGGCACCGACAGCATGATATCCATGCAGCGCATAATTAACGCATCAACCGTACCGCCCATCACGCCGGAGAAACAGCCGAGCAGCGAGCCAATGCTCCCCGCCAATACCACCACCGCCAGCCCGGCGGCCACCGATTGACGGCTGCCAACCAGGACTCGGCTGAACAGGTCCCTGCCCACTTCGTCGGTACCGAACCAGTGCTCGGGCGAAGGCGGCAGTAAGCGGGCGGTTAGGTCAATGGCGTCCGGGTTATGCGGCACCAGCCACGGCGAGAACAGCATCAGGAACAGCACGGCTATCATGATGGCGGCACCCAGCAGCGTCAGCGGACTCCGCCGGACCCGGTACCAGGCGCGGCGCAGGCTGAGATAGCGCAATACGGGTTCCGCGATCGGCGGTTGTTCGATTTGAGTCATTGTCATTATCCCTCGCGCCCCATTCTTGGGTCGATCCACAGGTAGAGCAGATCGACGATCAAATTAACCATCACGTAGGCAAAAGAGACCACCACGGCAAACCCCATCACCGCCGGAAAGTCCAGCGCCTGAATGGAATCCACCACGTAAGCGCCCATGCCCGGCCAGGCGAAGACCGTTTCGGTCAGCACCGCGCCATAGAGTAAGTCCCCCAAAGCCAGCCCCAACACCGTCACCGAGGGGATCAACGCGTTGGGCAACGCATGCCCAAGCACCACTCGCCAGTGCGAAAGGCCGTTGGCACGGGCCGTGCGGATATAGTCTTCTCCCAATTGTTCCAGCATCGCCGAGCGGATTTGGCGCGCCACTACCCCAAGATGAACAAAGGCTAACGTCAGCGCCGGCAGGATCAGATGTTGCAGGCTGTTCCAGAACGCCTCGCCGTTGCCGGTCAGCAAGGAGTCCAGCAGGTAAAACCCGGTGATGTGGGTGGGAGGATCCAGCCAGTCGTCCAGTCTGCCGCCGCCGGGCAATAGATTCAGTTGCCCGTAGAACAGCATAATCACCCCCAACCCCAGCCAGAACGCCGGAGTGGAGATGCCGGTCACCGACAACAGCCGCACCAGATGATCGGGCCATTTATTACGATACACTGCCGACACCACCCCAAGCGGGACGCCAAACGCGATCGCCAACAGTAAAGCGCAAAAAGCCAGCTCCAGCGTGGCGGGAAAGAAGGCGCGCAGATCTTCCAGCACCGGCCGTCCGGTGCGAATGGAAGTCCCCAAATCGCCATGCAGCAAATCCAGCACGTAGCGGCCAAATTGCACATACAGCGGCTGGTCCAGCCCCAGCTGTTGGCGAATATGCTGGACGATTTCCTCGCTGGCGCGGTCACCGGCCAGCAAGCGCGCCGGATCGCCGGGGATCAGGTGCGAGATGGTAAAGGTGATCACGCACACCCCGAACATCACCAGCACCAACCCCCAGCAGCGCTGACGGATAAGGCTCCAAACGTTCATAGCGGTTTCCCATGGTGCAGGGGCAGCCAAACGGCTGCCCGAAAAAAATTACTTGCTCATCTGCCCAACGTTGAACACCTGCTCCAGCATCGGGTTATACACAAAGCCCTTCACCTCTTTGTTCATCGCCACCTGATAATTTTTCTGGAACAGATAGACGTAGGCCGCCTGGTCGATGACGATCTTCTGCGCCGCCTGATAATCCGCGGTGCGAACCTGCTGATCGGACACCGATACCGCTTTCTTCAACAGGGCATCCACCTGCGGATCGCTGTAGAACGACCGGTTGCCCGGCAGCCCTTTCTTGTCGGATTCAAACCAGTAGTTCATGAACATATAGGGGTCGGCGAAATCCGGGCTCCAGTTGCCGATGGCGATATCGTAATTGCCCTGACCGATGCGATCCCGCATGGTGGCGTTGGCCAGCTTCTCCAGTTTGACGTTGAGGCCGACCGTCGCCAGGCTGGCCTGTACCGACAGCGCAATCGCCTCCCAGTTAGGGTCACTGATCGAATACAGGAAGTTCAGCGAAGCGGGTTTGTCTTTCACCGCCGCCAATGCTGCCTTGGCCTTGTCCGCATCCTGACTGTACTGCTGGGCATTGGCGTCATAGCCCCACATGCCCTCCGGGATCGGGCCGCGCATCTGTTTGCCGTTGCCCCCGAGAATGCCCTTCACCATGCCCTGATAATCCACGGCGTAAGAAATGGCGCGACGCAGATCCACCTGGTTAAGCGGGGCTTTGCCGTTATTAAGGTACAAATAGGTCACCCGTAGCGACGGGTACTCGTTGACCGCAACCTTGTTTTCACTTTTCAGCGCCGTGAGCTGGTCAATCGGCAGCGATTCGGCAATATCCAGGTCGCCTCGGGTCAGTTGCAGACGGCGGGTGGCGCTTTCGCCGATGATTTTCACCGTGACGCGTTTAAACGCCGGTTTGGCACCGCTGTAATGCGGGTTAGGCACCAACACCAACTGCTGTCCCTTCTGCCAGCGATCCAGTTTGTACGCCCCAGAGCCGGCACTATGGTTCGCCAGCCAGGCCTTGCCCTCGTCCGCCGGATTCGCCTTGGCAATCGCCGGGTTAACAATGCCGGCACCGTCATTGGCCAGGGTGTACAGGAACGGCGCAAACGGCGTTTTCAGAGTGAAACGCACCGTCAGCGGATCCACCACCGTGACCTGCAGGTCTTTCGGGAAGGCCTCTGACGGCCCCTGACCAATCTTCATCAGACGCTCGAACGACCATTTGACCGCCTCGGCGTTCACGTCCGAACCGTCATCAAACTTGTTGCCGGGTTTTAGCTTAAAGGTCCAGACCAGTTGGTCGTCTGAACTGGTCCAGCTGTCGGCCAGCTCACCCTCCACCTGGGTCGAACCTTTTCCGCCTTCGGTCTTGTACTGCACCAGTCGCTGATAGGCCGGGTAAGTCACCGTCCAGTCGTTGTTATCGATAGTCACCGCCGGATCCAGCGTTTGCGGATCGGCCGCTTTGCCAATCACCAGCATGTCTTTGGGCACCGCCGCCTGTACCGGCCCGGCTACCGTCAGGCCCAACGTCACTGCAGCCGCCAGAGCGGCGTATTTGATCTGATTCATAAACAAAGCTCCTGATGCGTTGAATGTGTGTTGTTTTAGTCGTAAGAAAAACAGCCGAAGCGATCGGCCAGCAGCGGATAATCCCCGGCGTTGGGCAGCTCGAAGTGCCACCATTCGCTGGCGATCCCGCGAAAACCTCCGGCGGCCATCACCGCATTCAGCAGCAGCCGGTTGCGCTGCACCTCCGGAGGGAAATCGGGATAAAACGGGTGTGATTTTTCGCTCATTTCATCAAAGCCGGTGCCCATATCCAGAGCGATACCCTCGGCGTCCAACAGCGTCACGTCGATCGCGACACCCCGGCTATGATGCGATCCGGTCAAGGTGCTGGTGACATACTGCGGATCCGGACAGGCTTGCCAAAGCAACGCCTGCGCCTGCTGCGGTCGATAAGCGTCAAATACCAGCAGGGAAAAACCGGCCAGCCGTGCCGCCAGCAGGCAACGCGTCAGCCCCTGCACCGCATCAGGATGCAGCAGGCAGCGGCTCTCGCGATAAATCGCCCGGCCCGTCAGGTTGTCGGCGCCGGCATATTTCAACTCAATCGGCAGACCAGGGAAGGCCTCGGCCAGATCGGTTAATGTTACATTGTCACTCATTGCGTTTTCCCATACGGTTAAGATTCAAATTGCCCCAGCTCTTTTTGCAGCATTCGGTTGCTTGCCAGCCGTTGCTCGACCGCTGTACCGCCCTGTTCCAGCACCGAAGACAGCAGCAGGTTGAACAGGCAACTGAGCGGGGCCAGCGAATCCCAAAACTGACCGGTGTCGGTTTTTACCTGCAGCAGGTCGATCGGGTAATCCCGAGCCCAGGGGCAGTAAATATCGGTAATCAGCGCCAGCCGCAGCCCACGCGCACAGGCCGCCTGGCAGTATTTTTGTGCGATGGTCGAATACGCGCGCGTGTCCGTCAGCACCAGATATGGCGCACTGAATTCCGAATTTAGCGACTCCACATAGGTGCCGGATAACCCGTCCGCGTAATAGACCTTGGGCCGCAGATATTCCAGATGGCTGTAAAAGGCATTGGCAATGCCGCGCGTCGACTGTATGCCCACGACAAACACCGCTTCCGCCTGCGCCAACTGACGGCTGACCTGCGCAAAGGCTTCGCCGCCGGCCAATTGGTAAACGTGTTCGATCGCTTCCAGCTCCAGCGTTAATGACTGACGTAATTTTTGGGGTTGCGGCTGTTCGCGCCGACGGCGATAAGCCCCCAGGCGATCGGTCACGCCCCAGGGTTGATGCAAAGCCGTACCCTGCTCGCGCAAGGTGCGCTTTAAGTCCTCAAGGTTGCGGTAACCCAGGCTGCGCAGGTAGCGCCCGACCGAAATACCGCTGGTGGCGGTGCTACGAGCAATGCTGTCGGCGGTCTCAAATGGCACCTGCGGCAAATTGGCCAGCAGATATCCGGCAATGCGTTTCCCGGTGGGAGTTTGCACCGCAAATGACGCTTCTATTTGTGCCATCACATCTGGATGCTCTGCCATAGTTCGCCCGCTGTTGTTGAGTTGTCACCAAACCCCACTCTGTTACTCAGATAACAAAGCGAGATGATGACAATGCATGGCCTGTGCCAATTGCGGATTGCAGGGGAAATTTCACGCGCGACGGCGTACGGCGGCGCAGGAACGACAAAAACCTGCGGTTACAACATAGTCATCAGTTGATAACTATTGCACAACATTTGGGCAATGCATCGGGCGATGCACCACCCTGAACCCTTAATTTCAATTTTATGACCAGGCTTGCGAAACCAGTGAAAATGTCAGTGCAACGTCGCAATCCGGTCTATGGGGCACGCCACGCACCATAATGGTCGGCGTATCGACACAGGGTAAACCGCGCTCGGCCAGCCAAGGGCTGAGGCCGCTGGCCAGAGGAGCATCCACCCGCACAAACTCGCCCTGACAAGGCAGGCATAAGGCGTCAACCATGGCAATGGCCCCCGTTAGATCAGGCGCAACCACTGGGCCAATCATGTTGCCGTGACCAAAACGACGTCGGAAGGCAAATCCGACGGCAATCCCCTGCTGCTCCAGCACCAAAGCCTGTTCGGCGCTTGCCAACATTGCGGCCAACAGGGGTTGGCGGCTGAGGCCGCTGGCGGCCAAATCCAGCTCAACCAGGGTGGCAAGATCCTGCGGCAAGGCCGGCCGTAAACTTGCCCCCTTGGGCAAAGGTGCGGTATGGCCTGCCGGCATCTCCCGGCATTGGTGCTGCGCCAGTAATCCCTGATCGATAAACCCCAATTTTTGGTACAGCGGTTTGCCTTGAGCGGTCGCTACCAGATGAAGCTGATAGTCGGGCAAAGGCGCTATCATCTGCTGCAACATGGCTCTGGCGATACCTTGCCCACGACATTGCTCTGCAACAATCACCAACCCTAGCGTGGCCCGTTGGTCGCCCCATAGCCAGCGCAGGGCGCAACCAACCACGTCTCCCTCGACTTCAGCGATCACCCCGCCACCCAATGACCACGCTTGCTGCCAATCTTCCAGCCGATGCGGCCACTGTATTTTTTGCGACAGCACATGCGCGGGCGCTACATCGGCCGCCCCCATCTCTCGCAGCGTAAACGTCATTTTCCGCGTCTCCTGAACAATGCTGATTTCTTGCTATAGCACCATGACGGCATCGCCGATGGCAACCGGCAATCTTGCGTTACCGGTGAGCATTTAACAGTAGCATTACGACGCCATAGCGCGGGATACCGCCTTTACAGCCATCCGCCAACCGGCAGGTTTTACTTTTGTTCACTTATTTCATCCGGCATGCCCTGGTAACCGGTGTTATTATTATCTTGCTCAATAATTCCCTCCTAATTCAAAGTGGTACGACAAGCTGATGGAAGCGTGGAAACTCAATCTGATTTCGGTCTGGCTCGGCTGTTTCTTCACCGGGCTGGCAATGAGCCAAATCCTCCCTTTTCTGCCGCTGTACGTCGAACAGCTCGGCGTCAGCGGTCACCAGTCGCTCAGTATTTGGTCGGGCCTGGTGTTCAGCGGCACTTTTTTGGTGTCTGCACTGGTGTCGCCGCTGTGGGGCAGTCTGGCGGACCGCAAAGGCCGCAAGCTGATGCTGTTGCGCGCCTCGCTGGGCATGGCTATTGTCATTGCACTGCAGGGCATGGTCACTAACGTTTATCAGCTGTTTGCGCTGCGTGCGTTGATGGGCCTGACCTCCGGCTATATCCCCAATGCAATGGCGCTGGTTGCCTCGCAGGTGCCGCGCGATAAAAGCGGTTGGGCGCTGGGCACCTTGTCCACCGGTCAAATTTCCGGAGTGATCGCCGGCCCGCTGCTCGGCGGGCTGATGGCGGACCACTTGGGGTTGCGCGTGGTGTTTTACGTTACCGCTGGGCTGATGTTCGTCAGCTTTTTGATTACCTTGTTCCTGATAAAAGAGCGGCGTATCGAGGTAAAAAAAGCCGACCGATTGAGCGGCAAGGCCGTTTTCCAGTCGCTGCCCTATCCTGCGCTGATTGTAACGCTGTTTATCAGCACCCTGATGATCCAACTTGCCAACTCCTCCATCAGCCCGATACTGACGCTGTTTATAAAAGAGTTGTCAGGTGATAGCGGTAATATCGCCTTTATTAGCGGCATGATTGCCGCCGTGCCTGGGGTGGCGGCGTTGATTTCCGCACCACGCCTCGGCCGGCTGGGCGATCGTATTGGCACCGCACGCATTCTGCTGGCGGCGCTGGGGCTAACCACCCTGCTGTTCGCCATCATGGCCTGGGTGGAAACACCGCTCCAGTTGGGGATCCTACGTTTTCTGCTGGGCTTTGCCGACGGTGCCCTGATGCCTGCGGTACAGACGCTGTTGTTGAAGTACTCTTCCGATCAGGTCACCGGCCGTATCTTCGGCTACAACCAGTCGTTTATGTATCTTGGCAACGTGGTCGGTCCGTTGATTGGTTCTGGAGTTTCGGCGCTGATGGGGTTCCGCTGGGTGTTTGCCGTCACGGCGGTGTTGGTGCTGCTCAATTGCTTACAGGTACGCAGGCAGTTCAAACAGGTCGAGAGTGGGCGCAGATGAGTAACAGGGCCGCCGGAGCGGCCCTGTAGCGTTAGAACATGGTGTTGTCGTTGGCCGATTTCTCCGGCACTTCCTGATTGACGTCCCAGTGTTCGGTGATTTTTCCCTGATTGTTCACCCGATAAATATCCACGCTGGCGGTACCGCGGTCTTGTGGATTGTTTTTATACAATACGTGGACATACACCAGGTCGCCGCTCACTGCACTGCGGTATATTTTCGCGCTGAACTGTGGATTATCTTTAAAATTCTGGCTGAAGAAATCCAGGAACGGTTTAATGCCATCGCCAACAAACGGATTATGTTGCTTGTAGTTTTCCACAATCAGCCGCTGCGCCACGCTGATATCATGCTTATTAAAGAAACCGGCGTACAGATCTTCCACTACCTTTAATTTCTTTTGATCCTGAATGTTTTTATTTCCAGCGACTTTATGAGGCTCGCTGTTTTTAACCGCCAATGCAGGGTAATTGGCCAGCATACTGCCGACGATAACCAAAGGGATAAATACCTTTTTCATTGTAGCTCCTTTATTTTCCTGAGTGACCTATGATTTTCAATTGCCCTTTCAGATGGGTGAAAGTCCCATCCTTACTGGCGATATTGGTGTAGACCTCACCCCGCTGAAAATCCTCGACATGAGTGACATTATCGCCGGACTTGGGTTCGCTCCAGTAAACCATGTAGACCTTGGGACGTATCTCAACCGCCGTATACTGAACGGTGTCGGTTACGCCCTGAGAGGCCGCGCCAACCCCCGTAAAGGTCATGGTTTTGTCGTCGGTGAAATCCAGTTTGAAGGCAAAATCGCCGAAAGTAACCTGCACAACTTTTCCGGCCGCGATAAACGACGGCTGCGTTTGCTGGGCCGTAACATCCTTATTTGGCGTATTGATATTCTCCGCCATTGCCGTAGGTAATATCATCGTCATCCCCAGGGATATTAATGTTGTCATCCCTACCCTTGCTAATTTACCCATAGTTCCCTCTTCCTTTCCTTGGTTGAAAACGAGAATCATTATTATTTTAGCGATGGGCGTGGAATATAAGAATTATCTCTATTTAATTTTCCTTGGCGTGTAATTATGAGTACCATAATTTTATTTAGGCTTCTAAAGAAAGGAAATAACGATCTATGGATGATGTTTTTATCTAACTAACAGGAATAACTATCACCAATCACATGAAAAGCTCGAGAACAATAGGTTTATCAGTTGGGGTTTTGAATAAGCTAATAATCAATTTTTCTAAAAAACGATATATCCCCCACCAGCGGCGAGGGAATTAGACCAGTGAAAATCAATCACGCAACCAAGGGGTAAAGGTAACGCCAATCAATAGCCCTTCAGGGCTGAGCAACCGTGTGACACTCTGGCCCCAAGGCTCTTCGCGATTGGCAACCAGCAGACGGTAGCCACGGTCAACCAATCCCTGAGTTGCCAGCGCCATATCAGCGACGTCAAATTCCATCCAGGCTTGCGGCACCGGCAGGTCCGTCGGCCATTGATCGCTGCCCAAACACGACTGCGCGGCCTGCGCCAGCGGCCAGAGAGCAAAGTGCTTCACGCCTTCCAGCGCGCCGTGCTCGCTCAGCAGATAATCGGCATTGCCTTCCATCGGCTTCAACGGCAGCCCCAGGGCATCGACGTAAAATGCCTTGCTGTGCTCTGTTTGTTGGGTAATGGGCCCAAATCCGGCGACAAACAACACGCCCAGTCCTGCGAACTGCTGTTCCATGTTCTCTCCTGTTGAGGTTAACGCCCCTGACGCCGCTGCGTTGGGGAACATCCATAGGCCACTTTGAAGCGATTGCTGAAATGACTGGCGGAGCTGAAACCGCACTCCAGCGCTATCTGCGTCAGCGGCAACTGACTGTGGCAAAGCAACTGCTCTGCCTGCTGTAGCCGTGCGCGCATGACAAACTGATGCGGCGCCAGACCGGTGTCATGTTTGAACATACGGGCGAAGTGGAACTCGCTCAGCCCCGCCTGCGCGGCCAAATCGGCCAATACCAGCGGCAGATCGAGGTGCTGCTCGATATACTCTTTCACCCGTTTGGCAACGGCCGGGGCCAGACCGCCACGGACCTGCGGCAGCGTCCATTGCAGTTCACTGTAGCGCTGAACCAGACAGGTCATCAGCAGCGTTGTGGCACTGCTGAGGGACAGCTGATTGGCCCGTTCCTGCCAGTTGCAACTGAGTAGAAACTGGCGATACAGCAAGGTGATTTGCGGGTCTTCGGCAAACGCGTTGGGCACCAGATTTATCGACGCCGGGCTGCGATCCCAGATTTGTTCCGCCACCTGACGCAGGTGCTTATCGGTACAGTAAAGGTGGACGAAAGACAGATCGCTGCGCACGTCCCAGGTGGACTCATACTGGCGCGGCATAATGCAGAAACGGTCAGGTCCGCCGCCGTTTCTCCACCCTCCAGGCACTTTTTGATAGCACTCGTAACCGTCGGCGACGTACAGGCTCAGAGTATGGTGCTCTGCGCTTTCCTGGGTAATACGGTCGTCACAGTTGGACCAGGCGGCCAGCTCTACGCCGCAGCTTAATCGCACACTGTCGTGCAACTGCGCTTTATGTTCCCGCAGCGTTTCAAACGCCTTGTATCTGGACATTACCGACCCCGCTTTGCTCAATCTTTCCAGTTTAGAGAGTGGCGCGATGCCATACCAGCCATCAGCACGCGCTTTTGCCAAAAAAAGCGCAAGAATATGCAATTGCTCGCAAAGCGCTGAAAGCGCGGCGCCGTGCAGCGGCGGATACTGAGCCTATCCATTTTGCCGGAGTTAATTATGAACGTGCTGTTGTACCTTGCCGTGGTGCTGATTTGGGGCACCACCTGGATTGCCATTACCCTGCAGCAGGAAGGCCCGGTGGCCATTCCCGTTTCCATCAGTTACCGTTTTGTGGTTTCCGCAGTAGTGATGCTCGTCATTCTTTTATTGGCACGACGTCTGCGCCGTATCGCCCTGCGCGACCATCTGTTTTGCGTCCTGCAAGGCTGCTGCGTTTTCGGTTTTAACTTCTACTGTTTTTACCATGCCGCAGCCTACATCAGCAGCGGGCTGGAATCGGTGATTTTCTCGATGGCAGTGCTGTTCAATGCCGTTAACGGCATTATTTTCTTTCGCCAGCGCCCTAGCCCCAATCTGTTACCGGCTGCGGTGCTGGGCCTGACCGGGATCGTCGCCCTGTTCTGGCAAGATCTGGTGGCAACGCAAATGGCGCCGGACCTGTTGAAAGGCATCGGGCTGAGCGCTCTTGGCACCTACGGCTTCTCTTTGGGGAATATGATCAGCTCCCGCCACCAGCGGCATGGGCTGGACATTCTTTCCACCAATACCTATGCCATGAGCTACGGCGCAATCCTGATGGCGCTGATTGCGTTGGCCCAGGGTGCCTCATTCCAGATTGAGTTCAGCACCCGTTACATCGGCTCGTTGCTGTATCTGGCGATTTTCGGCTCGGTGATTGCCTTTGCGGCCTATTTCAGCCTGCTGGGGCGGATCGGCGCCGGGGCGGCTGCCTACAGCACCCTGCTGTTTCCTCTGGTGGCACTGACGATTTCAACCCTGTATGAAGGCTATCAGTGGCACACCAATGCGGTGATAGGCCTGTGCCTGATTCTGCTTGGCAATCTGGTGATGTTTGCCAAACCGGGCCGGTTTGCTGGGTTATGGCGGCGCCCGGTGGCATAAACATACGTCAAAAGCGCCTGAACCCAAGGCGCTTTATCCCAAAACTCCCCAATCTGACTCCGCCATTTACATCCCACTAAAAATTAACAATTAATGCTGAACGACAGACATAACCGTTGACATTAGCGGCTGCAGATCAATACATTGAATACTAAACCGTTACAGTATTTTTGTATCTTAACGCTATATATCACCATTTTGGTTTGGAAAACAAAGATGAGTAATAAAAAAACTCATTGGAGTATAAAGAGGCTCACCCGTTTCCTGGTCGTCGTGATGCCTTTATATTCTTCATTGAGTTACGCGCAAACTGCTGACGCAGAGAGTGATTTTGCACAGCACAAAGGCCGATATTTAGCCATTGCTTCAGACTGTGTGGCCTGCCATACCGCGTCGGGTGGCAAGCCTTTTAGCGGGGGGTTGGCTATGCCATTGCCCATGGGCAATATTTACTCCACCAACATCACGCCAGATAAAACCTACGGCATTGGCGAATATACATTGGAAGATTTTAAGAAGGTATTACGGGAAGGGATTAGACGTGATGGTTCAAATCTTTATCCGGCAATGCCATTCCCCTCTTACACCAAGTTAACGGACGAAGACATTGCCAACCTGTATGCCTATTTTATGCATGGCGTTGAGCCTGTTAACCAACCGAATAAAAAGCCTGACTTCTCTTGGCCCCTTACCCTGCGCTGGCCGCTGATGGCCTGGAATACTCTATTTCTGGAGAAAGGGGCTTATCAATACAAATCAGACCGCAGCCCAGAGTGGAACCGTGGCGCTTATTTGGTGCAAGGCGCCGCACACTGCGGCTCTTGCCACACCCCCCGCGGATTGGGCATGCAAGAAAAAGCCTATGACGAAAGCCAGAAAGGCTTCCTGGCCGGCGCCAAGATTGGCGGCTGGGAGGCGTTTAACATCACCAGCGACAAAGCATCAGGTATCGGTAGCTGGACACAGCAAGAGATCGTTCAATATCTGAAAACAGGCAATGTCCCCTTTAAAGCTCAGGCAGCCGGTTCCATGGCGGAAGCCATTACCCACAGCTTCAGCAAAATGAATGATGCGGACCTGAACGCCATTGCAGGGTATTTGAAAGACATACAGGCCGTAGGTGATGAACAGACCCGACCGCGCTCATCTCAGGTGCAGCCGAGGCCGAACGACGAAATGCCGGGCGCCAACATTTATCTGAACAATTGTGCAAGCTGCCATGGCAGAGAAGGTGCCGGCACAACGGACGGTTATTACCCTTCAATGCTCGGCAACAGCGTGATCGGCGCGAACGACGCCAACAACCTGATTCAGGTCATTCTACACGGCGCCAACGTGAACAACGGTAAGGACCACTACTTTATGCCCGCGTTCTCAGATCAGTTGAGCAATCAACAAATCGCTCAACTGGCTGAATATCTGGTGGAAAGCTTCGGCGGACATGCACTCAACGTCACCCCCGATCAGGTTGAAAAACTGCGTGGTTCCAGCAATGAGGACGTCGTGCAATGAAAAAAGAGAGCAAAAGTAAAGCGAGCTACGGCTTTTCTCGTCGCCATCTGCTGAAAAGCACCCTCATCGCGGGGGCTGCCTTTCTGTCGGTCAATGCCGTTTCAACCCCGCTAAAACGGCTCGATGACAAACACACAGAGGTGCTTTTTAATCAGTTGGCTCAGTGGCTGACCCTCCGACAGAACCTCGATCCGGCATTTACCGCTGCCATGTATTCAACCATGGCGTCCCATACCGAGAAGTTTGGCGACAGGCTCGGCATGTTGGAAAAAAGGATAAGCGATAGTGGTGCACCCGATGTTCAATCCTTTATTTCTGCCCTGCCCGCAGAGGATGAAAATCGGAAATTAGCACTGCTAATTATAGAGAGCTTTTATACCGGTAATGTAGGGCGTGGCCGCCAGGCCGTGGTAGTGAATTACGAGAAAGCCTTGATGTTCCAGGCAACGAGTGATGTGACCGTGATCCCTACCTATATTCGCGCGCGACCCAATTACTGGATAGCCACGCCAAATTTAGAAAATTGAAGATCATTAGTGAGCAAATATGGCCATTGAATATGATTGCGACATTATCGTCGTGGGTGCCGGTATTTTAGGCGGTGCTATTGCGAACAGCCTTGCCAGGCAAGGAAGATCCGTCATCATTTTAGAAGCGGGCCCCCGCGTTAAGCGTGCGGAAATCCTTGAAGCATTTCGCCAATATGGGAATAAATCAGATTATAACGGCCCTTACCCAGACCTGCCCTGGGCGCCCAAATCGGCGACCGGCAAGTATTCTGACGACTATATTGAGAGCGTGGGCAATATTACCCAAAAGCCTTCCTTCTTGCGTCTGGTTGGGGGAACCACCTGGCACTGGGGCGGGGCAACCTGGCGTAATCTGCCTGCAGACTTCAAATTAAAAACGCTCTATGGGCACGGTCGTGACTGGCCTATTGACTACGACACGCTGGAACCCTGGTACCAATTGGCCGAAGAAGAAATTGGCGTGAGCGGCTCCGATACCGATGACCAGCGTGGCCATGGTGAACAACCCTATCCCCCACGCTCCAAACCTTATCCCATGGCGATGCAACCCTGGACCTATCTGACCCAGCAGGTAGCGGAAAAAGTCTCCAGTGCCCATCACCACTTCGTCGATGAACCCAATGCACGTGCGACCCGCCCCTATCAAGGGCGACCAATATGCGCGGGTAACAACAACTGTGCCCCTATCTGCCCGATCGGTGCGCAGTTCTCTGGCGATAAGCCGGTCGTTTGGGCAGAGCATCGGGGGGCAAAGCTGCGGGTGAATGCGGTGGTTTACCGTATCGAAAAAGGCCCGGACAACAAAATCGTCGCCGTGCACTATAAGAATCCGCAGGGGGAAAGTACGCGCCTCACGGCCCGCTATTTCGTGCTGGCTGCCCATGGGGTAGAAACACCGAAATTGATGCTGATGTCGGACATAGGCAACTCGTCGGATCAGGTCGGACGTAACATGATGGGGCATACTGGGCGGGCTATCGCCATGCTGGCGAAAGATCCCGTTTGGGCAGGTCGTGGTCCGACGCAGCAGGGAAGCATCAACACCTGGCGCGACACGCCGCTGCGACACCAGCATGCGGCAATCCGCCACTTTCTCGATAATACCGTCCCTAACGAGTTGATCACCAAGCGTTTGCTGGACCAGGGTATCGTCGGCCCTGAGCTGGATCGTCTTATTCGTCACAATAGCGCACGCTACCTGAAAATTGCGTCCTACGTCGAGGTATTACCCGATCCCGCGAACCGCGTCACTTTGAGCAATAAGCGCGATGCGCTTAATTTGCCGACGCCGCGTATCAATTACGACATCGCACATGAATACACCCTGAACGCCATGGGCCAACTTTATAAAGACTATGAGCAGTTCAAGGCGTTATTTGGCGCCACTGAAGTGCTAAATGACATCCAGGCATGGGTACCCAGTTCCCATATCATGGGCACCACTATTATGGGCAGTGATCCACGGGACTCGGTGGTCAACCACGAGTGCCGCTCCTTCGATCATGCCAATCTCTTTATCACCAGCACCAGCGTCCACCCCAGCTCTACCGTGGTGAATCCAACCTTAACCGGCTATGCCATTGCCCTGCGCGTTGCCGATATCATCAATAAAGAGATTTAATAACCTATTGCCGTTAAAAAGAGCCCGTCACCAGGCTGATTTCCCCCCTTCGCCACCGGTTCGCCGGTGGCAAAAACCTTCGGCGTTAAACACCGGCAGAGGGTTCGTCGACCATTGAAAGATTAAACGGCGTCACCACGCTAACCCTTGAAAAGGCATGCGTGATGATATTGCCGGGAACAAAGCCGTGGTGTTGCAAAATGGCCTGGAAGGCATTGCGCGCGTCCCGTTGTAAATCGTGGTCGATCACCGCATCAATCCGCTCTTGTGCCAGCAGTTGGCGATTCTCCTGATCCAAATCGTGGCCGATAAACGCCGCCAGCGGCCGCTGTTGCCGGCTGAACGCCTCAACAATCGCGGAGTTCCCGCCACCGACGCTGTAAACCGCGTGAATATCCGGATGACAGCGCAACGTTTCTGTCACTCGTGCCAGAGTCGGTGCATACACCCCCAGGCCGCCGCTAATGTCCACCACGCTCAGGTGCGGTGCCCTTTCCCGCAGCCATTGACGGAATCCACTCTCTCTTTCTTCTTCGCCGCGAAAACCCTGGCTGCTGATCACCACTGCCACCCGCTGCGGCTGGGGCGGTAACCAGCGTGCCATCAGATAAGCCGCTGTACGACCGGCGGCTCGGTTATCCATGCCGATATAGCTGATGCGCCGACTTTGTGGCAGATCGGTCACTATGGTCACCACCGGTATGCCCTGCTGCTGCAACAAACCGACGCTGTCATTGAGCAATTGCTCATCGCTCACCTTCAGGATCACCCCGTAGGAGCCCTGGCTACGGCAGCGCTCGAGCACCTGCTGCAATTCAGCGGTACCGATCTGTTCGAAAATATGAAAGCGCAGCGTAATGCGAAACGGCACAAAAGCACTCAACTGGCTACACAGTGCATCCGTAACCAACTGACTGAAACGCTGCGGCGTGTGCATCACCACGTCAATCGGCAGCGTACGGCCGCTGGCCAGGCCGCTGCGCTGCTGATTTTCCAAATCCTGCAACGCCTGCTCAATACGCCGCAAGGTTTGTTGATGCACCTTGCCCCGCTGATGCAGCGCGCGATCGACCGTTGCCTTGCTGACGCCCGCCTGCGCGGCAATTTGCTTGATAGAGAATTTCATGACGCCACCAAATTGAGGTCTTTTTGAGGTTTCAGTGAGGTTTTGTTAACAAAATGTAGATGCTAGGGTTAACAATAGCAAGATGAAGATAAAAACAACCGATTGATTTTCAATATCAAAAATTATCTGAGGCTGACGCAATGCACGAGAATGTAAACACTATGTTTTCCGGAAACTATTACGTGGTGACGGGAGCAACCCAGGGACTAGGCGCTGCGGTGGCACAACTGCTGGCCGAGCGCGGAGCCGCCGGGCTGATGCTTTGCGGCCGCAATCAGAAAGCGGGGGCCGCCCAGGCAGAGAAGTTACGCGCTACCGGCTGCGATGCCCGATTCGTCACCGCTGACATTGCCGATCCGGCAGCCTGCCGTAACGTCATTGCCGAAGCGGAAAACGCTTTCGGTACCCTGCATGGGTTGGTTAACTGCGCCGGCATGTCCGACCGCGGTACCATAATCGACACCACGCCAGAGCTGTTTGACGCCATTTTCGCCGTCAATATTCGCGCGCCCTTCTTCCTGATGCAGGAAGCCATCAAAGTGATGATCAAGCATCAGGTTGCGGGTTCCATCGTTAACATCATTACCATTACTGCGCACGGGGGTCAGTCGTTTCTCGCGCCTTATGCCGCGTCAAAAGGCGCACTGATCACCCTGACCAAAAACGTCGCCTTCAGCGCCATGCGCAACCGCATCCGGGTAAACGGCCTGAATATCGGTTGGATGGACACGCCACATGAGCATGAAATTCAGCGCCAGTATCACGACGCCGATGAGAATTGGTTAGCGCAGGCGGAACGACAACAGCCGTTTGGGCGCTTGTTGAAACCACGGGAAGTGGCGCGTGCGGTGGCGTTCTTGCTGTCTGAGGAGTCCGGAATGATGACCGGCGCGGTTGTCGACTTCGATCAGGGGGTGATTGGCTGCGGCGATGGCGGCTCACCTAAACCGGACCACCCGCTGAGCCTGAACTCGGGAGCACATCATGACTGAAACTCTTTTTTTACAGCCTGACCGGCTTTCGGTTGATGACTTTGGCCAGACATGTGAGCAGTCGCTCACATTGAGTGACTATCCACTGGCGGCCGACGCGCAAAAAAACGTGCTGATTTATCACGCCGCCACGTTGATTGAGCGTGCGCAAACCGATAAAACCTCGGTATTGAGTGAGCTGCACCGGGCGCTTTCCACCGGCCCCGGCGTGCTGGTGATTAAAAATACCTATCCCGACAAGAGCATCATAGAGCGCCATAACCGGGTTTTCGAAGCCATTTTCCAGGAGGAGGCCGCCAGAGGGAACGCAGGCGATCACTTCTCTGCCGCCGGCAATAACGGCCGCATCTGGAATTCGCTGCAAAAGGCCGCCCAGCACGATCCCGATGCTTTTATTGATTACTACGCCAACCCTGTGCTGGCGTTGGTCAGCGAAGCCTGGCTCGGGCCCTGGTATCAAATGACGGCGCAGGTCAACGTAGTGCGCCCTGGGGGCAAAGCACAGCAACCGCACCGTGACTACCATCTGGGCTTTCAGGAAAATCAGGACGTACAACGTTTTCCGTTGCCGTTGCAACTGCTGTCCCAGTATCTGACGCTGCAAGGTGCGGTGGCGCATTCCGCGATGCCGCTGGAGTCCGGCCCAACTCAATTACTGCCGTTCTCACACCAGTATCCCGGCGGCTACCTGGCCTGGCGACGTCCGGAGTTTATCAACTATTTCCAGCAACATGCCGTACAGCTGCCGCTGGAGCTGGGAGACACGCTGTTCTTTAACCCGGCGCTGTTCCATGCTGCGGGCAACAATGTCACCCACGACCATGTGCGCATCGCCAATCTGTTGCAGGTCTCATCGGCATTCGGCAAGCCGATGGAAACCGTGAACCGCTTGCGCCTGCTGCAGCAGATCTATCCGGCGTTGCTGCGGCGCTATCAAGCAGGAGAACTGCTGGGTACGGAGTTGGCGGCGACCGTGGCGGCGGCGGCAGACGGCTACTCTTTCCCCACCAATCTGGACAGCGATCCGCCGCTGGCCGGACTGGCTCCGCAGACCCAGCAGCAGTTGCTGATGCAGGCGCTGCAGGCGGATTGGGCCCCCGCGCATTTCAACCAGCAGCTTGAGCGCCAACAACAGTTGCGCAGCGCCTAGCGTTTCATGCCTCCTTTTCATCAGGGAGGCATGGTCTTTACGGCTATACTCAGACTCTTGCCGATTTTCATAAGGACATCAGGATGCTGAGATTGACCCGTCGAGTCGCGCTAGCCGCTGCTCTGGCCGCCTTTTCTGCCAGCGTGGCTGCCGAAACGCCCAAATACGGTCAGGAGCTACAGGGCTTTCACTACCCTTACCCGCTGCAACAATTCAGCTTCAGCTCTCAGGGGCAGCAGTTAAGCATGGGCTATATGGACGTGCCGCCAGAGGGCGATGCCAACGGCCATACTGTGGTGCTGATGCACGGCAAAAACTTCTGCGCCGCCACCTGGCAAGACACCATCAAAGCGCTAAGTAAGGCCGGTTATCGGGTGATCGCGCCCGATCAAATCGGCTTTTGCAGCTCCACCAAACCGCAGCACTACCAATACAGCTTTCAGCAGTTGGCGAACAATACCCACGCGCTATTGAATAACCTGAAAATCGCTAAAGCGGTGATCGTCGGCCATTCTACCGGCGGCATGCTGGCAACCCGCTACAGCCTGATGTACCCGCAGGCGGTGGAACGGCTGGTGATGGTCAATCCGATTGGGCTGGAAGACTGGAAAGCCAAAGGCGTGCCGTGGCGCAGCGTCGATCGGTGGTTCGAGCGTGAATTGAAAACCTCCGCTGCCGGTATTCGACAGTACGAACTGCAGACCTATTATGTTGGCCGCTGGAAGCCAGAATATGACCGCTGGGTCGATATGCTGGCCGGGCTGAACAATGGGCCTGGCCATCGCCTGGTGGCCTGGAACTCGGCGCTGATTTACGACATGATTTTCACCCAGCCGGTGTTCTACGAGTTCAAGGATCTGCAAACGCCGACCACCTTGATGATTGGCACCGCCGACACCACCGCCATCGGCAGCGATATCGCTCCCCCCGCCGTCAAGGCTCAGCTCGGGCACTATAATCTGCTGGGGAAACAGGTGGCGAAAATGATCCCGCACGCCAACCTGATCGAATTCCCTGGCCTGGGGCATGCGCCGCAAATGGAAGAGCCCGAACGGTTCAATCAGGCGCTGATCAGGGCTCTGCGCCCTTAAAGACCGGAGATGGCAGCTTGAGAAAAAGGGCCCTCGGGCCCTTATCAAGCGCGGCACTCAGGCAAACAGAATATCGCTTTGCTCCACCTGGCCTACGACCTGGATTTTGAAATCCGCCGCATAGCTGTCGTTATGGGTATTCAGCAATAAATCGGTCGTGCCGTTAAAGGTATCGAAGTTAAGTTTGAACTCGCCTTTCTGTCCGCTGAAGCTGTCGGCACTGTCGATCAACCGCAGTTCACTCAGGCTGTTGTTGAAACGCAGCCCGGAAAGGTCGATCTTGTCGACGCCGTGCTCGAAATCCTCAATCACATCGAACGCCGTCGTGGTGGACTCATTAGCATTGAGGTAAACGAAATAATCGGCGAAGTTGTTGGCGTCTTTGCCGCCCCACAGATGATCCGCCCCCAACCCGCCATACAACATGTCCGAACCGGCATTGCCGGCCAGTAAATTGTCCTGTTCGTTGCCGATGAGCACATCACGACCACTGCCACCAATGGCATTCTCGATCACCGCATTATTGGCGATCGATACGTTCTGCGTGCCGCCGCCGACGCTGGAAAAGGCGCCGTCATTGAGATTAATCAGTTGCTGCTGGCTGTAGCCGGAAAAATCCAGCGTGTCGTTGCCGCCCGCGTCCCACACCGCAAAGTTCACCGGCTTGCCGTTATCCGCCGTTGCGGTCAGGAAGTCACGCCCGGTATTGGAATTAAAGCCGTACACCGAATCCCCGGTGCGCGTTTCCATATTGGCACCGTAGAGTTTCTGCATCGCGGCGATGTCGTCAATCATCGGGCCATAACCGTTGACCCCTTTGGTATCGGAGCCGGTGTTATTGCCGCTGAAGTAGCTCATTATCGAATATTGTACCGAATCCTGATAATACACGGCGTCATCGATATAAGTGGGGTCCTTGTCGTCGGAAGCATCATAATCGCCAGGGTGCATCAAGCCCAATGCATGGCCAATTTCATGGGTGAAGGTCTGGCTGCTGAAATCCCCTGGCACCGGCGCTTGATGAGTAAGAAAACCTTTATTAAACCAGACCGTACCGGCGTAGCTGTTATCATCCGCAGGATCAGAGGTGGCGGGATAGTAACCAAAGGCATTGTCATCCGCAGCGCTGCCATCGGCTTTCTGGGTGTAATAAGCGAAGGTGATGTCTGCCCGGTGGTTCAGATCCGTGGACTGCGCTTCGGTAAAGGTGACATTTGCCACGTCTGCCCAGGCCTGCATCGATTTTAACGCCTGGCTTTTAGCCGCTTCGGTCAACGGCTCCAGCCCTTTATTGGCGTTGTTACCCGTTCCGGTTCTGCCGATAACATCCAGCGCTTCCTGGGTCAGGAAGGAAAAGGTCAGATCTGCCGGCTGATGGAAAACGTTGTCGCCGTTGTGCGTATACCCGCTGCGAGTCAGCTGATCGGCAGCGCGCTCGGAGCTGTAGTTTTCGCGGGTCTTGCCCCAGGTAGTCAGCGGGCCGGTACCTCGCTGGTTGCTGTAGAGATTGGCATTATCCAACGTCAGATAAGCGCCATAGCCCAGCCCATTGTAGATGCTGCCGGTTTGGTGATAGTAGAATTGATAGTTGGGATCGTGGGGGGATGTGGCCGCCAGGCCGGTAAACGCTTCGTCATCTTGCAAAATTTCATTGTGATTGCGGTTCATCGCATTCTCCTTTACACAATAGGAATTCAGTCAATTGGTGAGGCATTCAATCAAAATAACTAATGGGAACATTCCAGTTCCGCAATCCAGCATAGGGAATTAGTCTGACGGCGCAACCATACAATAGTGGAATAATAAGCAGGCATTTCAAATCAAATAAAATCATTAAAGCAATTAAAAACAAATAATTGAAAAACATAGACCACAATAATAAGAAGACTATTGGCTTTAATTGCTCGTCATTTATACTGCGGGCTATTCATTGATTCAGAATAAACGAGTATTAAAATCACTTATCCTTGGATCACCCAGCAACAAGGATCGTGCTATGGTATTAACGGATTTCAGTAAGGAGTGGCCGATGTCGAGATTTCTCTCTTTGCGCGCACTCAGGCGCGTTGCCCTGACAGGAGTTGTTATGAGCCTTATGTTAAGCAGCACTACCTTTGCCAGTTCACTGCCCCTGCTGGCCCCCTCTGCGCTGAAGGGGCACTGGCAGTTAAACGATGCCGAAGGCAAAGCCCCAGCCTGCAACGTTGAATTAAGCGATGAACTGATCGAAGGAACTAACGCCTACCGTTTCACCGCTGAAGAGCAGTGTCTGCAACCCTTGTCGCTCACCGAACTGCCGGTGGCCTGGCGTCCGACGCCGGACGGCATGACGCTGACCAATGCCGATGGCAGCATGGTAGCGTTTCTGGCGTTGACGGCCCCCAAACGCTATGAAGTGATGAACCATAACGGCAAGCCCCGCTTTTCGCTGACGCCGCGCCAGTAACTCACTCTGGCGGCAGCAGCCCCTGCCGCCAATATCGATTACGCCACCAACAGCCCCAGTATCGCCCCGCCCGCCAACACCCATAATGGGTGGATACGTTTGCTCATGCTCAGCACCGTTGCCAGCAGGATAATCATCGCCAACGGCCAATTCGGTGCGGAAGCTTCGGCAATCAGCACGCCACTGGCCGCCACCAAACCAACGGTCACCGGCACCAATCCACTTTGCACCCGACGCCGCCAGGGCTTGTCCTTGAAGCGTCGCCAGACGCCCATCACCAGCAGGGTAACAATCGACGACGGGCCGAACTTGGCGATGGAGGACACCAACAGCCCGGCCCACCCGGCCACGTGCCACCCCACCAGCGGCACAATCATCATATTCGGCCCCGGCGCGGCCTGCGCCATGGCGAACAGCGCACTGAACTCCTGCGCGCTCATCCATTGGTGAACTTCCACCACCTGACGCTGCATTTCCGGCAGAATGGTCATGCCGCCGCCAAAGGCCAGCAGTGACAGCTCGGTGAATATGATCGCCAGCGAGATCAATACCGCCATCATGAGCGATCCCTCCACCACATCAGCAGGATGCTCAGCGGCGCCAATGTCAGCATGGTCGGCAGTAAGGGCAAGCGTAGCCAGGCGATGGCGATCAGACACAGCGCCACAATGCCCAGTGCCAGCCATTTACCGCGCAGCGGCAGCAGCATCTTCACCCCGGTAGACAGCAACAAACCGGCCGCCGCAGCAGCCAGACCGGCAAATACGTGTTGTACATGCGCGTCATTTTGGAAGCGGGCATAAACCATACCCAAACCGACTACGATGGCCGTCGGTGCGCTGATCAGCCCCAGCAGGGCGCAAAAAGCCCCGCGCAGGCCGCGAAACTCCATGCCAACCGCTACCGAAAGGTTAATCACGTTGCCACCCGGCAAAAACTGGCACAGCCCCAGCAGCTCGGTAAACTGCTGACCACTGAGCCAGCGGCGGTCTTCCACCAGCATATTGCGCGCCAACGGCAGTACGCCGCCAAAGCCAATCAGCCCGAGCATCAGAAAGCCCAAAAACAACTCGCCGTTGCCCGGCGGTGCTGCCTGCGGGTCATTTTTTACCGCATCAGATTCCGACATTGTCCGTTCCACATCGCTTATTTTGATGGCTGGTATGATGCGCGTCGCCATGCCATGATGTCTAATGCATTTCACAAGCAACAAGGATACCTTTAAGGTATGTCAATGATCGAACTTCGCCGCCTGCGGGCTTTCGTTACCGTGGTGGAAGAAGGCAATATCACCCGCGCCGCCGAACGACTGTTTATACAACAACCGCCGTTGACCCGCCTGTTACAGGGGCTGGAAGAGGAATTGGGGGTAAAACTGCTGCAACGCCTGCCCCGTGGCGTACGCGTTACCGAGGCCGGCAGCGTGTTGTTCAATGAAGCGCGGGCGCTACTGACGCGGGCAGAGCATCTGACCGAAGCAGTACACCGCGCCGCGCGGGGTGAACAAGGGCATATCGCTATCGGCTTCACCAGCTCCGCCGCATTGCATCCCTTCGTGCCCAATCTGCTGCGCCGCTACCGTGAGATCCTGCCTGGCATTACCACTCAGTTGGAAGAGGCAGGCAGCGGCGAACTGTTGGATGCCTTGGTGGATGAGCGGCTCGACGTGGCCTTTGTCCGCTCGCCGGTGGGCGGTATTCCCGGTTTGACAATTGAGCCGGTGCTGCGCGAACCGATGCTGATCGCCCTGCCCATCGGTCACCCGCTGGCCACCCATGACGACCAACCACTACCGCTGACTGCGTTAACCCAGGAGGCCTTTATTCTTTATCGTCGCCCGGCGGGCCAGGGCTTGTATGATGCCATTCTGGCGGCCTGCCACGGTGCCGGGTTCAGCCCGCGCGTTATTCAGGAAGCCCCGCGCCTGCCCGCAACCCTTAGCCTGGTAGGTGCCGGTCTGGGGTTGTCGATCGTACCGGCCTCCATGCGGCGGTTGGGCGGGGACGGCATCGTTTACCGAACCATTGCCGAACAGGCCCAGCTCAGCGCGCCGCTTTATCTGGCGCTGCGCAGCAACCGGACGTCGGCCATCATCCAACGCTTTCGCGATCTGGTGGCCGAAGCCGTCAGCGAGCAGTCGCCCGGCTAATCAGACCGGTCGGCGATACGCGTCAGATGGATCACCAGATACAGCAGTTCATCGTTCGACATCTCCATCTGCAGCAGATTCTTCACGTAGTCGCGGATCAGCAGTGCGCCGCGATAGGCATGCGGATACTCCCTGGTCACCTGCGCAAAGATAAAGTCGTCTTTCGACGCCATTTGCTGCCCCTCGATCATTCGCTGAATAAAAAACTGCATATGCACCAAAAAACGCGAGTAGTTGAGCGAGTCAGTGTCGATCGTGATGCGAAAATGGTATTTGATGATATTGAAAATGTCTTTCAGCATCTTCACCGACAGCAGCGTGTGCTCCATGTTCTGCACGTCGGTTTGACCATTAACCAGATGAAAAGCAATATTGCCCGCCTCTTCTTCCGGCAGCGCAATGTTCAACCGCCGGTTGATGTGTGCCAGTGCCTGGCTCGCCACTGCGAACTCCTGCGGGTAAAAGCGCTTCACCTCGAACAACAGGCGATTTTGGATTGCGATACCCTTGTGATAGCGCTCAATGGCGAAACTGATGTGGTCCGCCAGGGTGAAGAAAATCTGCTCGTTAATCCGCCCGTTAAGCTGCCGGTTAGCCTCCGCCAGGATCATCTGCACAATCTCGATGTGCTCTTCCGGCGTGGTTTCTATCAGCCGCAGGTAATCGCGGCCCTTTTGACTGTTCTGCACCACATACACTTTCTCTATCGCGGCCGGGTCGAGAACGTCACCCACTTTGCTGTTAAAGCCAATACCCTTGCCCATCACGATAGCTTCATTGTTATCGTCATCCGCCGATAGCACCAGGCTATTATTGAGTACCTTAATGACTTTCATCGTCGCGGCCACACCCTCTGTTTTTATTATCGTTGCCGGCCATTGGAGACAATCAGCCGTTGGTACCAGTCAAAACTGCGCTTTTTGATCCGCCGCAGATCCTTCAGATCCTGCTCACCCCGGTTTACATAGATAAACCCGTAGCGCTTGGCATAGCCCTGATGGGTGCTGACCACGTCTATTGCCGCCCAAGGGCAATAGCCGATCAGTTCGACGCCGTCGTTGATGGCCAACTGCATCTGTTCGACGTGTTGTCGCATAAACTCGATGCGGTAATCGTCGTTGATTGTATCATCGGCCTGTAGCTGGTCCGGGGCGCCAATGCCGTTTTCAGTAATTAATATCGGTAAATGGTAACGCTCCGCGGTTTTACGTAGCGTCAGCCGCAATCCGACAGGATCGATCACCCAACCGTAGCGGGTTTTACCGACGAACGGGTTCTCCGCCGCACGATACACGCCCGGTTCCCCCAGCATGATTTGCTGATCGCCGGCCCGTGCGCTGATGTCCGACGCATCGCCTCGGCTGGCGGCAATGGTGGCGGTCGAGTAATAATTTATCGCCACGAAGTCCGGTTTGCCCTGCAGCAACAGCGCCGCATCACCGGGTTCCATCCGTGGCGCCAATTGACGATCCAGCAGGTAACGCCAGGCCAGCGGGTTATAACGACCCTGCACGGCCACGTCGAGGAAGCTCCAGCAACGCAGCGTTTCCCAGTTATGGGCGGCGATGGCATCCAGCGGATTGCAGGTTTCCTGATACATCGAGGTGGTATTAATCGCCGGGCCGATCTTCCCGGCCGGGCAGCGCTGATGATACAACGCCATCACCCTGGCCTGAGCCACCAACATATGGTGGCTTTGCTGATACAGCACTCGCCTGGATGGCAGTTCACCGCCCTTGGGCGTGCCAATGGCGCCCGGATGCAGGATCATGGTGTTCTGCTCGTTGATGGTCAGCCAATACTTTACCCGGTCACCGAATGCGTCAAACAACACTTCGGCATAATCGACAAAGGCATCGATGGTGGCGCGGTTCGACCAACCGCCCTGCAGCTCAAGCACATAAGGCAGATCGAAGTGATAGAGCGTTACCACAGGCTCTATGCCATGGCTCAGCAGTTCATCAATCAACTGGCGATAAAAATCCAGCCCTGCGGCGTTGACCTCACCGGTCCCCTGCGGTAGCACTCGCGTCCAGGCAATCGAGAAACGGTAGGCCTTTAACCCCAGTTCGGCAAACAGCTGCACATCCTCTCGGAAGCGGTGATAGTGATCGCTGGCGACCTTAAAATCAGCGGTTTCTGCCGGGTGATCAAGCATATCCACAATCGATGGACTTTTGCCGTCTTCGTTCCAGGCCCCCTCCACCTGATAGGCAGAGGTGGAAGCCCCCCACAGAAAATCTGCGGGGAAATCGTTCAGTCGTTGGTAAATCATGCCTGCTCCTGCTGCGCATTATTAAGGGTGATGATGGGCTGCCCAAAATCCACTGCCCCCGGTTGGCGGCAATTCAACTCAGGAAAAGCTTCGCTGTTAACCACCAGCACCGGTGTGGTGATGTCGTAACCCAGCCCGACGATCGCCGCCAGATCAAAGCGCACCAGTTCATCTCCCACCTGGACGCGATCGCCCACTTTAAGCTCGGAAGTGAAATGCTGTCCCGCCAGATTGACCGTATCAATGCCGATATGCACCAGCAGCTCGACGTCGTTGTCACCCTTGATACCGACCGCATGCATGGATGGCAGGAACGTCACTACTTCCCCCGTCAGCGGCGCGCGCAACACGCCTTCCTGCGGCCGTATTGCGACACCCTGACCCAATAGCCCCTGCGAGAACACGTCGTCGTTAACCTGCGCCAATGCCACCAGTTGACCGTTGAGCGGACTGACAATTTGCTGTTCGTCGCCACTGACGGCCTCCGAGACCCCAGATCCCGTTTCTTCAACCGGATCGTCGAACCCCAGCATCCAGGTCAGTGCAAAAGTCACCACAATAGCAATGGCGCAGGTGATCAGCGCATGGACAATGTTCATTGGGTTTTCGCCGATAAACGCCGGCAGCGCCGCTAATCCGGGAGAAACGAAGGCATAGCGCACCAGCCCACTCAGCCCGGCGTAAATACCGGCACAGCCGCCGCCGATCATTGCTGCAATCAGCGGTTTACGCAGTTTGAGCGTCACGCCGTACAACGAAGGCTCGGTGATACCCAGCAGCGCGGTGAAACCCGCAGAGGACGCCAGCTGGCGCAGATTTTTGTTTTTGGTGCGAAAGGCCACGCACAGCGTCGCAGCGCCCTGTGCAATGTTGGAAGCCAACATGCCTGGGCCGTTAATCATTTCGAAACCATTTTTACTCAGTTGACCGGTAGCAATCGGCGTCATTGCCCAGGCCGTACCGGTGATCACCAGAAACGGCTGGAGGCCGCCCATCAGCATCGGGATCAGCCAACTGGCTTTACCGTCGACGATAGCGGCACCGGCGGCCACCAGATCGTTGAGGAAAATACCGAACGGCCCTACCACCACCAACGCCAACGGGGCGGTCACCAACAGGATAATCATAGGTTTGGTGAAGAACTTGATCATCGTCGGCGACACTTTCTCGGCAAACCGTTCGATATAGGACATTAACCAGACGGTGAAAATGATCGGCAACACCGAGCCGGCGTAATCCGCCAGGCGCACCGGTATGCCGACGAAATCAATCACCGTGCCCGCCGCCAGCATTTGTGCCAAATTGGGGTGCAGCAACGCGCCGGCAATGGTCATTGCCAGGATCGGGTTACATTCGAATTTGATTGCCGCGCCATAAGCCAGCAGCACCGGCAGGAAGAAAAAGGCCGCATCGGCGATGGTGTCCAGCAGATGGTAGGTCGGGCTGGCGGCATCTATCACTCCGGTCAGTTTGAGGATCGCCAGCAGCGCCTTAATCATCCCCGCACCGGTGATAGCAGGGATCACCGGGGTGAAAGTGGTTGAAATAACGCTGATAATCTGTGAAATCACCCCGCCCCGCGCCTGGGAATTTTTCTCACTCTGACGGCCACTGAGATCGCCGATTTCTTTTTGCATCGCGCGGAAGGTTTGCTGCACGTTGTTGCCGACCACGATCTGAAACTGGCCACCACGTTCCACCACGCTGATCACCCCAGGCAAGGACTCGATCGCTTTCGCTTGTACCTTGCTATCATCGTTAAACTCCATCCGCAGACGGGTGGCACAGTGCGTCAGTTTGCTGACGTTGTCCTTGCCCCCGACCTGCAGCAAAATTTCCAGGCCCAACTGTTTGTAATCCATCGAATATCCCCGGTAAAAAAGCAAAAAAAAAAAGACCAAAATCAAAATGCGCCTCATCACAAGGAGAGGTGCATTCCTATTTTGGTCTTGCCTGCCTGAGCAGTAACACGCCGTAATAAAAATGTCTGGCGATCGTTAAGATCGCGGCGAAAGTATCGTCATAGTTGCCATTTTTCGGCAATAGTCTTAGTTACGCTTTGTGATTCACATCACTCTTTACCGAAAACGCACTTCAACGTTGCCCGCCGTACCCTGCCATGCCTTTTTTACTGATACCCATTTACTCAACCGCATAAAATAGCACCTGAAACACATTATCCACTTTAATTAAACTCACTTTGTTTACCTTTTATTTAATAATGGAATACATTTATTTGATACCGGTAGATAACTATTTTAAAGCGGATTTAAAAATCATAGCCGCACTCAATTAGTAACATAAATTAATATATTATTCGCGGCATCCTGTTTTTAACCCACTATGCTTTAACCGTTGCCGAATGCTTCCATTTCAGCAATAAACCCCCTGCACACAATAAAACAAAAGAATAAACCCAGTCAGCCGTATTCGCTGTGGGCCACTTTTATTTGGAGAAAGCCCTATGTTATCGCGTCGAGATATATTGAAAGTTTCCGCAGTCAGCGCCGCAGCCGCCGGTGTTATGGGCGGCATGATTAAATCCGCCAGCGCCGATGAACATCGAAATATAGTTCCCCCCAGCAATTTCCAACCCGCTGCCGATGCAAAAAATCTGTATAAATACGTCTTTAGCCACAGTAAGAAACGCAGTTTACCCAACGGCTGGGCCAGGGAGGCTACCGTTGAACAATTCCCGATTTCCGAGGGGGTTGCCGGGGTGGATATGACGCTGGAGCCGGGTGGCGTACGTGAACTGCACTGGCACGCCATCGCTGCCGAATGGGCATTTATGCTGGAGGGGCATGCCCGCATTACCATCATTGATCCTGAAGGCAAATGTGAGGTGGCAGATTTCGGCCCCGGCGACGTCTGGTATTTCCCCAAGGGTTACGGCCACTCGATTCAGGCGTTGGCAGACGGCGCACATTTTGTTCTGACCTTTGATAATGGTCACTTTTCCGAGTTCGGCACCTTCAGCATTACCGACTGGGTAGCCCATATGCCCAAAGAAGTGTTGGAAAAAAGCGTGAATATGCCGGCGGCGGTATTTTCCAAGGCAAAACAAGGTGAGGCTTATATTGTCGGCGGTGCCATTCCGCCCGCACTGCCCTTACCAGCCCACGATGGCGGTTTAAATAATGCACCTTTGGCTCATCGCTATGAATTAATGAAACAAAAGCCTTTCTTCGAAAATGATGCCGGCAGCGTGCACTTGGTCTCTTCAAAAGAATTCCCTATTTCCACTACCATGACCGGCATTATAGAAATCGTTAAGCCTGGGGCGGTGCGGGAATTACACTGGCATCCCAATGCCAATGAGTGGCAATACTATATTTCCGGTAAGGGGCGCATGACGGTGTTCAGTTCGCACGGCCATGTGCAGACTGAAGAATATTCTCCTACCGACGTTGGCTATGTTCCACAGGGTTTTGGTCACTATATCGAAAATATGGGGGATGACGATCTTAAGGTATTAATCGTGCTGGATAATGGCATCTATCAGGACATTTCGCTGTCTGACTGGTTGGCGAAAACTCCTGCCTACCTGTTAGCGGATAACTTCAATAACGAGGTTGCCGATTGGCTGGATCGCCCCAAAGACAAACTGGTAATGTCCCGGCGCAGAAAATGACAGGTAGCGAGGGGGGCAGCCCCCTCGCCGCCTCTTACTGTTTGCGTTGTTCAGCGACTTGTTTGGCCGTTACCTTGCCCTGTTTTTCGCCAAATTGGCCGACAACATAATTGGCAACCGCCGCCACTTCCTCGTCCGAGTATTGAGCACCGAAGTCCGGCATGAATTCATGCTGTTCGCCGATGCTGATGCGCGTCCCCTTCAGGATCGCCTGCACCACGCTGCGGCCCTGCGGATCGTTAACCGCCGTGCTGCCGACCAAGGAAGCATATTTGCTCTGGCGTCCCGTTCCGTTCCACTGGTGGCAACCGCTGCAGTCTCCAGCGAACAGTCGCCGTCCCAACGAGTCTTCCTGCCCGCCCGGCAATATCGCGCTGGACGACGTTGCCCCCTTCGGCTGCAGATTGACCGCGCTGGCACTGTCCGTGGCGATAGGCTCGATATTGCGCAGGTATTTCACCAGCGCCTGATTATCCTCCGGCGTCAGATACTGCAGGCTGTTTTCCACCGCCTCTGCCATCGGACCGGCTGCGCTGCTGCGCCCTTCCGCGTGGCCGGTCGCCAGATACTGCGACAGCTGTTGTTCGCTCCAGGCACCGATACCGGTCTGCGGATCGGGAGTAATGTTGGCCGCAAACCACCCCTGGATCACCTCACCGCTGAGGTTTTTACTCTGATTAATGCCAAAGCCCAAATTGCGCGGCGTGTGGCATTCGCTGCAGTGTCCCAGTGCGGTAGCCAGATATGCGCCTCGGTTCCATTGCTCATCCTGATTCAGGTTCGGCTCGAAGCGTTTTTCGTTGAAGAACGCCAGGTTCCAAAACTTCATGCCCCAGCGCTGGTTAAACGGGAACGACAGCCCATTTTCCGGATTGGCCTGCTTCACCGGCGGCAGGCTGAACAGATACTCTTTGATCGCCAACACGTCGTCACGGCTCATGGCCGTGTATGAGGTGTACGGCATTGCCGGGTAAAGATTACCCTGCGGCCCAACGCCTTCACGCACCGCACGCACAAACTGATCGTCACTCCAATTACCGATACCGGTGTCGGGATCGGCGGTTATATTGGTGCCGTAAATGGTGCCAAAAGGCAGTTTAAAAGCAAAACCGCCGGCGAAAGGTTTACCGCCGGGCGCAGTGTGGCAGGCCACGCAGTCCGCAGCCCGCGCCAGATATTCGCCACGCGCCAATTTATCGCTGATCCCGGCAGGGGCACCGGCGATCGGCGCAGCAGGTTCCGGGCCGACCGGCCGCAGCAGCGTATAGATCGCATAACCGCCGGCCAGCACCACGATTGCCACGATCAACCAAAATAGCCATCTCAGGGCGTTGCTCATGAGTTTCTCCCTTAATCCAACGCCTTGGCGGCCTGGTGGATGGCAGCGCGAATGCGCACATAGGTGGCGCAGCGACAGACGTTGCCGCTCATTGCCGCATCGATATCCGCATCGCTCGGATTTTTACTCTGGGCCAGCAGTGCACTGGCACTCATGATCTGACCGGACTGGCAGTAGCCGCATTGCACTACGTCCAGATTGACCCAGGCCGCCTGCACCGCTTTGCCCGCTGGCGTTTCGCCGATCGCTTCAATGGTGGTGATTTTCTTGCCTTCGGCGGCAGAGACCGGCGTCATGCAAGAGCGCACCGGCACCCCATCCAGGTGGACGGTACAGGCCCCGCACATCGCGATGCCGCAGCCGAATTTGGTGCCGGTCAATCCGGCCTCATCACGCAAGAACCACAGCAGCGGCATATGGGGATCGCCATCAAACGTCAGCGGTTGGTCGTTTACAGTTAAAGTTATCATGCTGTTCTCCTTGCTCAGACGCTGGCGTCACGGTTGGGACGGTGTAAAGGCAGGCTAAGTGAACTGCGAGGTCTCCCGAGCAGTGCCAGTGCATTGCCGACGGCCGGAGCGATGGTTGGCACCCCCAACTCGCCAACGCCGGTAGGCGCTTCGCTTGAAGGTACGATAATCACCTCTATCTCCGGCATTTCGTCGATGCGCAGCGGACGGAAATTATTGAAGTTGGACTGCTCAACCACCCCGTCTTTCAGCGTAATGTTGCCGTACAGAGCAATACTCAGGCCATAACCTATGCCGCCCTCAATCTGCGCGCGGATCACATCCGGATTGACCGCCACACCACAATCCACCGCGCACCACACCTTGTGCACGCGCGGAATGCCACCTTCGCCGATTGACACCTCGGCTATCTGCGCCACCCGAGTATTAAACGCCTTGGCGACGCCTACGCCGCGTGCTCGTCCATCCACCACCTTCGCGCCCTGCCAGTTGGCGGCTTTGGCCACCGCCCGCAGCACGCCGGCCTCACGCGGTGCATCACCCATCAATGCCAGACGCCCCTCGACCGGATCCTGCCCGGTCTCCTGCAACAGCTGGTCAATAAAACTTTCGACGGCGTGACCGGTATGAGTACTGGCGACCGATCTTAATGAGGTGGTCGGCACTTTACCCGCGACGATATGCGCGTCGCAGAGGAAGTTTTCGAAGGTGTACGGCACTTCGCTGGCACCTTCGACCATCATCTGGTCGAGACCGTTAACCACCAGCGCCGTCATCGCGCTGTTAAGCGTCCAGGAATGACCAACGACGGTATCGCTCCAGCCCACGACTTTACCGTCGCGGATCGCCCCTCTCATCCGGTGGAGGATCATCGGACGATACCAGCCGTTGCGAATATCATCCTCTCGCGTCCACACCACTTTGACCCCGTGACCGGGACCAATGGCTTTGGCCGCCGCGGCCATGTCCGCCGCCAGATCGGGCCCGAGCTTCGGGTTGCCCAGATCGATGCGGCGGCCAAAGCTGCCACCGGCCAAAATGGTGTCGATTTGCACTTTTTCCGGCGGTAGCTGGAACAGATCGCACAGCTGTTTATGGTCGAGGGTTTGGATTTGGCAGCCGTAGCGTGCCTTGACGCTCTCGCCATCCCAAAACAGATAGCCATCCAGCGGCTCCATCGGCGCATGGGCCACATAGGGGAAGGTGTATTCCGCTTCGATCACCTTATCCGCCTGATCGAAAATCTCGCCCGGCTTACCCTGGCTTTTCGCCACTACGCCGGGCTTTTGCGCCACCTGACGGAATTCGGCAAATATCTGCTCGGTGTCGCGCCGCTCTGCCTGCGAGTCGTCCCACTCCACCTGTAATTTTTCACGGCCCTGGATCGCCGCCCAGGTATTTTTGGCATATACCGCCACGCCGGTATCGGTCTGTTTCACATCCACCACGCCCGGCACCTTCAGCGCCCGGCTGGCGTCGAACGCGGCCACCTTGCCGCCAAAACGCGGCGGTTTTTTAATGGTAACGGTCAGCATATCCGGCTCATGAATATCCTGAGTGAACTGCGCCGAGCCGTTGGTCTTCGCCAACGAGTCTACGCGGTGCAAGCCACTGACCTTACCGATCAGGGTGAAATGGCTCGGATCCTTCAGGGTCAGGCTGGCGGGATCGGGCGGCGGCAACTGGCTGGCCAGCGCCGCAAACTCACCGAACCCTGCTTCGCGGCCGCTTGCGGCATGGCGGATCTTGCCCGCCTGCACGGTGATTTCTTCCGCTGAGGTTTTCCAACTTTGGGCAGCGGCCTGAACCAGCATGGCGCGCGCCATCGCGCCCATGCGGCGCATCTGCTCGTAGGCGTTGGCCACCGAGCTGGAGCCGCCGGTGCCCTGAAAACCGAACGCCAGATTCTTATAGACGTTGGTATCCACAGGTGCGGCAACCACCCGCACCTGCGACCAGTCGGCATCCAGCTCTTCAGCGACCAGCGTTGCCATGCCGGTATAAACGCCCTGGCCCACTTCGGTGTGTTTACTGAGGACGGTGACAATGCCATTTTCGTCGATCTGCACGAAAGCATTGGCTTCATAAGCGGTGTTTTCTGGCGCCGTGGTCGTCGTTGTACGCGCCAGTGCGCCGGTTGACGGCAGATAGGCGCCGATCACCAATGCACTGGCGCCAACGATAAACCGCCGCCGGGTAAGCGGGACTTGAGGTAGTTTCATTGCTCATCGCTCCAAAATGCCGATCAACCTTAATCAATGCGGCGACATCGTTCTTTTTATCTGCGCCGTCTGCCTGCACTGACGCGACGGGCTAATAGTTAGCGTAGTCTATTATTTTGTCTGTTTAACATTCAGTCGCCGTTTTCCGTTGCTGATTCGTGCTCTGCGAGATCTCAATGGTCCTCGAAACCCTGCTCCGTTATCGCTCATGGATTGCACCAAATTGCATCAGAAACGCCCCTGATGGTGCTACGGCCACGTTGACGTCAGCGGTATTGGTGGACTGGTACGGAAATTGCTTCTCCCCATCGTGGCTATGGAGGAGAAAAACATGAAAGCAATCATCATTGGCGGTGGTATTGGTGGGCTGTGTAGCGCCATCGCATTGCAGCGTTGCGGTATCGATACCGAGGTTTTTGAAGCGGTCAAGGCGATCAAACCGGTTGGCGCGGCAATCTCCATCTGGCCTAACGGCGTCAAATGCCTTAACTATTTGGGGATGAAAGAACAACTGCGGGCGCTCGGGGGGCCGATGCATTTCATGGCCTATCAGGAATACCTGCACGGACAAACGCTGACGCGTTTTAGTCTGGATCCGTTAATCACCAGCGTCGGCGAACGCCCTTACCCGGTAGCGCGTGCCGAGCTGCAGGCCATGTTGCTGGACACCTACGGCCGCGACCAGGTGCGCTTCGGCAAACGGGTTAGCGGTATTGAAGAAACCCCGCAGGGCGTTACCGCCTGGTTTGAAGACGGCAGTCAGGCCCGCGGAGATTTTCTGATCGCCGCCGACGGCACCCATTCCGCTATTCGCCCTTATGTGCTGGGCCATGGCGTGGATCGGCGCTATGCCGGATACGTCAACTGGAACGGGCTGGTCACCATTGATGAGTCCATCGCGCCGGCCGACCAGTGGACCACCTTCGTCGGCGAAGGTAAGCGCGTGTCGCTGATGCCGGTCTCCGGCAACCGCTTCTACTTTTTCTTCGACGTTCCCTTGCCGATCGGGCTGGCGGAAGACCGCAGCACCGCGCGAGCCGACCTGCAACGTTACTTTACCGGCTGGGCCGAACCGGTACAGAAACTGATTGCCGCAATTGATGCGGAAAGCGTCAACCGCATTGAGATCCACGATATCGAACCTTTCGAGCAATTGGTGCGGGGCCGCGTAGCCTTACTGGGCGATGCCGGGCACAGCACCACTCCGGACATCGGTCAGGGCGGCTGCGCGGCAATGGAGGACGCGGTGGTGCTGGCGATTGCCTTGCAGACCAATTCACTGGGTATTGAAGATGCGCTGCTGCGCTATCAGGAAAAACGCAGCTATCGGGTGAAAGATTTGGTGCTGAAGGCACGTAAGCGCTGTGATGTCACACACGGCAAAGAGATGGACGTCACCCGCAGTTGGTACGAGGAGCTGAAAACCGAAACCGGTGAACGCATTCTTTCTGGCATGAAAGAAACGATTCTGGGTGGGCCGCTGGCCTGATCCGCCCCCTCTTCGAGTCGAAGAGGGTTGATTCACCCTTTGCGCCGGTGAAGACGCCCGGCCGCCAGTTCGACGACCCGATCCGCCGAGGCGATGGTTTCCGGGCGATGGGCAATCAGTAAAATCGGCAGGCCAAGCTGGCGCAGGGTATGGCTAATCAGCATTTCATTATTCACGTCCAAATGGCTGGTCGCCTCATCCAGGATCAACAGTCGTGGTTTTTTGTAAAGTGCCCGCGCCAACAACAAGCGCTGTTTTTGCCCGGCAGACAGGGTGCCTCCCATTTCACCGATTAACGTCTGGTAGCCCATCGGCAGGTTATCGATATCCTGATCCAACTGTGCCAGCCGCGCGCATTCAACGAGCTTGTCCTGATCAACCCGTGGCGTGAAAAATGACAGATTCTCGGCGATAGAACCGCGAAACAGCTGATCCTCCTGCAAGACTACGCCGATATGCTGACGTACCTGCGAATAATCCCCCTGTCGATGCTCAATGCCCAGCGTACGTATCATGCCGGCCGTGGGCGAATACAGCCCCAATACCAGTTTAGCCAATGTGGTTTTGCCGCTGCCGGACGCCCCCACCAGCGCCACTACCTCACCGGGCATAATGTCCAGCGAGACCTGCGACAGGATTTCAGATTCGGTGCCGGCATAGTGAAAACTGACCTGCTCCAAACTCAGCGCCGGCCGATCTTGGGGCCAGGCGCTGGCGGACAATAACAGCGTTGAGTTGCCCGCCGCCTGCGCCGCTGCGTCTTCACGCGCCGTCAGCACGATATCCGCCAGCCGTTGGTTGTAAACATCCAGCATTTTGTAGGCAACGGCCTTGTCGATCAGGCCGCTGATGCTGGCGGAAAACCGGCCCTGAAAAGACATGTAGGCCACCAGCATGCCGACTGAAAACTGCCCGGCCAACACCGCCCCGGCCCCCAGCCACAGCACCGCCGCCCCAACCAGGCTGCCAATGACGGTTTGCATAATGCCGTAAACCATCATCAGCTTGCTTTCGCGCAGTTCAGCATTGCGCCGTGCGACATTGAGGTTACGCCAAACCGTTTCCCGCGGCGTAAGCGCCCCGTTGACCCGCAGGCTCAGCACGCCGCGCAGGCTTTCAAGAAAATGACTGGATTCCTGGGTGCCGGCAACCCAGGAGTCATCCGCCGCTTTACGCAACGTACTGAACCAGAACAGGCGCAGCAGCCCATACACCATCGCGGCGGCCAAAGCGACCAGGGTTAACTTCACGCTGTAGAAAAACATCATGGTCAAGGTACCAAGGACCAAAAGCACATCCAAAAAGGCTTCAAGCAGCGTAGTGGTGAGGGTGTCCTGAATGGTGTCGACGGCATCAAATTTCGCGCTGATATCGCCCATGTTGCGCGATTCAAACCAGTTGATAGGCAGCCGCAACAGGTGGTGAAAAACATTCGCCGTCCACTGCATATTGAAGTTGACCGCCATGGTGAGCGTCGCCCACTGGCGGGCCAGCTCCAGCAGCGTCTGGGTGGCGGCCATCAGCAGCATGGCAATGACGATCAACGTCAATAAGCTGGCGTCCAACGCCACCAGCACCTCATCAATCACCAGTTGGTTGATTAATGGGCCGATCAACGCAAACACTTCCAGCGCCAGCGCGAAACAGAAGATCCGGGCCAATGCCGCCTTCAGCCCCTGGGTTTTACCGATCAGCTCCCGCAGGCGGATCTTTTTTCGCCGATCTTTGACGACAAACTGATGGGTTGGCGTCAATTCCATCGCTACGCCGGTAAAGTGACGATTTGCCTCCTGCAGACTCATTTTAACCAGGCCCCGCGCAGGATCATGCAGCTCCAGAGTTTGCCCTCGCACCCGCTTGAGCACGGTAAAATGATTCATGTCCCAGTACAAAATACAGGGCAGCGACAACAGGTGCAGCTCTTCAAGCTCCAGCTGCACCGCTCGGCCGCTCAGGTGCAGCCGTTCGGCGCAGGCAATCAGCTGCGAGAAGGTCATGCCGAGCTGCGAAACTTTAAACTGCGCACGCAGCGTAGGCAGATCTACGCGATGCCCATACCAACCGGCAATCATCGCCAGGCACGCCACGCCGCATTCTGCGGACTCCGTTTGGCGTATCAACGGCAGGCGCTTTCGCCAGCCCCAGTTGAGCCCTTCTGTAACGTCCATGTTTATATCCTTCCTTGCAGACTCCATAACGGCTCCAGCAGCCACTCGTACAGGCGGCGGCGATCCAACTCCACGTCTGCGGACACGGTCATCCCGACGCGCAATGGTTCCTGGCGCCCATAGGCGGTAATGGTGGTTTTCTCCAGCGCAACGATGACGCGGTAATGCCCTTCGTTTTCCTTCCAGGTCATCGGATTTTGCTGCATGACGTCATTGGCGCTCAGGCTGGCATCGGTGATGGCGCGGGTGGCGCCATACTGCACGCCAAACTTTTCATAGGGGAAGGAGGCAAAGCGCAACCCGACCCGTTGGTGAGGTTTGATAAAGCCCACCGCTTTGCTGGGCGCAAAGAGTTCAACCTGCAGCTCGGCACCGTCAGCGACCATCATCAGCAAAGGATCGTTTTGCTTGACCGTCTGCCCCGCCCGGGCCAACACCACCGCGATGTGGCCGTTCACCGGCGCAGTGAGCGTGTGGTCACGCTGGGCAACCAGTTCTATTTCCTGTTGCCTGATGCCCTGCAACTGGCGTTCAAGTTCGGCGTCACGCCCTTGTTGCTGTTGCGCCAGCGTCCGCAGTTCCGAGGCCGCCGCGGCAAGCTCACGCTTTAACCGCAACTGCGCCTGACGCTGCATTTCTACTTTTTCCCGCGCCGTCGACAACGTCATTTTCTGCTGCTGAAACTCAAGTTCGGAAACGTAACCTTTGCCGATCAGCTTGCGGTAGCGCACCATCAGCGAATGCGATAATTCCGCCTGTTGCTTTACCTCCACCATTGCCGCCTCTGCGCTGGTCAGTTCATCCTGAAGTTGCGTCATGCGCTGGCGCACACCGGTTTGCTGTAAAATTCGAGTGGCCAGTTCTTGAGCGCGTTGGCGCTCCAGCATGTGATATTGCCGTTTTAACGAGTCGGAAACCGACGCCAGCGTCGCGATACCCTGACCATTGAAATATTCGCCGCTGAGCCGATAAAGTGCCTGGCCGGCTTTGACGGTCGCCCCCTCCGTCACTAAACGTTCTGTAACCTGTCCGGCGCCGCGGGCAACTACCTTGATCAAACCGCTGGATGGCATCACCACACCGTCCAAACGCGCTTTACGGGTATATTCACCCAGGATCAGAAATAGCCCGATAGCCAACACCAGCAAGATGCTGGCCCAAGCATAGGCGGTCAGACTGAGGCTGGCAGGAATAATTACCTCACCCTCCGCTTTATTGACCTGCGCAGCGAAATAACCCTCACGATAAATCTGGGGAGAACGTTCTGACATGGGGGTTACACCTTTATCGGGATCTTGGAACGATAATTATCTTACTGACCACGACGCTTCCATTTGCGGACAAATTTTCGTGCCGAGGTATATATTAACCTCATAAAAGTCATTGTCCCTAGCAGCACAAGGAAATAAATCATCCATTTAGCCATTTCACAAGGGATGTTAAATCTAAATATACCGCTATATTGGCTAAGCCCCACAATAAAAAGCAAATTACGAGATAGCCCGACAGAAAGAGCGACCATAATAAAAGCCGACAAAAACGTCTTCATAAAAGTACCAGTTAAACATTAGCATGCGACCATGCCAATATCTGGCACAGTCACATCACACTGGGTAATATATATTACTACCAGTTGCAGGTGCCGCCATTATAAGAGCCAGAGTTGCTTCTTGAAGCATTTTGTGAACCACTCCCACTACCAAAACAAGCACTCAACGAACCAATCGATGAACCGACCACACTGCCAAAAACAGCTCTAGCCCCTCGAGCAATGAGGCCACCCGCCAATCATCATAATTTCAGCTTTCGTTAGGGTCTTCATAATATTTCCTTATTTTTATAATATTCACATTTAAAATCCATTCTTGATCTGAACTCATAGATATAAACATACGTCGCCGACATGTCAATATATAAAACCATTTCCGCCGATAGAGTCAAGTTAACTAAATAGAATGAATTATACGGAGTGTTTAATTTAACTTCTAATACAAACCAATTACTTCGCAACTGGGTGAAACATTATTTACTCGCATTTAATTAATGCCATTCCACACTATTTCAATTCCCAAAACTAACAGACCGATAAAAAAACAGCGACGAAATACCGCAGGGCGACAATGCCGGCGCAGCACACTCCCCAACCACATCCCCACCAGCGCAGGAAGCAATGCCAATAATGAGGTGCCTAGCAACGTGCCCGGCAATGCATGTTGCCACGCCAGGCCGGCGGCTAATGCCAACGTCGAAACGGTGAATGACAGCCCCAACGCCTGCACCAGATCGTCACGCGCCAATCCCAATGCATTTAAATAAGGAACCGCCGGGATCACGAATACCCCGGTAGCACCGGTAATCAGCCCGGTAAGTACACCGCATAGAGGGCCCAACCTGCGTTCAGCCCTGGGTGAAAGCCGCCACTGAAAACGGCTAAAACCCAACAGCGCGTAAACGACCAAACAGACCCCCAACGCTATCGGTGCCAACCGGTTTTGACCGGTGGTCAAGGTGCCCGTGGTCAGCATTGTGCCCATGGCGACACAGGCCATCATCGGCCACAACCTGCGGCAAAGTGCACGGACGTCCGGCCCGGTGAACAACTGCCAGAAGTTGGTCACCAGCGACGGCACCAGCAACAGCGCCGCAGCCTGTGCCGGAGACATCAGCAGGCTGAGTAACCCCATAGATACCGTCGGCAGCCCCAGGCCAATCACTCCCTTTACCGTGCCCGCCAGCATAAAGATGCCCAGCAGGGCTAAAATTTCAGGTAGCGTCAACGTCATAGGTCTATCCTTCCTCATTATCCCTTGGTGCATGGATTGTCCGCAGCCCTTGCCTGCCGCACAATGCGGCAATCACTGAGCCAGCCTGAGGCAAATACGTAGGAGAAGCCGATGCATTTCGATTTTACCGACCTGCGGCTGTTTATCGCCGTGGCAGAGGCGGGCAGCATCACCGCCGGGGCCGATCGTGCCTGCCTGTCGCTGGCATCGGCCAGTGCCCGCATTCGCGGATTGGAGCAACAGGCTGGTATTCAGCTTTTGGCCCGCGGCGCGCGGGGAGTACAAACCACTCAGGCCGGTGAACGCCTGTTGGGCCATGCTCGTCTGTTGTTACAGCAAAGCGAACGGCTACGGGGGGATATGGCAGAGTTTTCCCCGGGCAATGCCTGCCATTTGCGTATTCTGGCCAATACCGTCGCCGCCAGCGCTTTTCTCCCGGAGCTGCTGGCCGACTATCTGCTGCTTAACCCACAGACGGACATTGCGTTGGAAGAGTTGCCCAGCACGGCGATCAGCCAGTCGATCCTCGATCAAACTGCGGATATCGGCATTGTCGCCAACCACGCCGACCTGCGCGGGCTGGAAAGCTACCCGTTCCGCCAGGATCGCCTGGTGCTGGTGCTACCGGTCGATCATCCGTTAGCCGGCAGCGCCAGCGTCAGTTTTAGCGAAACGCTGGCATATGACTTTATTGGCTTAAGCGACGACAGCGCGCTGCAGCAACATTTGGCGCAACACGCCCTACGCAACGGCGGCCCAATGCGTTTACGCGCCCGTGCAGGAAGCTTTGAAGTGGTGTGTCGGATGGTGACGCGTGGTGCCGGTATCGCCGTGGTACCGGAGGAGATCGCCCGGCAATGGCCGGGCATGCAAGTCAGAATTCTTGTGCTGGACGATACCTGGGCCACACGCCAGCTGTCGATTGTCGTGCGTCAGTTGGCCCAGTTACCGCTACCGGCGCAACGGCTTATTGCTTTCCTGCAACCGCAATAGCGCCGTTTTTTAACCACAGTTAATGGCTGCCCGGATTGGCACGTAGCCTGGCAACCTGCGTTTCGACATCGCGCCATGCCGGTTTGTCCCCGGCATAATGCTGCCGTAGATAATTCACCAGATCAGCCACTTGACGATCGGAAAAACTGTCTTTGAATCCAGGCATAAAGCCCAAATCAGCGGTAGCCGGTTTGGAAATTCCCTGCAAAATCACGTTAATCAGGTTATCCGGCCGCTCGCTGAATATATTGGTGTTGTTCGCTAAATCCGGGCTGACGCCAAACAGCTTCGGCCCACCGCTGGCGGCGCTGTGACAGGCTTGGCAAGCGCCCTGAAACAGACGTTCTCCGCCCAATTGCCCTACGGCGGTCGAAAGAGTGGCAGCCGGTTTGGCCTGCGGTTCCAGGTTCAATCCGGTCGGGTTGCTCAATGAAATCAGGTAATTGGCCATCGCTCGAACGTCGGTTTCCGGCAGTGTGGCCAGTTCGCCGGCCACCGGTCCCATCGGGCCGGCCGCGACGCCGTGCTCGGCAGAATGACCGCTACGCAAATACTGGAAAAGCTGCTCTTCGGTCCAGGATTTGTCCGCATTGGCCAATTGGTTTAATGCCGGCGCTTCCCAGCCATCCACCATCGCCCCCGCCAAAAAGCTGCTACCGCCCTTTTCAGCGCCCATTAGATTACGCGGGGAATGGCAGGCGGCACAATGGCCCAACCCGTTAACCAGGTAAGCGCCACGGTTCCACTGCGCGCTTTGCGTCGGATTTGACTGAAACTCGCCCTGGCGGAGAAACAGCGCATTCCAGCCGGCCATTAACGGGCGCACATTGAACGGGAAACGCATCTGATTAGCCGGGGTACTTTGCACCACCGCCGGTTGCGACATCATATAGGCATACAGCGCTTGCATGTCACCCTCGGTCATCTTACTGAACGCCGTATAGGGAAATGCCGGATACAAATGCCTGCCATCGCGGCTGATGCCCTGACGCATCGCCCGGTCGAACGCGGTAAACGACCAGTTGCCGATACCGGTTTCCACATCTGGGGTGATATTGGTGCTGTACAGGGTTCCAAACGGAGTTTCCATCGCCCGCCCCCCGGCATTGGTTAGCCCTTCCGAGGCGGTATGGCATACCGCGCAATCCCCGGCAGCGGCCAACTGACGCCCCCTTTCCAGGGTCGCGGCAGACCAGGTACCTGAGCCAGGGGTAGCCACCGGCGCAATTTCGGCACGCCATGGCAGTGCCGTCGTCGCAACACCCAGCGCGGCCCCTAAAATCCCGGCCACGCCACCAAACCACCATTTACTGCGTTTGGTTTTGACTGGCTGCGTTGACGGCTGCCGCTGACTATCCGGACCGTTCAACGCCTCGCGCAGTCGATCAGAGGTGATCGGCAACTCGCGAAACCGAATACCGGTGGCGTCAAACACCGCATTGGCGATGGCTGCCGCGCTGGGCACCGAGGCAGACTCACCGGCCCCCAATGGCGGATCGTAAGGGCGTGGCATCATCACGACATCCACCTCCGGCACCTCCGGGAAAGTCAGGATCGGGTAAGCCCCCCATTCTTTGCTGGAGATCGTGGATTCTTCGAAGGTCACTCGCTCTTTTAGCACCCGGCTGGTCGACTGGATAACGTTGCCGTGGATCTGGTGACGTACGCCGTCCGGATTGACCAACATGCCGGCGTCGTGCCCGACCACAATCCGCGTGACCGCCACTTCGCCACTGACTTTGTCGATGGCAACGTCGGCGACCCAGGCTGCCCACGCGGCACCGAAACCGGGAAACTTACTGTGAATATAACGCGCATAGGCAAAGCCTCGTCCACGCAGTACGCCGTCTTCCGCCGGGGTTTGCATAGGTTCGGTATGCGGCGTCCAGCCGGCACGTTCGGCGGTACTGCGCATCAGTTCGGTGGCACGTTGATCCTTGATATAACGCAGTCGATATTCAAGCGGATCGACGCCGGCGGCGATAGCCAGTTCATCAATATAGGACTCGTGCGCGAAGGTATTCGGCAGTGCCGATACGCCCCGCATCCAGGAAGCGCGGACAATCGGTGCCATATCCTCAATGCTGACGCGCAACGCCGGATATTCATAGGGCGGTACCGAAGTGCGATCCCCCATCTCATAAGCCACCGGCACCGGCTCCACCCTTCCGGTCAGCAACAGCGCCAGGGTGGGCGCACCGTTGGAAGGATAATAGGTGCGAAAATCATAGGCGACCGGATCACCGGCGGCGTCCAACCCACCGTCAACCTCCATCAGTTGCGCAGTGCCCTTCGGTTCCCACAGATGTTCCTGCTCACGGGTTAGCTGCACCCTTACCGGACGGCCTACCGCTCGCGACAGCAGCGCCGCATCCGCACAGACATCATCGGCGCAGTTACGACCATAACAGCCGGCGGCCTCCATGCGGATGATTTCAATCTGATTTTCCGGGTACTCCAGCAGCCAGGCAAGATCGGCGCGCAACAAGTGCGGGTTCTGGGTGCCCGACCACACCCGCAGTTGCTGTGGTTGGTAATCTGCCAATGCGCAGGACGGGCCAATCGACGCATGCAGTTGATATGGCCAAAGATAACTGCGGGTAAAGCGTCGGTCGGCGGCAGCCAACGCTGTATCCACGTTGCCGGTATCATGCACCACCCGCGTCGAATGGGGATTATCGCGCAGCGCCTGAGCCACATCGGTCATCTGCGGCAGGTTACGCCGCCAGTCTTTCCAGCTCACCTGCAGCGCCTGTGCCGCCTTGATCGCCTGCTCCTCGCGCTCGGCAACAATGCCGATAAAGTCTTCTATCACCACCAGCTTGACGATGCCGGGAATATGGGCAATCGATCGTTCGTCCACCGCCAGCAGGCTGGTGCCGACAAACTCACCGCTGTCGTAGCCCGCATAGGGCGGTCGCACCACCCGCCCATGTAACATGTTCGGCAGCCGCATATCATGCACATAGGTGGATTCGCCTGTAGCCTTGGCCGGGATATCGACACGTGCGGTGCTGGTCCCCACCAAACGGTACTCGGCCTGCGGCTTAAGCGGTGCATCACCGCTTATCGTTAATGCAATATGTACACCAGCCACCAGTTCGCCATAGCTCAGCCTTTGCCCGTCAGGGCTAACAACGATGCCGTCGTCCAGCGTCAGTTGCTCTACTCTGAAGTCAAAACGTTGTGCCGCCTGCTGCAGCAACCAGCGGCGCGCTTCGGCGGCGGCATTACGCAGGGGTACCGCCGAAATCTGCAGGGTGGCACTGGCGATAGTCGCCCCCTGATTCGGCGTACTTTCAGTGTCGCCCAGCACCATGCGCACCTGATCCATGCGCAGGTAAAGCTCTTCGGCGACAATCTGACCTAATGCGGTGCGCACGCCAGTGCCCAGATCGACATGGCCGTTGAAGGCATAAACCTCACCGCTGTCGCAAATGGCAATGAACAACCCTTGTTCTTTGGGTTTCAGGCTCGGCGTCTGACCTTTCGGTACCAGCCCTGGCGGCGGTTGGATCTGATCGACAATCAGCAATGTGCCCTGGCGCTGCAATAGCTCCGCCTGACTCGGCAATGAGGAATGGGTATCAGTCATGGGACGAGGTTTCCTCGTTGCGATACAGAGTGATAGCGCGCTGAACCGCACGCAGGATTTCGATATGGGTGCCGCAACGACACAGATTGCCGGACAGTGCCTGACGGATTTCTGTGTCACTGGGCGAGGAATTTCGATCCAACAGGGCTTTGGTGGTCATGATCATGCCGTTCAGGCAATAACCGCACTGCGCCGCCTGTTCCTCAATAAAAGCGCGCTGCACCGGATGCAGATGTTGGCGATCGCCCAGCCCTTCCAGCGTGGTGACCTCACGGCCGGTCACACCCAGAGCCGGGATCACGCAGGAGCGTGCGGCAATGCCGTCAACCAATACGGTGCATGCGCCGCACTCTCCGAGGCCGCAGCCGTACTTTGGGCCATTGAGCGCCAAATCGTTGCGTAACACCAATAACAGAGGCGTATCCGCCATCACCCAGGTATGAATATTTTCGCCATTTACCGACAGCATCAATGGATGCTCCGTCAGCGTTTTTACCGCGCCTTCCCTGGGCGATTGCACTTCAGATATCGCCATTCTCGCGTCTCCGCCTGCGCTCTGGTGATACCCGTCATCTTTCACGCCGCTGCGTCGTTGCCGCACTTGCTCATCCCAGTTACTGACTTGAGAGTGGGCAAGCTACCAGCCTGGTTGCAACTTGAAAGCTATAGGGTATGAATTGTGGGCCGTGACCTCGCCGCCACCGCACTCACCAGACAACAGCAGTTGCGCGGGACGAATCAGCCGGGTGGCTGGTCTTCCAGCATTTTATTGAGCAGGAACATCAGTGCTATACGTTCGGCCGGATTGAGCGTGCCGAAGGTTAATTCTGTGATCTTCGCCGCATGCGGCACCGTTTCCCTCAACAGATCGGCACCGGTATCGGTCAGCCCGACCACCACTTTGCGCCGGTCGACAGGATCCGGCATAACGGTGATCAATTCACGCGCTTTGAGGCGCTCGACAATACCGCGAATGGTGGCCTGATCGACCGCCGTCACCTGCACCAGCTCAGTTAGCGAACTCGGGCCCATGTCACGCACCGCGCACAGGGTAATAAACTGCACCGCGGTCAGCTGCGAATCGCCAACGTTCTGCTGAAAGATGGCCACATGGCGCTGGTAAACCTTACGAAGCAGGTGCCCGACTTGTTCAGTAAAATGATAATTTTCGGTCTTGCCGTTTTCTGCAGCCGGGTATTCGGGGGGCGTCATTGCGTTACTCTCACCATCTATGGAAACCACCGAGAATAGTACAAACCCCCGCGTTTAGCAGCAAGGTTAGCCCTGGCTTACTCGGGACGCCGCAGGAGCCACCACTTCGCCATCCGCCACTACCGTCGTACCGTCCAGGCTAATGTCGCAATGGCGCAGCGCGATATCCATGTGGCACGGCGTTTTACGCGTACCACCGACTTCGGTATTCGGCCCGGTGGAAAAAAGGAAGTTGCCGTAGAAAGCACGTGCATCCATACACATCCCGTCGTTTTTGTCGTGCAGCCCCATCGCCGTCCACTGTGCACGTGGCTGTAAGCCCCAGCCGATGTGCGAGATGCCGTACACTTCCGGATCGTTGAAATATTTCATGTACTCCCGAAGATATTCCGCCTCAAACCCCCCGTGAATACACGTCACAAAGCCCTTGTCTATCTCCAGCGTGATCCGTTCCCGCGCATAGCTCTTGAACGGCAGCAGGATATCGCCCACATCCAGCACCAGTACCCCTTCGGCCTGTTCCTCATTCGGCCAGGTGAACAGGAAGCCGCTTGGCCAGTGATCCCAACGTCCCGGTTCGTCGGCGTAACCGTATTCGGTTACCGTGGGGTATTGCCCCAGCGGGGCGCGAAAATCGCTGCCGGCGACAGATTTCACCTGCATTAATTTTGCCTGTTCCAGCACGGCAGCCGCCGCCAACACTCGCGCTTTGTCTTCCGCATTAGGCAACATCCGTGCCAACACCTCCGGCGGCTCGACCGCCAGCAAAATACGCGTGCCGGTCTTAAGGATTTGCTCCTGCTCCGGCGAGTGCAGCAACATCATGGTGTCGACCACCAGATCGGCGGCCTCCAACGCGCGCTGAGCCGCATGGTTGCCGGTCAATGCCGTATCACCGCAATAAGCAGTCATGTCGTTGCCCATGGCGCGCGGATGGTTAAACGAGGGCAACTCCACCGCATAAACCTTAGCGCCCAATCGCAGTGCAGCATCGGTAGCTGCGCGTACCGTGCGCGCATCGGAATAGTGACTTTTCAGGATCGCCACGCTTTGCGAAGCATCAACCTTTGACAGCGTAAGCACCTGCTCGAACAGCTGAACCAACTGACTATCATTGACCGCCATGCGGTATCTCCTGTTTTGCCTAAAGGGGTCGACGCGCCCGGCGCCAACGAGGTTATTTTGCACAAATTACAGTGAATACACTCTTTTAATTATCTAAGACTAAAAACACACCGGAAGCAAGAAGCCCGAGACACCTATAAGCAAATCCTATTTTAAGCCCTCCCCGTCCTGTGATTAACATAAGGTTAACAGAAACAGGCGGCCTATTAGCGTGAGCCAAGTCAAAATTAACACTTATGCAACTTTGCGTTATTTAGCGTATACACTATAAATCGATTATCCGTTATCGCAGCGGATGGCAGGTAAAATAACCAACAGTCAGGGGAAAAATGATGAGCAAACAACAACGCATTGCCGTAGTCGGCGCCGGTTTGGGTGGCGCCGCCGCCGCCGGTCTGCTGCAAAAAGCGGGCTTTACCGTCGACCTGTACGAACAGAGTCCGGTGTTTTCACGATTGGGTGCCGGTATCCATATGGGGCCAAACGTATTGAAGATTTTCCGCCGTCTCGGCATTGAACAACCCTTGGAGCAAATGGCGTCTCACCCGGACTTCTGGTTCAGCCGCGACGCCGAAACGGGTGATTATCTATCTCGCATCGAACTGGGGGCATTTGCCCGCAAAGAATACGGTGCCGCTTACGTGACGGTACACCGCGGCGATCTGCAGGCCTTGCAGATGGCGGCACTGCAACCGGGCAGCGTGCATTTTGGCAAGCACCTGAGCAAGATTGAAGAGCGCGAAAACCATGTGGTGCTGAATTTTGCCGACGGTACTCAGGCCAGTGCAGACATCGTGATTGGCGCCGACGGCATCAATTCCCGCATTCGCGAACACCTGCTGGGCACTGAAGCCCCAACCTACAGTGGTTGGGTGGCGCACCGGGCGTTGATTCGCGGCGATAAACTGGCCAAATACAACCTGAGTTTTGAAGACTGCGTTAAATGGTGGTCGGCCGATCGTCACTTGATGGTCTATTACACCACCCAAAAGCGCGACGAATACTACTACGTCAGCGGCGTGCCGCACCCGGCATGGGATTTCCAGGGCAGCTTTATCGACAGCAGCCGCGAGGAAATGTACGAAACCTTCGCCGGTTATCACCCGATTGTGCAGGCATTGATCGAGTCCAGCGAACAGGTCACCAAATGGCCGTTGCTGAACCGTAAACCGCTGCCGTTGTGGAGCGAAGGCCGCATGGTACTGCTTGGCGATGCCTGCCACCCGATGAAGCCGCACATGGCTCAGGGCGCAGCCATGGCGATCGAAGACGCCGCCATGCTGGCGCGTTGTCTGCAGGAAACCGGCCTGACCGACTATCGCACCGCTTTCCAACTGTATGAAGCCAACCGCAAAGAGCGGGCTTCTCGCGTGCAGGCGGTATCCAATGCCAATACCTTCCTGCGCACGCAGGAAGATCCCGCCTGGGTTTACGGCTATGACCTGTACGCGCAAGCACTGAAATCGGAGAACGCCGCATGAGCCACTTTCTGTATGGCGCCAACGTGCAGGCCAACGGCATTCGCCAGCACTATCTGCGCTACGGCGGGCAAGGCCCGGTGGTGATCCTGATCCCCGGCATCACCAGCCCGGCGATCACCTGGGGCTTCGTCGCCGAACGACTGGCTGAAAAGTACGACACCTACGTGCTGGACGTGCGTGGGCGCGGTCTATCCGCCAGCGGACCGGACCTGGCTTATGACGCCGAAACCTGTGCCCAGGACATAACCTCTTTCGCTGGCGCTTTGCAATTGGAAAACTACGCCCTGCTCGGTCATTCAATGGGGGCGCGCTTTGCCTTACGCGCTGCCGCGCTCCATCCGGCAGGGGTGCGACGGCTGGTGCTGATCGACCCGCCAGTTTCCGGTCCCGGTCGTCGTGAATATCCGGGCAAGTGGCCCTGGTATGTCGATTCGATCCGTCAGTCACTGTTGGGTATGAACGCCGAACAGATGCGCACTTACTGCCCCAACTGGAGCGAATCGCAGCGCCAACTGCGTGCCGAATGGCTGCACACCTGCTATGAACCGGCCATCCAACGCGCCTATGAAGATTTCCATCAGGTCGATAGTCATCGCGATTATCCCGCGTTGAGCATGCCGACATTACTGATGGTCGCGGGCCTTGGCGGCGTGATCCAGCAGGAAGACGAGGCGGAGATCCGCGCATTGCAGCCAGAGATAACTCTCGCGCACGTTGAAAATGCCGGACATATGATCCCGTGGGATGACTTTGACGGTTTCTTCCGTGCTCTGGGCAATTTTCTGGATTAATTAAGGAGTGGTGTCATGACTAAAAATTACCGTATCGGCCAAATCGTCCCCAGCTCCAACACCACGATGGAAACCGAAATTCCGGCGATGCTGAACGCTCGCCAACTGATCCGCCCGGAGCGTTTCACCTTTCACTCCAGCCGCATGCGCATGAAACACGTCAGCAAGGCGGAGTTGGCGGCGATGGACGCCGAATCCGACCGTTGTGCTCTGGAACTTTCCGACGCACAAGTCGACGTGCTCGGTTATGCCTGCCTGGTGGCAATCATGTCGATGGGGCTGGGCTATCACCGTGAGTCACAGGCTCGACTGGCACAGGTGACGCAAGATAATAACGCCGGCGCTCCGGTAATCAGCAGCGCCGGAGCGCTGGTCAACGGTCTGAAAGTGCTGGGGGCCAAACGCATTGCGTTAGTCGCCCCCTACATGAAACCCCTGACCCAAATGGTGGTGGACTATATCGAGCACGAGGGTATTGAGGTCAAGGTATGGCGGGCACTGGAGATTGCCGACAATCTGGCCGTGGGACGCCATGACCCGGCCAAACTGCCGGGCATTGTCGCCGAGATGGATCTGAGCGACGTTGACGCCATCGTGCTGTCCGCCTGCGTGCAAATGCCGTCCTTACCGGCGGTGGTTACCGTTGAAGCACAAACCGGCAAACCGGTATTGACCGCCGCCATCGCAACCACTTACGCCATGCTGACCGCGCTGGAGCTGGAGCCGATCGTTCCCGGCGCAGGTGCCCTGCTGTCCGGCGCCTATTAAGGAGCAACTATGGCATCCGCAGCCGATAACTCACTCACCGATAATTACAGCGGCGTCTGGGGCAACCGCATCGGCTTCGGCCGACATCCGGCCCTGCTGATGATCGACTTTATGCAGGGCTACACAACCGAGGGTGCACCGCTGTTCGCTCCCGGCGTGGTCAGCGCGGTCGACGAGAGCGTGGCGCTGTTGGCCACCGCTCGCCAAACGGGAATTCCGGTGATTCACACCAATATCCGCTATCATGCGGGGCATTTTGCCAATGGCGGCATTTGGGTGAAAAAAGCTCCGGTTATGAAGGACATGGTGGAAGGCAACCCGCTGGCGGCTTTTTGCACGCAGGTAACTCCTCTGGCCGCAGAAGTGGTATTAAGCAAACAGTATGCCAGCGCCTTTTTCGGCACCTCTTTGGCCCCGATGTTGGTGGCGCTGGGCGTCGATACCCTGCTGTTAGCCGGTTGCTCCACTAGCGGCTGTATCCGTGCCAGCGCAGTGGACGCGGTACAGCACGGCTTCCGCACCATCGTCGTGCGGGAATGCGTAGGCGATCGTCACCCCGGGCCGCATGAGGCCAATCTGTTCGACATCGACAGTAAATACGGTGACGTCGTGACTAAAAAGGAGGCCCTCGATTATCTGAATCGGCTGTAACCCAGAGCTTCACCTGCACGGAGAGCTGAACAATAAAGAAGGCGCGGAAAGCGCCTCAAAAGCAAACACACAACGCTCCTCCTCCGGAGGCCACCATGCACCACCTGGAGACATCATCATGGCCATTGTTGAAACCCCGTTAACCGGGAAAGCGGGAGCAGAATCGCTTCTGTACCGCAAAATCACCTGGAAGCTGATCCCGTTCCTCTGTTTGTGCTATCTGGCCGCCTATCTCGACCGCATCAACGTCGGTTTGGCCAAGTTGCAGATGGCCGACCAATTGCAACTTAGCGAGGCCGCCTTCGGGCTGGGCGCCGGGCTGTTCTTTGTCGGCTATATCCTGTTTGAAGTGCCGAGTAACCTGATCCTGCAGCGCGTCGGCGCCAAGGTGTGGATTGCCCGCATCATGATCACCTGGGGCCTGCTTTCCGCCTGTACGATGTTTGTCACTACCCCCAACCAGTTTTACATCATCCGCTTTTTACTTGGCGTAGCGGAAGCCGGCTTCCTGCCAGGAGTACTGTATTATCTGACGCTGTGGTTCCCGACTTACCGTCGCGGCCGCATCATTGCGCTGTTCATGATCGGCCTGCCCCTGTCTAGCGTGCTTGGCGGCCCGCTGTCTGGCTGGATCATGGGACATTTTGATATGCGACACGGGCTGCACGGCTGGCAATGGCTGTTTCTGCTGGAAGGCATTCCCAGCGTATTGTTGGGCGTACTCACGTTCTGGGTGCTGCCGAACAACTATCGACAGGCCAAATGGCTGTCCGAGGACGAAAAACAACGTATTGCAGACGATCTGGCCCAGGACGACGCCGAAGCCAGCCACAGCAAGCACAGTTTTCGCGACGGTTTCTTTAACCTCAAAGTGTGGATGTTGGGTGGCATTGACTTCTCGATCCTGCTTAGCGCCTATGCCATGGGCTTTTGGATGCCAACCTTTATCAAGACTGCCGGCGTGACCAACATCACTACCATCGGCCTGCTGACTGCGTTACCAAGCGTTGCTGCCCTGCTGGGGATGTTGCTGATCGGTACCAGTTCCGACCGCATGCGTGAGCGTCGCTGGCACATCATTGTGCCCTTTATTGTCGGCGCGATGGCGATGGCCGGCAGCACGTTCTTCACCCATAACGTGATCGCCACGGTGTTGCTGTTCTCTGTTGCGCAGGCCGCAATCATCGGTGCGGTACCGGTGTTTTTCAGCCTGCCGGCCACCTTTCTGCGCGGCACAGCAGCGGCAACCGGCTTCGCGCTGGCCTGTTCGCTAGCAAACATTGCCGGGTTAGTGAGTAACTCGCTGATGGGGCTGGCATTGGACCTGACCGGTAAAAGCGGCGGCGCTCTGTGGGCATTCGCCGGGTGTCTGCTGATCAGTTCATTGCTGGTAGTTGCATTGCCTGCCAAGGTGGTTAACCGCTGAGGACGTTGGGCCCCGCTCGCGGGGCCTGACTTATTGGCAACCACAGGATCGGTCTGCCATCTTTGTGCTTGATTGCTCACGGGCCAAAAATATCCGGCGCATGATAAATCCTCGTTTCGGCTATGTCCCGACGAAAAAAAGGACGCAAGAAACTTGCGCCCTTCTGGGAGTTTTGGGTTATGCCGCGAACTGTTATTCGTCTTTAAGACCGCGGTTGATCAACATCGGCTCGATACTCGGTTCTTTACCGCGCCACTCGACGTACAACTTCTCCAGATCCTGGCTGTTGCCGCGCGACAGCACCATATCGCGGAAACGCTGGCCGTTCTCCGCCGTCAGCCCACCGTGCTCGCTGAACCACTGGAAGGCGTCATCCGCCAGCATTTCAGTCCACAGATAGGCATAATAACCGGCGGCATAGCCGTTACCCCAGATGTGTTTGAAGTAGCTTGAGCGATAGCGTGGCGGCACGTAGCTGAGATCGATCTTGTCTTTCATCAGCGATTCGGCTTCGAATTTATCCACGTCCTGCTGCGGCTGATCGGCGCTCAGCATATGCCAGTGCATATCCAACAGTGCCGCAGACAGCAGCTCGGTCATGTCGTAGCCCTTGTTGAACTTGTCGGCTTTTTTGATTTTATCGACCAGTTCCTGCGGCATGGCTTCACCGGTTTTGTAGTGTTTGGCGTAATGCGCAAAGACTTTAGGATCGCTGGCCCAGTGCTCGTTGAACTGCGAGGGGAATTCGACAAAATCACGTGCGGTATTGGTACCTGAAAGGCTTGGGTACTCCTGATCGGCGAACATACCGTGCAACGCATGACCAAACTCGTGGAACATGGTGATCACGTCGTCGTACGACAGCAGCGCAGGCTGGCCCGGTGCCGGTTTGGTAAAGTTGGCAACGTTGTAAATCACCGGTTTGGTGCCTTTCAACTTCGACTGTTCGACGAAGTTGCTCATCCAGGCGCCGCCGCCTTTGTTGTCGCGTTTAAAGAAGTCGGTATAGAACAGCGCCATCGATTTGCCGTCTTTATCGAACACCTCATACACGCGCACGTCCGGCTGGTAAACCGGGATATCCTTACGTTCTTTGAAGCTGATGCCGTACAGCAGGTTGGCGGCATAGAACACGCCGTTGTTCAGCACGTTATCCAATTCGAAGTAAGGTTTGATCTGCGATTCATCCAGATCGTACTTCGCCTTGCGCACCTGTTCGGCATAGAACTGCCAATCCCAGGCGGCAACCTTGAAATCGCCTTTCTGCTGGTCGGAAGCCGCCTGAATGTCTTTGGCTTCACGTTCGGCACGCGCAGTGGCTGCCGGGACGATATTACGCATAAAGCTCAGCGCCGCATCCGGCGTTTTGGCCATCTGGTTTTGCAGCTTCCAGGCCGCATAGTTCGGGAAGCCCAAGAGTTTGGCCTGTTCGGCACGGACTTTGGCCAGCCGGGCAATCGTCTGGCGAGTGTCGTTGCCGTCACCCTTTTCTGCCCGGTTCCACGAAGCGTCAAACAGCGCCTTGCGGGTGTCTCGATTTTTCAGGCTTTGCAAATCCGGCTGCTGGGTGGTGTTTTGCAATACCAGTAACCACTGCTTGTCCAGCTTACGCTCACCGGCGGCCTGAGCGGCAGCGGCCAGTTCGCTCTCAGACAATCCGTCCAACTTACCCTTGTCGGCGATAGCCAGCGCACCGTCTTTGGTCGCCGCCAGCAGCTTGTTGGAGAACTGGGTACTCAGCGTCGCCGCTTCCTGGTTCAGCGCCTTCAGCTTGGTTTTATCGGCGTCGGAGAGATTGGCCCCCGCCAGCTCGAAATTTTTGTAAGTCACTTCCACCAGGCGGCGAGATTCCGCATCCAGCTTCAGCGCATCACGCTGCTGATAAATCGTCTTGATACGCGCGAACAGCTTGCTGTTGAGCATGATGGCGTCGTCCAGCGCCGCCAGCTTCGGTGAGCTTTCTTCATCCAACTTTTGCAGCGCGTCGCTGGTGTTGGCCGAGGTCATGGCACTAAACACGTTCATCACCCGCGACAGCAACGCCCCAGACTGTTCCAGCGCCACGAAGGTATTTTTAAAATCAGGCTTGGCCGGGTTGTTGGCAATCTTCTCCACTTCCTCCAGCTTTTGCTTGATACCGGCATCAATTGCCGGGGCGTAGTCGCTCTCTTTAATCAAATTGAACGGCGGCGCCTGGAACGGCAGGCGACTTTGGTAGAAGAACGGGTTCTGGTTCTTTTTATTGTTGTGCTGGTTGGCTTCACCGGTCACGTTAGCCTCCTTCGCCTGACCACTCGGCAACGCGGTGTGGTCAGCGTGCGGGTTAGTTTCTGCTGCCTGTGCCTGCGAGCTCAGCGCCATGCCGATCGCCAACACCAATGTAGATAAACGCATCAAATCGAAACTCCTCCATGTTCACAGAATAAATTGCGCGGGAACCCCAGTTCCCAGGCCACATCCTAGCTTAGGCGCAGTTGGCAGTTTGAGCAAAAACAAGTGATTAGAATGTTGAGTTGGCCTAAGCATCAGGCTTTTGGCCTTCGGTTTAATGAAAACCTTTTCAGCGTAAACCTTGCCCGTAGCAGGCAATAACCTCTCCGGCCACCGCCACCGCGATCTCCGCCGGCAGTTTGCCCTTCACGTCCGGCAGGCCCAGGGGGCAGCGCATGGCGGCGATCGCCGCTTCGCTGATGCCGCGTTGGCCGAGCTTGTATTCGAAGCGTTTGCGTTTGGTCAGCGATCCGATCAGGCCGAAGTACCCTGCGTCGCCACGGCGCAAAATACGCTCCGCCAGCGCCAGGTCCAGCGCGTGATCGTGGGTCATGACGATAAAGAAACTGCCCGGCGGCATGGCGTCGACGATCTCCAGTGGCTCATCGCTGATTTCTTGCTGCACCCCGGCGGGAATAACCCGCGGGAATTCCGCCGCGCGGCCGTCCACCCAGCGCACCCGGCACGGCAGCGTGGCGAGGATATTCACCAGCGCGCGCCCGACGTGGCCGGCACCAAACAGAGCGATCTGCGGGCGCGGCGATATCATCGGCTCAAACAGCACGCTGGTGGTGCCGCCGCAGCACTGGCCCAGTCGCGCCGCCAGCGGGAAACGTTCCAGCCGTAACTGGGGCGCAGCCTGTTGCAGCATTTCGCGGGCAATCGCCAATGCCTGAAACTCCAGATGGCCGCCGCCAATGGTATTCACCGCACGTTCGGCGGTTACCAGCATTTTGGTACCCCGGTTGCGCGGCGTGGAGCCCAGTTCGTCCACCAGCGTCACCAATACGCAAGGTTCACCGCGTCGCCGCAGATCGGCCAGTACTTCAATCCATTCATCCATCGCCGTTCTCCCGCACGTCATCGGTGACAACGTCACCGTGTAACATCTGCTGCACGCCCCACAGCACCCGTTCCGGCGTGGCCGGTGCGTCAATGTTGGGTTGCAGGCGGTAATCCGCCAGGCTGGCGACCGCGTCTTTGATTGCGCACCATACCGAAATGCCCAGCATAAACGGCGGCTCGCCCACCGCTTTGGAATGAAATACCGTATCTTCCGGGTTTTTGCGGTTTTCCAGCAGCCTGACGCGCAAATCGGCAGGCACATCGCCGATAGCCGGGATTTTGTAGCTGGCAGGCCCGTTCGTCAGCAACTTCCCTTGTTCGTCCCACACCAGCTCTTCGCTGGTCAGCCAGCCCATGCCCTGCACAAAGCCCCCCTCGACCTGACCGACGTCGATTGCCGGGTTCAGCGAGTCGCCCACGTCGTGCAGGATGTCGGCGCGCAGCAGTTTGTACTCGCCAGTCAGGGTGTCGATCACCACTTCCGCGCAGGCCGCGCCGTAGGCGAAGTAATAGAACGGGTGACCGCGGGCCTGGTCGCGATCGTAGAAAATTTTCGGCGTGCGGTAATAGCCGGTGCTGGCGAGCGAAACCTGATTGAAATACGCCTGCTCAACCACCTGCTCGAAGCTGAAATAACGCTCGGCCACTTTGACCTGGCCGTTATTGAAAATAATCTGCTCCGCACTGACCTGATGCTGTTTGCTCAGCATCTCGATCAGCCGCTGTTTAATGATCAGCGCGGCATTCTCCGCCGCCTTGCCGTTGAGATCCGTGCCGGATGACGCCGCCGTCGGCGAGGTATTCGGCACCTTGCCGGTATCGGTAGCGGTGATTTGAATACGTTCGATGTCCACCTGGAACACTTCGGCGACAATCTGCGCCACCTTGGTGTTTAGCCCCTGGCCCATTTCGGTGCCGCCGTGGTTAAGTTGAATGCTGCCGTCGGTGTAAACCAGCACCAACGCACCTGCCTGGTTAAGGAAGCCGGCGGTGAATGAAATACCAAACTTCACCGGCGTCAGCGCCAGCCCTTTTTTCAGGATTGGATTTTGCATGTTGAACTGCCGGATCGCCTGACGGCGGGCCTGATAATCGGCACTTTGCTCCAGCTCTGCGGTGATTTCCTGCAACAGGTTCTGCTCCACCGGCTGATGATAATGCGTAACGTTGCGTTGATCCTTGCCGTAATAGTTGGTTTTTCGCACCGCCAACGGATCGAGCGCCAGATAGCGTGCAATATGATCCATGACCTGTTCAATCGCCATCATGCCCTGCGGCCCGCCAAAGCCCCGGTAAGCAGTATTGGAAGCGGTATGCGTCTTACAGCGGTGGCCGGTAATCAGCACATCTTCCAGAAAATAGGCATTATCAGCGTGGAACATGGCGCGATCGACGATAGAACCCGAAAGGTCGAGCGAATAGCCACAGTTGCCTGCCAGGCTGATTTTCACCCCGTGCAGCAGCCCGCTGTCGTCGAAACCTACGTCATATTGAATATAAAACGGGTGGCGCTTGCCGGTGATCAACATGTCATCGCGGCGGTTAAGGCGCATTTTGACCGGTCGCCCTGTGAGATGCGCCATCACGGCGCACAAACACGCAGGGCCGGCAGCCTGCGTTTCCTTACCGCCAAAACCACCGCCCATGCGCCGCGTATCGATTGTCACTCTGTGCATTGGCAGGTTGAGCACCGAGGCCACCAGCTTTTGGATCTCGGTCGGGTTCTGGGTCGAGGAATACACCAGCATGCCGCCGTCCTCGGCCGGCATCACCGACGCAATCTGGGTTTCCAGATAAAAGTGTTCCTGACCGCCGACATGCAGCTCCCCCTGAATGCGGTGTTTGGCCTGCGCCAACGCGCGGTCGGCGTCACCCCGTTGATGACGATGCGCCTCCTGCACCAGGAAGCCTTCCCGTAAAGATTGAGTGACGTCCAACCGTGCCGGTAAATCCCGATAGGTCACTTTAATCGCCTGAGCGGCACGCCAGGCAATTTCCGGATCTTCCGCCGCCACAACCGCAATGACCTGTCCGACGTATTCCACCTTATCTTTCGCCAGCAGCGGATCGCCGTGCGTTAAAGGGGCGATATCCAGTTCGCCCGGCACGTCCTGCCAGGTGATCACCCTTACCACGCCGGGAAAGTCGTAACATGCCGACAGGTCCAGCTTTTCGATCTGCGCATGTGCCCGTTCGCTCAGCCTGGCCGCCAGATGCAATTGGTTCGGAAACTCAAGCCTGTCGTCGATGTATTGCGCTTCACCGCTGACGTGCTTGTCGGCACTCTCGTGCTTGCGGCTGCGGCCTACGCCGCTGGTTAACGACTGGCGGAAACGTTCTGCCAGGTGTTCCTGGGTGTGTTCGGCCCCTTTGCGATTACTCATGAGCGGTCACCTCTATTGCCAGCTGCGGCGCTGTCAGCGCAATGAAGTAGCGACGCAGCAGGTTTTGCGCCACCAGCAAACGGTAAGCGCTGCTGGCGCGGAAATCGCTCAGCGGCGTAAAGTCCTGCGCCAACGCCTGTGCCGCTTGCTCAAGGGTTTCTCGCCGCCAGGGCTGCCCAACCAGTTGCTGCTCACAGAGTTCGGCGCGTTTCGGGGTCGCCGCCATGCCGCCGAACGCCACGCGGGCGCTGCGGATAACGCCTTGATCAAAGGTCAAATTAAAAGCGCCGCACACGGCCGAAATGTCGTCTTCCAGGCGTTTGGAGACTTTCCAGGCACGAAAGTCCGCCGGTGCGCTGGCAGGCAGTACGATACTTTCAATAAATTCCCCCGGCTGCAGTGCGGTTTGGCGGTAGCCAAGGAAGAAGTCGTTCAACGGCAGTTCACGCTGGGTAGCACCACAGCGCAGGATCAGCAGCGCGTCCAGCGCCAGCAATAAGGGCGCACCGTCGCCAATCGGTGAAGCATTGGCAATATTGCCCCCCAACGTGCCCTGATTACGGATCTGCTGGGAAGCAAAACGCGCCAGCAGTTCACCAAAGGCCGGATGATAGTTGGCCAACATCGGATACAAATCACTCAAGGCGGCGCCGGCGCCAATCACCAGACGATCGCCCTGCCAGCTTACCTGCCTGAGCGCCTCAATTTGGCCAATAGCGATGATCAGCGGGATATCCTGATGCCGCTGGGTGATTTCCAGCGCCAGATCGGTCCCGCCGGCCAGCAGTTTGGCCTGCGGGTGCTGTTGATAGAGCCGCGCCAGCTCATCGAGGCTCTGCGGCAGCAAACAGCGCTTGCCGTCAGCCTCCAGCGGCGTTGCGGCACGGATGGCCTGCAGCCGTTGCAGCGTTTGTGGCTGGTGGTGGTCGAAGCTGTCTGGCTGAGGGTTATCGCACGCCTGCTGCGCCGCCGCCAAAATCGGGCGATAGCCGGTACAGCGGCACAGGTTGCCGGCCAGTGCCTGCTGCGCCTGTTCGCGTTGATAGGACGCTGTGTTTTTTTGCAGGCAGAACATCGACATCACGAAACCCGGTGTACAAAAACCACACTGTGAGCCGTGGCAGTCGACCATAGCCTGCTGCACGCCGTGCAATTCCCCCTGCTGTTTCAGATCCTCTACGGTGATCAACTGTTTGCCGTGCAACGCGCTGACGAAGGTCAGACAGGCATTAACGCTGCGATAACGCAGCCGATCGCCTTCCGGCTCGGCCAACACCACAGTACAAGCGCCGCAATCGCCGGAGGCACAGCCCTCTTTGGTGCCGCAGCGGCCAAGGTCACGCCGCAGGTAGTTCAGCACCGTGGTGTTGGGATCGAGTGCGGTTTCTGTTTTCAGGGTTTGATTAAGCAGAAACTGGATCATGCCGCCTCCTGGCACTTGGCCGCTCGGTACACCACTTTGCCGTCGACGTAAGTACGATAAACATTGCGATCGTCACCCAGGGTCATCAACACAAACAGTTGCTCCGCCAGTTCGCGGCTGTTTTCATGTCGCAACTTTTGCAGCGGTGACACGGCCGGATCCAGCACCACAAAATCCGCCTCTTTGCCCACGTCGAAGTTGCCGATTTTGTCGTCGAGCGACAGGGCTCGAGCTCCGCCCAGCGTCGCGTGGTAGAAGGCTTCACAGGCGGAAAGCTGATAGCGCTGCAGCTGAGCGACCTTGTAAGCCTCACCCAGCGTTTCCAGCATGTTAAAGGTGGTCCCGGCCCCGACGTCGGTTCCGATACCCAGCCTGACCTGCTTCTGCCAGGCCTTTTGCAGGTTGAACAAACCGCTGCCCAGAAACAGATTGGAGGTTGGGCAAAAGGCGATCGCCGAACGGGTTTGGCACAGGCAATCCCACTCTTGTTCTTCCAGATGCAAACAGTGGGCGAACACGCTTTTCTCTCCGGTCAGCCCGTACTGGTGGTATACGTCCAAATAGCTGCGGCTGTCGGGGAACAACTCTTTTACCCAGGCCACTTCATCAAGATTTTCGCTCAGATGGGTGTGCAGGTAGGCATCCGGAAATTCCTGGCGCAGGCGCTGCACCTGCTCAAGCAGCGCCGGGGTGCTGGTGGGCGCAAAGCGTGGCGTAATGGCGTAACTCAGCCGCTGTTTGCCGTGCCAGCGCTCAATCAGCGCTCGCGTTTGGCGGTAGCTCTGTTCCGGGCTTTCCAGCAAGGCTTCCGGCGCATGGCGATCCATCATCACCTTACCGGCAATCAAGCGCATGTTCAGCGCCGCCGCCTGGCGGAACAGCGCTTCAACCGACTGAGGATGCACGGTGCCAAATACCAGCGCCGTAGTGGTGCCGTTGCTTAACAGCTGCTGCAGAAAGAATGCCGACATTTTGTCAGAGTGCCGTTCGCAGCAAAATTGGCTTTCTGTCGGGAAGGTATAGTTTTTCAGCCAGGTCAGCAGTTGCTCGCCATAGGCGCCGATCATTTCGGTTTGCGGGTAGTGAATATGGGTATCGATAAAACCGGGCACGATCAGTTTGTCCGGATAGTGAGCGACCTCAAACCCCGGCGGCAACAGCGATTCGCCCTGCTGCCAGCTGCCGAACCAGGCAATCGCGCCTTCATGGAGCAGCATTAACCCGTCAGGAATATGTCGCAGCTGCTGACCTAATTGCTGCGGATGATCCACGCAGGCCGCGATGTCGAAAAAATTGCCACGGATCGCCGTGGTGAATGGCATGTTCATTTTGCTTTCCTTCTCTACCGACCAGCGCACAGCACCCGGCTGAGTCAATTCAGCCTGGAGAGCGATGGCGGTCTTTTTATCGATCGCAGATGTTGATTTTGACTAGTCCTGATATAGGTTGACACTTTTCAGCCGGATAACGCCCGATGAACCTCATCGGGCGTTTTATATTTTAGCGACAGGTGCGGCCGCCG
>NZ_JANUEI010000005.1:0-372395 GCF_024809915.1 Serratia sp. BIGb0234
GCCCAGTAATTCCGATTAACGCTTGCACCCTCCGTATTACCGCGGCTGCTGGCACGGAGTTAGCCGGTGCTTCTTCTGCGAGTAACGTCAATGCAATGTGCTATTAACACACTACCCTTCCTCCTCGCTGAAAGTGCTTTACAACCCGAAGGCCTTCTTCACACACGCGGCATGGCTGCATCAGGCTTGCGCCCATTGTGCAATATTCCCCACTGCTGCCTCCCGTAGGAGTCTGGACCGTGTCTCAGTTCCAGTGTGGCTGGTCATCCTCTCAGACCAGCTAGGGATCGTCGCCTAGGTGAGCCATTACCCCACCTACTAGCTAATCCCATCTGGGCACATCTGATGGCATGAGGCCCGAAGGTCCCCCACTTTGGTCCGTAGACGTTATGCGGTATTAGCTACCGTTTCCAGTAGTTATCCCCCTCCATCAGGCAGTTTCCCAGACATTACTCACCCGTCCGCCGCTCGTCACCCAGGAGCAAGCTCCCTGTGCTACCGCTCGACTTGCATGTGTTAGGCCTGCCGCCAGCGTTCAATCTGAGCCATGATCAAACTCTTCAATTAAAAGCTTGATTTGCTTCAACTCGTGAAGCGATGCTCGAAAATTAACTTTCGTAATATTCATCAGTTAAACACGTCAACTAAATGAATTACTGCTTGGTCACTCTTCAAGACTTGATATTTTTTTGAACCCGAAGGTTCTGGATATCGTCTTGTGGAGTGCCCACACAGATTGTCTGATAAATTGTTAAAGAGCAGTGAGTTAGGTTGCTAACTCGAGGTGGCGTATATTACGCTTTTCACCTGAAGAGTCAAGCTTTTTTCTTATTAAGAAACGGTGTTTTCACCGGCTTGAATCTTTCTGGCTGGGCGACTGGTTCTCGTTAGAGGAGTCGTTGTTCCCGGTCAGTGGAGGCGCATTATAGGGAGTTCTCAGAAGGCCGCAACCCCTAAATGCAAAAAACTTTTCAAGCGCTCAAATAACCACCAATAAAGCCATTTTAGGATATTTATTAGACGAAATTACGGGATTTTAGCGCCATTGCCAGGGCAAACAGCTTAAACCCAACCAAAGCCGATAAAAAAAGGGAGCGGTCGCCCGCTCCCTTTTATCGTAATCACTATATAGATAATAGATAGCCGTTACTGTTTGGCGACGATATGCTCGTCTTCGACATCCAGCGTCACCGGTATACCCGGGATCAGCTTGCCGGAAAGGATTTGCTGCGCCAGCGGGTTCTCGATCTCCTGCTGAATAGCTCGTTTCAGTGGACGAGCCCCATACACAGGATCGAAACCGGTTTTGCCCAACAGCTCCAACGCCGGTTCGGTCATAGTCACTTCGTAACCACGCTCTTCCAAACGTTTGTACAGACGTGCCAACTGAATCTTGGCGATCTCGGCGATGTGTTTCTGACCGAGCGGGTGGAACACTACCACCTCATCTATACGGTTGATGAATTCCGGGCGGAAGTGGTGCGTTACCATTTCCATTACCGATTCTTTCATCTGCGTATAGTTCATCTGACCAAAGTGTTCCTGGATCAGATCAGACCCCAGGTTGGAAGTCATGATCACCACCGTATTGCGGAAATCGACGGTACGGCCTTGACCATCGGTCAGGCGGCCATCATCCAATACCTGCAGCAGGATGTTGAACACATCCGGGTGCGCTTTCTCCACTTCATCCAGCAGGATCACTGAATAAGGTCTGCGACGCACTGCCTCGGTCAGATAACCGCCCTCTTCATAACCGACATAACCTGGAGGCGCCCCCACCAGCCGCGATACCGAATGTTTCTCCATAAACTCGGACATATCGATACGCACCATAGCGTCGTCGCTGTCGAACAGGAACGAAGCCAACGCTTTACACAGTTCGGTTTTACCTACCCCGGTCGGACCGAGGAACAGGAACGAACCGATAGGTCGGTTCGGATCTGACAGCCCGGCACGGCTACGACGGATCGCGTTGGATACCGCGCTCACCGCTTCGTTCTGGCCAATGACCCGCGAATGCAGCTCTTGTTCCAGACGTAACAGCTTATCCCGTTCGCCTTCCAGCATTCTGGCGACAGGAATACCGGTAGCGCGCGCCAGCACTTCAGCGATTTCTGCGTCGGTCACCCGGTTACGCAGCAGTTTCATAGTCTTGCCTTCGGCCAGCGTGGCAGCGGCAAGCTGTTTTTCCAGCTCTGGGATCTTGCCGTACTGCAGCTCCGACATCCGCCCCAGGTCGCCAACGCGACGCGCCTGCTCCAGGCTGATTTTGGCCTGCTCAAGATCCGCTTTAATATTTTGCGTGCCGGAGAGCGAAGCTTTTTCCGCTTTCCACTCTTCTTCCAGCTCTGAATACTCGCGTTCTTTCTGCTCCAGCTCACCGCTCAGCATTTCCAGGCGTTTCTTGCTGGCGTCGTCCGACTCTTTACTCAAGGCCTGCTGCTCCAGCTTGAGCTGAATAATCCGGCGCTCAAGGCGATCGAGCGATTCCGGCTTGGAGTCCATCTGCATGCGAATGCTGGACGCCGCCTCATCAATCAGGTCAATGGCCTTATCCGGCAGTTGACGATCGGAAATATAGCGGTGCGACAGCGTCGCCGCCGCAACGATTGCCGGGTCGGTGATCTGCACGTGGTGATGCAGTTCATAACGTTCTTTCAAACCGCGCAAGATAGCGATGGTGTCTTCAACACTGGGTTCGGCGACAAACACTTTCTGGAAACGACGTTCAAGCGCCGCGTCCTTCTCTATATATTGACGATATTCGTCGAGAGTTGTCGCGCCGACACAGTGAAGCTCCCCGCGTGCCAACGCAGGTTTCAACATATTGCCCGCATCCATCGCACCATCGGCTTTACCTGCACCAACCATTGTGTGCAGCTCATCTATAAACAGGATGACGCTGCCTTCCTGTTTAGACAGATCGCTCAAAACGGCTTTCAGACGCTCTTCAAACTCGCCGCGATATTTAGCACCAGCGATCAACGCCCCCATATCGAGGGACAACACGCGCTTATGCTTCAAACCTTCCGGCACTTCGCCATTGATGATGCGCTGAGCCAGGCCTTCGACGATGGCGGTTTTACCCACGCCAGGTTCGCCGATCAACACAGGGTTGTTTTTGGTACGACGTTGCAGCACCTGAATGGTACGGCGTATCTCTTCGTCACGGCCGATAACCGGGTCCAGTTTGCCCTGCTCAGCACGCTCGGTCAGATCGATAGTGTATTTCTTCAACGCCTGACGTTGGTCTTCAGCACCTTGATCTTCCACGCTATCACCGCCTCGCATTTGCTCAATGGCCTTACTGATTTTATCGGTCGTTGCACCGGCTGCTTTCAACAGATCGGTCAAGTTACCGCGATCTTCAAGCACCGCCAGAACAAAGAGTTCGGATGAGATAAATTTGTCCGCCCGCTTTTGTGCCAGCTTGTCGCACAAATTCAGGACACGCACCAGCTCATGCGACGGTTGAACGTCACCACCGGTACCTTCAACTTGAGGCAGACGAGACAAGGCCTGTTCGATCTCGGTGCGCACGCGCCCAGCATCGATACCGGCAGAAGTTAATAATGGGCGAACCGTGCCCCCATCCTGATTGAGCAGAGCGCTCATCAGATGTAACGGTTCAATAAATTGGTTGTCGCGCCCAAGGGCTAGAGATTGGGCATCGGCGAGGGCAAGCTGGAATTTGTTAGTAAGACGATCCAGACGCATAACACCTCCAAGATTGGTCGAAATTGCTACTGGAGATTAAATGAGGTCATCCCTCAAATTTTCAAGGTTATTTCGACTGTATATTTTCGGTACTACATCATGCGCCGTTGGACCGTCCTAATTCAATAGGTTATATCAGCCAGATTAAACTTGCCAGACGTCCGGTTATTCCGTCGCGTCGATAGGAGAAAAAATGACTGATTTCGCTCACCGTACAACGGTCTCCGCCATAGATAGCATGAACCCCTGCGCGTTGTAGACGCTGACGAGCCAGTAAATAGATATCTGCGAGATATTTATCGCCGCGAGGGGCAAAAGCCAGCTCAGCGCCGGGATCAACAGCAATAAATGCCGCGCGGACCTCCGGCCCTACCTCAAACTGCTGCGGGCCGATCGCCGGGCCGAGCCAAACGCTGATGCCTGCAGGCTGAGTGGAAAACGCCGCTAAAGTCTGCTCCAGCACGCCGTTACACAATCCACGCCAACCGGCATGAGCTGCAGCGACTTCATCACCAGACTGCGAGCAGAATAAAACCGGCAAGCAGTCTGCTGTCATCACTGCGCACACCTGCCCTGACACATTGCTGTAAACCGCGTCCGCTTGCAAATCGACAGGCGTTTGCCCATCCAGTCGCACCACGCGCGTGCCATGCACTTGCTCCAGCCAGACTGGCATCTGCGGCAGGTTCGCCGCCGCGACCAGACGTTGACGGTTATCCGCCACCGCCTGAGTCTCGTCACCCACGTGAGTGCCGAGATTGAGCGAACCGTACGGCGGCCGACTTACGCCACCGTTACGGGTGCTGCTGCAGGCTTTTACCCCTGCAGGCAGTGGCCAATCGGGCAAGATAAGCGAATCCATTACCAGTTCATCTGATCTTTGAATTCTTCGGTATCGAGCTTCAGTGCGTTAATCAGATCGACCATATCCTGCGGCAGCGGCGCATGCCACTCCATCTGGATACCGCTGATTGGATGATATAAACGCAGCATGGTGGCGTGCAGTGCCTGGCGATCGAAACCGCGCAGTGTGGCAATGAATGCCTCCGAAGCCCCTTTTGGCGGACGTGGACGACCACCGTACAGCTGATCGCCCACCAGCGGGTGGTTAATGTGCGACATATGCACACGGATCTGGTGGGTACGGCCGGTTTCCAGACGCAGACGCAGGCGAGTGTGTGCGCGGAAGTGTTCCATAATGCGGTAATGCGTCACCGCCGGTTTACCCATCGGGTGGACCGCCATGTGGGTACGTTTGGTTGAATGGCGCGAAATCGGCTCTTCGACGGTACCGCCGGCGGTCATGGTACCGATGGCGACAGCTTCGTATTCACGGGTGATTTCACGTGCCTGCAACGCTTCCACCAACCGGGTCTGCGCCGGAACGGTTTTCGCCACTACCATCAGACCGGTCGTGTCTTTGTCCAAACGGTGCACGATACCGGCACGCGGTACGTCGGCGATTTCAGGATAGTAATGCAGCAACGCATTGAGCACCGTGCCGTCCGGGTTACCGGCGCCAGGATGCACAACCAGGTCGCGCGGCTTGTTGATGACCAAAATGTCGCTGTCTTCGTAGACGATATTCAGCGCGATGTCCTGCGGTTCCCAACGGGCCTCTTCTTCTATCTGTGCATCAATGGCGACCGTCTCTCCCCCCAGCACCTTCTCTTTCGGTTTGTTTATCGTTTTGCCATTGACCTGCACCCGATCGTCCAGGATCCAATCTTTTATGCGAGATCGTGAATAATCAGGGAACAATTCGGCCAAAGCCTGATCTAAACGTTGTCCGAGTTGAGATTCGGCCACCGTTGCGGTGAGTTGTACTTGTTGTGCCATATGCAGCTTCTTCGTTAACGTTGGGTTTTCACGGCGATGCCGTTTAATATAATGTGCTATTGTAACTGGTCTTTGTCGGGAGCTTAACGGACAGTCTCCCGGAATAACACCCTGAGGATAATCAAAACGTCATGACGCGTATGAAATATCTGGTGGCGGCAGCCACGTTGAGCCTGGCGCTGGCAGGTTGCTCCACATCCAAGGATGCGGTTCCCGACAACCCGCCTTCGGAAATCTATGCTACTGCCCAGCAAAAACTGCAGGACGGTAACTTTAAGGGCGCGATTACGCAACTCGAAGCGTTAGATAACCGCTATCCTTTCGGACCCTACTCTCAGCAGGTACAGTTGGACCTGATTTATGCCTACTATAAATCTGCCGATTTACCTATGGCTCAGGCATCTATCGATCGTTTCATGCGTCTGAACCCAACGCACCCAAACATCGACTACGTGATGTATATGCGTGGCCTGACCGATATGGCGTTGGATGACAGTGCACTGCAAGGCTTCTTCGGGGTCGATCGTTCAGACCGCGATCCACAGCATGCTCGCGCTGCATTTCGCGATTTCAGCCAGCTGATTCAGCAGTACCCGAACAGCCAGTATGTAACCGATGCCAACAAGCGTCTGGTGTATCTGAAAGACCGCCTGGCCAAGTATGAGCTTTCGGTGGTGGAATACTACACTAAACGCGGTGCCTACGTCGCGGTCGTTAATCGTGCTGAACAGATGCTGCGTGAATTCCCTGATACTCAAGCGACGCGCGACGCGCTGCCGCTGATGGAAAATGCGTACAAGCAGTTGCAACTGAACGGTCAGGCCGACAAAGTGGCCAAAGTGATTAGCGCCAACCCGGCATAGTCTGATGGGTAACGGCAGGAAAACAAAACGGCAGCTTCGGCTGCCGTTTTTATTTGCTGTAAATTCACCCAATTCCGGATAAATACACAAGCAAAAACACGATGTTAGCAAGACTGCAACACCGCTTATCCTTTCAATAATGCGCGTTCCGCTTCCAAGACTCAAGCGTTAGATGGCCATTTCAGATGCTGAATCACAGATTGAACTAACTTTGCAAAAAGTGACAAAAAAACGTGATTTTCATCACGCATTTCAGCAAAAAGCGGGGTATGCTGGACTCATCCAAGACGGAAAGACAGAGAGGTAAGTTATATGACATTGAACATTACCAGCAAACAAATGGATATCACTCCCGCAATCCGCAGTCACGTCGAAGACCGTCTCACCAAACTGGAAAAATGGCAGGCCCAACTGATTAACCCGCATATCGTCTTATCCAAAGAACCGAAAGGGTTTGTTGCCGACGCCACCATTACCACACCTAACGGCCCGCTGGTCGCCAGCGCAAAACATGAAGACATGTATACCGCCGTTAACGAACTGATCGCCAAGCTGGAGCGTCAGTTGAACAAGGTGCAGCACAAAGGCGAAGCACGCCGTGCCGCCGCCAGCGTGAAGGACATCGTTCCGGAAGTGGAGCCGGAACAGGAATAACCGTTTAGCGGTTGTTTCACATCAAACGCGCCTGAGGGCGCGTTTTTTGTCTGGTTTTTTTATTGACGAGATAAAAACCTGCGGTTACTTTAAAACCTGTCTCACACACTTTGGATAGTACATGGTCCGTAAACCGTTTTTCTTCGCATTCTTTTTTACCTTCCCCTGATTGGGAGGCGTTTCGTCGTGTGATAAAGAATGCGAAGACGAACAGCAAAGCCTCCTGAAATCAGGGGGCTTTTTTTATGGCTATTTTACGACGTATAAAAATATAAGGCAGAAGCTGATTATGACCGACAACCCGTTACTCGTGCTGCGCCAACGCATCAGCGCACTGGATCTGAAACTGCTGTCCTTGCTGGCAGAACGCCGTGAGCTGGCGGTAGAAGTAGGTAAAACCAAGTTGCACTCTCATCGGCCAATCCGTGATAAAGAGCGTGAACGCGACCTGCTGGACGCCCTGATCGCCGCAGCCAAGCCCTACGATCTGGACGGATTTTACGTCACCCGTCTGTTTCAACTGATTATCGAAGACTCCGTACTGACTCAGCAGGCGCTGTTGCAGCATCAACTCAATCAAATCAGCCAGCATTCTGCCCGCATCGCTTTCCTTGGCCCGAAAGGCTCTTACTCACACCTGGCGGCCCGCCAATATGCTGCTCGCCATTTCGATCAGTTGATCGAGTGCGGTTGCCAGAAATTCCAGGATATCTTCACCCAGGTTGAAACCGGCCAGGCGGATTACGCCATCCTGCCGATCGAAAACACCAGCTCCGGCTCGATTAATGACGTTTACGACCTGCTGCAACACACCAGTTTGTCGATCGTCGGCGAACTGACTAACCCTATCGATCACTGTGTGCTGATCGCCAGCGATACCGACCTTGATCAGATCGAAACCGTATATAGCCACCCGCAACCTTTCCAACAGTGCAGCCAGTTTATTAATCGCTACCCGCACTGGAAAATCGAATACTGTGAAAGCACCGCTGCGGCAATGGAAAAAGTGGCAAAGTTGAACTCGCCAAAAGCGGCGGCGCTGGGCAGCGAAGCCGGCGGTGCGCTCTATGGCCTGCAGGTACTGGAACATAACCTTGCCAATCAGCAGCAGAACATTACTCGCTTTATCGTATTGGCGCGCAAGGCTATCGAAGTTTCCGAGCAGGTGCCGGCTAAGACCACGCTGATTATGGCCACCGGCCAGCAGTCGGGTGCCTTGGTGGAAGCGCTGCTGGTACTGCGCGACAACGGCATCATCATGACCAAGCTGGAATCGCGCCCGATTAACGGCAACCCGTGGGAAGAGATGTTTTATATCGATGTGCAAGCTAACCTGCGTTCTGAAGCGATGCAGAAGGCATTGAGAGATCTGACACCTATCACCCGCTCGCTGAAGGTGCTGGGGTGTTACCCGAGCGACACCGTGGTGCCAGTCAATCCGTCCTGAATACCATTAAAAAGGGTTCGGCATAGCCGAACCCTTATCATTATTGGCGACTGTCATTCGCCTGACGTAGCAGCGAACGGCTTTCCACCAGGAAACGCTGCGCATAGTCGCCAAACCAATGTTCGACCTTCTGAAAGCTTTGGATAAACGCCTGTTTATCGCCCTGCTCCAACAGTTTTATTGCCTCACCAAACCGCTGATAGTAACGCTTGATCAGCGCAATGTTCTCTTCGGAAGACATGATGATATCCGCGTACAGCTGCGGGTCTTGAGCAAACAGCCGCCCGACCATCGCCAACTCCAGCCGATAGATCGGTGAAGAAAGGGCCAGCAACTGCTCCAACTGCACGTTTTCCTCCGCCAGATGCAAACCATAAGCAAAGGTCGCAAAGTGGCGCAGGGCTTGAATAAACGCCATGTTCTGATCGTGCTCAACCGCGCTGATACGGTGCAAACGCGCCCCCCATACCTGTAGCTGTTCTAGCAACCATTGGTAGGCTTGCGGTTCGCGGCCATCGCAATAGACCACCACCTGCTTGGCCACGCTGCCTACGTCTGGGCCAAACATGGGATGCAGCCCCACCACTGGGCCATGGTGCGCCGCCAGCATGGCATTCAACGGGCGATTTTTTACCGAGGCCAGATCAACCAGAATACAGTCTGCAGGCAATGGCGGTAACCGCTCAATCACCTGTTCGGTGACGTGAATAGGGACGCTGACAATCACCATTCCGGCATCGGCAAGCAGCGTATCAGCCTGATTCCAGTCTTCCTGGTCCAACACTTTGACCTGGTAACCGGACAGCGTCAGCAAGCGATTAAACAACCGCCCCATTTGACCGTTGCCGCCGATAATGACGATCGGGCGCAGTTGCGGATGTAGCGTTTTAAAGCCTTTGTCGTTCTCGCTAACGTAAGACTCGCGCATCACCCGACGCAGCACGTCCTCAATCAAATCGGGCGGCACACCCAGGTTTTCCGCTTCTTGACGCCGTGAGGCCAGCATTGCCGCCTCACGCTCAGGAACATACACCGGTAAGCCATGGTGGCTTTTAACCTCTCCCACTTCCGCCACCAACTGCAGGCGTTTAGCCAACAGCTCCAGCAGCGCCTTATCCACTTCGTCGATTTGATCGCGCAACGCGGTCAGTTCAGCCACCATAACTTACTACTCTCCAGTGCGTGCCGTCAGCGCGGCGCCGAGTTCCTGGTGCATATGGCGCAGCAGCGTCTCTGTACTTTCCCAGTTAATACAGGCGTCGGTAACAGAAACCCCATAGCGCATATCTGCACGCGGTTGCTCAGAAGACTGGCTGCCTTCGTGCAAGTGGCTTTCCAGCATGATGCCGGTGATCGAACGGTTACCCGCTTTGATCTGCTCTACCACGGACTCGGCAACCGCCGGTTGACGGCGATAGTCTTTATTCGAGTTGCCATGGCTGCAATCTATCATCAAGGACGGGTGGAGTCCCGCATCCAGCATCTGTTTTTCACAGGCCGCCACGTCCTCAGCGCTGTAGTTTGGCGTTTTACCACCGCGCAGGATCACATGGCCATCAGGGTTACCCTGCGTCTGCAGCAGGCACACTTGCCCTGCCTGATTTATACCGACAAAACGGTGTGGCATTGCCGCGGCGCGCATAGCATTGATCGCCGTGCCCAAGCTGCCGTCGGTACCGTTTTTGAAACCTACCGGCATTGACAGCCCTGAAGCCATCTCACGGTGAGTTTGCGATTCAGTCGTGCGCGCACCAATCGCTGACCAGCTGAACAAATCGCCCAGGTATTGCGGACTGTTCGGATCCAACGCTTCGGTCGCCAACGGCAAGCCCATACCAACCAGATCCAGCAGCAGGCGACGCGCAATGTGCAGACCTGCTTCAACGTCAAACGAACCGTCCATGTATGGGTCGTTAATCAGACCTTTCCAGCCGACGGTGGTACGAGGTTTTTCAAAATAGACACGCATAACGATATACAGCTGATCGCTCAATTCAGCTGACAGGGTTTTCAAATGACGGGCGTAATCAAGTGCCGCATCCGGGTCGTGAATAGAACAAGGTCCGCACACCACCAGCAGGCGATGATCGCGCCCCTGCAGAATATCGGCGATGGTTTTGCGTGCCGTGGCGATTTCATTCTCGTCGCTGGCACTAAGCGGGAACTGGTTCTTCAGCTCTTCCGGAGTAATCAGAATCTGTTCTGCACTGATATGAACGTTATTGAGCGCGTCTTTTTGCATGATGCTATTCCTGTCGTTTGCCGTTATGCGTAAGCGTTGATAGAACATTGAGCGTTTCAGGTTCTTACCCTATCACGAAATGTAAAGATTTCAATCCATTTGGTGTAAATAAAAAATTACCACAAATAAAAAGCGCTAAATAAGTCATGAAAACAACACAGAAAATCACCTAACATAATGATTATTAATTATTTTTAAGGCTTTCGCCTACACGAAGCTTCCTTGCACACCAAAATGCTAAAACCCGACAAAATCGTAAACAATTCGATACACTAGAAACGCAACGACCCACATGCCTCATCCACCGAACGTTCAAAAGCCTGAGGTTTACCCTTTCCACAGCAGAGAACCTTAACGGGTAAATCAAATCACCTAAAAATTAAACAACTGAAACACAAATAACAAACAATAAACCGGCAATTTATTTTCAATTACTTTCCACTATTAATTAAAATACAAAAACATGAGTAAAACCTATTGAATAAATATTGCGGAACTTCACAGTTATCGCGCGAAAAATAAATAATTATGGTGTTATTCGTTCGCACCTCTTTAGGGTTAATCTGCGTAGACAGAGCCCGTATCACCTGCATTGAGAATGTATGAGCGTTAGCTGCTTTTCATTTCTTGACAAGGGACTATCATGATCACTTTGCAGTTCTTAATTATTATAATCTGCTTATTAGTCGGCACTCGGTTTGGCGGTATGGGGCTGGGCCTAATAAGCGGTATTGGTTTATTCCTCTTATGTTTTATATTCGGGTTGGAACCAGGTAAACCTCCCGTTGAGGTTATGCTGACTATTCTTGCCGTAATCGGTTGTGCTTCAGTGTTGCAAACTGCCGGCGGTTTGAACGTGATGATGCAATATGCAGAGCGACTGCTGCGCCGCCACCCACAGCACATCACGCTGCTTGCTCCTTTCACCACCTGGACTCTGACGTTCCTGTGCGGCACAGGGCATGTGGTGTACACCATGTTCCCGATCATTTCCGATATCGCCATCAAAAAAGGGATCCGCCCAGAACGCCCAATGGCCGTGGCTTCCGTCGCCTCGCAAATGGCCATCACAGCTTCGCCGGTTTCCGTGGCCGTTGTGTCTCTGGTTTCAATCATTGCCGCAGGACATGGGATTGGCAAAGCTTACACGCTGGTAGAAATCCTTGCCGTCTCGATCCCGGCTTCATTAGTCGGGGTGCTAATGGCGGCCTTATGGAGCCTGCGCCGCGGTAAAGATCTGGATAAGGACGCTGAATTCCAGGAAAAAATCAAAGATCCAGAACAACGGGCCTATATTTTTGGCAGCACCGAAACACTGCTCAATCAGAGATTCCCCAAGCAGGCTTACTGGTCCACAGCGATCTTCTTTGCGGCTATCGCCATCGTCGTGCTCTTGGGGGCTTTTGCTGATTTACGCCCTTCCTTTGCCAATGCCAAAGGGGTACTGAAACCGCTGTCTATGAATCTGGTGATCCAGATGATGATGCTGATCGCCGGTGCCGTTATTCTGATGGGCTGCAAAGTCAAACCCGGCGATATTGCCAATGGTGCGGTTTTCAAAGCCGGCATGGTCGCTATTTTTTCCGTATTCGGCGTGGCGTGGATGAGTGATACCTTCTTCCAGGCACATATGGGAGAGTTAAAACTCCTGCTTGAAGACGTGGTAAAAAGTCAGCCGTGGACTTACGCGATCGTTCTGTTCCTGGTTTCCAAGCTGGTCAACAGCCAGGCAGCTGCGCTCACCGCGATTGCCCCAATGGCGCTGCAGTTGGGCGTCGACCCCAAAATACTGCTGGCTTTCTTCCCGGCCGCGTACGGTTACTTCGTCTTGCCCACTTATCCAAGCGATTTGGCCTGCATCGGTTTTGACCGTTCTGGAACAACGCGCATCGGCAAATTTATCATCAACCACAGCTTTATTATTCCTGGCCTGATCGGCGTGCTGTGTTCCTGTATCACCGGATATCTTCTGGTCACCACCTTCCTGTAATCATTTCCCCAACGGCAACGGTATTCCCCGTTGCCGCCCACACCATTGACCACATAAATAATAATGGCAATCAGTATTTTATGCCGTTAACAGGGTTAAAAGTCAGTAGAAGAAAAGTGAATAAGTGAGGACGAAAAATTAAAAACTTAAGCTAATAGTCGCTATTTTGGTCGCAATGGCGAACCGATATAATGTGACCGAAATCACTTATAACCACTCTTAACAACTGGATCAAAAATGCTCTCTTTACGCGCTCGCCGCGCTATTCCGCTGTTCATTAGCTGCTTAACGACTTTCACCAGTGTTTCAGCCCTTGCCGACAATACGCTTTTCACCGCGATGGACGATCCGGCCACCGCCAAAAAACCGTTTGAAGGCAACGTCCAGGCCGGTTACAACTCGCAGTCAGGCAACTCACAAAGCTCTACCCTGTTGGCCAATACCAGCATGACCTGGTTCAACAGCGATGCCGCTTACAGCCTGTGGGGTGCGGCCAACAACACCACATCCTCCAACGTGCGCTCGTCAGAAAAGTATCAGGCCGGCGGCCGTACCCGTTATAACCTGTCCGATCGTAACTACCTGTTCGGTCAGGCGAGCTGGCTGAGCGATCGCTTCAACGGTTATGATTCCCGCTCGACGCTGACCGGCGGTTATGGTCGCCAAATCCTCAATGGGCCGCTTAGCGATCTGCGAGTTGAATTCGGTCCGGGCGTGCGTCACGACGAATACCATGGCGGTGGGCGTTCCACCAAAGCGCTGGCTTACGGTGCGGCCAACTATTCGTACCAATTGACCGACAATACCAAGTTCTCTGAAGGCGTTTCCGCGCTGGCGAACGAAGAAACCACGCTGAACTCCGAAACCGCACTCAGCGTCGCCATTAACGAAAAGTTCGCGTTGCGTCTGGCTTACACCGTGACTTACAACAGCAAGCCTCCAGCCTCTGCGCCAAAGAATACCGACACCACCACTTCTATCAGCCTGGTGTACGGTTTGTAATCCTTCTTACTTCTGCACCTGTTATACGACTAAGCCCATCATTGATGGGCTTTTTTTATGCCTGAAAATCAAATTTAGACATTTTGCTAAAAACATAACGTTTACTATTGACGAGTTTAGCAAATAGCTTAATACTGTATGCATACACAGTATTAATTGAATGGGTGCAGAGCATGAGAAAACTCAATCATCGCGGCTGAAGCCGTTACTACCATCAGGAGTGTCCGTTAATAAGCTGGGGTGTAACTCCCACCTAATTAGGCAGGCTGCTGATTTTGATTGTGGCTTAATGCCCAACCCGTTTTCACTTAAAATATTGCAAGGGGGTTTTTATGATGCACTGTCCACTCTGCGGTAGCGTGGCCCATACTCGCTCCAGCCGTTATCTGAGCGAAGCGACCAAAGAGCGCTATCACCAATGCCAAAACATTAACTGCAGCTGTACCTTTGCCACGCACGAGTCTGTCGCTCGCGTGATTGTAAAGCCTGGCGATATCGTTCCTGCACAGCCACATCCGGAAAAAAGCAAACAGCGCGCCGCGGCGCTGTAATGCAAAGAGCCTGCAAACGCAGGCTTTTTTATGCCTGTAAAAACGGGCGTCCTGGGAGCATTTTCGCATCTTGCAGATGCAATCCCCGATCTGCAGGCATAAAAAAAGGGGTTGGCACAGTGCCAACCCCTTCATAGCTATTAACTTTTGGATGCAGCGTTAGCCGACGCGGTTCAGACGCTCTTTGATACGAGCAGACTTACCAGTACGCTCACGCAGATAGTACAGTTTGGCTTTACGAACGGCACCACGACGTTTAACAGTAATGCTGTCGATTACTGGGGAGTGAGTCTGGAATACACGCTCAACACCTTCGCCGTTGGAAATCTTACGAACAGTGAATGCAGAGTGCAGACCGCGGTTACGGATAGCGATAACCACGCCCTCGAATGCCTGCAGACGTTTTTTGCTACCTTCAACGACCCATACCTTAACTTCCACGGAATCACCCGGACGGAATGCAGGTACGTCTTGCTTCATCTGCTCTTGTTCAATTTGCTTAATAATGTTGCTCATAATATGTCTCTTACCCTAGGTAAACTGATATATCGGTCCCGTCGAGCCAGTTGCTCAGACGTTCCCTTCATAGTCCTGTTGCTTGGCCTGATGTTCCCGTTGGAACTCAGCCAGCAACACCGCTTGCTCGTCAGTCAGAGCTAGGCTTTCTAGAAGTTCAGGTCTTCTAAGCCAGGTACGGCCCAGCGACTGCTTTAAGCGCCAGCGACGTATCTCGGCATGGTTGCCCGACAGTAAGACTGGCGGAACTTCCATCCCTTCCAACACCTCAGGACGGGTATAGTGCGGGCAGTCCAGCAATCCATCGACAAAAGAATCTTCTTCTGCTGAGGCCTGATGGCCCAGCACACCCGGTATAAAACGGGCGACTGAATCAATCAGGGTCATTGCCGGCAGTTCCCCGCCGCTGAGTACGTAATCGCCGATTGACCATTCTTCATCAATTTCGGTTTGGATTACGCGCTCGTCTACCCCTTCATAACGACCGCACACCAGAATCATCTTCTGGTTGGTCGCCAGTTCGCATACGCCGGTTTGATCCAGCTTACGCCCCTGAGGTGACAGATAAATCACCTTTGCTCCCTCGCCTGCCGCTGCTTTTGCTGCATGAATGGCTTCCCGCAAGGGTTGCACCATCATCAACATTCCCGGGCCGCCGCCATAAGGGCGATCGTCCACGGTACGATGCCGGTCGTAGGTGAAGTCACGTGGACTCCAACACTGCACGCTCAGCAGGCCATTTTTTACTGCCCGGCCAGTCACCCCGTAATCGGTGATTGCGCGGAACATCTCAGGAAACAGGCTTACAATACCAATGAACACAAGCCAATCCCCATACTGTCATTCCACTTGTTTCGACCGTTTGATTCGGAGGTCAAAAACCAGGATCCCAATCTGCTTCAATCACGCGAGCAGTGAGATCGACTTTCTTGATAACCTGCCCATGAAGAAACGGGACCAACCGCTCCTTCATGCCGAACGCATCTTTCAGGTTAGCTTTCACTACCATCACGTCGTTTGAACCGGTTTCCATCATATCGACGACTTTACCCAGTTCGTAACCGGTGGTCGTGACTACCTGGCAGCCCATAAGGTCTTTCCAGTAGTAATCATCACCCACCAACGGAGGAAGTTGTTCCGAATCCACCTGAATTTCGCAATTGGTCAGTAGATTCGCAGCATCCCGATCATCAACGCCTTTGACTTTGATGATCAGATCCTGACTGTGGCGCTTCCAGTCTTCCAACTCGACAAGCTGCCATTGACCCGCCCGCTGGATAAACCACGGCTGATAGTCAAAAATGCTTTCGGCGTTCTCGGTGGATGAAAATACTCTGAGCCAACCACGAATGCCGTAAGTAGACCCCATTTTACCGAGTACAATCGGCTGCTTAGGTGCTACCGGTTTGAGTTGCTTGCTCATTGCCACCACCGCGACAGATTAAGCTGCTTTCTTAGCGTCTTTGATCAGCGCGTGAACGCGATCAGAAACGGTTGCACCCAGACCGACCCAATGTTCGATGCGGTCCAGGTCCAGACGCAGTGCTTCAGCCTGACCAGATGCGATCGGGTTGAAGAAGCCTACGCGCTCGATGAAACGACCATCACGAGCATTGCGGCTGTCGGTCACTACTACTTGATAGAACGGACGCTTTTTAGCGCCGCCACGTGCCAAACGAATTGTTACCATAACATCCTCTTTAGTTAATAAAACAGCCGGGCCCCATTGAGGGAACGGGGCCCGGTTGCAATATAAAAAGCCCGAAAATTTTACTCATTTTGGCGCAAAAAGCAATCTAAAGCGTAGATCAGCGTCAACTACTTTTTGCAGCCGGTAATATTCCGGGCGGTTTTTGCCGCGAACGGCAAATGCTTAAACACGCTCACCCCAAGGGGCACGCGCCTGTCAGCGGCCTGGGAAGCCCGGCGGCATCATACCTTTCATGCCGCGCATCATCTTCGCCATTCCGCCTTTCTTCATCTTTTTCATCATGCGCTGCATTTCGTCGAACTGCTTCAACAAGCGGTTAACGTCCTGCACCTGCATACCGGAACCCATCGCAATGCGGCGCTTGCGCGAGCCTTTGATGATTTCCGGTTTGGCGCGCTCTTTCAGCGTCATCGAGTTGATGATTGCTTCCATACGCACCAGAACCTTGTCGTCCATTTGCGATTTCACATTGTCCGGCAGTTGGCCGGCGCCAGGCAGTTTGCTCAGCATGCTGGCCATACCGCCCATGTTACGCATCTGCTTCAGCTGTTCCAGGAAGTCGGTCAGATCAAAACCGTCACCTTTCTTCAGCTTGTTAGCCAGTTTCTCCGCCTGCTCGCGGTCAACTTTGCTTTCGATATCTTCGATCAGCGACAGCACATCGCCCATGCCCAGAATGCGTGATGCCACGCGGTCCGGATGGAAGGGCTCCAGCGCTTCGGTCTTCTCGCCCACGCCGAGGAACTTGATCGGCTTGCCCGTGATGTGACGGATAGACAACGCGGCACCGCCACGCGCATCACCGTCGACCTTGGTCAGTACCACACCGGTCAGCGGTAATGCTTCATTAAAGGCCTTGGCCGTGTTGGCAGCATCCTGGCCGGTCATGGCGTCGACCACAAACAGGGTTTCCACCGGCTTGATCGCCGCGTGCACCTGCTTGATTTCGTCCATCATCGCTTCGTCAACGTGCAAACGGCCGGCGGTATCGACGATCAGTACGTCGTAGAACTTCAGCTTGGCCTGTTGCAGCGCACGGTTAACGATGTCGATCGGTTTTTCTTTGACATCAGACGGGAAGAAGTCGATGCCGACGCTTTCCGCCAGGGTTTCCAGCTGTTTGATCGCCGCTGGGCGATAAACGTCGGCGGAAACCACCAGGACTTTTTTCTTCTGTTTTTCTTTCAGGAATTTACCAAGCTTGGCGACGCTGGTGGTTTTACCGGCACCCTGCAGGCCCGCCATCAGCACCACTGCCGGCGGTTGCGCCGCCAGGTTCAGCTCGGTGTTCACTTCGCCCATCGCGGCAATCAGCTCGCTCTTGACGATCTTGACGAACTCTTGCCCCGGCGTCAGGCTTTTGTTGACTTCATGACCTACCGCGCTCTCTTTCACGCGGTTGATAAAGTCCCGCACGACCGGTAACGCAACGTCCGCTTCCAGCAATGCCATGCGCACTTCACGCAGGGTTTCCTTGATATTTTCTTCGGTCAGCCGCCCACGGCCGCTGATATTGCGCAGGGTGCGCGACAAACGATCGGTTAAATTTTCAAACATCGTCTCATGCTCAACGTGTAATGACAGGCCGCTCTGGCGACATAATTGCGGCGATTATAACACGAAGCGTAGAGGATCTCTGCCTCAGCGTTGGAGATCGGTTGGAGTGGGACGCGCTCGACGCTATACTGACAATCCAATTCACCACGTCGAAGCAAAATTAAACGCTATGCCAGTTTTCTCCATTGTGGCTTTGATCGCCTACCTGCTCAGCCTTGGACTGATTATTCCCAGCTTGTTGCGGAAGAACAGCGCATACCGTCGGCTTGCTCTCGTCTCGGCGGTGGTGGCGCTAATTTGCCACGCCATCGCACTTCAGCAGCGTATCTTTGACGTCAGCGCCGGGCAAAATCTCAGCTTGCTGAACATAGGTTCGATAGTCAGCCTGATCATTTGCTCGGTCATGACCTTCGTGGCTTCGCGCGATCGCGGCTGGTTCCTGCTGCCTATCGTTTACAGCTTCGCGATGATCAACCTGGCCTTCGCCAGCTTTATGCCGGGTGAATTTATTACGCATCTGGAAGCCAGCCCGGAACTGATGGTGCATATCGGCCTGGCGCTGTTCTCCTACGCTACGCTGATCATTGCCGCGCTGTATGCGCTGCAACTGGCCTGGCTGGATTACCTGCTGAAAAACAAAAAGCTGTCTTTCAGCGCCGATATGCCGCCGTTGATGAGCATCGAACGCAAGATGTTCCACATCACCCAGATAGGCGTCGTGTTGCTCACGCTCACGTTGTGCACCGGGCTGCTTTATATGGATAACCTGTTCAGCAAAGAGAACGTGCACAAAGCCGTGTTGTCCATCATGGCGTGGTTTGTGTATATCGTCTTGCTATGGGGCCATTATCACGAAGGCTGGCGCGGTCGCCGCGTCGTTTGGTTCAGCTTTGCCGGTGCCTTCCTACTCACGCTGGCCTACTTTGGCAGCCGTCTGATTCAGCAAGTGATGGTTCGCTAAGCTCTCAGGCACTCTTTCTCCATACATAAGGAATACCGCGTTGGAGCACGTTTCGACAGGGACCCTGATCATTATCCTGGTGGTCATGATTGTGGTTTCCGCTTACTTCTCAGCATCCGAAACCGGCATGATGACGCTGAACCGCTATCGTCTGCGTCATCTCTCCAAACAGGGCAACCGTTCCGCCCGCCGGGTCGAAAAGCTGCTGCAAAAACCGGATCGCCTGATAGGCCTGGTGCTGATTGGCAATAACCTGGTCAACATTCTGGCTTCGGCGCTGGCCACCATTGTCGGTATGCGCCTGTATGGCGATTTGGGCGTTGCCATCGCCACCGGCGTACTGACCTTCGCCGTGCTGCTGTTCGCCGAAGTGCTGCCAAAAACCTTTGCCGCCCTGTATCCGGAACGCATCGCATTCCCCAGCAGCTTCTTGCTGGCACCGCTGCAAAAGGTGATGTTCCCACTGGTGTGGCTGCTCAATGGCATCACCACGCTGATTTTACGGCTGTTCGGCATTCGCACCAATGTGCGGATCAGCGACGCAGTCAGCAAGGACGAGCTGCGCACCATTGTGAAGGAATCGCACTCGCAGATTTCTCGTCGCAATCAGGACATGCTGATCTCGGTGTTGGATCTGGAGAAGGTGACGGTCGATGACATTATGGTGCCACGCAATGAGATTGTCGGCATCGATGTCAACGACGACTGGAAGTCGATCATGCGTCAGCTTACTCACTCCCCGCACGGCCGCATCGTGCTTTACCGCACCTCGCTGGATGATGCCATCGGCATGCTGCGGGTACGTGAAGCCTACCGCCTGATGACCGAGAAGAAAGAGTTCAACAAAGAGAACCTGCTGCGCGCCGCCGACGAAATTTATTATGTGCCCGAAGGCACACCGCTGAACGTCCAGTTGGTGAAGTTCCAGCGCAACAAAGAGAAAGTCGGCATCGTGGTCGATGAATACGGCGACATTCAGGGGCTGGTGACGGTCGAGGATATCCTGGAGGAGATCGTCGGCGATTTCACCACGTCCATGTCGCCAACGCTGGCAGAAGAGGTTAATCCGCAAAGTGACGGCTCCGTGCTGATAGACGGCACAGCCAACGTGCGCGAGTTAAACAAGGCATTCAACTGGACGTTGCCGGCCACCGACGCGCGTACCATCAACGGCATGCTTTTGGAAGAACTGGAAGAGATCCCGGAGGTCGGCACCCGTGTTCGCATCGGCCATTACGACATCAGCATCCTCGACGTGCAGGACAATATGATCAAACAGGTGCGGGTCACGCCGATCAAGTCGCTGCAGTCCAGCGTTCAGCAACGCTGACCAGCCGCCAGAAAGGAAAAAAGACGCGAATATCGCGTCTTTTTTTATCGCTGTCGCCCGATGGCGAACTAGATGTGCAGTTCCTGCAGCTTCTCTTTCGGCAGCGCCAGCTCTTCGTTGTGGTTCACTACGACGTCATGGTCAAGAATGTGCTTCGCGATTTCCTGTGCCTCTTCCAGCGAGTGCATATGGTAAGTCCCGCACTGGAATTCGTTCAACTCAGGAATTTTACGCTGGTCAGTCACTTTCAGCACGTCGGCCATCGCTGCTTTCCACGCATCGGCAACACGCTGCTCTTCCGGCACGCCAATCAGGCTCATGTAGAAACCGGTGCGGCACCCCATTGGGGAGATATCGATAATCTCGACGCCCTGACCATTCAGGTGGTCACGCATAAAGCCTGCAAACAGGTGTTCCAGCGTATGAATGCCGCGCTCTGGCATCACTTCCAGGTTCGGCCGGCAGAAGCGCAGATCGAACACGGTGATGGTATCGCCATGAGGAGTTTTCATGGTTTTCGCGACGCGGACAGCCGGGGCTGCCATGCGGGTATGGTCTACGGTGAAGCTATCCAGCAGTGGCATTTCGTTACCTCCTCGTAAAAGAGTATTTATTTCGAAACTTTTTTATCTAACCAGGAAACCTTTTCCAACCCAGCGAGTCTGAGTATGTGAAAGACGCGCATTTGTTATCATCATCCCTGTCATCAGAGATGCATATTTGGCCACATTGATGTGGCCTTTTCTTTTTTAGCCCCCGCCGTGTTGCTTCAGGAACTCTTCAAAGCTTAGCGTATCACTGGCTTCTATGTTGCGTTGACGCTGCCACGAGGCTTTCTGCTCTTGTGCCAACTCAGCCTCCGTCAAAATCTCTAACGGCTCTTCCGTCAGCATCTGACGATACTGCTCGGCCAGCTGCAGGCCCACACGCCCCGTCCCCTCTTCCTTCATCGCCTTCAGGATACGAGCGGAAAACGTCAAATCAGGATCGTCAAACGCCGCGACCAGTTCGTCACACACCTGCTGATACTGGCGATCGCCAGCTTCGCTATCCAACACTTCAGCCACGCGACGCAGATCGTCAAACAGTGCTTTACCTACTTTTGCCAGCGGTTCACGGCTGTCATCACACCCGATGCCGATGGTTTGGCCCGGCTTACGCCCTTCCAGGATCACCCGATTCCAGTTCTTGCGCGTACACAGCAATTCATCGCTGCTCATCTCTGGCGCATCGGCCAGCACGCACCACACCAGGAACAGGTCCAGGAAACGCGCCTGAACCGCATCCACGCCGATAGGCGAGAATGGGTTGATGTCCAGCGAGCGAACTTCAATGTATTCGATACCGCCGCGCAAAAGCGCATCTGACGGCGTCTCGCCACTTTTGGTCACACGCTTCGGCCGGATTGGCGCATAGAGTTCGTTTTCGATCTGAAGCACGTTACTGTTCAGTTGCAGATAACGATCGCCATCCTTCACGCCCAGTTTGGCAAACTCTTCGGAAGGCGTGGCAATTGCTCGCTTCAGGCCTTCGACATAGCTTTGTAGATCGTTGAAGGTGATACCCAAATTGCTCTGAGATTTATTGGTGTAGCCCAGGTCACTCAACCGCAGCGAGGTGGCATACGGCAGATAACACATGCCCTGCTCGGTTCGCTCAAACGGCAACGAGGTTTCACGCCCTTTCAGGAACGAGGAACAGATTGCCGGCGATGCACCGAACAGATACGGGATCACCCAGCCAAAACGGTAATAGTTACGGATCAGGCGGAAATAGCCCGCAGAAATCTGCTCTTTACCGCTTTCGGCATCTTTGACGCCAGCCCATGCCTGCCAGAACTCCAGCGGCAATGAGAAATTGTAGTGCACGCCAGAAATGGTCTGCATCAGCGCACCGTAGCGGTTCTTCAACCCTTCACGGTACAGCGTTTTCATGCGGCCAATGTTCGACGAACCGAACTGTGCCAGCTCAATGTCCTGCTCGGCTTCAATAAAGCACGGCATGCTGAGTGGCCACATACGCTCATCACCCAGATTGCGCGCTACGTAACGGTGAATATCACGCAAGAACGTCAGCATGTGATCGAGGTTATCGTCAACCGGCGTAATAAACTCTAACAGCGCCTCAGCAAAGTCTGTGGTTATCCAGTGGTGCGTTAATGCCGCCCCCAGTTTCTCCGGATGTCCGGTTGTTGCCAGCGTTCCGTTTTCGGTGACACGCAGCGTTTCACGCTCAATGCCGCGACGGATGCCTTTTAATGCATGGGGATGGGCTTCCAACCAAGAAAGCGCCTGGGATACGTCCGGGATCAAATTGACCTCCCGCTTCTAAAAACAATAACTCGTAAGCATACTGAATCTGCACCCGAGAGAATATTGAGTTATATTCACGTCGTTAATGCCACCAGGCCATTCCCTGTAACGTTATCATAGTCAAAATGATGTAACGCAGCGCCTTTCCGATACACAGAAACAGCGCGACAGGGCCCCAGGGCATGCGCAGCCAGCCTGCCAACACGCACAACAAATCGCCCACTACCGGTACCCAACTGAGCAACAGCGCAGCCGGGCCAAAGCGTTGCATCCACCCGAGCGCTGTATCCAGCCCTCGCTGCGGTTTCAACGCCGGTAACAGACGCCCGATAATGACATTGGTCAGCCCGCCAAGGGTATTACCCAACGTCGCGGCCAACACCAGCAACTCTGGTGAGACACGGCTGTTGGTCAGCAAGGCAACCAAAACAATTTCTGAATTTCCCGGCAGCAACGTCGCACTGAGAAAGCTGCTACCGAATAACGACATGACGGCCAGCGTACTACTCACAGCGTACGGACGTCTACCACGGCCATATTGGCGCTTTTCGCTGCCTGAATACCGAAGTCTGCGTCTTCAAACACCACGCATTTCTCCGGCGGCACACCTATCAGTTCGGCGCAGCGCAGGAAGGTATCCGGTTCCGGCTTGTGGCGTTGCACGTCATCGGCACCCACAATCGCATCGAAGCAGTGGAACAGGCCCAGATGGCGCAGCAGGGTTTCTGCCATGCGATGCTCACTGCCGGTGCCCACCGCCATTGGACGGCGACCATGATAAGCTTTGACCACCTCGATTAACGGCAATGGGCGCACGCTGTCCAACAGCATCGCTTCTACCGCGCGGGTTTTCTCTGCAGCCAACTGATGGGGATCGAGATCGGCTTGATGACTGGCAAGGATCGCCTGGGCAATGCGCCAGGTCGGAGAACCGCTCAATGCCACCATCGCCGCCTCATCAAACGTCATACCGTAACGGGACAGCACCTCGTGCCACGCCTTGCGATGCGTCGGCTCGGTATCGAGAATGGTGCCGTCCATGTCGAAAATAAGACCCTGATAGCGGTCGTACATCGTTACTCCATGATCGTTGAGGAAAGAAAACTACTTTAGCGTAAAGCCGGAAGGTTGTCGCTGATCGCGTAATAGCGGAATGTGCTGTGCGTGAGAGTGAAGGACCGGGGGTTCAATAATCTATGTTCGGGGCCAGAAAGCGAAAAACCCGCCGAAGCGGGTTTTTCTTAGATGGTGCATCCAGGAGGATGATTCGGCTGCGCCTCTCCCTGCGGGCCGTTGCTGAAGCAACGTTGTCTCGCTACGCTCGGCTCGAACCTCCAACCGCTCTCCTCGCGGTCGGAAAAGCGAAAAACCCGCCGAAGCGGGTTTTTCTTTAGATGGTGCATCCAGGAGGATTCGAACCTCCGACCGCTCGGTTCGTAGCCGAGTACTCTATCCAGCTGAGCTATGGATGCATTACTAATTTTTTTGGTTTGTCTGCTTGAAGAAACAAGTTCGACAGAAAGAATGGTGCATCCAGGAGGATTCGAACCTCCGACCGCTCGGTTCGTAGCCGAGTACTCTATCCAGCTGAGCTATGGATGCACAGGAATTCTTTTTTGATACCGTATGGTACGTTGTTACTACCCCACCATACTGCAAAATATGGTGCATCCAGGAGGATTCGAACCTCCGACCGCTCGGTTCGTAGCCGAGTACTCTATCCAGCTGAGCTATGGATGCAAATGGCGGTGAGGCGGGGATTCGAACCCCGGATGCAGCTTTTGACCGCATACTCCCTTAGCAGGGGAGCGCCTTCAGCCTCTCGGCCACCTCACCATACGCTTCTTTCGAATTGTGCCTAACTTGCTTTGGAGAAGCTCATCGGCACTGCGTGGCGCACATATTACTTTCTCCGACTTTTAAGTCAAACAATTTTTCCCAACTCATGCGCGTTTGCACAATTCACACTCAACATGGGCGATTTCACGGCAAAAAGAGTGTTTTATCAACAGGCAACCATAGCGAAATAGCAAACAAAGTCAGGGAGGCAGCAAAAAGATTTAATCGGAGAAGTCAGGAAAGAAACGGTGATAGGCACAAAAAAGCGCAGTAGCGTCTCGCTGAGCAACGAGACGCTGCTTCGAAATCAGTAAGTCGTCTGTTGAGACTTCTCTGCCTGAATGCGCTGATAGATTTCTTCGCGGTGAACTGACACCTCTTTGGGGGCATTCACACCAATACGAACCTGGTTGCCCTTGACCCCTAGCACTGTGACCGTGACCTCATCGCCAATCATGAGGGTTTCACCAACTCGACGAGTCAGAATTAACATTCTTTGCTCCTTGAAAGATTAAAAGAGTCGGGTCTCTCAGTTTCCCCGTCATTATCCATCATATGCTGTGAAAACGTAAGTCATGTAACCCACAATAAGTGTAAGCAGACTTGGTCTCACCTCAGATAATGATAAGTTTAGCCGACCTGAAAAACTTTGTTCCCGTAATTGTAACCAAATTGTGTTAGCACAGTTTAAAAACGCCATAATCAACAATGAGTTATGGCGTTTGTAAGTGCTATTTATTTATATTCACAGTTTCGAGGCCACCCAGGCTTCTACGCTGTCTAGTGCCGCCGGCAGGGCACTGACGTCTGTCCCGCCTGCCTGCGCCATATCAGGGCGTCCGCCCCCTTTGCCGCCAACCTGCTGCGCCACGTTGCCGATCAACTCGCCGGCTTTAACCCGGTCGGTCAGATCTTTGGTCACGCCGGCAATCAGGCTCACCTTATCATCGGCCGTGGTAGCCAGCACGATAATTGCGGAACCCAGTTGATTTTTCAGATCATCAACCATGGTACGCAACATTTTTGGCTCGACGTTATCAAGCTTGCTGACCAACAGCGGGACGCCGTTAACCATTTTGGCCTTGCTGGACAATGAAGCGCTCTCCTGCGCCGCCTGCTGATCCTTCAACTGCTGCAGTTCTTTTTCCAACGCGCGAGTGCGATCGAGTACCGCACGCACTTTGTCCGTCAGGTTGTTGCTATCCCCTTTCACCAGGTGCGCAACGTCCTGCAACAAATCATTTTGCTGATGCAGGGTAGCAATCGCACCTTCGCCGGTGACGGCTTCAATACGACGAATACCCGCAGCGGTACCTGACTCGCTCAGAATGCGGAACAGACCGATGTCACCGGTACGGCTGGCATGGGTGCCGCCGCACAGTTCGGTCGAGAAGTCGCCCATGGTCAGTACGCGCACGTTATCGTCGTACTTCTCACCGAACAGCGCCATAGCGCCCTTCTCTTTGGCATCATCCAGCGCCATGACTTCGGTTTGGACCGGCAGGTTGCGACGTATCTGCTGGTTCACCAAGTCTTCTACAATGCGGATCTGCTCCGGCTTCATCGCTTCGAAATGCGAGAAATCGAAACGCAGGTATTTATCGTTAACCAACGATCCCTTCTGCGCCACATGCTCACCCAGCGTCTGACGCAGTGCAGCGTGCAGCAGGTGGGTAGCGGAGTGATTCAGACGGATGCGATTGCGGCGAACGGTATCGATCTGCGCATCAACGCGATCGTTCACTTTCAAGGAACCTTGAGACAGCTTGCCCTGATGACCGATGGCCTGGCCGTATTTCTGGGTATCGCTCACTTCAAAATCGGCGCCAGCGGCTTTCAGCACGCCTTTATCGCCAACCTGACCACCGGATTCACCGTAGAACGGAGTTTCATCCAGTACCACTACGGCTTCTTCACCGGCGTGGATCTCATTGACCGACTGACCGTCGCGGAACAGCGCGATCACGGTTGATTGCTGCTGCTCGTGGTCATAGCCGCAGAACTGGCTGGCGCCATCAACGCGGATCATGCTGTTGTAGTCTGCGCCGAAACCACTGGACTCACGTGCACGACGACGCTGCGCTTCCATCGCCAGTTCAAAACCGGCTTCATCCACTTTCAGGCCACGTTCACGGCACACGTCCGCCGTCAGATCGACCGGGAAACCGTAGGTGTCGTAAAGACGGAAGGCTGTTTCGCCATCCAGGGTATCGCCCTGCAGGTTAGCCAGTTCTTCGTCCAGCAGCGTCAAACCACGCTCCAGGGTGCGAGCAAACTGATCTTCTTCAGTTTTCAGTACCTGTTCAACCAAAGACTGTTGACGCTTCAGTTCGTCAGCGGCCGGCCCCATCACTTCGATCAACGGAGCAACCAGCTTGTAGAAGAAGCTGTCTTTCGCGCCCAGCATATTGCCGTGGCGAACAGCGCGGCGAATGATGCGGCGCAGCACGTAACCACGGCCTTCGTTTGACGGCGTCACGCCATCGGACACCAGGAAAGCACAGGAGCGGATGTGGTCAGCGATAACGCGCAAAGATTTGTTATTCAAATCTACCGCGCCTGTCACTTTGGCCACTGCAGCGATCAGCGTGCTGAACAAGTCGATTTCATAGTTGGAGTTCACGTGTTGCAGGACTGCCGCAATACGCTCCAGACCCATACCGGTATCTACCGAAGGTTTTGGCAGCGGCAGCATGGTGCCGTCGGATTGACGGTTGAACTGCATGAAAACGATGTTCCAGATCTCAATGTAACGATCGCCGTCTTCTTCCGGACTGCCCGGAGGGCCACCCCAGATATGATCGCCATGATCGTAGAAAATCTCGGTGCACGGACCGCACGGACCGGTATCGCCCATCTGCCAGAAGTTGTCAGAGGCAAAAGCCGCGCCTTTATTGTCGCCAATACGGATAATGCGCTCTGCCGGCACACCAATCTGCTTCTGCCAGATGTCGAAAGCTTCGTCATCGGTTTCATAGACGGTCACCCACAGCCTTTCTTTAGGCAGGTTAAACCAGTTTTCACCGGTCAACAGTTCCCAGGCGAAGCTGATAGCGTCATGTTTGAAATAGTCGCCGAAACTGAAGTTGCCCAGCATTTCGAAGAAGGTATGGTGACGTGCGGTATAACCGACGTTCTCCAGATCGTTATGCTTACCGCCTGCACGTACGCAACGTTGTGAGGTGGTGGCTCGGGAATAGGCGCGCTTGTCCAGCCCCAGGAAAACATCTTTAAATTGGTTCATGCCGGCATTGGTAAACAGCAATGTCGGATCATTGTTAGGCACCAGGGAGCTGCTTGCTACAACCTGGTGGCCCTTACTATGAAAGAAATCGAGAAACGCTTGACGGATCTCAGCGGTGCTCTTGCTCATAATTTTCCCGGAAAGGCTAGAATAACGACACGTGAGCAAGATACGCGACATCCTGACGATGGCATCTAACTCACGAACAAAAAGTGGGGATAAGATAAATTTTCTTCAAGGGGAAGTAAAACCCCGTGTGCGTTCATTGCGCAAAATCACGGTAAATTGACTGAATTTCTTCCTGGAAGAAGCCACGATAGAGCAGATAACGCTGAACTTTGGCTTTCTCTTTCCAGTCAGTTGGCAGTTTGTCGCCAAATTTACGCTGCGCAACCTGTTTAGCCTGCTCACACCAGTCGATATCACAGTCTGCCAGGGCAGTTTGCGTCAGCTCTTTGTCTACGCCCTTTTGCATCAGTTCCGAGCGGATACGCTGCGCACCGTAACCTTTACGGCTGCGGCTACCGATATAGCTGCGGGCAAAGCGTTGATCGTCCAACCAATTATGCTGATAGCAATAGGCAATCACCTGTTCGATAACGGCAGGATCAATCGGTTCTTCGGAAGACGGAGCAGGTGTGGAGGAGGTAGGCGTTTTGGTGCCAAATCTGGCTTTCGCCATAAATGGCTGCGCCGCAAGCTTGCGGCGCAGTTCAGCTTCACTATGATCGCGTTGCGACAGCAGGCGCATGGCGCGGCTTAGCAAGTCATTCATTATTCAAGCCTGATGTAGTCGACGCCCGTAAACCCATAACGGCATGCACAGGCGTCAGCAGCGATTAAAACTCTTCGCTGGTTTCAGCTTCGTCATCGAAGCCTTCGTCAGTTGCCGCAACCAGTTCACCGTTGCTGTGCAGCAGCAGGTCACGCAGTTTCTTGTCCAACTCAGCGGCAACCGCCGGGTTTTCTTTCAGGAAGTTACAGGCATTTGCCTTACCCTGACCGATTTTATCGCCGTTGTAGCTGTACCAGGCACCGGCTTTCTCGATCATCTTGTGCTTCACGCCCAGATCGACCAGTTCGCCGCGGCTGTTGATACCTTCGCCGTACAGGATTTGGAATTCGGCCTGTTTGAACGGCGCAGCAATTTTGTTTTTGACGACTTTCACGCGGGTTTCACTGCCGACGACTTCATCGCCTTCTTTCACCGCGCCGATACGGCGGATATCCAGACGGACTGATGCGTAGAACTTCAGTGCGTTACCGCCAGTGGTGGTTTCAGGGTTACCGAACATCACACCGATTTTCATACGGATCTGGTTGATGAAGATCAGCAGGGTGTTGGCGTTTTTCAGGTTACCGGCCAGCTTACGCATCGCCTGGCTCATCATACGTGCCGCCAGACCCATGTGTGAGTCACCGATTTCACCTTCGATTTCCGCTTTCGGCGTCAAGGCCGCCACGGAGTCAACGATAATCACGTCAACCGCGCCGGAACGGGTTAAGGCATCACAGATTTCCAACGCCTGCTCACCGGTGTCCGGCTGAGAACACAGCAGGTTGTCGATATCAACACCCAGCTTCTTCGCATAAATCGGATCCAGCGCGTGCTCTGCATCGATAAAGGCACAGGTTTTACCTTCGCGCTGCGCCGCAGCGATAACCTGCAGCGTCAGGGTGGTTTTACCGGAAGATTCCGGACCATAAATTTCAACGATACGGCCCATTGGCAGGCCGCCTGCACCCAGTGCGATATCAAGTGACAGCGAGCCGGTAGAGATCGTTTCTACGTCCATAGAACGGTCTTCACCCAGACGCATGATGGAGCCTTTGCCGAACTGTTTCTCAATCTGGCCCAGTGCCGCAGCTAGCGCCTTTTGCTTGTTCTCATCAATAGCCATTGTTGCTCCTTCGTTACGCAATGTCGGTGTTACCCCACACTGCCACTGAATGTATGTTGTGCAGGAAATGTCACTAATTATACTGTATGGTCATACAGTATCAAGCCTAATTTCACAAAAATTCGTCAAGGGCGGTTTGCAGCGCGAAAATTGTCGCCTGAAGCCGCACTGCATCACGATCGCCGGAAAATTGCATCTTTTGCGCCAGCACGCGTCCTGAGGATTCGGCAAAACCAAACCAGACCGTACCCACCGGTTTTTCCACGCTGCCACCGTCCGGTCCGGCAATGCCGCTAACCGACAGCGCCAGGTTGGCCCGAGCCGCGTGCAGAGCCCCCTGAGCCATCTCGCGCACCACCTCTTCGCTTACGGCGCCATGGGCATTCAGGGTCGCTTCCGCCACGCCTAGAAGCTCATGCTTCGCCGTATTGCTGTAGGTGACAAAACCACGATCGAAATAAGCGGAACTGCCGGCAATATCGGTGATGGCCTTGGCGATAGCCCCCCCGGTGCAAGATTCTGCACAGGTGATCCACTGGCCATTAGCCTTCAGTTTTTCCCCTACTGCAACGCTGAGTTTACGCAGTTGCTGTTCACTCATAACCTCTCCTTAGCGAATCAGGTATATGCGCCCGATAGTAGCATTTATCAAGCTTATCTGACGCGGCGATGACAGAAATGCGCGACGCTTCGCAGGCGATGCGGTGTTAAGCCTTAACCCAAACTGCTAGTATCGAATGTAACGTTCGGGTTAATGAGCGGCGTTTTCTCACGAGGGATCTCACAGGGTTGTTTTTGCCGCCGGCATGGCCAGCCCATGGCAAACCAGGATAAAAGATTAGGATGATAGAGTGAAAAAAACGTTAGGCGTCTTCTTTCCGTTGTATACCACCACCCTGCTGATGCTGCTGGGTTCAGGGTTACTCACCACCTACATCTCCCTGCGTTTAACGTCTATTCACGTGACCGGCGCGTTGATCGGCGCGATTATTGCCGCCAACTACATCGGTTTGGTGATCGGTGGCAAGGTCGGCCATTTTCTGATTGCTCGTGTCGGCCATATCCGCGCTTACGTTTCCTGCGCCGGCATTATTACCGCGGCGGTGCTGGGACATGGCCTGACGGAATACATCCCCGTGTGGGTGGTGCTGCGGCTGATTATCGGCCTGTGCATGATGTGTCAGTTCATGGTGCTGGAAAGCTGGCTTAACGATCAGTCGGAATCCAATCAGCGCGGGATGGTGTTCGGCTTCTATATGGCAGCTACCTATTTAGGCATGTCGTTAGGCCAGGTGGTGCTGATGCTGCAGGCCAACCTCGGTATTACCACTTTGCTGGTGATCGCCCTGTGCTTTGCGCTCTGTCTGGTGCCTATCGCCCTGACTACCCGCACTAATGCACGCCATATGTCACCGGCACCGATGGAGCTACGCTATTTTATCGGCGCCATCCCCAAGGTGCTGGCGACCACGCTGGTCATCGGCATGGTAGTGGGATCTTTCTACGGGCTGGCCCCGGTCTATGCCAGCATGCAGGCGCTAACCACCCAGCAGACCGGCTTGTTTATGGCGATATCGATCTTCGCCGGGCTGGTGGCGCAATTCCCGCTTAGCTGGCTGTCGGATCGCTATAACCGTACGCTGTTGATGCGCATCAACGCCATTTTATTGATCGTAGCCGCGCTGCCGTTGGCATTGGTGCCGCACATTGATTTCCCAGTGCTATTGGTGGTGGGCTTTATCGTCAGCATGCTGCAGTTCACGCTCTATCCCTTGGTGGTTGCCCTGGCAAACGATTTGATAGAGCCGGAGCGGCGCGTCTCGTTAGCCGCCTGTTTGCTGATGGCCTTCGGCGTGGGCGCCAGTGTCGGCCCCCTGGCGGTCGGCGCGCTGATAGAGCCGCTGGGTGGGAATACGCTGTATGCCTTCTTTGCACTGTGTGGTGTGCTGCTGGTGGCCTTCAGCCGGACGGTAAAACAAGACGAATCGCAGTTTGTTCAAGATGCGCCATTACCGCACATTCCCCTGCCGGACAGCCTGACCAGTTCGCCGCTCTCTCCGGCGCTGAACCCAACCTTTGATGAACAGATTATCCACGACACCATGCCGCCACCGGAGGCGGCTCCCGATCCGATAGAGCCGCAGGCCAGCGATGCGTCGGACGAGGAAGAAGCGGAGCCCCCTGTTCCGCAGGGAGCCGATCCTGATGAAGATACCGGATTGAAAAAGGCCCATTCAATGCTTTAAGCGGCCATCGCTGTATACGATGGGCTGGTCACAGATCGAGGAAAGATCCCAGACGGTAACCGCGTTCCGCGATGGCGTTTTTCATGCCTGGCGAAGTCAGAACGTCCACTTCGGCAAGCCGCGGGTAGCAATATTTACTCGCCAAAATAGTGTTATCCAGGAACGCCGGGTGGCACATCATCTCCACCGACTTGGCACCACGTTGATCGGCACGATCGAGCACCTGTAAAAACAGCGCTTCGGATATCGATTCGCCATAGAAACCCGCATCAAACCACTCGGTACTGCGGTCATAACGCAATGGGATATCTTGCCGTTCAACCTCCTGACGCCCAATACGCAGCGGGATGGCACGGGACTGAGCGAACGCCTCGACCAGCGGGTAAATCTGCGGCAGCATATGCACGTGATGATGGCTGTCGATATGCGTCGGCGCTTTGCCAAACACCGCCATGAACCTGTCGTATTGGCTCACCAACTCATCGTGGATTTCGTCCATGCTCAGCAGCCCAGACTCTGCCCTTTCCCATAACCACTTGCCCAGCTCTCCGCGTTCGTTAACCAGCGAAGGCATGGCCGTCAATGGATGCCCGTGAGTCAGCACAAAATGCAGGCCGATCTTCAGCCCAGGATAAAGCTGGCTGAGGCTGGCGGCATGCTGTACGTCCGGGCTATTCACCATTGCCGTGGTTGAAGTGACCACCCCATAGTGAAACGCCTCAATCACCCCATAGTTCTGTCCCTTGCTCAGACCAAAATCGTCGGCATTCACTATCAGTAACTTTTCCATTTTGGCATCCATTTAACAAATTTTTGGCAAGGGAATACCGTCCGTCAGGTACGGCAATTCCCCTTCGCTTACGCAAAGAAATTTATTTCATCAGGCTATTGGCGGCCTGAAAGGCATTCGGAATATCGGCGTTAATGCTTATCGGGAGCGGCCCTAAACAGGGCCGTAGAACTTTTTTCGGTAATTACCCGGCGTCACTTCGGTGAGTCTCTTAAAGTTTTTAATAAACAGGCTCACGTCGCCATAGCCAGAGTCGAAGGCAATATCCGAAACCGAATAGTTGGTGACTTCAAGCTGCGTTTTGGCAAAGTTGATGCGGATTTCATTGATCACCTGCATTGGCGTTTTATGGTAATAGCGTCGCATCGCCCGGGTCAGGTACTCCTGCGTTTTTCCCGACAACTCCACCATATTGAGCAGCGCCTTTTCACCAAACATGGCTTTATCATGCATGCCGGCCAGGGTGTTTTTCAGCCACTGCGGGATATCGTCCCCCTCGCCGCTCTCTTCCTTATAGTGACGAATGCGGCTGATGATATAAAAGGTCAGCGTTTCCAGGAATTCGGCAAAATCATCCTCGCGAAACTGGGGGGAACCCACCACCGACTCGATATAAGCCAGGAATTCATTCTTCAGGCTATAGGCCTGGGAGGCGACAAAACAGCGTGGCAACTGCTGCAAATAGTTCTCTTCGAAGAACACCTTGCCAACCGCCACGTTGAAGATTTTCGCGGCGCCGAACTCATAAAAGCTCTGATGGCGCGAACCAATGGGGATGAAAACAAAATCGCCCCGTTCCAGCAGCACGCGCTTGCCGTTGATCTCCTGATAACATTTGCCGCTCAGGACGATGGTGAACTCATAGTAGTCATGCTGATGCAGCCCAGTGGCGCTTTCCACCTTGTTATAAATGAACAAATGGAAATCTTTGCAGTTAAAGAAATCCTGCTCCCGAATCAGCTTAACGTCGTTCGCATTCAGCGAAACCAGGTTCTCAGACATCGCATGCGCTCCCGTTAATCAAAGCCGTTCTGCCGGGCCGTCTCGGCAAACCAATAGCCACTCTTCTTCAACGTGCGCTGTTGGCTCTCCCGCTCCAGCCGAACTAACCCGTAGCGATTCTTGTAGGCATTAAGCCAGGACCAGCAGTCGATAAAGGTCCACAAATGATAGCCTTTGCAGTTGGAACCCTCCGACAGCGCCTGATGCAGCCATTTCAGATGATCGCGGATAAAGTCGATTCGATAATCATCCTCCACCCGTCCACTAGGGCCGATAAAGGCCTCTTCACCCTCTACGCCCATGCCGTTTTCTGAAATATAGCAGGGAATGTTGCCGTAGTTTTCCTTCAGATCCATCAGGATGTCATACAGCCCTTTTTCATAGATTTCCCAGCCCCGATGCGGATTGATCTTGCGGCCAGGCATGTCGTAATAGCTGAACAGATCTTCCGGCATCGTCACGGGTGCGTCGGCCCGGTAGCCTTCTTTCGCTTTAACCCTGCGCGGTTGATAGTAATTGACGCCCAGAATATCCACCACGCCGTCGGCAATCAGCTGTGCGTCCTCCGGTGCCGTTTGTGGCAACAAATCATTGGCGCGCAGTAAATCAACCAAATCTTGCGGATAACGCCCTTTGGTCACAGGATCAAGGAAGCTTTTGTTCAGCAACAGATCCGCATGATGGGCGGCCACGCCATCTTCCTGGCTGTTCGAACGCGGATAGGTCGGGCTCAGGTTCAAAATAATGCCTATCGCGCCTTGGTGGCCCAACGCCCTGAACTCCTTCACCGCTTTGGCATGGGCCAGCACGCTGTGATAAGCCACCGCGACTGCCCTTTTAAAATCAACCACGCAAGGATAATGCAGGTCGTTCAGATAGCCCGCTTCGACCGGCACAATCGGCTCGTTAAAAGTAAACCAATGAGTGACCCGATCGCCGAACAGGCTGAAACAGGTTTTGGCATAGCGGGCATAGGCTTCCACCACCGCCCGGCTTTCCCAGCCGCCTTTTCGCTGCATGCACATCGGCATGTCGAAATGGTAAAGGTTGATAAATGGCGTAATGCCCTCAGCCAGCAGGCCATCGATAAGCGCGTTATAGAAAGCGACGGCTTTCGGATTCACCTCGCCCTCCCCGTCCGGGATCAGCCGTGACCAGGAAATAGAGGTTCTGAAGGTGTTATGCCCAAGCTTTTTTAACAGCAGGATGTCTTGCTGGAAACGGTCATAAAAGGTGGATGCCTCGGACGGACCGACCTGATGATGAAAGCGTTCTGGCGCAATGTCATACCAGTAATCGAAGATGTTCTGACTTTTGCCATCCCGTGCAGAGGCCCCTTCCGACTGCGGCGCAGAGGTCGCGCTTCCCCACCAGAAATCGTCAGCAAATTGATATTTCATCCAAACGCCCCTAAAACCGGGGCAGCAAGGGCTGCCCCAGACTGACAGTTAGAATTTCAGCGCCTTGGCGATGTCTTCTTCGCTTTCGGTAGCCTGATCGATCTGGCTCTGCGCCTTGTTGGATATCATCACAAACGGCAGGTAAATCAAGGTCGCCACGCCCAGGTTGAAGAAGCTCAGCAACATGGCGACGATACTGCCGTTGGTGTTGAAGAACGCCCCCAGGCCTACCGGCATGGTCCAGGGCGCAATGTTGGTGATAGGCGGGATCATTCCGGTGTAATAGGCCACCGTGGTGATGATCGTCAATACCGGTTGAACCAGAATGAACGGGATAAACATCACCGGGTTCATGATCACCGGCAGGCCGAACAGGATAGGTTCGTTAATCTGGAAGATGCCCGACGGGGTAGCCAGCTTGGCGACCTGGCGATAGTCTTCACGGCGCGAGGCGATAAAGATGGCGATAATCAGCCCCAGCGTAGACCCGGTCCCGCCCAGATAGATATAAGAGTCGACGAAAGGTTTCGCCCACATATGGAACTCTTTGCCGGCGGCAACGGCGGCTTCGACTGAACCATACTTGTTGTAAAGCTCTACGTTTTCCAACGCGAATGGCGTCATGATGCCGCTGTCCAGCGCGGCCAGCGCCATCGAGCCATGCACCCCGAAGAACCACAGCAGCGAGGAGAACATCACATACACCCAGCCGACCACGCTGCCCATTTTCGCCAGCGGAGCCGAGATGCTGTCCATGATGATTTGGTGGAAGTTGGTTCCCCACAGCGTCAGGCAATAGGCAATCACGCCCATGATCGACAGGATCAGGAATCCGGGGATCAGTGCGGAGAACGAGCGAGACACGGAAGAAGGTACGCTGTCGGGCAGGCTGATGACCCAGTTGCGGCGCACCACAAAGGTAAACATCTCCGCCACCACCAGGCCGATCACCATGCCGGAAATGATGTTGGCGCCGCCAAGCCAGTTAGCACCGACGGCATAAGCCTCACCGACGCTGAACGGCGTTACCGTCATAAAGGCGGCAACCGCCAGTAGCGCGGCTGCCAGCGGGTCAACCTTACGCTCCTCCGCTAAAGCCATGCTGATAAAGAAGGGCGTCATCAGGGACATAATCCCCAGGGTGCCGTTATAAACGCTGCCACCGATGGTCTTCAGGCTGTTTAGCGTTTCAATGGTGGACGCATCCAGCCGTACCCCCAATGAAAAGAAGAACGAGCCTTCGCCGAAACTGAGGAATACGTTGTTGATCAGAACGAACATCGCCCCGGTCAACGTCAGCGGCATTAATCGAATGAACCCGTTTTTGATGGCATTAACATGGGGCTGTTTACCAATTTTCACGGCAAAGGGCAGTATGACCTTTTCCAACGAGGCAATTAACGTATTCACGGCAGACCCCTTTATTGGTTAGCTTTTTTTATGGTGGCGACCGCGGCCTTCAACACCCCAAGGCCATCAAGCTTGCCGTATAAAGCGGAATCGATCACTTCGACGGGCTTATTGGGCAGCTGTTTTTGTACTTCGGCTAACGTATAGGCAATCTGTGGCCCCAGCAGGATCAAATCTGCCTCTGCGCCCTTTTCCGCTGCCAGCGCTTCGGGATAAGCGGCAATGATCACTGGCACTTCGTACTTCTCGGCCTGCGCCTTCATTTTTGAGACCAGCAGAGAAGTCGACATACCGGCAGAACAAAACAGATAGATTTTTTTCTTTTCCATACCCAATCCCTCAAGATAATCAAAAAAGCCCCGTGTCATTTGTTTGCCAGATGCAATAGCGATTGCCTCGCGCACATTCCTTATGAAAATTTCCGTTGCTCTGCCCTGGTTGCGAACAGTATACGGAGGCATCGGAGCGGACCGGTAAGCCATCGGCGTAAAGAACCGTCTCTCCTTGACCTTCCCGATTGACCCTCTTCACATTTTGCATAAAAAATTAGTGTGACCGGGCTCACAAACAACCTTAAATTACCGAATTAATTCATCGAAAATAAACAAATACCAATTATAAACAATATGTTATAAACATGCAGAGTATTTATGGATTATTCTTCTCGCGGGATCGTGCAACGGGGGATAAGTGAGCACAGAATAGTTCGCCCTTGATTAGAACTGGTCATCAAGGGAAGGCGTCGAGACCGAAGGAAAAACGGATGGGAATGGGGTGATTTCTGAGCAGATACGCTTGGTTTTTAGAGACAGAGCAGGGGTTGTAACGCCTTTCGTTCATTACAAACCCAGTTTGCGTAAAGCTCCCCATTTTTACCTGTGACAGCGGATTGCCCGCTGGGCTAGTATAGCGTCGGTATAAAAGCTTATTGATCCCCATCGTCGGTAGCCGCAGCGCCCTCCGTTCCGTTTGGGACTGGTTTGATCAATGGCTTTACCTCGCCCTGCGACCGCCTGCAGGCGTGATTTTTGTAACACGGCGTGATACCTAATGATGAAAAACAACGTCAAAACTCATTTCAAATTCAATGGATTGGAAACAGTAATCTTATGAATAGCACCGACAAGCTCGATTCACACACGCCGATGATGCAGCAGTACCTGCGCCTCAAGGCTCAGCATCCCGAGATCCTGCTGTTCTACCGCATGGGCGACTTTTACGAGCTGTTCTATGATGATGCCAAACGCGCGTCCCAACTGCTGGATATCTCGCTGACCAAACGCGGTGCCTCAGCAGGGGAGCCTATTCCCATGGCCGGCGTTCCCCATCATGCGGTGGAAAACTATTTAGCCAAACTGGTGCAGCTTGGCGAATCCGTTGCCCTGTGCGAACAAATCGGCGATCCGGCCACCAGTAAAGGTCCGGTTGAGCGCAAAGTGGTGCGTATTGTCACGCCTGGCACCATCACCGACGAAGCCTTGCTACAGGAGCGTCAGGACAACCTGCTGGCCGCCATCTGGCAAGACGCACGTGGCTTTGGTTACGCGACGCTGGATATCAGCTCCGGCCGTTTCCGCGTTGCCGAACCAGCAGATATTGAGACCATGGCGGCCGAGCTGCAACGCACCAACCCCGCCGAACTGCTTTATCCCGAAACCTTTGAACAGATGTCGCTGATTGAACAGCGCCATGGTCTGCGTCGTCGCCCGCTGTGGGAATTCGAACCGGAGACCGCCCGTCAGCAGCTTAACCTGCAGTTCGGCACTCGCGATCTTACCGGCTTCGGCGTTGAACAGGCCCATCAGGCACTGCGTGCCGCTGGCTGCCTGCTGCAGTACGTAAAAGATACCCAGCGCACCTCATTGCCGCATATCCGTGGCATCACCATGGAGCGTCAACAGGACGGCATCATCATGGACGCCGCTACCCGGCGTAACCTCGAGCTGACCCAGAGCCTGTCCGGCGGCACTGAAAACACCCTGGCGGCGATCCTCGATCACAGCGTGACGGCCATGGGCAGCCGCATGCTTAAGCGCTGGCTGCATATGCCTACTCGTGACATCAAGGTACTGAATGATCGCCAGCAGGCCATCGGTGCACTGCAGGATCTGTATGCTGAACTGCAACCTTCTTTGCGTCAGGTCGGCGATCTGGAACGTATCCTCGCCCGTCTGGCGTTGCGCAGCGCACGTCCGCGCGATCTGGCACGCATGCGTCATGCCTTCCAGCAGTTACCGGATATCCATGCGCTGTTAAAAGGCGTAAATACTCCGCATGTGCAGCACCTGCTGTCCCAGGTGGGTCAGTTTGATGAACTGCAGGACTTGCTGGAGCGCGCCGTGGTGGAAGCCCCGCCGGTGCTGGTTCGCGACGGTGGCGTTATCGCCCCCGGCTACAACAGTGAGCTGGACGAATGGCGGGCCTTGGCCGATGGTGCCAGCGACTATCTCGACCGTCTCGAGATCCGCGAGCGCGAAAAACTGGGGCTGGATACGCTGAAGGTCGGTTTCAATGGTGTTCATGGCTATTACATTCAGGTCAGTCGCGGGCAAAGCCACCTGGTACCGATCCATTACGTACGCCGTCAGACGCTGAAAAACGCCGAACGCTACATCATTCCCGAACTGAAAGAGTACGAAGACAAGGTGCTGACCTCTAAAGGGAAAGCGCTGGCCATCGAGAAAGGTCTGTACGAAGAACTGTTCGATTTGCTGTTGCCGCATCTGGGTGAATTGCAACAAAGCGCGGCGGCATTGGCAGAACTGGACGTACTGGCCAACCTGGCAGAACGCGCCGAAACGCTGAACTACGCCTGCCCGACCATGAGCGAGCAGCCTGGCGTGCGCATCACCGAAGGTCGCCACCCGGTGGTGGAGCAGGTGTTGAGCGAACCCTTTATTTCCAACCCGCTGTCACTGTCGCCCCAACGCAGAATGTTGATCATTACCGGCCCTAATATGGGCGGTAAAAGCACCTATATGCGCCAAACGGCGCTGATCGTACTGATGGCCCATATCGGCAGCTACGTGCCGGCAAGCAAGGCAGTCATTGGCCCGGTCGATCGCATATTTACCCGCGTAGGTGCAGCGGACGATCTGGCTTCCGGCCGCTCCACCTTTATGGTTGAGATGACCGAAACCGCCAATATCCTGCATAACGCCACCGAACACAGCCTGGTGCTGATGGACGAGATTGGCCGCGGCACCTCGACCTATGACGGTTTATCCCTGGCCTGGGCCTGTGCCGAAAATCTGGCCAGCCGCATCAAGGCCATGACCTTGTTCGCCACCCATTACTTTGAGCTGACCACCCTGCCGGAAAAAATGGAAGGCGTGGTTAACGTGCATTTGGATGCGCTTGAGCACGGTGACACCATCGCCTTTATGCACAGCGTGCAGGACGGTGCCGCCAGCAAAAGTTACGGGCTGGCGGTTGCCGCACTGGCCGGGGTGCCACGTGAAGTGATCAAACGCGCGCGCCAGAAATTGCGTGAACTGGAAGCCATCTCCAACCACACCGCCAGCGGTACCGTTGACGCCACCCAAATGACGCTGCTGAACGAGGAAACCTCTCCGGCGGTTGAAGCGCTTGAGGCCCTGGATCCGGATTCACTGTCTCCGCGCCAGGCGCTGGAATGGATTTACCGCCTGAAGAATATGGTCTAACTCGACGCATAAACGGCAAACGGTGAGCATCACGCTCACCGTTTTTATTTAATAAGGTTTATCGTTATTGTTACACAATGAAAGTAACAATGTTTCATATCCTGTTTTTGATTCGCCATGACTATTAGCCAATGTGTATTAATTAAAATAATCAATTGGACGTGATGCAAGTCGAAGCGAATAATTAGGTCTCAATATATCCAGTCAGTTGATAATGTGGGATCGCCCACTGCTACTGCATTGGAGACAGGACAACCTTTCCTACGGTACTCTGCACCACCACGCTGTTATTAAAATCCTTTTAAAACAGTACCGCTATAGCTGCATGTATTTAAATCAATAAAGCATTCTCACATTCACAATACCCATTGTAATGCTCACGTCAGTAACTTCATTTAATACAAACACCTATCCATCCTGTAGGAGTCATTTTATGAAACCTAAGCTTTTAGCTATACTTTTTTCCATTCCGTTCATTTCCCTGACAAGCACCGGTGCCTTAGCTGCGGACTCTCCCGATTATGCTGCCATTGTGCAATCGGCTTATCAGAAATTTAAAAATGATAATCGTGGTAAGGTGGCCGATTATATTCCTGCATTGGCGGCTTACAGTGATAAGAATTACGCTATCGCGATTGCCACTATAGATGGAAAACTCTACACAGCCGGGGATACACAAAAAACATTTCCACTGGAATCATTAACCAAAATATTCTCTTTATCTATCGCATTAAATCAACATGGCGCAGACAAAGTACTGAATGAACTGGGCGCCAACTCAACCGGATTACCCTTTAATTCCGGCCTTGCCATCGAACTGCGTCCAGAGCGTCCGCAGAACCCATTGGTTAATGCCGGCGCCATTAGCACCGTCAGCTTTATCAATGCGAAAAATGCCAACGATCGCTGGCAGCAGATTATCGATAATATGAACGCCTACGCCGATGCTAAATTGAGCATTAATCTGGAGGTTTATCATTCCGAATCCGTGACTAACCAGCATAACCAGGCGCTGAGTCGCTTGATGATGTCTTATGGCCGCATGTACAGCAACGCAGACGAAGCGCTCGATATCTATACCAAACAGTGTTCGGTCAGTGCCACCACTGAGCAACTGGCCAAGATGGGGGCCGTATTGGCTAACGCAGGGAAATCTCCCTACACCGGCAAGCAGTTACTGCAGCAACAATACGTCCCTAACGTGCTGACAGAAATGGCGATTGCAGGTCTCTATGACGGCTCAGGCCAATGGCTATACAACGTGGGTGTCCCAGCCAAAAGCGGTGTTGGCGGCGGTATGGTCGCAGTGGTCCCAGGCCAATACGCCATTGCAGTCTACTCACCCCCCCTGGATAAAGCCGGCAATAGTGTCCGTGCACAGGAAGCAATCAGTTACGTCGCGCACGCAACCAAAGCTAACCTTTACGACTCTCACTGATCTCATTCCCGTCGTGCCTGCGCATCGGCGACTTCTAAGAATGTTCTATAGGCTGACAGAAAAAAGTTCACATTGACCCTCACCCACCAAGTCGGTGAAGGTTTTCTCTAAACACGGCCTTTATCCGCATCAGGGGTATTCGTTAGAAAAAAAACGGCGAGCATTATGCTCACCGTTTTTATTTTGATGCGGTTCAACTGCCGACGTTACTCGCGGAACAGTGCCTCGATACTCAGGCCTTGCATCTGCAGTATTTCACGCAGGCGGCGCAAACCTTCAACCTGGATCTGACGTACTCGCTCGCGAGTCAGGCCAATTTCGCGGCCCACATCTTCGAGCGTCGCCGCTTCGTAGCCCAACAGGCCAAAGCGACGCGCCAGCACCTCACGCTGTTTGGCGTTCAGTTCGAACAGCCATTTCACGATGCTCTGTTTCATGTCATCGTCTTGCGTGGTGTCTTCCGGTCCGTTGTCTTTCTCGTCTGCCAGAATGTCCAGCAACGCTTTCTCCGAATCCCCACCCAACGGCGTATCCACAGAAGTGATACGTTCGTTCAGGCGCAGCATGCGGCTGACGTCATCCACCGGCTTGTCGAGTTGCTCTGCAATCTCTTCAGCGCTCGGTTCATGATCCAGTTTGTGAGAAAGCTCGCGCGCGGTGCGCAAATAGACATTCAGTTCTTTAACTATGTGGATAGGCAAGCGAATGGTACGGGTTTGGTTCATGATCGCCCGTTCAATCGTCTGCCGGATCCACCAGGTAGCGTAGGTCGAGAAACGGAAACCGCGTTCTGGGTCAAACTTTTCCACTGCGCGGATCAGTCCGAGGTTGCCCTCTTCAATCAGATCCAGCAGCGCCAGGCCGCGGTTGCTGTAGCGGCGGGCGATTTTCACCACCAGCCGCAGGTTGCTTTCAATCATTCGGCGGCGGGACGGCACGTCACCGCGCAGTGCACGCCGCGCAAAATAAACCTCTTCCTCTGCGGTAAGCAGCGGAGAATAACCGATTTCGCCCAGATAGAGCTGCGTCGCATCCAATACGCGTTGGGTCACGCCTTGTGACAACAACTCTTCTTCCGCTAGATCATTCTCACTGGCCTCTTCTTCTACCAGTGCTTTTTCGTCGAATGATTCCGCTTCCGTTGCGTTCTCGTCGAAATCCGCATCATCATGTAACTCGTTAACTTTCAGCGTATTTTGGCTCATATGCTGCTCCTACCCGTGATACCGCGAGCAGAATAACAGCGTATTCTGCCCAATCTATCGCTGCGGAAGATAACGCAGCGGGTTTACGGATTTCCCCTTGTAACGAATTTCAAAATGCAAACGTACTGAACTGGTTCCGGTGCTACCCATGGTGGCTATTTTTTGACCCGCCTTCACTTCTTGTTGTTCCCGGACCAGCATTGTGTCGTTGTGAGCGTAGGCGCTCAGGTAATCATCATTGTGTTTGATGATGATTAGATTACCGTAACCCCGTAAAGCGTTGCCTGCGTACACTACACGACCATCGGCGGTAGCGAAGATAGGCTGCCCACGAGAACCGGCGATATCGACACCTTTATTCCCACCTTCTGATGAGGAAAAGTTATCAATAATCTTCCCGTCAGTCGGCCATCTCCAGGTACTTACCGGAGCGCTGTTGCTGACGGTGCTGCTCACTGGAGGAGCAACAACCGGTGCGGTAACAGGGGCTGTTGCGGTAGTTGCCGCCACTGCGCCTGCTGCAGGTAACATCTTACCTACATTCTGTTTACCCGAATTATCAGAATACGCGTTAGTTGATTGAGAATCAACCGTTGCAGTTTGTATCTGGGAGGTCGATGGCGGCTTAGGTACGCCGCCGCTGGTTGCGTCTGTCGCCGCCAGCATACCGCCATTTCCGCTAGCCGAACCATTACCAAGCTGAATGTTTTGACCCACATTCAGGCTGTAGGGTTCAGGAATATTGTTACGCTGAGCCAGGTCACGGTAATCATTTCCGGTGATCCAGGCGATGTAAAACAGCGTGTCTCCGCGCTTAACCGTATAGGTATTACCGCTGTAGCTCCCTTTGGGGATCGAAGTATAACTGCGGTTGTAAACAATGTGCCCCTCAGAGCCCACCTGCGCCCCAGCATTGCTGGATGCAGCGGCTCCGGCACCACCGCCGTCCACGCTACTGATAGGGGCCGATGTCGACGCAGTGTTTGTACAACCCGCCAACCACAAACTTACCATCGTACACACCGCAACCCGGCGTAATGTAATCATTGGGCTTCCCGTGCTCATGCTTCCCCCATGACAGCAATATCAGCGATATATCCAAAATACCCTTTACATCGTAGCTGAGCTTTTAACATTCTCTACGTTCCTACAATGAAAGGTGCCCGCGGCCGATTTCTGAACGTCAGAAAACCTCATACCGGAGCCTCAAAACAGCGCGCCAATGCTAACCACATTAGCGCTGCTGCACCATAAGACAACTGCGCAGAAAGGCAATTGTATTGAAAATTAGTTTTATTGAAACGCTAAAACCTTAACCGGAGTGAATGAAAGTGCAACAGATTTCATTTCCTGCCGAAAATTCAGACAATCGCTAGGCCAGCTCGCCCTTCACCAGAGGAACAAAGCGTACCGCTTCGACGGTATCGATAACAAATTCGTTCCCCTGACGCTGAATACGTTTGAGGGTTTGGGCCTGCTCACCGACCGGCAGCACCAAAATGCCACCATCGTCCAACTGTTCCATCAGCGCCGGGGGGATCTCCGGCGGTGCGGCGGTGACAATAATGGCATCGAACGGCCCCCGCGAAGCCCACCCCTGCCAACCGTCACCGTGACGAGTAGAAACATTATGGAGATCGAGTTGCTTCAGGCGGCGCTTCGCCTGCCATTGCAATCCCTTGATACGCTCAACCGAGCACACGTGCTGCACCAGATGCGCCAGGATGGCGGTCTGATAGCCGGAACCCGTGCCAATTTCAAGAACTCGGGAAGTGGGCGTCAGGTTCAGCAGTTCGGTCATCCGTGCCACCATATAGGGCTGGGAGATCGTTTGACCCGAGCCGATCGGCAGCGCGGTATTCTCATAAGCCTTGTGCTCAAGCGCTTCATCAACAAAGCGTTCACGCGGCACTGCCTCAATGGCCCGCAGTAATCGTTCGTCCTGGATCCCTTGTTGACGCAGTTGCGTCAGCAATGTTTGCATACGCTTGTTCACCATTCCCCGCCAACCCCTGCTTTGGTTAACCACGTTTTTACTACATCCTGGGCCGCATAAGCGGTCAAATCCACCTGCAAGGGTGTAATCGCGACATAACCCTGTTCTACCGCAGCGAAATCCGTGTCCGGCCCGACATCAAACTTATCACCCGGAGGCCCAATCCAGTAAAGGTTTTGCCCACGAGGATCCTGTTGGCAGAACACTTTGTCGGCCGGATGGCGACTGCCGCAGCGGGTCACGCGAATGCCTTTTATCTCATCCAACGGTAAGTCCGGCACGTTGATATTCAGAATTTTTCCGGTGCGTAACGGTTCACGCAACAGGGCACGCAGCACCCGGCAGGTGATCGCCGCCGCGGTTGCATAATGCTGATGACCGTTCAACGACACGGCCAGCGCAGGCAAGCCCAAATGGCGCCCTTCCATGGCGGCAGCCACGGTGCCGGAGTAGATCACGTCATCGCCCAGATTGGGGCCGGCATTGATACCGGAAACCACGATATCCGGCGCAGGTTGCATCAGGGCATTCACTCCCAGATATACGCAATCGGTCGGTGTTCCTTGCTGTACGGCGATATCCCCATTGGGCATCGTCAGGGTGCGCAATGGGGATTCCAACGTCAGCGCATTGGAAGAACCGCTGCGGTTACGATCGGGTGCCACAACCTGCACCTCAGCAAACTCTCGCAGCGCTGCCGCCAGCACCTGAATGCCTGGGGCGGTAACACCGTCGTCATTACTCAGCAATATCCGCATAAGAGGTTGTCTTCTTTTTATCTCTCAACCAGGCACCGCTCAACGCAGCCTGGGATTTAACTACTCGGTATGACCGCCCAAAAGGAGGCGCTTAATCAGCAGATATTATGTTTACTGCCCCCGCCATGTCCAGTGACCATGGGAAAAGCCCCCAATGCTACCCACAGTTCCACGGGGAAGACCTGAAGATCATCACACAATCCTTACGAAAATCTGACAATACAGTCGCACTCAAGTATAATTTTAGGTCAATGAATTCAAGGTTTATCTGCCCAATGTCAATAATAAGACTAAAATACTTAGATGGTTTACGTGGTGTATTTGCGTTAACTGTCGCGCTAAGCCATTTTTTTGGTAGCCAATATAGCTGGCATAACTATCCATTCCAAAATGCATATATCTCCGTTGATTTCTTTTTTATCCTCTCGGGTTTTGTATTGTCACACGTTTATAGCCAAGCCATATCATCAGGCTTAATGAGTGATAGAAAATTTATCTTTTATCGCTTTGCACGTATGTACCCGCTGCATATTGCCACTATGGCTATAGTTGGTATCATTTATCTGCTGACGCTACGCGGGTTTCCCTTTGACGAGCCATTTATTTCGGGCATTGCTAATATCTTTCTTCTTCAGAATATGGGTTTTGTCAACAACTGGAATTGGAATGATCCTAGCTGGTCAATCTCGGTTGAGTTTTGGGTTTCCGTCTTTTTGGTTCCCTGGTGTATCCGTCGCGTAAAAACCAATATGCTGCTATTCATTTCTTTAATGTGTTACACCGTTTTATATACATCATTCGGTTCATTGATGATCGCTCATGAAATGATGTACGGTATCGTCACCTCAGGTTTTGTTAGATGCATCGCTGGCGTCACGCTGGGGATCGCAGTTTGTCGAATGGCGCAAGGAATGAGGCAGGTAGAACTTAACCACATACAGAAATCTATCATTGGTTGCATTGACGTCATTCTTTTCGCAACCGTTGTATACCTAGTTTATCAAAAAAATCCGATTGGAAAATTCAGCTTCTTACCTATTCCACTTATCGCATTGCTCATTTTAAGTTTGGCGACTCTGAGTTCATGGTTTCATCAGGTTATCAGCAGCCGAATTCCAGCCTGGCTCGGTGATATCAGCTACTCTGTTTACCTTATACATACTCCTATTATTTTGATTATGGGGGCAGCACTCTCTCCACTAAATTTACCATTCGTAATAAAACTGCTGATCTTTGTTGCGTTGACGTTACTCCTATCACAACTTACTCATCGCTTCTTTGAGAAGCCCTGTTATGAATGGTTAAAAAATCGCTTTTCCGATCAATCACAAGCCAATGTGAAGGAAATAAAATTAAAAGAAGAAAAAAAATTTGCCAATCAACGCTAAAGTCTCAGATAAGAAACCTGCTTACGCAGGTTTGAGACAGCTGACAGACATATAATATTTGGCGGCAGGCGCTAAAGGTTTTTAAAATAGATCAGGAAAGTCAATTTATTGATTTCGGCTGATAACACAAAGGAGGAAAAACCACGGTTTTATCCCCCTTTGTCAATAATCAAGAAACCTGCTTGCGCAGGTTTCTTGATTATTACTCGCTAATATCCGCATCGCTACTGTCCTGCCGCATAATTTCGCGCACCACGCTGGTGGCGAAACTGCCGGCCGGCAGCCAGAAACAAAGTTCGACGGTGGCATCGTCCCACCAGTCCCACTGCATATCTTTCGGCTGTAACAGCAAGGCTCGGCGGGCCGGATCTACGCGTTCGCGCTTTAAAAGCGACATCAGCTCCGGCTGTTCCAGCAGACACTGCTGTTCAAAGCTCAACGCTTCCCCGGCGGTGCCCGGTTCACCATCACCGGGTAAAGGAGCGGTGATCATCAGCTCACCGGCTTCCAGGCGTTGCTGCAACGCTTCCAGCTCTTCCGGTTTGGCAACAAACCAACTGCCCCGACCGCTAAGCTGAAGGGCATCCCCTTCCAGCACGGTATGTTGCTGCTGGTTGGCCAATCGTTGGCTGGCGATCAGGTTAAACAGCGCGCTGCGGCTGGCAGAAAGATAAAAGCTACGCTTGCTGCGTTCTTTCACCCGGATCTCGTCATTCGCCCAACGGCGCGCCATCACCAGGTTGTTACCGCCGCGCCCAAAGCGCTGACTGCCGAAGTAATTCGGTACACCGCCGGCCTCAATCGCCTGCAGGCGTTGTTCTACATCCTGACGATCGGAGATATGACGCAGCACCAGAGTAAAGGCATTGCCTTTCAAGGTGCCAATCCGCATTTTGCGCAGGTGGCGGGCGCTGGTCAGCACTTCACAGCCTTCCAGTGAGAACTGGGTAAAGTCCGGCGTCTCTTTCCCTGGCAGATGCAAACAGAACCACTGTTCGGTTACCGCATGGCGATCTTTTAAGCCCGCGTAGCTGACGGAGCGGGCATGAATACCGGCAAAGCGCGCCAGATAATCGGCGACGAACTGGGTGTTACAACCGTTTTTGCGGATGTTCACCAGCACGTGTTCGCCTTCGCCATCCGGCTCAAAGCCCAGATCTTCCACCACCACGAAATCTTCCGGGTTGGCCTTCAGCACGCCGGTGCTTTGCGGCTGGCCATGCAGCCAGGTCAGGTTAGCCATATCCATGCGCTTATTCCTTGATCAACAAGGCAACCGCTTCGCAGGCAATACCCTCGCCACGCCCGGTGAAACCGAGTTGTTCGGTGGTGGTAGCCTTAACGTTAACGTCGTCCATATGGCATTGCAGGTCTTCCGCCAGGAAAATGCGCATCTGCGGGATATGCGGGGCCATTTTAGGGGCCTGGGCAATAATAGTGATGTCCAGGTTGCCCAGACGATACCCCTTGGCACGGATGCGTTTCCAGGCTTCGCGCAGCAACTCGCGGCTATCGGCACCTTTGAAGGCCGGGTCAGTATCCGGGAACAGCTTGCCGATATCCCCCAGCGCCGCAGCGCCCAGCAGGGCATCAGTCGCGGCGTGCAGTGCTACGTCGCCATCGGAGTGGGCCAGCAAACCTTTTTCATAAGGAATACGAACGCCACCGATCACCAACGGGCCTTCGCCGCCAAATTTGTGTACGTCAAAACCGTGGCCGATACGCATGATGCGCTCCTTAATTGTCTAACTGAGTTAAATAGAATGCCGCCAGCGCCAAATCTTCCGGCCGCGTGACCTTAATATTGTCCGAACGCCCATTGACCAGCAGCGGATGATAGCCGCAGTGCTCCAGGGCCGACGCCTCGTCGGTCACCGTCGCCCCGTCATCCAGCGCGCGCTGCAGGCACTGCTTGAGCAACGCCAGTGGGAACAGCTGCGGCGTTAACGCATGCCACAGGTCCTGACGTTCTACCGTATGAGAAATGGCCCCGTGGCCAGGCTCTGCGCGCTTCATGGTGTCACGCACCGGCGCCGCCAGAATGCCCCCTACGTCGCTATGTTCGGTAATCGCCAACAGGCGGTCGAGATCGTCGGCATGCAGACAGGGGCGCGCCGCGTCGTGCACCAGCACCCATTTTGCCTCGCCGGCCAGCTGCAAGCCGGCCATTACCGAGTCGGCGCGTTGCTGCCCGCCAATGGTAGTCTGCACGCGGGGATCCTGCGCTATCGGTAACTGATGGAATTGCTGATCGTCGGGACCTATCGCCACAATCACCTGCGAAATACGCGGATGGCGCAGCAGCGCGTGGATCGCGTGTTCGAGAATGGTTTGGTGGCCGATGGTTAAATATTGCTTTGGGCAATCAGCCTGCATGCGGCTGCCAATACCGGCAGCGGGCAGGACGGCGATCACCGATGGAAAGGTTCCTGCGGAGTGATTCATGCGTTACTTTTGTAGGTTATTTTGCGAGGAGGACGCCGCGTTGCGTCTGGATTGGTCAGGAACCAGACGATAGAAAGTCTCACCGGGCTTAATCATGCTCAGCTCATTGCGCGCACGCTCTTCGATCGCTTCCTGACCGCCGTTCAAATCGTCGATCTCGGCGAACAGCTGATCGTTACGCGCTTTCAATTTAGCATTGCTGCCCTGTTGGAGCGCAACATCCTCATTGACCCGCACGTAATCGTGAATACCATTTTTGCCCAGCCACAGTGAATACTGTAACCAACCGAGCAATGCCAGCAATAGCAGCGTAAGTTTTCCCATCTCCGCCCCCTGAAAAACCGACCAATCATCCCACAACTTTTCGTTGGACTCCACACAGAGAACGGCATTTCGCCGCCAAATTAAGAGTAGGATGATAATTTCCTGAGTTTATAACCTAAATTCACTTCGAAAGCGGCAAAAAAAACCACTTTCACCGCAGAAAAACCAACCAACGCCTCTGCATTTTTCTCCTTCAGCGTTTTTTCCGGTTATGCAGCAAGAAAAACTGGCTACCCGCTGATTTCACCAAAGCATTCGCCAGCGACAAGCACAAACTGCATATTTAACACCATTAAAAATTTCATCATCAGGTAGGAGTTGTGTTTTTATTCATTAAAGATTATTTTTATGCACTCATAGTGCATAAATAAATCCAATGAATCATTTTTAATTACCGGGGATAGCGATGTTTAAATCTTTAGTTGTGATTGGTGCCTGTCTGGCTGCCACCCTGTCGGCCTCCGTCCTGGCGGCTGAACCTACCTACGTCGTCGGCTCTGGCGGCACCTACCGTCCGTTCGAATTCGAAAACAGCAGTAAACAGCTGGAAGGCTTTGATATCGATATCATCAAGGCGGTAGCCAAGGCCGAGAGCTTTCAGGTCAAACTGGTGAATACGCCGTGGGAAGGTATTTTCGCCACGCTGAACTCCGGCGATCGTGACATCATTATTTCCGGCATCACCATTACCGATAAACGCAAACAAATGGTTGATTTCTCTGCACCTTACTTCCCGGCAGAGCAGGCTATCGTGGTCCCCAAAGACTCTGGCGTAGACTCCATTGCCGCCTTGAAAGCGCTGAAGGTCGGCGTAGTCAACTCGAGCACCGGCGACATCGTGGTGTCCGACGTGTTAGGCAAAAACAACACCGCCATCAAACGTTTCGACAATACCCCGTTAATGCTGCAAGAGCTGTATGAAGACGGTATAGGCGCGGCCGTGGGCGACGTCGGCGTGGCCAAGTTCTATATCAAAACCCATCCGGAAAAAGAGTTCAAACTGGTGTCCGATGCCAAATTCGAACGTCAGTATTTCGGTATCGCCGTGGCCAAAGGCAATGACGAACTGCGCGGCAAAATCAACGCCGGCCTGAAGAAAATCATCGCCGACGGCACCTACGCCAAAATCTACCAGACCTGGTTTGACAGCAACGTCCCCACGCTGCCCGCCGAATAATCGATCGTCGTTCGTCAACACAGCAGTCTGAAGACTTTTTTAAGAAGGATCCGACCTTGAATTTCCGTTGGGAGATAATCCAGGAGTACGCCCCGCTGTTTATGGAAGGCGCCTGGATGACCATCAAATGCACCATTATCTGCGTGATACTGGGCACCACCTGGGGGCTGCTCCTCGGGCTCGGTCGTCTGGCGCAGGCACCACACGGCATCTGGAAACCGATACTGCATTATGGCGTTCAGTGGCCGGTGCGCATCTACATCAGCGCCTTCCGCGGTACGCCGCTGTTTGTCCAGATTATGGTGGTGCATTTCGCGCTGGTACCGCTGTTTATCAACCCACGTGACGGTCTGCTGGTCACCAGCGGCCTGATGAGCACCGATTTCGCCCGCGCGTTGCGCTCCGATTACGGCGCATTTCTCTCCTGCGTGGTGGCGATTACGCTGAACGCGGGTGCTTACGTCTCGGAAATTTTCCGCGCCGGCATTCAGTCTATCGATCGCGGTCAGATGGAAGCTTCGCGTTCGCTGGGCATGAGCTACGGCAAAACCATGCGCAAAGTGATCCTGCCGCAGGCGTTTCGCCGCATGCTGCCGCCGCTGGGCAACAATGCCATTGCCATCGTCAAAGACTCTTCGCTGGCCTCCGCCATCGGTCTTGCCGATCTGGCCTATGCCGCCCGCACGGTTTCCGGCGCCTATGCCACCTATTGGGAGCCCTACCTGACCATTTCGCTGGTCTATTGGGTCCTCACCTTCCTGCTTTCGCTGATGGTGCAACACATGGAAAAGAGGTTCGGGAAAAGTGATTCGCGTACATAACCTGCAAAAACAATTCGGCGAAAGCCACGTGCTGCGTGGTATTTCCTGCGAAATCGCAGCCAACGAAGTGGTCTGCGTCATCGGCCCGTCCGGCTCCGGTAAAAGTACCTTCCTGCGCTGTATCAATGCGCTGGAAACGCTGTCCGGCGGTGAGATCCTGGTGAATGGTTTTGCCATACACAGCCAGAAAACCGATCTCAATAAAATGCGTGAGAGCGTCGGCATGGTGTTTCAACGCTTTAACCTGTTCCCGCACATGACGGTGCTGGAAAACATCATCATGGCGCCGATGGGCGTGAAAAAGCTGTCGCGCGCAGAGGCCATACTGCGGGCAGAGGCGCTGCTGCAAAAGGTGGGCCTGCTGGACAAAATCGACGCTTATCCCAACAGCCTGTCCGGCGGTCAGCAACAGCGGGTCGCCATTGCTCGCGCGCTGGCGATGGAACCGAAAATCATGCTGTTCGACGAACCGACCTCCGCACTGGATCCCGAGCTGGTCGGCGAAGTGCTGGCGGTGATGAAGTCATTGGCGCACGAAGGCATGACGATGGTGGTGGTGACGCATGAGATGGGCTTTGCCCGTGAAGTGGCCGATCGGGTGCTGTTTATCGATCAGGGGATCATTCAGGAAGAAGGTTCGCCACAGCAGATTTTCAGCCAGCCGGCCAATCCGCGCACTCAGGCTTTTCTGAGCAAAGTTTTGTAACCTTCGGCACGGCTTTGCAATGCTTCGGGCGCAGGCGACTGCGCCCTTCCCCTCACCAACCGGTCAAAAAGCTGAACACCAGCCAAAACAGGCACAGAACGATGGTCCCGGTCAGCAACAGCGTAAAAATCAACCGACCACGCAGCAGCATGCTGAGCGTGATGCCAATCAGCACCGAAACCGGCATCAGCGCCAGGAAGAACGGCCAGGTGTAGAGCAGGAAGAAAAGGGTGTTGGAGCCATAAACCAAAAACGGCACTGCGAAGGCCAGCCAGTAGAAAACAAAGCCGCAGACACCGCCCAGGAAAGAATAAGAGGGCTCCTCTTTCTCCTGGTTTGCGTCAATCAAGATAGGCGAGACATTTTGCATAGCGATCCCTGGTTATTCGGCGCGCTCTCCGGCGGGCTTAGCGTAAAAAGCGTATGGCGCAAAAACGCCACACGCTTTTCTGAATTCAGGGTTTGATAATAGCCCGACCACGCAGCACGTCTAACAATTGCGCAATCAAATTTGTTACCAATTGTTGGCCATCAAGGTGAATATCCGGCCGTTGTGGCGCCTCGTAAACCGAGTCGATACCGGTGAAATTACGCAGCTCGCCGGCACGGGCTTTTTTGTACAATCCTTTCGGATCGCGCACTTCACAAACCGCCAACGGCGTGTCGACAAACACCTCGATAAAACGATCTTCATCCAGCAGTTCTCGCACCATCTGCCGTTCGGCGCGATGTGGGGAAATGAAGGCGGTCAACACCACCAGGCCGGCGTCCACCATCAGTTTCGCCACTTCGCCCACGCGACGAATATTCTCGCGCCGGTCGTCGTCGGAAAAACCCAGGTCGCGGCACAGGCCGTGACGCACGTTGTCGCCATCCAGCAGATAGGTGCTGACACCATAGGCGTGCAGTGCCTGTTCCAGCGCGCCGGCAACGGTAGATTTGCCCGAGCCGGACAGCCCGGTAAACCACAGCACCACGCCTTTGTGGCCGTTGCGGACTTCGCGATCCGCACGCGTTACCGCATGCGGATGCCAGACCACGTTGTCATCATCCGGCCCGGTCGGCCGCAGTTGAGCGTCGGTCACGTTATTTTCCCCCAATCAGGTCGCGCGCGCCCCAATGTGGGAAGTGTTTACGCACCAGAGCATTCAGTTCCAGTTCAAATGCGCTGAAGTCGCCGGCTGATGCCTGAGCGTCCTGCAAGGTTTCGCGGATCAAACCAGCCCCCACGGTGACGTTGCTCAGGCGATCGATAAAGATCAGCCCACCGGTATCGTGGTTGCGTTGATAGCTGTCCAGCACCAGCGGTTCATCGAAGGTCAGTTCGACCAGACCGATGCCGTTGAGCGGTAAAGTGTCCGCCTGATGCTGCGCCAGCGAGTTGATTTCCACCTGGTGGCGTATGCCTTCTACCCGCGCACGGGTCTTTTTGCCAGCCACTTTGATGTCATAGCTTTGGCCCGGCAACAGTGGTTTTTCAGCCATCCACACCACGTCCACCAGCGCGCTTTGCGCCGCTTTCAGGGTTTCCCCAGCATCGACCAGCAGATCGCCGCGGCTAATATCCACTTCATCTGCCAGCACCAGCGTGATCGCCTCGCCCGGCACCGCTTCCTGCAGATCGCCATCAAAGGTCACAATACGCGCTACGGTAGATTCCACGCCGGAAGGCAATACCTTCACGCGTTGTCCGACGCGCACCACACCCGCGGACAGCGTGCCCGCATAGCCCCGGAAATCCAGGTTAGGACGGTTGACATACTGCACCGGGAAACGCAGCGGTTGCGTCTCGCGTTCGCTGATCACATCCACGCTCTCCAGCACCTGCAGCAGCGTCGGGCCGCTGTACCAAGGCATCTGGGCGCTTTCACTGGCCACGTTGTCGCCATCCAGCGCCGACAAAGGCACAAACTTGATGTCCAGATCGTTCGGCAACTGTTGGGCGAAGGTCAGATAATCCTGTTTAAACTGTTCGAACACCGACTCTTGGTAATCTACCAGGTCCATTTTATTGACCGCCACCACCAGATGGCGAATGCCCAACAGCGTGGCGATAAAACTGTGCCTCCGGGTTTGATCCAGCACCCCTTTGCGTGCGTCGATCAACAGGATCGCCAGATCGCAGGTCGAGGCCCCGGTCGCCATATTGCGGGTGTACTGCTCATGCCCCGGCGTATCGGCAATAATAAATTTGCGCTTTTCGGTCGAGAAATAGCGATAGGCCACGTCAATGGTAATGCCCTGCTCGCGCTCGGCCTGCAGGCCATCGACCAGCAGCGCCAAATCCAGTTTCTCGCCCTGGGTGCCGATGCGTTTGCTGTCACTGTGCAGCGTAGACAGCTGATCTTCGTAGATCTGACGGGTATCGTGCAGCAAGCGGCCGATCAGGGTACTTTTGCCGTCATCGACGCTGCCGCAGGTCAGGAACCGTAACAGGCTTTTGTGTTGCTGCGCATGCAGGTAAGATTCGACCCCACCCTGCTCAGCGATTTGTTGTGCAATTGCGTTGTTCATCCGGCGGCTCCTTAGAAATACCCTTGACGCTTTTTCAGCTCCATCGAGCCGGACTGATCGCGGTCGATCATCCGTCCCTGGCGCTCACTGGTGGTGGACACCAACATCTCTTCGATGATCTCCGGCAGCGTCTCCGCTTTGGAATCCACCGCACCGGTCAGCGGCCAGCAGCCCAGCGTGCGAAAACGCACCATGCGCTGGCTGATCACTTCGCCAGGCTGCAGATCGATACGATCGTCGTCCACCATCAGCAACATGCCGTCGCGCTCTACCACCGGGCGCGGTTTTGCCAGATACAGCGGCACGATGTCGATTTTTTCCAGGAAAATGTATTGCCAGATATCCAGCTCGGTCCAGTTCGACAGCGGGAACACGCGAATGCTCTCGCCCTTGTTGATTTGGCCGTTGTAATTGTGCCACAGCTCCGGGCGCTGGTTTTTTGGGTCCCAACGGTGGAAGCGATCACGGAATGAATAGATACGCTCTTTGGCGCGTGACTTCTCTTCGTCACGGCGGGCACCGCCAAAGGCGGCATCAAAACCGTATTTGTTAAGCGCCTGCTTCAGGCCTTCGGTTTTCATGATATCGGTATGCTTGGCGCTGCCGTGAACGAACGGGTTGATGCCCATCGCCACGCCTTCCGGGTTCTTGTGGATCAGCAGTTCAAAACCGTACTCTTTCGCAGTGCGATCGCGGAATTCGTACATTTCACGGAATTTCCAACCGGTATCCACATGCAGCAACGGGAACGGCAGCGTACCCGGGAAAAAGGCTTTACGCGCCAGATGCAGCATCACGGAAGAGTCTTTACCGATGGAGTAGAGCATCACCGGGTTGCCGAATTCAGCGGCGACTTCACGGATGATATGGATACTCTCCGCCTCCAATTGCCGCAAATGAGTGAGTCGTTTTTCGTCCATAACAGATCCTTAAGCCAAATTCACGACGGCGGGCCGCGATGCCCCTTCCGTCTGCGGTTGATGCCCAAACCAGGCAATTTGATGATGCAGCTCTACCACTTCGCCGATCACCAGCAGCGCCGGCAAAGGTGCCTGTTGAGCCAATTTTTCAAGCTGTTGCAGCGTGCCGGTTTGCACCAGCTGATCCGCACGCGTGCCGCGGCTGATCACCGCCACCGGCGTGGTGGCCGCGCGTCCGTGGGCTATCAGGCGCTGGCTGATGTCCGCCGCCTTCATGGTGCCCATGTAGATAGCCAGAGTCTGACGCGCTCGCGCCAAGTCTGCCCAGTCCAGCCCGTCACCGTCGGGACGACAGTGGCCGGTAATAAAAGTCACGCTCTGCGCATGATCGCGGTGCGTCAGCGGAATGCCGGCATAGGCCGTTGCGCCGGCCGCCGCGGTAACGCCCGGCACCACCTGGAACGGAATGCCCGCAGCGGCGGCCACCTGCAGCTCTTCGCCGCCGCGGCCAAAGATAAAGGGATCTCCGCCTTTCAATCGCACCACGCGCTTGCCCTGCTGCGCCAGTTCCACCAACAGGCGGTTGGTTTCTTCCTGGATCACCGAGTGTGCCCCGGCACGTTTGCCCACGCAGATGCGCTCGGCATCGCGACGCACCAGATCCAGAATCTCATCGCTGACCAGATGATCGTAGAGAACCACATCGGCCTGCTGCATCACCTGCAGCCCGCGCAGGGTCAATAACCCCACGTCGCCCGGCCCTGCGCCCACCAGCGAAATTTCGCCCTGGGTGCCTTCGCCGCCCTGGGCAAACTGCTGTAAATCCTGCTCCAACTGCCGCTCGGCCTGTGCGGACTGGCCATTGGCCACCAGCGTGGCAAAACGTCCGCCGAATGTTTTTTCCCAGAAGCGACGACGTTCGCCGATCGCATTCAGTCGCTGTTTTACCTGGCCGCGCCAGCGCCCGGCCACCTCCGCCATCTGCCCCAGGCTGGCGGGCAACAAAGCTTCGAGTTTTTCACGCAGCATACGTGCCAGCACCGGTGCCTGGCCGCTGGAAGAGACGGCAACCACCAGCGGTGAACGATCGATAATCGACGGAAAGATGAACGAGCAGCGCGGCTGATCGTCGACCACGTTAGCCAGCACCCGGCGTTTATCCGCTTCGGCAAACACCTCGGCATTCAGCGCGCTGTCGTCGGTTGCGGCAATCACCAGGAACACCTCATCCAGTTGCTGAGCGGCAAAAGCCTGCCCCTGCCAGTGGATGCGCCCCTGCTGATGCAGTTCTTCGAGTATGGGTGAGAGTGACTGCGCAACTATCCGTATTTCAGCCCCGGCGCGCAGGAGAAGATCCACTTTGCGCGCAGCCACTTCGCCGCCGCCAACGACCAACACCGGGCGTTGTTTCAGGTCGGCAAATATAGGTAGATAGTCCACAACAGCCTTTTCATATATGCAGAATGATAGTGTGACTATACGGGCTGAGATTTGGCCTCTGAAATGACGAAAAGGAATGACTAGTTACTTTATGGAATATAGACCGCAGCACACGGCTTAACCGGCGATAATTGCGACTAAGGTTTGCGCATTTACGCCAAATTTAAGAGCGGGAGAAATTGTTTAATCTTGCCGACCGTCTCATACTGGACACCGCAAAAATAATCGGTCTCGTCGATATCAAAGAAGGATTTTTCGGTATGTTTTCCCGCTTTTACCTGAAAACCGGCCTGCTGGTGGCAGCGCTCGGCGGTGTTTTCAGCGTTTCTGCCGCCACTCAGCCCGCAAAAGAGGCCCCGATGGGCAAATTCGCCGCCGAGCAGACTCGCCACATCGCCACTTATTTTCCTGGCCGCATGGCCGGTAGCCCGGCGGAATTGCTCACCGCAGACTATCTGAAACAGCAGTTCAGCAAGATGGGGTATCAGAGCGATATCCGCAGTTTCAACACCCGCTATCTGTACACCAGTAAAGACGGCAAGAAGAACTGGAATAACATCACCGCCAGCTCGGTGATCGCCGCTAAAAATGGCAGCCTTCCTCAGCAGATTCTGATCGTGGCGCATTTCGATACCTACACGCCGCGAAGCGACGCCGATCTGGACAACAATCTCGGCGGCTTGACGCTGCAGGGCGTCGACGACAATGCCTCTGGCGTCGGCGTTATGCTGGAACTGGCGGAACGCCTTAAGAACATCCCCACCGCTTACGGCCTGCGCTTTGTCGCCACCAGCGCCGAAGAACTGGGTTCACTGGGCGCGCAGAACTACCTGCAGCGCATGAGCGACGAAGAGAAACGCAATACCCTACTGGTGATTAACCTCGACAGCCTGATTACCGGCGATCGTCTGTATTTCAACGCCGGTCTCAATACGCCGCCAAAGCTGGCGAAACAGAGCCGCGATCGCGCACTGGATATTGCCCACCGCTACGGCATCGCTGCCGCCACCAACCCGGGCAGCAAAGCACACCCGAAAGGCACCGGCTGCTGTTCCGATCAGGAAGTGTTTGATAAAGCAGGTATCCCGGTGCTGTCGGTCGAAGCCACCAACTGGTCACTGGGCGATAAAGACGGTTATCAGCAACGTGCCGTGAGTCCGCACTTTCCGCAGGGCATCACCTGGCATCGCCCGCAGTACGATAACCTGCAATATCTGGAACGCAATCTGCCAGGGCGCATCGACAAGCGCAGCCGCGAGAGCGTGCAGATTTTGCTGCCGCTGATTAAAGAACTGGCTCAGGCGCACCCACCCAAAGCACAAAAACAGAAAAAGTAGTCTCTCTGAAAACGCCAAGGGCCCAGCGAATGCTGAGCCCTTTGACGATGTTGATACGTGATTAGCCTTCGTGCAGGCCACACTCACGTTTCAGGCCAAAGAAACGAGTTTCTTCTTCGCTCATGCCTGGTTCCCACTTCTGCGTGGTGTGAGTGTCACCCACTGACAGATAGCCTTGTTCCCACAGCGGGTGATAACTGAGGCCGTGCTCGGTCAGGTATTGATAAATCTTGCGGTTGTCCCAGTCGATAATCGGCAGGATCTTGAACACCCCACGTTGCACCGCCAGTACCGGCAGATTGGCGCGGCTGCCGGATTGTTCGCGGCGCAGGCCGGCGAACCAGGTTTGCCCGCCCAGAGTTTCCAATGCGCGGTTCATCGGCTCAACCTTGTTGATCAGGTTATATTTTTCGATACCTTCAACGCCCTGCTCCCACAGTTTCCCGTAGCGGGCCTCCTGCCAGGCGGGCGACTGCTCGGCACGAAACACCTGCAGGTTCAGCTTCAGTTTGTCGACCAGCTGATCGATAAACTGATAGGTTTCCGGGAACAGATAGCCGGTATCGGTGAGGATCACCGGAATGTCCGGTTTGATCCGCGTAACCAAATGCAGACATACCGCTGCCTGAATGCCGAAACTTGAAGAGAGCACAAACTCGCCGGGCAGATGTTCCAGCGCCCATTCCACGCGTTGCTCGGCGGAAAGCGTTTCCAACTGGCCATTAACTACCGCCAGTGCCAACGCTTGCCCAGACTTGGGCAGCGCATTCAGCGCCGCCAGATCGAATTCAGCCATGTTGCCAGCCTCCTGATGCTTGAATCATACCGCGCGGATCGGCCCCCGGTGAAAGCGGGGCCAAACGGCGTCAGTCCCAGAAATCCTGCGCCGAATCAATTACCGGCTTGACCACCCCGGCGCGAATAGTGAAATCACCAAAGCCTTCGCCCGCGTTACGCTCTGTGGCCCAGCGGCCCACCAGTTGGTCAATCTCTCGCAGAATTTCTTCTTCGTTGATATTTTCACGGTACATGCGCGGAATACGCGTACCTTCCCGGTTGCCACCCAAATGCAGGTTATAGCGGCCAACCGCTTTACCGACCAGGCCAATCTCCGCCAACAGCGCGCGGCCACAGCCGTTCGGACAGCCAGTAATGCGCAATACGATGTGCTCGTCACCCACACCGTGGCTATGCAGGATCCCTTCCACTTTAGTGACGAACGCCGGCAGAAAACGCTCGGCCTCCGCCATCGCCAATGGGCAGGTCGGGAAGGATACGCAGGCCATCGAGTTTTGACGCTGCACGCTGACCCCATCGTCGATCAATCCGTGTTCACGAGCGATCGCTTCGATCTTCGCCTTCTCGCTTTCCGGTACGCCGGCAACGATCAGGTTCTGGTTGGCCGTCAGACGGAAATCCCCTTTGTGGATCCTGGCGATCTCGGCAACGCCGGTTTTCAACGGGCGTCCCGGATAGTCCAGAAGACGACCATTCTCGATAAACAGCGTCAGGTGCCACTGGTTATCAATGCCTTTAACCCAACCAATGCGATCGCCGCGGCCGGTAAATTCGTACGGGCGAATCGGTTCAAAGGTGATACCGGCCCGTTTTTCCACTTCGGCACGGAAGGTATCAACCCCAACGCGTTCCAGCGTGTATTTGGTTTTGGCGTTCTTGCGATCGGTACGGTTACCCCAGTCGCGCTGAGTGGTTACCACCGCTTCGGCGACCGCCAGCGTGTGCTCCAGCGGGATATAGCCAAATTCGCTGGCCTTGCGCGCATAGGTTTTCTTGTTGCCGTGTTCAATCGACAGGCCGCCGCCTACCAGCAGGTTAAAGCCCACCAGCTTGCCGTTTTTGGCAATAGCGACAAAGTTCATGTCGTTGGCGTGCAGATCGACGTCGTTTTGCGGTGGGATCACCACCGTGGTTTTGAACTTGCGCGGCAGATAAGTCGCCCCGAGGATCGGTTCTTCGTCGGTGGTCGCCACTTTTTCCTGATCCAGCCACACTTCAGCATAGGCGCGGGTACGCGGCAGCAGATGTTCGGAGATCTTTTTCGCCCACTCGTAGGCTTCCTGGTGCAGCTCGGACTCCACCGGGTTAGAGGTGCAAAGCACGTTGCGGTTGACGTCGTTAGCCGTAGCCAGCGCGTCCAATCCCAGACGACCCAACAGCTGGTGAACCGGCTTAACGTTGCCCTTCACAATGCCATGGAACTGGAAAGTCTGACGGTTGGTGATGCGGATGCTGCCGTACAGCGTGCTTTCCTGCGCGAATTTATCAATGCCCAGCCACTGCTGTGGGGAGATAATCCCCCCCGGCAGACGGCAACGCAGCATCATGGCGTGGCGCGGTTCCAGCTTCTGTTCGGCGCGTTCGGCGCGGATATCACGGTCGTCCTGCTGGTACATTCCGTGGAAGCGGATCAGCAGGAAATTGTCACCGTTAAAACCGCCGGTCAGGCCGTCCTTCAAGTCTTCGGCGATGGTGCCGCGCAGGAAGTTGCTTTCTTTCTTCAAACGCTCGGCATCGGCCAATTTGCCTTCGACCACCAGAGGCCCCGGGTGTTTATCACTCATCAGTAGACATCTCGCTGATAACGGCGCTCAAGGCGCAGCTCACTTAAAAATTCATCCGCCAGCTCGGTATCCATGCCACCGTGCTCGGCCACCAGTTCCAGTAATGTGTTTTCCACGTCTTTTGCCATGCGGTTCGCATCGCCACAGACGTAAATGTGCGCGCCTTCCTGGATCCAACGCCACACTTCCGCGCCCTGTTCGCGCAGTTTGTCCTGGACATAGACTTTATGCTGCTGGTCGCGTGACCAGGCCAGATCGATGCGGGTCAGCAGGCCATCTTTCACATAGCGCTGCCATTCGACCTGATACAAAAAGTCTTCAGTAAAGTGCGGGTTGCCGAAGAACAACCAGTTCTTGCCGCCGGCACCGTCAGCATCACGCTGTTGCATAAAGGCGCGGAACGGCGCAATGCCCGTGCCTGGCCCAATCATGATCACCGGAGTTTCCGGGTTGGCCGGCAGGCGGAAATTGTCGTTATGTTCGATGAACACCCGCACGTCACCATCTTCTTCCAGCCGATCGGCCAGGAAACTGGAGGCACCGCCTGCGCGGGCGCGCCCTTCGATGTCGTAACGCACCACGCCGACGGTCACGTGCACTTCGTTTTCGGTCTCGGCTTGCGACGAGGCAATGGAATACAGGCGCGGCGTCAACGGACGCAGCAGGCCAATCAACTGCTCGGCGTTAAGATCGGCAGGCGCCTGTCGCACCATGTCGACAATCGGCGTGTTGTGCGCGTAATGCTGCAGCGCGGCTTTATCCGCTAACAAACCAATCAGCTTCTCGTCGCGCGACAGAGCCGCGTATTTATCGACGATTAGCGTGGTGTTCTGCGTCAGTTCAAAATGGCTGCGTAACGCTTGCGAAAGCGGCAAGGTTTTTCCTTCCACTTCCACCGGTTCGTCGCCCTTCAGCCACAGCAGTTGCACCAGTTCATCCACCAGCGCCGGGTCGTTATCGAACCACACGCCCAGCGCATCGCCCGGTTGGTAACGCAGACCAGAATCACCTAGGTCGATTTCAATATGACGCACGTCTTTGTCTGAGGCCCGGCCGGTAATTTTTTGCTTCACTGCCAGTTGTGCGGTCAGCGGCTGTTCTTTGCTGTACGGGCTGCTGTCGATCAGGTCAATCGCACCGCTGGCCAGCACGCCCGGTGCGGCATTTTCAGCCGGGGCGCGCGCTTTCAACACCTCCACCACCTGTTTACGCCAGGCGGTAGCCAGCTCCTGATATTCCACGTCGGCATCTACCCGCTCGACCAGACGCTCAGCACCCAGTTCGGCCAGTTTGCCGTCGAAATCTTTACCCGACTGACAGAAGTTTTCGTAGGAAGTGTCCCCCAGGCCAAAGACCGCAAACGCGGTTTCGTTAAGCTTCGGCGCTTTCTTGGAGAACAGGAATTTATGCAGGGCAACCGCCTCTTCCGCCGGCTCACCTTCCCCTTGGGTGGAGGAAACGATCACCAGCAGACGTTCCTGGGCAATTTGCTTGAATTTGTAGTCGCCGGCGTTAACCAGCGTGACGCTCAGCTTGGCGGCCAACAGATCGTCGCGCAATTGTTCCGCCAGGCGGCGAGCATTGCCGGTCTGCGAGGCGGAAATCAGCGTGATGCTGGCGGCAGCGGCGGCAGGCGGCGCAATGGCTACCGCGCCAGGCTGTTGATTAACCATTCCCCAGAAATAACCTGACAGCCACGCCAGCTGCGTCGGTGAATATTCACCAATCGCCGCCTGCAGGCGCGCCAGCTGTTCGGGTGTCAGCGGGAGCATCGATGTTGGAGGAGCCTGAGTCGTCATTGCAGTACTTATTTCCTATACTTGGCACCTATCCAGCCAGGTGCTCGCCAGTGTCAGTCGCTGTCTTTTCGTTCAGTCTGCGGTCCTGAAAAGATCAGGAGAGTTTGTAAGGTTACCGAGCACAATAGCAACGATTAAATAAGGGATAGAAATAATTAATAACCAAAATGACTAAGCTGTTTTTCTGGTAACGGATAGTGCTTAAAGCGCTAAGCAGATATTTTTATCGCCATGAAAATAAAGCCGTTTTTTTAACGTTATTTGAATGAATCGCATTTACCACTCATTACCCCAACCGATAGGTCCAGTCGGTACCAAACAAAAAAAGTGTTAACCGTGCATTGACCACAGCAGCGGTAGACCATAGCGGTATAAATGGCAAGCAGGCTCCGTTTCCGGTAAACTTCGGCGGTTTTTGAGTCAATGAGGCCGTAATAATGGCAACCACGCTGTTTAAAGATTTTCAGTTTGAAGCCGCACACCGTTTGCCGCACGTACCTGAGGGCCATAAATGTGGCCGTTTGCACGGGCATTCGTTTATGGTGCGTCTGGAAGTAACCGGTGAAGTGGATGCACATACCGGTTGGGTGATGGATTTCGCCGAGCTTAAAGCCGTGTTCTCCCCTATTTGGGAGCGCCTGGATCACCATTATCTGAACGATATTCCAGGATTGGAAAATCCCACCAGCGAAGTGCTTGCCGCCTGGATCTGGCAACAGCTCAAACCCCAGTTGCCGGAGCTGACTGCGGTGATGGTGAAAGAAACCTGTACCGCGGGATGCGTGTATAAAGGTTAAAGAAAGGGCGCCCAATGGCGCCCTGAATTTTATGCGATGTTCAGATATTTATGGGTCTGCATCGACAGGCGCCAGTTGCGCGCAATGCAGGTTTCGATGCACAGGCGAGTCGCCTCTTCCTTCTGGCTGATCGGCTGCAGCGCGATAATACGCGGCTTCTCATCATGCAGCGTCGCCAGCAGCGCATCCAATGCTTCGATATCACGCTCACGCCCAACCGGGTGCTTCACTTCATCAGCGCGCTGCAAAGCCTGATCCAACACCTTCATGCCGCCGCGCATATTCACCTTGGGGGATACCGTCACCCAGGTTTTCGCCGAACACCGGATTTCGTGGGTGCCGCTGGTCTCAATCTGGCAGCCGTAGCCGTTGTCTTCCAGCAACTGGGTCAGCGGAGTCAGATCATAGATGCAGGGCTCGCCGCCGGTGATTACCACGTGGCGTGCGGTATAACCCTGTTGACGCATCACCGCCAACAGCTGCTCGGCGTTGGCGCTGCCCCAGGCGTCGCTCTCTTCGGTTTTCACCAGGATCCGCTGCATATCGACTTCCCGATTGGCTTCCTTTTCCCAGGTATGTTTGGTGTCGCACCAGCTGCATCCTACCGGGCAGCCCTGCAAGCGAATAAAGATGGCTGGAACGCCGGTGAAAAAGCCTTCGCCCTGCAAGGTTTGGAACATTTCATTAATCGGGTACTGCATCGGTTTCTCAATCTGGAAAGGTAAAAAGGGATTATCGCAGATTCCAGCCCGGCGACCAAACGGGCGAAATTGTATTAAATTTTATCCTACCCGCCTTCGCCAGCGTATCTCACCGGCTATCCGCTTCATTTTATTTGCTTACTGAGCAATCTCCTTGTGTTTACGATGTAATCTGCTTCGCAAAAACAACATTTATTTAACGCATAAGATAAATATATTTGACATAAAGCGCCTGCGCGCAGATGTATAGACAGGCAAGCACAAGCCGGGCATCAGTTCCGGCGATTTATCCACACAATCACATCTGCGTTAGAGGTTGCCATGGCTCATTCCACCGAGTTGAATATTCAGCAGGCCATCGATGACAGCAAATTTTCGCTGTTTCACTGGACCTTGATCATTTTGGGATTCCTGATCCTGGCCATTGATGGCTTTGACACGGCGGCCATGGGGTATATCGCTCCTTCGGTCGCCAAAGACTGGGGCATTGTTAAACAGGATCTGGGCCCGGTGCTGAGCGCCGCGCTGCTGGGCCTGTCCCTTGGCGCTCTGGTCGCCGGACCGATTTCCGATCGTATCGGCCGCAAACGGGTGCTGGTGTTTTCTTGTCTGTTCTTCGGCCTGTCGAGCCTGGCTACCGCCTACGCTGGCTCGCTCAATAGCCTGACGCTGTGGCGCTTCCTCACCGGCCTGGGATTAGGGGCGGCGATGCCGAACGCCATCACGCTGATTTCCGAATATGCGCCACAACGCTGCCGTTCCCTGGCGATTAACACCATGTACTGCGGCTTCCCGCTGGGTGCGGCCGGCGGTGGTGCGATTTCGTCTTGGCTGATCCCGGCGTATGGCTGGCATAGCGTGCTGTTGCTGGGGGCGATCGCTCCGTTGGCGCTGACGGTATTGTTGATCCTGTTCCTGCCGGAATCGGTGAAATACATGGTGAACCGCGGTAAGGATGCGGCAAAAATCAAACGTATTGCCCAGCGTTTTGTTAGCCAGAATCTCGATAACGTGACGCGCTTTTATCTGTATGAAGAGAAATTGGCACAGTCCAAAACCAGCGTCGGCCTGTTGTTCACCCGCCCTTATCTGACCGGCACGCTGATGCTGTGGCTGACGTACTTTATGGGCCTGGTAATTTATTACGTGCTGCTGAGCTGGATGCCGATCCTGATGCAGGGGCTGGGCTATCAACTGGAGCAGTCGGCCATTTTGACCTCGCTGTTCACCTTCGGCGGCACGCTTGGCATTCTGGTGGCCGGCTGGCTGATGGACCGCTGGAACGCCCATAAGGTGGTGTCGAGCGGCTTTGTCATTACCGCCCTGCTGATTGTGGCAATGGCGACCGAGGACAGCCATATCGTGCTGCTGGGTACGTTTATCTTCCTGATGGGCATCACCATGAACGGTGCGCAATCCGGTCTGCAAACGCTGGCAGCCACTTTCTACCCGACCCACAGTCGCGCAACAGGCATAGCCTGGATGCAGGGCATCGGCCGCTTTGGCGGCGTGGCGGGCACCATGATGGGGGCACAGTTGCTGGCCATGCAATGGGAAGTGCAGAGCATTTTGATGTTCCTGTGCGTGCCGGCGCTGATCGCCGCCATCGCTACAGTTTTCAAAATGACCCGAAGAGCGACGCTGCAACCGGCTGACAAACCCGTATAAGGGCTAAACCGGTAGGGGGTCGAACATGTTCGACCCGATTTAACCCATTGATTATGCTATTGGGCGCAGCATGCGGCGCCCCTACCACAAAACAACACAGCACTCTGTCAATGGCTTCACCCTCTCCAGCGATAGGACTTTTTTATCGCTCGCCCTAACTTGTAATGGGTATGTAAATTTATTGTGATTAGCCGCTCAAAAATGACCCATTTTTAATTCATTTTTGTTGAATAGCTCACTGTTCTTCAGTGCGAGCCTAATAGCTCAGGCGTCAAAATGAAAGCTATCACATTGATTTAAAACAAAAATAACTTTCCCTTATGCCTTTTTAGCCGCTCACTGGTCGGTGTTGCATATGCTTGTACATACAAGTATATGTTAATAAACCCTACGCATTGTTATGGTGTGGTGATTCCCCCCACCGCACCATGGGATCTGCACCGATACTGTTTGAGGAAAATGCTGTGACTGCAAATAACAAAGTTCGCAATGTCGATGTACGCGCGCCACGCGGCACAAAATTAAATGCAAAAAGCTGGCTGACCGAAGCGCCGTTGCGCATGCTGATGAACAACCTCGATCCGGAAGTGGCGGAAAACCCGCATGAGCTGGTGGTGTACGGCGGTATTGGCCGCGCCGCGCGTGACTGGGACTGCTACGACAAAATTGTCGCCACCCTGAAAACGTTGGAAGAAGACGAAACGCTGCTGGTTCAGTCCGGCAAACCGGTCGGGGTATTCAAAACCCACAGCAACGCGCCACGCGTACTGATTGCCAACTCTAACCTGGTGCCACATTGGGCCACCTGGGAACACTTTAACGAACTGGACGCCAAAGGCCTGGCCATGTACGGCCAAATGACCGCCGGCAGCTGGATCTATATCGGTAGCCAGGGCATCGTCCAGGGCACCTACGAGACCTTCGTGGAAGCGGGTCGCCAGCATTACGACGGCAGCCTGCAGGGCCGCTGGGTGCTGACCGCCGGTCTGGGCGGTATGGGCGGCGCGCAACCGCTGGCCGCTACGCTGGCAGGCGCCTGTTCACTGAACATCGAATGCCAACAAAGCCGTATCGATTTCCGTCTGAAGACCCGTTATGTCGATGAACAAGCGACAGATCTGGACGACGCGCTGGCTCGCATCAAGAAATACACCGCCGAAGGCAAAGCCATCTCCATCGCCCTGTGCGGCAATGCGGCAGACATTCTGCCAGAACTGGTGCGCCGCGGCGTGCGCCCGGACATGGTCACCGACCAGACCAGCGCCCACGATCCGCTGAACGGCTATCTGCCAAAAGGCTGGAGCTGGGAAGAGTACCGCGAACGTGCACAAACCGAACCTGCGCAGGTGGTGACCGCCGCCAAGCAGTCGATGGCTGAACACGTCGAAGCCATGCTGGCGTTCCAGAAAATGGGCGTACCGACCTTCGACTACGGCAACAACATTCGTCAGATGGCGAAAGAAATGGGCGTCAACAACGCCTTCGATTTCCCAGGCTTCGTGCCTGCCTATATCCGTCCGCTGTTCTGTCGCGGTATCGGCCCGTTCCGCTGGGCTGCACTGTCCGGCGATCCGCAAGACATCTACAAAACCGACGCCATGGTTAAAGAGCTGATCCCGGATGACGAGCATCTGCATCGCTGGCTGGATATGGCGCGCGAACGCATCAGCTTCCAGGGCCTGCCGGCACGTATCTGTTGGGTCGGTCTGGGCCAGCGCGCCAAGCTGGGCCTGGCTTTCAACGAAATGGTACGCAGTGGCGAACTGTCCGCACCGATCGTGATCGGCCGTGACCATCTGGACTCCGGCTCGGTCGCCAGCCCGAACCGCGAAACCGAATCTATGCAGGACGGTTCGGACGCCGTTTCCGACTGGCCGCTGCTTAACGCCCTGCTCAATACCGCCAGCGGGGCGACCTGGGTTTCCCTGCACCACGGCGGTGGCGTCGGCATGGGCTTCTCGCAGCATTCCGGTATGGTTATCGTTTGTGACGGCACCGACGAAGCCGCCGAACGTATCGCCCGCGTGTTGCATAATGACCCTGCCACTGGCGTGATGCGTCATGCCGATGCCGGTTACGACATTGCGATTGAATGCGCCCGTGAGCAAGGTTTGAACCTGCCGATGGTGGCCGCGACTCAAGGAGACAAAGCATGAAAGCGCTGACTATCCGCCCAGGCCAACTGACTCTGGCTCAACTGCGCGACGTTTATCAATACCCGGTGACCCTGACGTTGGACGACAATGCCTACGCCGCTATCCAGCAGAGCGTGGCCTGCGTTGAACGCATTGTCGAAGAAAACCGCACCACCTACGGCATCAATACCGGTTTCGGCCTGCTGGCGTCTACACGCATTGCACCTGAAGACCTGGAAAATCTGCAACGTTCGATCGTGTTGTCACATGCTGCTGGCGTTGGCGCGCCGACCGACGACAACCTGGTTCGCCTGATTATGGTGTTGAAGATCAACAGCCTGTCGCGCGGTTTCTCCGGCATCCGTCTGGAAGTGATCCAGGCGCTGATGGCCTTGGTCAACGCCGAAGTCTATCCGCATATCCCGCTGAAGGGCTCCGTGGGCGCCTCCGGCGATTTGGCTCCGCTGGCACACATGAGTCTGGTGCTGCTGGGCGAAGGCAAGGCCCGCTATCAAGGCGAATGGCTGCCTGCCACCGAGGCACTGGCCAAAGCAGGCCTGAAGCCGCTCACGCTGGCGGCCAAAGAAGGCCTGGCGCTGCTGAACGGCACCCAGGTTTCCGCCGCCTTCGCGCTGCGCGGCCTGTTTGACGCAGAAGACCTGTACGCCGCAGCCACGGTCACCGGCAGCCTGACGGTGGAAGCCGCTCTGGGTTCTCGCAGCCCGTTTGACGCACGTATTCACGCCGTACGCGGCCAACGTGGCCAGATCGATGCCGCCGCCGCTTACCGCCATCTGCTGGGCGAACGCAGCGAAGTGTCCGACTCGCATCGCAACTGCGAAAAGGTACAAGATCCCTACTCCCTGCGCTGCCAACCGCAGGTGATGGGTGCGTGCCTGACGCAGATCCGCCAGGCCAGCGAAGTGCTGGAGGTCGAAGCCAATGCGGTATCCGACAACCCATTGGTATTCGCAGAACAGGGCGATGTCCTGTCCGGCGGCAACTTCCACGCCGAACCGGTCGCGATGGCTGCCGACAATCTGGCGCTGGCATTTGCCGAAATCGGCTCGCTGTCCGAACGTCGTATCTCGCTGATGATGGATAAACACATGTCGCAACTGCCCCCATTCCTGGTGGACAACGGCGGCGTGAACTCCGGCTTTATGATTGCCCAGGTTACCGCCGCGGCACTGACCAGCGAAAACAAAGCGCTGGCGCATCCGGACAGTGTCGACAGCATCCCGACCTCCGCCAACCAGGAAGACCATGTTTCCATGGCACCGGCTGCAGGACGCCGCCTGTGGGAAATGGCGGATAACGTGCGCGGTATTCTGGCCGTCGAATGGCTGGCGGCCTGCCAGGGATTGGATTTGCGCAAGGGCCTGAAAACCACCGAAAGTCTGGAGCAGGCACGCCGCGTGCTGCGCGAGCAAGTCAGTTACTATGACAAGGATCGTTTCTTCGCCCCCGACATTGAAGCTGCCAGCCTGCTGTTGGCAACCGGTCATCTGACCTCGCTGATGCCTGCGGCATTGCTGCCTAGCCAGGCATAAATAAAACCTACCACGCAGTTTGTTCTGTCCCACCGGGTGCGTTCCACCCGGTGCGGATAGCGCGTGCCTGTTCTGCCGTAAAAACTCGACGGGAAGCAACATGCATAACGAAACAAAACAACTCAGACGCGGACTAAACGCGCGGCATATCCGCTTTATGGCGCTCGGCTCGGCCATCGGCACCGGTCTGTTCTACGGCTCCGCCGGAGCCATCCAGTTGGCCGGTCCTGCGGTGCTGCTGGCTTATCTGGTCGGCGGCGCGGCGGTCTTTATGGTGATGCGCGCGCTGGGTGAAATGGCGGTGCATCAGCCGGTCTCCGGCTCCTTCGGTCATTATGCCAGCCATTACCTTGGCCCCTTGGCCGGTTTCCTCACCGGCTGGACCTATACCTTCGAAATGGTGATTGTTGCCCTGGCTGACGTCACCGCCTTCGGCATCTATATGGGGCTGTGGTTCCCGGACGTTGCCCAATGGGTGTGGGTACTCAGCATCATCATGTTCATCGGCGCGCTCAACCTGTGCAGCGTGAAAGTGTTCGGCGAAATGGAGTTCTGGCTGTCGTTGATCAAGGTGGCGGCAATCGTCGCGATGATCATCGGCGGCGCGGCGGTGATGCTGTTTGGCTTCGGTCAGACTCAGCATGCCACCGGCCTCAGCAACCTGTGGCAGCACGGTGGCTTTATGCCTAACGGCATCGGCGGCGTGGTTGCCTCGCTGGCGGTGGTGATGTTTGCCTTCGGCGGCATTGAGATCATCGGCATTACCGCCAGCGAGGCGAAAGACCCCGCGAAGGTGTTGCCGAAAGCGATCAATGCGGTACCGATTCGCATTCTGCTGTTCTACGTGCTGACGCTGCTGGTGCTGATGGCGATCTATCCCTGGAACAGCATCGGCCAAAACGGCAGCCCGTTTGTTGAGATCTTCAGCAATCTGGGGATCAGTTCCGCCGCCAACGTGCTGAATGTGGTGGTGATCACCGCCGCCATTTCCGCCATCAACAGCGATATCTTCGGTGCCGGCCGCATGATGTACGGCATGGCGCAGGAAGGTCAGGCACCCAAAAGCTTCACTCGCCTGACCGGTAACGGCGTGCCCTGGATGACGGTGCTGGTGATGTCCATTGCCCTGCTGTTGGGGGTGGTGCTCAATTACCTGATCCCAAAACAGGTGTTTATGATCATCGCCTCCATCGCCACCTTCGCCACCGTTTGGGTTTGGCTGATGATCCTGCTGTCACAAATTGCCATGCGCCGCACGCTGACGCCGCAAGAGGTCAGCAAGCTGAGCTTCCCGGTTCCCTGGTGGCCGGTCGCACCGGCACTGGCGACGATATTTATGCTGTTCGTCATCGGCCTGCTCGGTTACTTCGAAGACAGCCGCATTGCCCTGTACGTGGGGTTGGTGTGGGTAGCCTTCCTTACCCTGGCTTACTGGTTGTGGGTACGTAAAAAAGGCGGGGGTTCACCCGTCACGTCCTCACCACAGTATTAGTCTCACGAGCCCGCCGTTCCCGGGCTCTTCGTCATTAACGTGGAGTATCAACATGCAAACACGACACAAATTATGGATACCGCTGATCGCGCTCGGGCTGATGACAGGCAGCCTCTCCGCACGCGCAGCAGGCTGGTGCGAATCCGGCAAACCGGTCAAGTTCGCCGGACTGAACTGGGAAAGCGGCATGCTGCTGACCGACGTGATGCAATACGTACTGCAAAAGGGTTACGACTGCAAAACCGACGCCCTGCCGGGCAACTCCATCACCATGGAGCAGGCGGTCGGCACCAACGACATTCAGATTTTCGCCGAAGAGTGGATCGGCCGCAGTGAGGTCTGGAACAAGGCCGAGAAAGCGGGTAAAGCGGTCAGCGTCGGCGCCCCCATTGTCGGCGCAGTTGAAGGCTGGTACGTGCCACGTTATGTGATTGAAGGCGATGCCAAGCGTAAGTTGAAACCGCTGGCGCCGGATCTGAAAAGCATCCCGGATCTCGCCAAATACGTGCAGGTGTTTCGCGATCAGGAAGAGCCGGACAAAGGCCGCTTTTACAACTGCCCCGCCGGCTGGACCTGCGAACTGGACAACAGCGCGATCCTGAAAAAATTCAAGTTGGACGACAAATTCACCAACTTCCGCCCAGGCACCGGCCCGGCGCTGGATACCGCTATTCTTTCCAGCTACCGTCGCGGCGAACCTATCCTCTTCTACTATTGGTCCCCTACCCCGATCATGGGCCAGCTCGATCTGGTGAAACTGGAAGAACCGGGCGTGGACAAGAATATCCACATCAAGGTCGGCATTTCCAGCGTGTTTAACCAGCAGGCGCCTGAACTGGTGCAGGTGTTGTCAAAAGTGAATCTGCCGCTCAGTCTGATTAATCAGAATCTGGCGCGCATGAGCAAGGAACGCATCAGCTCACAGAAGCTGGCGCTGGAGTTCTTCAAGCAGCACCCGGATATCTGGAAACAGTGGGTCAGCGAAGACGCAGCGAAAAAAATTGAGGCTTCCTTGTAAGCGCTTTGGCATTCCGTGAACACCCACCCGTAATCGGATAGGTTTCGGGCCAGACAGGGGAAAATTTATGTTTCCAGAACGCTTTACCTTTTCCATCGCCGATTGGATCAACCGCTGGGTCGACGTGTTGGTCACCAACTATGGCGATATGTTCCGCAAGATCTCCGACACCTTGCTGTGGGCGGTGATCCACCTCGAAAGCCTGCTGCGCGCCACCCCATGGTGGGTGATGCTGGCCGTGGTCGGGCTACTGGCCTGGCACGCCACCCGCCGTTGGCTGCCAACCCTGGTGATCGTCGGCCTGTTGCTGCTGGTCGGTACCGCCGGGATGTGGGACAAATTGATGCAAACCCTGGCGCTGGTGCTGGTCGCCACGCTGCTGGCGGTGATTATCGGCATTCCGCAAGGCATATTGGCGGCGCGTAGCGATCGCGTACGGGCGGTAATGATGCCGCTGATGGACGTGATGCAAACCATGCCGAGCTTCGTCTACCTGATCCCGGTATTGATGCTGTTCGGCCTGGGCAAGGTGCCGGCCATTCTGGCGACGGTGATCTATGCCACGCCACCGCTGATCCGCCTGACCGATTTGGGCATCCGCCAGGTGGACAAGGAAGTGATGGAGTCCGTCACCGCCTTTGGCGCCAACCGCTGGCAGAAGCTGTTCGGCGTCCAGTTGCCGCTGGCGCTGCCGAGCATCATGGCCGGTATCAACCAGACCACCATGATGTCGTTGTCGATGGTAGTGGTCGCGTCAATGATCGGCGCTCGTGGGCTGGGCGAAGACGTGTTGGTGGGCATTCAGACGCTGAACGTCGGGCTGGGACTGGAAGCCGGGCTGGCGATCGTCATTCTGGCCGTGGTCATTGATCGCATCACTCAGGCTTACGGCCACACCGCCGTTGCGAGGTAACCCCGATGAACAAAATAGAAATCAAAAACGTCTACAAGATCTTCGGCCATAAAACGGCGGCGGCGCTGGCACTGAGCCAACAAGGAAAAACCAAGCAGGAAGTGCAGGCCGCGACGGACTGCGTGATCGGCGTGCACGATCTGTCGATGTCGATCGAAGCCGGTGAGATCTTCGTGATCATGGGCCTGTCCGGATCGGGAAAATCCACCTTGGTACGCCACTTCAACCGTCTAATCGATCCCACCAGCGGCCAGATCCTGGTAGACGGTGAAGATATCCTGCGCTACGACGAAAAGCAGCTTGAGCACTTCCGTCGCCACAAGATCAGCATGGTGTTTCAGAGCTTTGGCCTGCTGCCGCACAAAACGGTGCTGGACAACGTGGGCTACGGCCTGAAAGTGCGGGGGGAGAATAAAGAGGTGTATCAGGAGCGTGCGCTGCACTGGATCAACACCGTAGGGCTGAAGGGCTATGAGAAATCCTATCCGCATCAACTCTCCGGCGGCATGCGCCAACGCGTCGGGCTGGCGCGTGCGCTGGCCACCGATACCGACATCATTTTGCTAGACGAAGCCTTCAGCGCACTGGATCCGTTGATTCGCGCCGAGATGCAGGATCAACTGCTGGCGCTGCAAAAAGAGCTGCTCAAAACGCTGGTGTTTATCACCCACGATCTCGATGAGGCGGTTCGCATCGGCAACCGGATCGCGATCCTCAAGGACGGCAAACTGATCCAGGTCGGCACGCCGCAGGACATTCTTAACAACCCGGCCGACGAATACGTTAACCGCTTCGTGCAACGCCGTCTGGCGCTGGATGAAAATGTGCAAAAGCCCCGCCCGATGAGGGTGGCCCATGCTTGAGGAAACCCAAATGCACTATCCTTCGTCAGTAGAGATCGACCGCCAGCCGCTGCGCTGGCAGGACGTGGTGGCGGTGGCGCGCCATAGGGTGCCGCTCAGCCTGTCTGACGCGGCCTGGGCACGTATTGAGAACGCGCAGGCTATCGTTCAGCAAATCGTCACCAGTGAACAACGCGCCTACGGCGTCAATACCGGCCTGGGCGCGCTCTGTAACCAGGCGCTGCACGGCGAACAGTTGGCACAGCTATCGCGCAATACCCTGATGAGCCACGCCTGTGGGGTAGGTACACCGCTGAGCGACGAACAGACCCGCGCCATTATTTGCTGCGCTATCGTGAACTACAGCCACGGTAAATCCGGCATCCACCAGTCGGTGGTTGAGGCGCTGCTGGCGCTGCTTAACCACGGCGTCACGCCTCAGGTGCCGTCGCAGGGATCGGTCGGCTATCTGACCCATATGGCGCACGTCGGCGTTGCCCTGCTCGGGCTCGGCGAGGTCAGCTATCGCGGGCAAATCGTCCCCGCCGCTCAGGCTCTGGCGGAAGAAGGCATAGCGCTGCCACCGCTCGGGGCCAAAGATGGCCTGTGCCTGGTCAATGGTACGCCCTGCATGACCGGACTGAGCTGCCTGGCGCTGGCCGACGCCTGGCGACTGGCGCGTTGGGCAGACGTATTGGGTGCCATGAGCTTTGAAGCCCTGCGTGGACAAATTGCCGCCTTCGACGAGGAAATACTGGCGTTGAAACCGCACCCTGGCATGCAACGGGTGGGCGCCAATCTGCGGGCGCTACTGCACGGCAGCGAGGTGATTGCCGCCAGCAAAGGTATTCGCACTCAGGATGCGCTGAGCATCCGCTCGATTCCACAGGTGCACGGAGCCTGCCGCGATCAAATGGCTCATGCCGAACGACAGATTGAAACCGAGCTGAACGGCACCACCGATAATCCGTTGCTGCTTGGCACGCCGGATAACTTCCGCGTCATGTCACAGGCCAATCCGCACGGCGAATCGGTCGCGATGGCCGCCGATGTGCTGGCGATCGCTATCGCCGAACTCGGCGGTATTGCGGAACGGCGCATCGATCGTCTGATTAACCCGCTGGTCAGCGGTTTGCCGCCATTTTTGGTCAGTGAGCCGGGCGTCAACTCCGGCATGATGATCGCTCAATACGTGGCGGCATCGCTGTGCGCAGAGAACCGTCAGCTGGCCCAGCCTTGCGTAGTGGATAATTATGTCACTTCGGCGCTGCAGGAAGATCACCTCAGTCTGGGAACCGGTGCGGCATTGCGGCTGCATAAGCTGTTGGCCAACGTTAACCAGATCCTGGCGATTGAATATCTGTTGGCGGCGCAGGCCTTCGAGTTTTTGCAACCGCAACGCGTCGGCGAAGGTACCGGGCGCGCCTGGCGACTGCTGCGTCAAAGGGTAGAACCTTACCATCAGGATCGCTGGCTGGCGCCCGACATTGCCAGCAGCGCCGCGCTGTTGCAGGACGAACAGGCGCTGGCGGAGATTGCCCCTGCACTTGGCTAACGCTTGCCCCTTCCCACTGGCCGGGGGCATCAAGGCTAGCTTTGCGCCAAGGCCTGGCGGATATCGGCCTGCAGGTCGCCAAGATCTTCCAGGCCGGCGGACAAGCGTATCAGCCCGTCGCTGATATGGTGACGCTGCCGCTCTTCGGGACTGTAGGCCGAGTGGGTCATGCTGGCGGGATGCTGCGCCAGCGATTCGCAATCCCCCAGGCTGACCGCGCGCAAGATCAAACGCAGCGCATTGAGGAAGCGAATGCCCGCCGCCATACCGCCTTTGAGTTCAAACGCCAGCATGCCGCCAGGCCGTGCCATTTGCCGCTGCGCCAACTCATACTGGGGAAAATCCTCCAGCCCGGGATAATAGACACGTTCTACCGCCGAATGCTGAGCCAGCATTTCCGCCAAACGCTGGGCGTTGTCGCAATGGCGTTCCATACGCAACGGCAGGGTTTTCAGCCCGCGCAGCAGCAATGCCGCATCCTGGGCAGACAGCACCGCACCGTTCATGTCTTTCAGCCCAACTAAACGGATGTCCTGCGCCAAATCCTGGCGCGTCACCACCAGTCCGGCCAACAGATCACCATGCCCCCCGATGTATTTGGTTGCGGAGTGCACCACTATATCGGCCCCCTGTTCCAGCGGCCGTTGCAGATACGGGGTGCAATAGGTGTTATCCACCAGCAACAGCGCCTGTTGGCGATGAGCAATTTCGGCGACTGCGGTAATATCGACCAAACGCATATTCGGGTTGGCCGGCGTTTCGCAATACACCATGCGGGTCCGGGGGCCGATCGCCGCCGCCAGACGCTCCGGGCGGGTCAGGTCGACGTGAGTTATTTTCACGCCGTAGCGCGCCAATCCGTGATGAAAGTAACTGAAGGTGCAGCCGTAAATCGTCTCGTCAACGATCAGCTCGTCGCCCGGATTGAGCAGTGTCCAGCAGCAGGCGGTAATCGCGCCCATACCGGAGGAAAACGCCACCGCAGCTTCGCCCCCCTCCAGATTGGCTATCCGCTGTTCCAGCAGGTTGAGGGTCGGGTTGGCGATGCGTGAATAAAAATACCCCGGCTCAGTGCCTTCAAAGCAGGCACCGCCATATTCCGCCGTCGGGAACGTAAAGGTCGAGCTCATAAACACCGGGGGACAGAGCGCTCCCAGATACTGCTGAGGATCGTAACCGTGATGGATCGCGCGTGTTGCAAAGGCTTGCCTGAAGATGGCAGACATGACAACTCCTTACCTGAGTGAGTGAAAACAATGATGCTTAGTTCGTTCAAACGTCCGTGGGCAGTGCGCTGCTGCGCATACGCTGGCCAACGATTTGCAAAGTACGCAGCACCAGCATCAAGCCCAGTAAGGTATCCGGCTGCCGCAACAAGGCGTACAGCGCACGAAAATTGACGGGTGAGGGATCCAACTGCAACTCGGTATGCGCCATTTTCAACGCCATTCCGCCCTCCCATCCCGCAGCCACCAGGCCTTCAAAGACGCCGGAGAGTTTTTCCACCAGCGCGTTATCGGCGATATCCACCAGGTCAGACAGCAGCGACAGCAGATCGACCACGTTATCGAGCCGACCACCGGCCAGCAGCGGCTGTAGCTTCTCCAGCAAAGCCGCCAGGGGTTCATGTTCAGATGCGTTCATAGGCCCTCCGTTAAATCAGCCCGCGTACCGTCGCCCAGTAGAGTCCGCGATTAAAACCGTTGCGAAGCATGCCGCCGACTTTGGTTGAAGGCGTCGGCAGCACATCGTTGCGGTAGTCGTAAACCAGCGGCATCCCGGCTTGCAGCCCCATTTGAGCAATGGCCTGCACCTTGCCGTCGTAGTGGCTAACGGTCTGGCCCAGCCTCAGTTCCGCCACGATATTGTCGGCAATCACCGGCGCCTGATTGTGGCAGGAGCCACCGGCCTTGCTGACCGGCAAATCCACCGTATCACCGATAACATAGACCCCTTGCTGACCGTAGACCTGCAGCGTCTGATGGTCGGTCGGCAACCAGCCTTCCCCTTTATGCCCCTCGCTCAACCCCGTGTTCCGCACCGCTTCTACCGCACGAATTGGCGGAGTCGCCATCAAAATATCGAACGGCTGTTGCTCACCTTCGGCGGAATAAGCGATTTTCTGCTGCTCATCCACCCGGCTGAGAGTAAACCCGCGCTGGTGGCGAATATCCCGCGCGGCGAAAATACCGGGCAAGGCCTCTGCGGTTGGACGCTGTAAAAACAGGCAGTTACGCAGCAACTGCGAAACACTGGGGTAGGTATAAACAATTTCAACCGCTTTACGCACTCCGCGTCGACGCAGGTAATCATCGAGCATCAGGGTGGTTTCTATCGGGGCAATACCGCACTGGTGCGGCACATTGGGCGTTTCGGGGAAGGAGACGGTGATAAAAATTCGGCCTTTTTCGATGCTCGACAGCTTTTGTGCCAGCTGGCGGGCGGCCTGATATTGGTAAAAATGATCGCCTGCCCGCGCCAACCCTTCGATACGCTCCGGCCAGGGCACGCAGCCGGTGGCAAACACCAGAAAATCATACGGGTACTGTTTGCCACTGCGGGTATGGATCACTCGCTGAGTTAAATCAAAGCGCTCCGCTTTATCGACAATAAACTGAATTTCCGGACGCAGCAGGCTTTGCTGTGAGCGGGTTAATTCCTGTTTGAAAAAAGCGTTAAAGGCAACGTACATAAAAGCGGGTTTATAATAATGAATCGGAGAATCCGAAATCATCAATAACTCAACTTTATTATTCAATATTTCCCGATGTAATTTCGTGGCCAGTAAATTGGCCAATATGGTCCCTCCGGTACCCCCACCGACTATCACAATCCTGTTTCGCATCAAGCCCTCACCCAGCCGAGTCACGGCTCGGCAATTTTTAGGGAAACGAATGGAGGCAGGAATACAGGCTTAATTCTTCTGCCTTACTGGCAGTCTAGTAACGAAAAAATATAAAGCAATAGAAAAGAGAATATATAAAATAGGAATTTTATTATTATAATTAATACATCAAGTTAAAAAACAGATAATACGATATTAGTTCAATAATAATAAATAACTCACTATCACTTATGTAAATAACCAGTGATAAAAAAACCCGCCGGAGCGGGTTTCATTTAGCAACGAACCAAACCGTTATTACTGACCTTTAACTTCTTTCAGGCCATTGAACGGAGCGCGTGCACCCAGCGCTTCTTCGATACGGATCAGTTGGTTGTATTTAGCAACGCGGTCAGAACGGCTCATAGAACCGGTTTTGATCTGGCCAGCCGCAGTACCCACAGCCAGGTCGGCGATGGTTGCGTCTTCGGTTTCACCTGAACGGTGAGAGATCACCGCGGTGTAGCCTGCGTCTTTCGCCATCTTGATAGCAGCCAGAGTTTCGGTCAGAGAACCGATCTGGTTGAATTTGATCAGGATGGAGTTAGCGATGCCTTTCTCGATACCTTCTTTCAGGATCTTGGTGTTGGTAACGAACAGGTCGTCGCCCACCAGCTGGATTTTGTCGCCCAGCACTTTGGTCTGGTATGCGAAACCATCCCAGTCAGATTCGTCCAGGCCGTCTTCGATAGACACGATTGGATATTGTTTGGTCAGCTCTTCCAGGAAGTGAGTGAACTCTTCGGAAGTGAAGGCTTTGTTGCCTTCGCCGGCCAGGACGTATTTACCGTCTTTGTAGAACTCGGAAGCCGCACAGTCCATCGCCAGGGTCACGTCTTTGCCCAGCTCGTAGCCTGCTGCTTTTACCGCTTCAGCGATAACAGCCAGCGCTTCGGCGTTGGAACCCAGGTTTGGTGCGTAGCCGCCTTCGTCACCTACAGCGGTGTTCAGGCCTTTGGCCTTCAGCACTTTCGCCAGGTGATGGAAAACTTCAGAACCGATGCGAACGGCTTCTTTCAGGGTTTTCGCGCCAACCGGCTGAATCATGAATTCCTGAATGTCGACGTTGTTGTCAGCGTGCTCGCCGCCGTTGATGATGTTCATCATAGGCAGTGGCATAGAGAATTTGCCTGGAGTGCCGTTCAGCTCAGCGATGTGCTCATACAGCGGCATACCTTTGGAAGCTGCAGCCGCTTTAGCCGCTGCCAGGGAAACCGCCAGAATGGCGTTAGCGCCGAACTGGGATTTGTTCTCAGTACCGTCCAGGTCGATCATGATCTTGTCGATGTTAGCCTGGTCTTTGGCATCTTTGCCCAATACTGCCTGAGCGATCGGGCCGTTTACTGCAGCAACGGCTTTCAGTACGCCTTTACCCAGGAAACGAGACTTGTCACCGTCACGCAGTTCCAGTGCTTCACGGGAACCGGTAGAAGCACCTGACGGCGCAGCAGCCAGACCTACGAAACCGCCTTCCAGATGCACTTCGGCTTCAACAGTCGGGTTACCGCGGGAGTCGATGATTTCACGACCGATGACTTTAACGATTTTGGACATTAGGTTTTCCTCAGTACAAGTTAAACTAAAACTCCAGACAAACAGCGCGCATACCCTTCATACTTGAGGCTACATCTGTGTTGGCTACGTTCATTCACCCGAATCACTGACTTATGTCAGCTCATCGGGACTCAGTCTCTTGCCGCCTTGATGTAACCCCAATTATTTGGGGTAAATATACTGCGCGCCGCCTACCAAATATTTTATTTCACCTGGCGCTTCTGATACTCACCAGCGGCCTTCACAAAGCCGGCGAACAACGGATGACCATCACGCGGCGTCGAAGTAAATTCCGGGTGGAACTGACAAGCTACAAACCACGGGTGATTCGGCAGTTCGATAATCTCAACCAGCTTGTTGTCTGCGGAACGGCCGGCAACCAACAGCCCGGCGGCTTCAATTTGCTTCAACAGCATGTTGTTAACTTCATAACGGTGACGATGACGTTCAACAATGGTCGGTTCGCCGTACATCTGACGTACCAGGCTATTGTCGGTCAGGTGACATTGCTGGCCACCGACACGCATCGTGCCACCCAAATCGCTTTCTTCGGTACGGACTTCGACGTTGCCGTCTTCGTCACGCCATTCGGTGATCAATGCCACCACCGGGTACTTACAGTCTGGCACAAACTCGGTTGAGTTGGCGTTCTCCATACCCACAACGTTGCGGGCGAACTCCATCAGCGCCACCTGCATACCCAGGCAGATGCCCAGATAAGGGATGTTGTTTTCACGCGCATAACGCGCGGTCATCACCTTGCCTTCTACGCCACGGTAGCCGAAGCCGCCTGGGATCAGGATCGCATCCAGACCTTTAAGCACTTCTACGCCGCGGGTTTCAACATCCTGCGAGTCGATCAGCTTGATGTTCACGGTCAGACGATTTTTCAGGCCGCCGTGTTTCAGCGCTTCAATCACCGACTTATAAGCATCCGGCAGTTCGACATATTTGCCGACCATACCGATAGTCACTTCGCCGCCCGGATTGGCTTCTTCGTAAATAACCTGCTCCCACTCGGCCAGGTTGGCTTCCGGCGCGTTGAGGCTGAATCGTTTACAAATATAATCATCAAGCCCCTGAGATTTCAATAGGCCTGGGATTTTATAAATAGAATCAACGTCTTTCAGGGAGATAACGGCTTTTTCCGGCACGTTACAGAAAAGTGCGATTTTCGCGCGTTCGTTAGCAGGAACTGTGCGATCGGAACGGCAAATCAGCACATCTGGCTGAATACCGATGGAAAGCAGTTCTTTTACGGAATGCTGAGTAGGTTTGGTTTTCACTTCACCGGCAGCGGCCATGTACGGCACCAGAGTCAGGTGCATGTACAGGGTGTGCTCACGGCCCACTTCCACGGCCATCTGGCGGATGGCTTCCAGGAACGGCAGCGATTCGATATCGCCGACGGTACCGCCGATCTCAACCAACACCACGTCGTGGCCTTCGCCGCCTTCGAGGATGCGCTCTTTGATCGCGTTGGTGATGTGCGGGATGACCTGTACGGTTGCGCCCAGATAGTCGCCACGGCGTTCTTTACGCAGAACGTCGGAGTAAATGCGACCGGTGGTGAAGTTGTTGCGGCGTGACATTTTGGTGCGGATGTAGCGCTCGTAGTGACCCAAATCCAGATCGGTTTCTGCGCCGTCTTCGGTGACGAAAACTTCCCCATGCTGAATCGGGCTCATGGTGCCCGGATCCACGTTGATGTACGGGTCCAGTTTCATGATGGTAACGTTGAGGCCACGGGCTTCAAGAATAGCCGCCAGAGAGGCTGCGGCAATGCCTTTACCCAGAGAGGATACGACCCCGCCGGTCACAAAAATATAATTAGTTGTCATGCTGAACCTGAGAGTTTAGGTTTAAAGACGATGGAAGAACCAAGACGGGAAAGTAGTATACCCGAACCTCTCCAGACCTACAAACGATCGTTTTACTGTCCATCATCTCTGTCACCATCAAGGGTTCATCAGGGTTTACTCTATCGGCCTGCCAGAGCCTGTCTTTTTAAAACAATGAGTTAGCACAGAAAAATTTATTTTTCCGCCCTTTCGAGACAATAAAACGCCTTAGATTTCAGTTTGTTGGCGTTTTGATGTCGGTAAGCCACGGTTCAGCAAACTATGGCTCTGAGCTTAACCGTTTCAGCTTGGGTGAACCTTGTCGCCGATCAAGATTAAGCTACTGCGGCAATCCTAGGACACCCGAGCGGCAGATTAGTTTTCCTGGCGCTTAACCTGCTGCCACGCCTCTTCCATCTGCTCCAGCGTTGCTTCGCCCATCTGCAGCCCACGCTGTTGGATAATCTCTTCTACCTGACGGAAACGGCGCTCGAACTTGCGGTTGGCTGCCTGCAACGCATTTTCTGCCTTATGGCCAAGATGGCGCGATAAATTCACCGTGGCGAACAGCAGATCGCCGATTTCCTCTTCCAGTTTCTGTTCGTCGACTACCGCCTGCTGCGCTTCATGCATCACTTCGTCAATCTCTTCGTACACCTTGTCCAGCACCGGGCCCAACGTATGCCAGTCAAAACCGACCGAAGCGCAGCGTTTCTGAATCTTGTGCGCCTTCATCAGCGCCGGCAGCGCCTGAGGAATGTCATCCAGCGCAGAATGCAGCGCTTTCTCTGCACGCTCACCGGCCTTCAACTGCTCCCAGCGGGCCGCAACGGCCTCGCTGTCGGCGGCATCGGCTTCCCCGAAAATGTGCGGATGACGGCGTTCCAGCTTATCGCTGATGGCGTTACACACCTCGTCGAAGTCAAACAGCCCCTGCTCCTGGCCCATCTGGGCGTAGAACACCACCTGGAACAGCAGGTCCCCCAGTTCGTCACGCAGATCGCCGTAGTCCTGACGTTCGATAGCGTCCAGTACCTCGTAGGTTTCTTCCAGCGTGTAAGAAGCGATGGTGGCGAAGGTTTGTTTGCGGTCCCATGGGCAACCGACCTGCGGATCGCGCAGCGTTTTCATGATGTTCAGCAAGCGGTGCAGTGGAGAAGGTTGGGTCATAAGAAAGTCTCTGACAAAAGAATCGGCGCCGGTCATTAATGTAGCGGCGCAGCGTGCTGCGCCCGGGTCAATCGGGGCGAATAGGTTCGCCCCCTACGATAACTGAAGCCACGGAGCCTGGCCAACAATGATGTGGCCCGAAAGACGCAGCTGATTTAGCTGCCGTGCAGGCGTTTGGCGTCTATCACGTCCGGCAGTTGATTGAGCTTGGCTAACACCCGGCCCAGTACCTGTTGGTTGTAGATTTCAATGTCCATATCGATGGTTGCCAGCTGTTTTTTGGTGTCGCTGCGGCTGGCGACGCCCAGCACGTTGACCTTTTCGTTGGCCAAAATGGTGGTGATGTCACGCAACAGGCCGCTGCGATCGTTGGCCATCACGCGCACCACCAGCGAGTAACCGCTGGAATAGCTTTCGCCCCACACCGCATCCACGATACGTTCCGGCGCGTGCGATTGCAGATCCACCAGTTGGTCACAGTCCGCACGGTGAATGGAGATGCCGCGCCCCTGGGTGATAAAACCGATAATATCGTCGCCCGGGATCGGCTGGCAGCAACGGGCAATGTGGTGCATCAGGTTGCCTACCCCTTCCACCACCACCCGGCCGTTGTCCTTGCTGCGGGTTGCCGGCGGCGCTTTCTGCTGCACCAACTGCCGCAGCGCTTCGCGATCCTGCTCTTCGGCGCTCGGTTTGTTGAACTTGCCCTGCAGGAAATTCACCATCTGATTCAGGCGAATATCACCGCCGCCAATCGCCGCCAGTATTTCATCCAGCGAATTCATGTTGTAACGCGGGATCAGCAGCTTCTCGGCCTCTTTCAGGCTGATACCGAGGTGTTCCAGCTCGCTGTCCAGCATCTGGCGACCGGCAAGGATATTTTTATCGCGATCCTGCTTGCGGAACCAGTTGTGGATCTTGGAGCGTCCACGGCTGGTGGTGATATAACCGAGGTTCGGGTTCAGCCAGTCGCGGCTTGGGTTCGGCTGCTTCTGGGTGATGATTTCAATCTGGTCTCCCATCCGCAGCTGATAGGTAAAGGGCACGATGCGGCCGCCAATTTTGGCACCGATGCAACGGTGGCCGACGTCGCTGTGAATATGGTAAGCGAAGTCGAGCGGCGTAGAGCCGGCTGGCAGATCCACCACGTCGCCTTTCGGGGTGAATACATAAACCCGATCGTCGAACACCTGGCTGCGAACCTCGTCGAGCATCTCGCCGGAGTCCGCCATCTCTTCCTGCCAGGCGATCAGTTTGCGCAGCCAGGCGATACGTTCCTCGTAGCCTGAGCGAACCGTCGCAACCGCACCCTCTTTGTATTTCCAGTGCGCGGCGACACCCAGTTCTGCATCTTCATGCATCTGCCGGGTGCGGATCTGAATTTCCAGCGTTTTCCCGCGCGGCCCCAGTACTACGGTGTGGATCGACTGATAACCGTTGGGTTTCGGGTTGGCGACGTAGTCGTCGAACTCATCCGGCAGATGGCGGAAGTGGGTATGCACAATCCCCAGCGCGGCATAGCAGTCCTGCAAGCGTTCGACCACCACGCGTACCGCGCGCACGTCAAACAGCTCGTCAAACGCCAACGCCTTCTTCTGCATCTTGCGCCAGATGCTGTAAATGTGTTTTGGACGGCCGTAGATGTCCGCCTTGACGCCTTCATCGACCATCGCATTACGCAGCGAGGCGACGAAATCGTCAATAAACTGTTCGCGATCGATGCGGCGTTCGTGCAGCAGCTTGGCGATGCGTTTGTACTCGTCCGGATGCAGGTAGCGGAAGCAGAAATCTTCCAGTTCCCATTTGAGCTGCCCGATACCCAGACGGTTAGCCAGCGGCGCATAGATATTCGAACACTCTTTTGCCGCCAGCACGCGCTCGTCTTCCGGCGCATCTTTCACTTCGCGCAGGTGAGCGATACGCTCCGCCAGCTTGATGACCACGCAGCGGAAATCCTCCACCATCGCCAACAGCATGCGGCGCACGTTGTCGACCTGTTCGGAGGCCATCGAATCGTTTTGAGTGGCTTTCAGTTGGCGGATGGCGTCCATATCGCGTACGCCATGCACCAGATAGGTGATGCCCTTGCCGAACTCTTCGGTCAGGGTTTCTTCCTGCACGATGCCGGCGTCCACCAGCGGGAACAGCAGCGCGGCGCGCATGCTGTCGTTATCCATGCTCAGAGTAGAGAGGATCTCGACCATTTCCAGCCCGCGCCACAGCAACAGCGGCGCATTAGGATGGTTCTGGGTCTGCTGCTCACAGTAACGCCAGGTTGCGGCTAATCGCTCACATGACTGCGGGTTAGGTAGCCCCAAGCTGGCAATCCACTCGTCGAGAGCAAATTCACCAGCCGTGTTCAGATGTGCACTTCTTACCGCAACCATACCCTCTCCCTACTTTGCAGCGACCTCTGGCGCAGAACCGTTAATAAACAGCGCCATTGACTCAAGATGCCCCGTATGCGGAAACATATCCAACATCCGCACACGTGCAAGACGATAACCGGCGCTCAGCAGCACTTTGCTGTCGCGTGCCAGCGTGGTCGGGTTACAGGAAACATAAACCACCCGCTCTGGCGCCAGTTTAACAATATGTGACATCACTCCGGCCGCGCCCGCACGGGCAGGGTCCAGCATCACTTTATCAAATCCTTGTGCTGCCCAAGGTTGTTGCTCAACGTCTTCTTCCAGATTTTCATGGAAGAAGCTGGCGTTATTCAGCCTATTCTTATGTGCATTATATTGCCCATTCGCTACCAGTGTGGCAACACCTTCTATGCCTACCACCGCAGCGGCGCGTCGCGCCAACGGCAGGGTAAAATTGCCCATGCCGCAGAACAGATCCAATACCCGATCATTGGGTTGAATACTGAGCCATTCAAGGGCCTGGGCCACCATTTGCTGATTTACGTGGTCATTTACCTGAATAAAGTCACGCGGACTGAAGTCTAAGCGTAGCCCGTCGACCTGATAATACGGCGTTTCACCGCACAGTTTTTCGAGACTATCGCTGTCCGGCGCCAAATAAATGGTTACGTTTTTTGTCCGCGCAAAAGCCTGCAAGGCCTGGCGGTCATCCTCTTTCAAGGCGTCGAGATGGCGCAGAACCAGTACCGGGCCGTTATCTGCCAGCACCAGTTCGACATGCCCGAGTCGTCTGGCGACCTGCAATGCGCTCAGGCAGGCTCGCAACGGCGTCAGTAATTGTTCCAGTTCAGGATGCAGCACCGGACACTGCGTCACCGGCACCAGATCGCTGGACGCCGCCTGGCGAAAGCCCATTACCAGACGCTGCTGTTTGGGCTGCCACAACAGCCCGAGACGGGCGCGACGGCGATAGCCGTATTGTGGACCGGCGATCACCGGCTCCTGCTGCGGCGTAACGCCGGTTTCGCGAGCGATCATTCGCACCAGGGCCGCCGCCTTGCTCTGCTGCTGCAGGCTTTCATCCGCGTGTTGCTGCTGGCAACCGCCGCACACGCCAAAGTGTGGGCAGCCCGGTTCGACACGTTGCGGGCTGCGGCTGAGCAGGCGCTTTAACCTGCCTTTGGCAAACTTGTTTTTTTCTTCCGTGAGTTGGACTTCCGCCTGCTCGCCCGGTAATACCCCCGGGACGAAAATCGCTTTGCCGTTGTGGTGCGCCACGCCCTGACCAAAGGGATCGAGATTGTCTACCGTCAGTGTTAGCACGGGAGAATTTTGCCGGGTCGTCACGCGACGTTTCGGAGAGTAGAATTGCGCCATATTTGTCGATTGAGTGCTGGTTCATTTAAAGTAGAGATTGTCCGGCAATTCTCCCACATTGGAAACCCATGACCAAATACAGCCTGCGGGCGCGCATGATGATCCTGATTCTGGCCCCAACGCTGTTGATTGGTCTGTTGCTCAGCACTTTCTTCGTAGTGCATCGCTACAATGAATTGCAAGAACAACTGGTTGACGCCGGCGCCAGCATTATCGAACCGTTGGCAGTGGCCAGCGAGTACGGCATGACGTTCCGCAGCCGCGAGTCGGTCAGGCAGTTGGTCAGTCTGTTACATCGCCGTCATTCAGATATTGTGCGTTCAATTACGGTATTTGATGCGCAGAATAATCTGTTTGTCACCTCCAATTACCATCACAACTTTACCCAATTGCAGTTGCCGAAGGGGGTTCCGATCCCCACGGATCTGATGCTGACCCGGCGCGGTGACTCGTTGATCCTGCGCACTCCGATCCTGTCAGAGAGCCAGTACCCGGACCAGGCTGCCAGCAGCGATCTCCAGCAGGACAACCGCCTGGGTTATGTGGCGATCGAGCTGGATCTGCAGTCGGTTCGCCTGCAGCAATACAAAGAGGTCTTCGTTTCCACCCTGCTGCTGTTGTTGTGCATGTGTATCGCCATTCTGTTCGCTTACCGTCTGATGCGCGACGTCACCGGCCCGATCCGCAATATGGTCAATACCGTCGATCGCATCCGCCGCGGTCAGCTCGACAGCCGTGTCGAAGGCTTTATGCTGGGCGAACTGCATATGCTGAAGAACGGCATCAACTCAATGGCGATGTCGCTCACGGCCTACCATGAAGAGATGCAGCAGAACATCGATCAGGCGACCTCCGACCTGCGCGAAACCCTGGAGCAAATGGAGATCCAGAACGTCGAGCTGGATCTGGCGAAAAAACGCGCCCAGGAAGCGGCCCGCATCAAATCCGAATTCCTGGCGAACATGTCGCACGAGCTGCGTACTCCGCTCAACGGCGTGATAGGCTTTACCCGCCAGATGCTGAAAACCGAAATGAGCGTCACCCAAACCGACTACCTGCAAACCATCGAGCGCTCGGCCAACAACTTGCTGACCATCATTAACGACGTGCTGGACTTCTCCAAACTGGAGGCCGGCAAGCTGGTGCTGGAACATATTCCGTTCTCACTGCGTGAAACCCTCGACGAGGTCATTGTGCTGTTGGCACCGAGCGCCCACGAAAAAGGGCTGGAGCTGACGCTGGACGTGCACAACGACGTTCCAGAGCAGGTGATCGGCGATTCGCTGCGGTTACAGCAGATCATTACCAACCTGCTGGGCAACGCGATCAAGTTTACCGAAACCGGCAACATCGATATCCGTGTCGAACTGCGCGGCCTGCAAGACCGCCAGATTGAGCTGGAAGTACAAATCCACGACACCGGCATCGGCATCTCCGAACGACAACAGTCACAGCTGTTCCAGGCGTTCCGTCAGGCGGACGCCAGTATTTCACGCCGTCACGGCGGCACCGGCCTGGGGCTGGTGATCACCCAGAAGCTGGTGAAAGAAATGGGCGGCGATATCTGCTTCCACAGCCAGTTGAATCGCGGCTCGACCTTCTGGTTCCACATCACGCTCGATCTGCACGAAGGCATGCTGTCGCTGCCGCCAAGCCTGCCGGATCTGCAAGGCAAGACGTTGGGGTATATCGAAGCCAACCCGATGGCAGCGCAGGCGACGCTCAATATGCTGAACGTCACCCAACTGGTGATTACCCATTCACCTACGCTGGCCCAACTGCCGAAGAAACATTACGATTTCCTGCTGGTGGGCGTGCCAATCCCCTTCCGCGACAATATGGCCCAGCACGAAAGCAAGCTGCTGGCGGCTTTGAAAGTCGCCGACCGGGTGATTCTGGCGCTGCCTTGCCAGTCGCAAATCAACGCCGAAATGCTTAAACAACAGGGCGCCGCTGGTTGCCTGATCAAGCCAATCACCAGTAATCGCCTGTTCCCGCTGCTGCGCATGGAAACGCCGCCGCGCATCACTGCGCTGCCGGAACGTAAACGCCTGCCGCTAACGGTGATGGCGGTTGACGATAATCCGGCCAACCTGAAACTGATCGGCACCCTGCTGGCCGAACAGGTGGAAAAGACCCTGCTGTGTGAAAGCGGGGAAGAAGCGCTGCTGCTGGCGCGCGATAACGTGCTGGATTTGATCCTAATGGATATCCAGATGCCCAACATTGACGGTATTCGAACCAGCGAGCTGATCCGCCAACTGCCGCACCACAATTCAACGCCGATCGTCGCCGTCACCGCCCATGCGGTCAGCGGCGAACGCGAACATTTGCTGCAGGCCGGCATGGATGACTATCTGGCCAAACCGATTGACGAAGCCATGCTGACCCGCGTGTTGGCCCGCTATCACAGCGGCGAACCCGACCCGGTAACGCCGGCACCCGTTCCCGTTAATGAACCGCCGTTGTCGCTCGACTGGGCCCTGGCGCTGCGTCAGGCGGCCAACAAGCCCGATCTGGCCCGTGACCTTTTGCAGATGCTGCTCGACTTCCTGCCACAGGTTAGCGAACGCGTGCAAGCGATGCTCGACGGCACGCCGGACGCCGACATTCTGGATTTGATCCACAAACTGCACGGCAGTTGCAGCTACAGCGGCGTACCGCGTCTGAAACAGCTGTGTTTCTACATTGAACAGCAGTTGCGTCGGGGGGTAAGCAGCAATGATTTGGAGCCGGAATGGCTGGAGCTGCTGGATGAGATTGAGCTGGTCTGCCAGGCCGCGCGCGCTCATTTGGCCTGAAGTAACAGGCAATAAAAAGGCACGCCGTAGCGTGCCTTTTTGGTAAAAACCTGGGGTCATTACTGCATCAACAGGTACAGGCTGGTGTCACCACGCAGGATATTCAGCGCCAGCACCGAAGGTTTGCTGTCGAGGATCTTGCGCAGTTCACCCAGGTTCTGGATCGGTTGTTGGTTAACGCCCAGGATCACGTCACCTTTTTTCAGCCCAATACGGGCGGCAGCGCTGCCGGCTTTAACGCTATCTACCTTCACGCCTTTCTGGTTGCCGACCTGGCCATTGCTCAATTCGGCACCTTCAATACCGGTGTAAATATTGCCGGACTCAACCTGAGTCTGAGCGCTTTGTTCCAGCGTAACATCCACGGTAACAGGCTTGCCGTCGCGCAGAATGCCCAGCGACATTTTGCTGCCTACTGGCAGAGTGCCGATCTCCGCGCGGAACGAAGCAAAGCTGGAAATCGCTTTACCGTTCATGGTGACAATCACGTCACCGGCCTTGATACCCGCTTTGGCGGCAGAAGACTTCGGCATCACCTGGCTGACGAATGCCCCGCGCTGCGCGTCCACTTTCATCGCTTTCGCCAGTTCAGAGTTCAGTTCGGTACCCATAATGCCCAATTCACCGCGTTTGACCTGACCGTACTCGACCATTTGCGCGGTCAGGTTTTTCACCATGTTGCTCGGGATAGCGAAACCGATACCGATGTTGCCGCCGTCCGGCGCCAGGATCGCGGTGTTAATGCCGATCAGCTCGCCGTTAAGGTTCACCAAGGCGCCACCCGAGTTACCGCGGTTAATCGCCGCATCGGTCTGGATAAAGTTCTCGTAGTTTTCGATATTCAACCCACTGCGGCCCAGTGCAGAAACGATACCGGAAGTGGCTGTTTCACCCAGTCCATAGGGGTTGCCGATCGCCACGGTGTAATCACCGACTCGCAGTTGCTCGGAGTCCGCCATCTTGATCGCCGTCAGGTTCTTGAAGTCTTTCAGTTGGATCAACGCAATATCGGAACGCGGATCCTTGCCGATCACCTTGGCGTCAAATTTGCGACCGTCGCTCAGTTGAACCTGGATTTTGTTGGCGTTATCCACCACGTGGTTGTTGGTGACGACGTAGCCCTTGGCCGCGTCAATCACTACCCCGGCGCCCAGCGCCTGGAATTTTTGCTGCGTGCCCTGATCAGGCGCCCCCGGTTCAGCGCCAGCGCCACCCTGGCACATCGGCGAGCCCTGGAATGGCGAACCGTCCTGGCAGAACGGTGAATCCTCACCAAAGAACTGTTGGAACTGCTGCGGCATTTTCGGTGTATTGACCGTGGTGCTGCCTTCAACATTAATGCTCACCACGGAAGGCATCACTTTTTCCAGCATCGGTGCCAGGCTTGGCAATTGCTGGGTGCTGGAAGACGCGGTTTCTGCGGCGACGGCCGTCATCGGGCCCATCGCCATACCAATACTGAATGCCAATGCACTCAGAACTAATGCGGTTTTTTTCATCTGTGTGTCTCTTCTAAAGTCGATCAGAAAGTATTAGGGTCTTTGTGCATAGTGAGAGCCTATTAATAACCCGAAGTTCCGGCGCAGATTATTGGTAATAGTAAACAAATATTGTCCGTCTTTACAAAACTCCAAATAAGCTCACGGCGCCAAGCAAACTGCTAAAAATAATATTTATTAGCGGAATGAATTATTCCGCTGCCATTAATCTGCGGTATTCGTCATAGGCATAAAGATCGGTCATGCCGCTGATATAATCCTGCAGCAAACGCGCACGGAAATAATACTCCCGGATCGCCAATTGCTCGGGCGACAGGTGCTGCAAACCTTCAATCGCTTCGATATACGCCAGGCGATGTTTAGTCGAAAGCTTGTGAAACAGGCGTGTTTCTATCGGATAAGCACGATGGCTGTCTTCCTGCACCAGTCGGGTAAAATCCGCCAAAGACATTGCCAGCAACGGACTATAGATATCCAGCAGGCCGCTGATCACCCGGTAGCCCTGCAGCTCCAGCTGTTCGACTTCAGGATGGTTGAAGACGTGTTTGAAGGCCACATTCTTGAATATTTTCAGCAGTTGGTAAGCCGGGCTGGAATCTTCCAACAGCGCCTGATTAAAGTTTCCCTGGAAAACCGCATCCAGATTATCAATAAAACGCTGCGCCGCATGCGGGACCAAACGCGCCACGGTGAAAACTCGTAAATACATGAAGAATTGATCTTCGGTGCTGCGACGCGCCCCCCCGCGATCGATCTTGCGAAAAGCACTGGCCACGGTTTTATCAAACAGATCGCCCGGCGTTACCTCACCCCACTCCTGAGTTAAATGCTGGTAAAGCTGTTCGACGGTGAAAATGTTTTTTTCCACCGCGTCTTCCAAATCCGCCACGCAGTACGAAATATCATCAGCGGCTTCCATAATATAGGTCAGAGGGAAACGGTCGAACTCGCCCATATTCAACTCACGTCGCAACCGATCGACAAATGCCTCTTCCGCCAGATAAAAGCCCGGTTTTTTCATCAGGTAGTTGTGGCTGGCTGGAATATCGCTGGCCCAGTAGGCCGGGCGGGTATATTTCAGGATACAGCCCACCTGTGCATAGGTCAGGTTAAGCTTCAGCAGGGTATACACCAACCGGATGGCCTGGGCATTACCCTCGAAGTGGCTGAGATCGTGACGAATGCGGCTGCGCAGGCGGTTAAGATCGCTCTCACCTTCGTGCAGACGCAATACGCTGACCTGGCAGCGATCGTTACTGGCGGGCTCACTGCCGCAGCTGGCAGGATCCAGCCGTTGCGCAAACCAGTCGTTAATTGCCGACTCGCCAAAATGGCCAAAAGGCGGATTACCGATGTCGTGCATCAAGCAGGCCATTTCGACAATGCTTTCAAAAGGATCGAGCAGTTTGGTCAGGCCGAGCTCGTCGATCCGCCCTGCCTGTTTGAAACGATTAAGGATCTCTTTGGCGATATGCCGCCCTACCTGTTGCACTTCCATGGAGTGCGTCAGGCGGCTGCGCACCGCGGCGTTGCGTTCGAGCGGGAACACCTGGGTTTTTTGCTGCAGACGGCGAATGGCGGCGGAATTGACAATACGCCCGCGATCGCTCTCGAACTGCCGCACTATGTCGTATTCTTCTTCGGCTTCAATGGGGTTGCTGAAGGGCCGTTGGAAGCTGATTTTCTGCTTAAAGTCGATCCCGGACATCTGTTTCTCCGCCGTTGCGCCCAGCCCCCGTGATAACAATTCCCGACGGCATATGCAACGCATTATCTCTCTATGAGAGCCATGATAGACTATGGCGCAATTCCCACACCCAATCAGCGAGTGTTATTTATGAAAGTAGGCATCATCGGCGCAATGGAGCAGGAAGTCACCCTGCTGCGCGATCAAATCGAAAACCGTCAGACCATTCAACGCGCGGGCTGTGAAATCTATACCGGCCAGATCGGCGGCGTTGACGTGGCGTTGCTGAAGTCCGGCATCGGTAAGGTTTCTGCGGCCATGGGGACCACCCTGCTGCTGGAACACTGCAAGCCGGACGTGGTGATCAACACCGGTTCTGCCGGTGGCCTGGCCAGCACGCTTAAGGTCGGCGATATCGTGGTGTCCGAAGAAGTGCGTTATCACGATGCCGACGTGACCGCTTTCGGTTACGAACCAGGCCAAATGGCCGGCTGCCCGGCGGCGTTTGTCGCGGACGACGCGCTGATTGCCCTGGCGGAAAGCTGCATCAAGCAACTGGATCTGAACGCCGTACGCGGCCTGATCTGCAGCGGCGATGCCTTCATTAACGGCGCAGAGCCTTTGGCCCGCATTCGCGCGACTTTCCCGAGCGTGGCGGCAGTAGAAATGGAAGCGGCGGCCGTGGGCCACGTTTGCCACCTGTTCGGCACCCCGTTTGTCGTGGTACGCGCAATCTCTGACGTTGCCGACAGTGAATCGCACATGAGCTTCGACGAGTTCCTGGTGGTGGCCGCTCAGCAATCCACGCTGATGGTTAACGCCATGCTGCAGACCCTGGCTAAGCGCGGTTAATGTGACGCGACGCTTTTCAGCCCTGTTGTGGCTGCTGGCATTATGGGTGGCGCTGCCTGTCGGCGCTGCCCAGCGCGTGATCAGCCTGGCACCCAATACCACCGAACTTGCCTATGCCGCCGGCATGGGCGACACGCTGCTGGCGGTGAGCGCCTATTCAGATTATCCGCCAGCAGCCAAGAAACTCGAGCAGGTCGCCTCCTGGCAAGGCATCAATCTGGAGCGGGTACTGGCGCTAAAGCCGGATCTGATCCTTGCCTGGCGCGGTGGCAATCCGCAGCGAGTGCTGGATCAGCTCGCCACATTCGGCATTCCGATTTTCTATGCCGACGCCACTACTCTGGATGATATCCCCCGCTCGCTGGATCAACTGGCCCAATACAGCCCGCATCCTGAACAGGCGCATCTGGCCGCAGAGGCTCTTCGTCAGCAAATTGCCGACCTGAAAAACAAATATCCTCACACTCAGCCAAGACGGGTCCTGCTGCAATTCGGCACCCAGCCCTTGTTCACCACTTCCGGTGCCACCCTGCAAAGCCAGGTGTTGTCGCTGTGTGGTGCGGAAAATATCTTTGCCGACAGCCGCATGCCATGGCCACAAATCAGCCGTGAGCAGGTGTTGGCGCGTCAGCCCCAGGCCATCGTTATTACCGGTGACCAAAAAGAGATCGCCAGCGTGAAGGCCTTCTGGGCGCCGCAACTGCAGGTACCGGTGATTGCGCTCAATGGCGACTGGTTCAACCGCGCTGGCCCCCGCATCATGCTGGCTGCGCAACAGCTGTGCAGCCAACTGGCGGAGATCCGTTAATGCTGGTGTTTTGGTTGGATATCCTGGGTACGGCGGTTTTCGCCATTTCCGGCGTATTGCTGGCGGGCAAGCTGCGGATGGATCCCTTTGGCGTGCTGGTGCTTGGCGTGGTCACTGCGGTCGGTGGCGGCACCATTCGCGACATGGCATTGGCTAACGGGCCGGTATTTTGGGTAAAGGATCCAACCGATCTGGTGGTGGCGATGATCACCTGCGTACTGACGCTGCTGCTGGTGCGCCAACCGCGCCGTTTGCCTAAATGGATCTTGCCGGTGCTGGATGCCGTCGGGCTGGCGGTGTTCGTCGGCATCGGGGTAAATAAAGCCTTTGCCGCCGATGCCAGCCCATTAGTGGCAATCTGTATGGGCGTGATCACCGGCGTTGGCGGCGGCATTATCCGCGATGTACTGGCGCGTGAAATCCCCATGATCCTGCGAACCGAAATTTACGCTACTGCCTGTATTATCGGCGGCATCGTACATGCCACGGCCTTCGCCACTTTCGGTATGCCGCTGCAGCAGGCGATGATGCTTGGCATGGTCATCACGCTAGCCATCAGGCTGGCGGCCATTCGCTGGCACCTGAAACTGCCCGCATTTATCCTCGAGCGCTAATCCCACTCCGCCCGATACCGGGCGGAGTTTTATCACACCCCAACTCCCTAGAGCAGAATATTCGACCAATTAATAAACAAATGCTATTATCTGCGCCTGAAAAAATCAGGTAAAACAATGTAATAAACTTTTTAAGTTCAAGTTAACCATTCTCCCGCCCTGTTAAATTTTATTAACTTTTTGCCGATAAGCCATTATGTGATTGCTTACGGATGGCTTTGTCCTAATGATGAAAAATATTATCTTATTGTTCAGCGTACTGCTGTGCAGCTCTCTCGCTTACGCCGGTACCACCAGCGGCAAAATCGGCGTCAGCCTGACCTTAATGCCTATGTGCAGCGTAGATGTCAGCGACACAGTCCCTCAGGTGAAATGCGGCAATGCGACCGACGCCCAACCTAAGGTAACCCGTAGCAGGTTACAAAACGAAAGCGGCAGTGAAACCTATCGAGAATTGGTCACCGTAGAATGGTAGCCATAAAAAAACCCGCAAACCGGTGAGGTTGGCGGGTTTAGTACTGCTGCACGCAGGATCAGACGCTGAAGGAAGATCCACAGCCGCAGGTGGTTTTGGCGTTCGGGTTAGTCACCACGAAGCGCGAGCCTTCCAGGCCTTCGGTATAGTCGACCGAGCCGCCCACCAGATACTGCAGGCTCATCGGGTCAACCACCAGCGCAACGCCCTGCTTCTCGATAGTCATATCACCATCGTTGACCTTGTCGTCAAAAGTGAAGCCGTATTGGAATCCGCTGCAACCGCCACCGGTAATGTAAACCCGCAACTTCAGATTCGGATTTTCTTCATCAGCAATCAGGACTTTAACCTTGCTTGCTGCTGCCTCGGTAAATTGCAGGGGCAGTGCTGTTTCATCACTCATACTCTTTACTCCCAACATTGTTCTGCATCAGGTCGCTACAATGGCGGCCGGATTAATGTTAATGATTATCCAATACCTGAGTGTTGCGTTCAAGTATTCACCGCATTTGTTGTATTTTCTTTACCTGTTTTATCGGCCGCCTCGCTGGCCTGCGACGCTTCCTGCCGTTGTAAGGTGCGGGCTAATATGGAGGAATACAACGGCTTGCCCCCGAGGAACTGCGCCACCAGCGTAGCACCCAGACAGGTAATTATCATTGGCAGGATGAGCTGGTAATTGTCGGTCATCTCCAGCACCAGCACGATCCCGGTCAACGGCGCACGCACCGTGGCAGCAAACAGGGCGCCCATGCCGGCAATAGCGAAGGTGCCGGCTTCGATGCCGTACTCGGGGAACAAATGCCCGCCAGCCAGGCCAAAAGCGGTGCCAAACAGCGTGCCCAACGCCAGCATTGGCGCAAAAATGCCGCCCGGTGCCCCGGAACCGAAACACAACAGCGTGGTGATCACCCGGGTGATAAAAATAAACATCAGCATGCCGACGCTATAGTTGCCCGCTGCGGCGATCGGGATCAGGCCAAAACCGCCGCCAGCGGCTTCGGGCTGGATCAGCCCCAGAATGCCGCAAATACCGCCGAGCAAACCGCCCATCAACAAAATTTTGCGCATTTTTCCGCCGTGCAGGCGAGCGAACATATCTTGCGTGCGGAAGACCAACGCGTTGAACATCACCCCCACCGCACCAAATATCGCCCCCAGCACCAAATACAGCCAAAGGGTATTGATCGGCGCCGAGGAAAGCTTGCCCACCGCAATCACCGAACCTTCCCTGTTGAACAGCTGGAACACCACGCTCGACATGATGACGCCGATAAACACCGCTTTAATCGAAATCAGGTTGTAGCGGAACTGCGGCCGCATCTCTTCAATGATAAACAAAATGCCCGCCAGCGGGGCGTTAAAAGCCGCAGACAGGCCGGCGGCTGCACCGGTTGCCAACAAAGAATGGCGCGCTTCGGCACCGCGCATGCGGAAGATATCCAGCACCATGCGCCCGACGTTGCCGCCCATCTGCACCGTAGGCCCTTCGCGGCCCAGCACCATACCCGCGCCCAAGGTGCCCATACCGCCGATAAATTTTACCGGGATCACCCGCCACCAGCGCACCGGACGCAGCTCTTCCAATGCTCCTTCGATCTCCGGTATGCCCGATCCCCCAGCCTCAGGAGCAAAGCGACGTACCAGGTAATATCCCAACATCGCCAGCGCGGCGGAAAGAATAAAGGCCAGCGGCCAAACCAGGATCCAATAATCGGCGACCTGCGCCAGCGCGGAAAAGCGCTGCTGCTGCACCCAATCTACCGCCTTATCAAAGGCCACCCCGAGCAGCCCCGCCAGGGTGCCCACCAGCGCCGCCATAAACAGGATCGCCACCGGCGTTTTATCCCGACGTAAAAGCTGGCGCACTGCGTCACTGCGTTTTAGACGTGGGGCCTGCGCCACCCGCGGCTGTTGCTGTAATTCAGTCATAATGGGTTATTCATTAATGGAATTAAATGTAATACAAATAGGCTAGTTGATTATTCTAACCCACCCGCTAATCGATCGCCCCTCTAAATAGGTATCTGACTGTGATCGTTTCATATCGACGAACACTTCACTAGAATAGCGCGGTCAAATCATTCAAAAGAGAATCCAGGAGCCGTTCTATGAGCTTAAACAGCAAGTCCGAAAGTCTGTATGCCGAGGCAAAACAGGTAATCCCAGGCGGGGTTAACTCTCCGGTGCGTGCATTCAACGGCGTTGGCGGTGTGCCGCTGTTTATCGAACGGGCGGACGGGGCTTACCTGTTCGACGTCGACGGCAAAGGTTATATCGACTACGTCGGTTCCTGGGGCCCGATGGTGCTGGGACACAACCACCCGGCGATCCGCAATGCGGTCATTGAAGCGGCGCAGCGCGGCCTGAGCTTTGGCGCGCCAACCGAGATGGAAGTTAAAATGGCGGAGCTGGTTACCGAACTGGTGCCGACCATGGACATGGTGCGGATGGTGAACTCGGGAACCGAAGCCACCATGAGCGCCATCCGTCTGGCGCGCGGTTACACCAACCGCGACAAAATCATCAAATTTGAAGGCTGCTACCACGGCCACGCCGACTGCCTGCTGGTCAAAGCCGGCTCCGGCGCGCTGACCCTGGGCCAGCCTAACTCCCCGGGCGTACCGGCCGATTTCGCCAAGCATACCCTGACCTGTACCTTTAACGATCTGGATTCGGTGCAGGCCGCATTTGAACAATATCCTTCCGAGATCGCCTGCATCATCGTCGAGCCGGTCGCCGGCAACATGAACTGCGTGCCGCCACTGCCGGAGTTCCTGCCGGGCCTGCGTGCACTGTGCGACAAGTACGGTGCATTGTTGATTATCGACGAAGTCATGACCGGCTTCCGCGTGGCGCTGGCCGGGGCTCAGGCTCATTATGGCGTGGTGCCGGACCTGACCTGTTTGGGTAAAATCATCGGCGGCGGCATGCCTGTCGGTGCCTTTGGGGGCCGTCGTGAAGTGATGGACGCGCTGGCGCCAACCGGGCCGGTCTATCAGGCGGGCACCCTGTCCGGCAACCCGATTGCGATGGCGGCCGGCTACGCCTGTCTGACCGAAGTCTCTCAGGTCGGTATCCACCAGACCCTGACCGAACTGACCGATATGCTGGCGGCTGGCCTGCTGCACGCCGCTGAAGAAGAAAACATCGCGCTGGTGGTTAACCACGTTGGCGGGATGTTTGGCCTGTTCTTTACCGATGCACCGGCAGTGACCTGCTACCAGGACGTGATGCAGTGCGACGTAGAACGCTTTAAGCGCTTCTTCCACCTGATGCTGGAGGAAGGGGTGTATCTGGCGCCTTCCGCCTTTGAGGCCGGCTTTATGTCCGTTGCGCACAGCAAGGAAGACATTCAGCGTACCATCGATGCCGCGCGTCGCTGCTTCGCCAAGCTGTAAGATTAGTCAAAGCCAATAAAAACGGGCGCCAGGCGCCCGTTTTTATTTCCATCGTGCCCCCCGCTCTGGCTTTAGAGCAAGGCTCCGTAAATGGTCAGCAGCGCCACCACCACCACGATAATCATCGTCACCTTACGCGCCAGGCTGACCGCTGCCCTTGGCGTCTGCACCGGATCCATATGGGGATCGCGCGCCAGTGAAAACTGCGCCAACCGCGTCAGCACCTGATACGACGAAGAGTGACGATCGCCCAGCGACGCAAACCACGCCGGTAACGCTCTTTCACCGTGGCCAAACAACGCGTAAGCCACGCCGGCCAGACGCACCGGGATCCAGTCCAGCCAGTTCAGCAGATGATCGATGCCTGACTGCGAACGTTCCAGCGGCGTGTTATGGCGTGCCAGCCAGGTCTGGTAAGCGCGCAGGAAAGAGTAGCCTGCCAGCGCAATCGGCCCGTAAGGCCCGCAGACCACGAACCAAAACAGCGGCGCCAGATAATAACGGAAGTTAATCCACAGCAGCGCATTTTGCAGTTCACGCAAGCGCAACTCTTCGCTGCAATCCACCGGTAAACCGTGGATCAGCGCCAGTTCTTCCGCCATTTGATCGCTGGCATGGGCATCCCCCTGCCGAGCGGCCTTCAGATAGGCCCGATAGTGTTTACGCTTGATCCCTGCGCCGACACACAGCAAATCAATGACGATCCACAGCAACAGCGTCACTACGCCGAAAAACAGTCCCTGGGACAGCCACAAAATCCCTGCCACCACCACCATCCAGGCCAGCGTCATCAGCAGCGTTTGCGCCAGTGAAAACCGATGCAGCCGATGAAATACCACCTCAAGGCGATGATCCAACTGCCAATGCTCACCCAGCTTGAATAAACGTTCCCACGCCAGAACCAGTAACAGCGTAAACAGCGTCATTAGCGACTCCTCTCCCTTTCCTTTGTTCCAAGCATAGCGTCATCTGGCCCGCCAGGTTGTTCCAGAGATGCCAGATATAAATCCCAATCAAACGCCGGGCCGGGATCGGTTTTACGGCCTGGGGCAATGTCACTGTGCCCGGTGATATGCGCCGCCAACGTCGGATAATGCCGGATCAGCAGCGCGGTCACCGCGTTCAGACTTTGGTATTGCTGCGGCGTGAACGCCACATGATCGGTACCTTCCAGTTCAATGCCGATCGAAAAATCGTTACAGCGCTCTCGTCCCTGATACGACGATACGCCCGCGTGCCAGGCTCGTCGGTCAAAGGGCACATACTGAATGATTTCACCGTCGCGACGGATCAGGCAGTGCGCCGAAACGCGTAGTTGATGAATATCAGAAAAATAGGGGTGATCCGCAGGATCAAGAGTACCGGTAAACAGCCGATCGATATAGGGGCCGCCGAACTCGCCGGGTGGCAGGCTGATATTGTGGATCACCAGCAGCGAAGGCGCCTCCTCATTCGGGCGAAGATCGCAATGCGGCGAGACAACCCGGGTTACCCCGACAATCCAGCCTTGTTCTAACTGCATCAGACACCTCTGGGCGGTGGTACTTGTCACGGCAACAGAGTAGCATGTTCCCCCTACGATCTTACCGTCCATTTCGGAGTTTTCTATGCCGACACGCCGCTACAGTGCCGACACTCGCCGCACCGAGCTTCTTGAACGAATTGAAAGCGATATCCCCTATGCCGTTGCCCAGGCGCTGCGTGAAGACCTGGGAGGCGAAGTCGATGCCGAACGCGATATTACCGCGCAATTGTTGCCGGCCGATACCCAGGCCGAAGCCACGATCATCACCCGCGAACCCGGTATTTTTTGCGGAAAACGCTGGCTGAATGAAGTCTTTATCCAGTTGGGCAACCAGGTGAAAGTGGATTGGCTGGTGGCGGACGGTGATAGCCTGGTGCCAGACCAAGCGCTTTGCAAACTGACCGGCCCGGCACGGGTGCTGCTTACCGGTGAGCGCACTGCGCTGAACTTTGTGCAGACGCTTTCCGGCGTAGCAACCGAAGTCAGCCGCTATGTGGCACTGTTGCAGGGGACGAAAACCCGCCTGCTCGACACCCGCAAGACCCTGCCAGGGCTGCGCACCGCGCTGAAATATGCCGTATTGTGCGGCGGCGGCAGCAACCACCGTCTCGGGCTGTCCGACGCCTTCCTGATCAAGGAAAACCACATCATTGCCTCCGGCTCGATTAAAAAAGCGGTCGAAAAAGCATTCTGGCTGCATGCCGAGGTGCCGGTCGAAGTGGAAGTCGAATCGCTGGATGAACTGCAGCAGGCGCTGGACGCCGGTGCAGACATTATCATGCTGGACAATTTCAGCGTCGACATGATGCGCGCCGCCGTGACGCAAACTCAGGGCCGTGCACAGCTGGAAGTGTCCGGCAACGTGACCAGCGAAACCCTGCGTACCTTCGCCGAAACCGGCGTGGACTATATTTCTGTAGGCGCGCTGACCAAACATGTGACCGCCCTCGATCTGTCCATGCGCTTCAAATAACCCCCCTCTCCGCACCTCCCTGAACTACCGGGGAGGTGTTTTTTCACCAAAACTGCGAAGCTCGCCCCATCTCTTTTCCCCTCTGCTGCAACCTCGATCGAATGCTGTGGAACTGCGCCTAAAAACAGCCATCACCCGCTCGAAGCGTCCCGCTGGCCTGATTACTCTGGCCTCCACATTGACATGGAGGAAGCAACGGATGGAAACGCAGCGCGGTTTTACCCTGATAGAACTGATGGTGGTGATCGCCATTATCGCCATACTGAGCGCCATAGGTATTCCTGCCTATCAGCGCTATATCCAAAAGGCAGCGATGACCGACATGCTGCAAGCCATGACGCCGTATAAGCTGGCCGTTGAACTGTGCGTGCTCGACAGCGGCACGCCGACCGGCTGTAACGCCGGCAGCAAAGGCATCCCTACCGGCGACGCCTCACGTTACGTCAGCGCGGTTCAGGTCAGCCAGGGCGTGATCTCGCTGACCGGCTCGCAAACGCTGCAGGGATTGACGGTCGCACTGACGCCAACCCAAAATGCCAGCGGCCTGACGCGTTGGACACGCCTGTGCACCAGCGAAAACAGCAATCTGCAGGAAACCTGTCAGGAAGTTTTCCGTTTTGACACTACCGCCGCGGCGCCGACATCATGAGTACGGCAATCAGCGAAGAAATCCATACCCTGTGCCAACGCTATCAGGCACTGGCTCTCAGTGAAGATGACCAGTGCCTGAACGTGGCCCTGACGACGGAGGCACCACAAGCGCTATTATCAGCCCTGCGTTTTGCCACCGGCAAACGCATTCATCTGGAACAGTGGCCGGCAGCCAGGCTGGAATTGGAACTGAACAGGCGGCAAATGCAGGGCGATAGGCGCGAGCAGCCCACTTCGGAGGAGCAATTCGACGCGGCATCATTAAACGACGACAGTGACGCCCCCGTGGTGCAATTTATCAATCAGACGCTCCGCATCGCCATTCAGCGACGAGCCTCGGACATTCATTTCGAACCTTACCAGCAGACTCTCCGCATCCGGCTACGCATCGACGGCGTGTTGCAGGTGATAACCTCACCGCCATTCACGCTCGCGGCTCGCCTCACGGCTCGACTGAAAATCATGGGGCAGTTGGACATCGCCGAGCGCCGCCTGCCGCAGGATGGTCAGCTCAGCGTGCGGTTGGATAACGCTAGCTACTCCATGCGTATCGCCACCCTGCCCACCCTGCACGGCGAAAAAGTGGTGCTGCGAATTTTGCAAACTGAACGCCAGGAGCTGCCGTTGGATCGGTTGGGTATGGATCCGACAGCACTGGTGCAGTTTTCCTCGGCCTTATCCTGCCCGCAGGGCATGATCCTGGTCACCGGCCCCACCGGCAGCGGCAAAACCGTCACGCTATACGGCGGTCTGCGTCAGTTGAATGACGCTCAGAGTAATTTATGCAGCGTCGAGGATCCGATTGAAATTCCCCTGTTCGGTATCAATCAGACGCAGACCAACGCCAAAACGGAACTGGATTTCTCCCGCGTATTACGCGCCTTGCTGCGACAGGATCCGGACGTCATCATGATCGGTGAGATCCGCGATCGGGAAACGGCGGAGATCGCAGTAAAAGCCGCTCAAACCGGCCACCTGGTGCTTTCCACCTTGCACACCAATTCCACCAGCGAAACCCTGACGCGCCTGACCCATATGGGCATCCCGGGCTACCTGATTGCCGCCTGTCTGAAGCTGGTGATCGCACAACGTCTGGTGCGTAAGTTATGCAGCCACTGCCGCTATCAACAAAGCCTGCCCGTACGTTTTCCCGCAGCCATTTGGGCAACACCTCTGCTGCCCTGGAAGGCCGATGGCTGCGAGCACTGCTTCAGCGGCTACTATGGCCGCACCGGGGTATATGAACTGTTGACCATTACCCCAGAGGTGCAAGCCGGCCTGCTGGAGGGGGCCGCCCCCAACATGTTGGCTGAAATCGCCCGGCAGCAGGGGCAGACCACGCTGCTGCAAGCCGGACTAACGCTGGTCGCCCAGGGCGTCACCTCGCTGGAGGAGGTATACCGCATTGTCGGTGTGATTGCCGACGGCGGAGGCGCTCAGTGAAAACACTCCGCCTTTTCCTCTGGCAGGCAATTGACCCACACGGACAGTTGCGTGAGGGTGAGCTGATGAGCGGTAAGAAGAATGAGGTCAGCCAGTGGTTGATCGAACAAGGGCTGCAACCCTGCCAGATCAACAGCGGAAAACGTATTTCACCGGGTCAATGGCGCGGTGAACCCCTGATCCAGTTCACCCGTCAGTTAGCCACCCTGCTGCAGGCCGGATTGCCGCTGGTCAGCGGGTTACAATTGCTGGCGGCAGAGCACCCGTCAGCTGCCTGGCGCTGCCTGCTGCGGGAAGTGAGTGAACAGGTACGCCAGGGCCAGCCATTTTCTGAAGTTATCGCTGAGCAACATGCCGTGTTTCCTTTGATCTACCGCCAGCTAATCGCCATTGGCGAGCTGACCGGTCATCTGGACGAATGCTGCCTGCAACTGGCCCAACAACAGGAAGCACAGCAAAAACTGCAAAAGAAAGTCATCAAAGCGCTGCGTTACCCTTTGTTTATCTGCGCGGTGGCGCTGTTGGTAAGCATTTTGATGCTGGTGATGGTGTTGCCGGAATTTGCCGGCGTTTATCAGTCATTCAATGCGCCGCTGCCGTGGTTTACCCAAGGGTTGCTGAACCTTTCCACCCTGCTGATCGACAGCGGTCCCTGGCTGGCGGCGATTCTGGTCTGTATGGCATACACCTATCTCCGTCGTCTGCACCCGCAGCCTCAATGGCGCAGGCGCGAACAGGCGGCGCTGTTGCGTCTGCCACTGATTGCGCACTTGATTAAAGGCGGCTGCCTGAGCCAAATATTCCGTATTCTGGCCATGACCCAGCAGGCTGGGCTCAGCCTGGTTGACGGGTTGGCTGCGGCGGCGCTGTCGGTGGATAACCTGTTTTATCGCCAGGCAATTGACAACATCAGGCAACAGATTTCGCAAGGGCAGACTTTTCATCGCGCCCTGGAACAGCAGGCGCTTTTCCCTTCGTTATGCCAGCAATTGGTGCGCGTGGGCGAAGAATCCGGTTCGTTAGATACCCTATTGGGCAAACTGGCCGCATGGCATGAACAGCAAACCTTTGAGCTGGCCGATACCCTGGCGCAAACGCTGGAGCCCCTATTGATGCTGGTGGTGGGCGGGATCGTCGGCACATTGGTGATTGCCATGTATCTGCCGATCTTTCAGTTGGGGAATGTTTTGGGGTAAGTCCGTCAGTGATTGGGCGCAGCATTGAACTGCGCCCACGTGTTGCTGGTGCCGAAACGCGCGGCTTACTTGCTGCCGAAGACGCGGTTTTCCTGCTCTGCAACGCGGATAAAGGTGGTGCGCTTGGTCAGCTCTTTCAAACGTTCCGCGCCGACGTAGGTGCAAGCGGAACGCAGGCCGCCGAGGATGTCGCGAACGGTGAACTCAACTTCGCCGCGCAACGGCAGTTTGACAGTTTTCCCTTCGGCCGCACGGTACTGGGCAACGCCACCGACGTGGCGTTTCATCGCCGACTCGGAGCTCATGCCGTAGAACAGCATAAATTTCTCACCGTTCTCTTCCACAATGGTGCCTTCACATTCGTCGTGGCCTGCCAGCATGCCGCCCAGCATGACAAAATCAGCACCGCCGCCAAAGGCTTTCGCTACGTCGCCCGGCACCGAACAACCGCCATCGCTAACGATTTGGCCGCCGAGGCCATGCGCCGCATCGGCGCATTCGATCACCGCAGACAGCTGCGGATAACCGACACCGGTTTTCACGCGGGTCGTGCAGACAGAGCCTGGACCAATACCGACTTTAACAATGTCGGCGCCGGACAGGATAAGTTCTTCTACCATTTCTCCGGTGACGACGTTACCGGCACAGATAACATGTTTTGGGCAGGCTTCGCGCGCTTTCTGCAGGAAGGCGACAAAATGCTCGGAATAGCCATTGGCTACGTCGATACAGATAAACTTCAGCTCGGGTGATAGCGCCAGGATCTGTTGCATTTTCACAAAGTCAGCGTCGGACGTGCCGGTTGAAACCATCACGTGGCGCAGCACCGATGCCGGTACGCGCTGCACAAAGGCGGCCCACTGCTCTACGGTGTAGTGTTTGTGTACGGCGGTGAGAACATCGAAGGAAGCCAGGGCCTCTGCCATGCTGAAGGTACCGACTGAGTCCATGTTGGCGGCGATGATCGGCACACCAGACCAGCTACAGCCAGAATGTTTGAAGGTAAACTGACGTTCCAGTTCAACTTCTGAGCGGCTTTTCAGCGTGGAACGCTTTGGGCGAATCAGCACATCTTTAAAGCCTAACTTCAAATCTTCTTCAATACGCATGACTTATGATTTCCTGGTTTATGGCGACGGATCGCAAAACGCAATGGCTTGAAAAGCGACGGGGTATACCCTAAATAATTCGAGTTGCAGGAAGGCGACAAGGGCGAGAGTCCCGATGAGCTTACTTATGTAAGTGATTCGGGTGAACGCTCGCAGTCAACACACCTGCAGCTTGAAGAATGACGGGTATAGATTAATGCCAGTTCCAGTGACGCTATCATACGCGCTAATAATCGCCGGACAAGACTGCGAATTCTCCTTTTTTTGCGCTACAATCCGACAAATTTACCTGCGACACCGCAGTGTGACCTCCCACTCATTTTCCCTTTCCGGCTGCGCTTTTTATCACCGTACAGCCTAAGCGGCACGGCAAGCGCCGCCGGCTTACTTGCACTTCTGTGCGATCGCTTTATGATTCGTCTATTATTTTTTTATGAACCTCAGGTGCATTCCCTACCATGGCCTACATTGTTGCGTTGACAGGGGGTATCGGCAGCGGTAAGTCCACCGTGGCAGACGCCTTCGCTCGCCACGGCGTGACGGTGGTCGATGCTGACGTTATCGCCCGGCAGGTTGTCGAGCCAGGAACCCCGGCACTGGCTGCCATCGCCGAACGTTTTGGTAATGAAATGTTGCAGCCGGACGGTTCACTGAACCGTGCCGCCTTACGTCAGTGTATCTTCAGTAACCCTGATGAAAAGCGTTGGCTAAACCAACTGCTGCACCCGCTGATTCATCAGGAAACTCAACGTCAACTGGCGCAAGTTACCAGCCCCTACGCTCTCTGGGTGGTGCCATTGCTGGTCGAGAACAACCTGCAGGCGCGCGCCGATCGCGTGCTGGTGGTTGACGTCGACAGCGAGACTCAGTTGGCCAGAACCATAGCCCGCGACGGCATCAGCCGCCAGCAGGCACAGAACATACTGTCCGCACAGGTCACGCGTGAGCAGCGCCTGGCCGCTGCAGACGACATCATTGATAATAGCGGCACCGCTCAGGGGATAGAGCCATTGGTTGCCGCACTGCATTGCCGTTACCTTGAGCTGGCGGCATCAGCGACCCGACAGGATTAAACTGAATGAGTGATGTTTCCCCAAGCGTTCTTTTTGAACATCCGTTGAATGAAAAAATGCGCACCTGGCTGCGCATGGAATTTTTGCTGCAACAGCTGCATGGCCAGCGAGCCTTAAGCGAAACGGCCATCGCCCTGACCTTTTTCCGCACCATCGCCGATCTGCTGGACGTGCTGGAGCGCGGTGAAGTACGTACCGAGTTACTGAAAGAGTTGGAGCGTCAGCAGCAAAAATTGCTGGCGTGGGCCGATGTTCCGGGCGTCGATATGTCGCTGGTGGATCAGTTACGCAACCAGTTGAAGCAACGTGGTGCCGCACTGATGTCTGCGCCGCGACTGGGTCAGGCGCTGCGCGAAGATCGGTTGATTAGTCTGGTACGGCAACGCCTGAGCATCCCCGGTGGGTGCTGCAGCTTTGACTTGCCGACGCTGCACATGTGGATGCATGCACCACAGCAAGAGCGAGATAACGACGTAGCCGAATGGTTGCAAACGCTGGAACCATTAAACCAGGCACTGACTATGGTGCTGGATCTGATCCGTCAGGCCGGGCCATTTCGCAATCAGATCAGCCTGAACGGTTTTTTCCAGGATAACGCCGAGGGGGCGGATCTGCTGCGCTTACGCATTAATCTGGCGCACCAGCTTTACCCACAAATTTCCGGCCATAAGACGCGCTATGCGATTCGCTTTCTGCCGCTGGACAGTGAGCTCGGCGTGGTACCGGAACGACTAACCTTTGAGTTGGCCTGTTGCTGACCCAATGACATCAAGACCTTTCACGCGTTGGAAGGGAGTAAGGAATAGATATGACTACCGTAGTGAAATGCCCAACCTGTGGCAAAGGTGTGGTTTGGGGAGAGGTGAGCCCATTTCGTCCGTTTTGCAGCAAACGCTGTCAGCTGATTGATCTGGGCGAATGGGCCGATGAAGAGAAGCGCATTCCCAGCAACAGCGATCTTTCCGAAAGCGAAGAGTGGAGTGAAGCAGACGATCGCTGATCGTCGTTCTGATCGGCCCGGCAGCCGCCAGGCCGGTTATATTACTCGGCAGCCTTTGCCTGCTCCACCAGCAGTTTGATAATGCTGATATTGGCCTGAGGGAACTCTTCTTCCCGCAGGTCAGCCTGCTTTACCCAGCGCATAGGCTGGCCTTCGCGGCCGAAGGGTTCACCGGCCCAGGCTTCCACCAGATAGAAATTCAACGTGACGATGCGATCGCTAAACTGATGCTCAAGCACGTCCAACAACTCCGCACGCTGGGCTTCAATGCCGGTCTCTTCCAATAATTCACGGCTAAGCGCCTGTTCCGGCGTCTCCCCCTGTTCAATTTTGCCGCCGGGAAACTCCCAGAAACCGGCCATATGCGAATCAGCCGCGCGGCGGGTAATGAAGATTTCCTGCTGGGCATTACGAATGATGCCGACGGCGATATTCAGATGTTTCATCGCATCCTCTTTATTGAGTTATTGGAGCGCAGAATGCGGCCCAAAAAACAGGGGCTCAGCACGCTGAACCCCTGGGTTTTATTCGTTAAATAGTGTCGGCTTAGTTCTGCAGACGACCGTGACACTGTTTGTATTTTTTACCGGAACCGCATGGGCACGGATCGTTACGGCCCACTTTACGTTCTGCGATGGTCGGCGCATTAGGATCTTCAGTCACCAGCGCGTTTTCTTCATAGTGGCTCAGCTGCTGCTGTTTGGCCAGACGCTCGGCTTCTTCACGACGCTGCAGTTCCAAGGCTTCAACCTCTTCCGGCATCCGCACCTGAACCTTGCTCAGCACGCTGATCACTTCATGCTTCAGTGATTCCAGCATGGTAGCGAACATGTTGAAGGACTCGCGCTTGTACTCCTGCTTAGGATCTTTCTGCGCATAACCGCGCAGATGGATGCCCTGACGCAGGTAGTCCATGGCCGCCAGATGCTCTTTCCACAGGGAATCCAGCGTCTGTAGCATCACGCCTTTCTCGAAGTTGCGCATCATCTCGGTGCCAACCACTTCTTCTTTACGCTGGTACTCTTCCTTGGCTTTTTCCAGAATACGCTCACGCAGCGTTTCTTCGTGCAGCTCAGGCTCTTTATCCAACCATTCGGCGATAGGCATATCCAGATCGAAATCGTTTTTCAGACGTTCGGTCAGCCCCTGAATATCCCACTCTTCTTCCAGCGACTGCGGTTGAATGTAGCCGTCAATAGTGGTCTTGAACACGTCTTCACGGATGCTGGCAATGGTTTCGCTAACGTCAGACACGTCCAGCAGTTCGTTACGCTGGCTGTAGATCGCGCGGCGCTGATCGTTGGCCACGTCATCGTATTCCAGCAGTTGCTTACGAATGTCGAAGTTGCGGCTTTCTACTTTACGCTGGGCATTGGCAATTGCTTTGGTGACCCATGGGTGCTCAATGGCCTCACCTTCTTTCATCCCCAATTTACGCATCATGTTGGAAACGCGATCGGAGGCGAAAATACGCATCAGGGCATCTTCCATCGACAGGTAGAAGCGGGATGAACCGGCATCCCCCTGACGACCGGAACGGCCGCGCAACTGGTTATCGATACGGCGTGATTCATGACGCTCGGTACCAATGATGTGCAGGCCACCGGCTGCCAGTACAGCATCGTGACGGATTTTCCAGGCGTCTTTAATCGCCGCGACTTGCTCTTCGGTTGGATCTTCCAACTGGGCAATCTCTGCCTGCCAGCTGCCGCCCAACACGATGTCGGTACCACGACCGGCCATGTTGGTAGCGATGGTAACCGCAGAGGTCTGGCCGGCCTGAGCAACGATGTCCGCTTCCATGGCGTGGAACTTGGCGTTCAACACCTTATGGGCGATACCGGCTTTCTCCAGCTCACGCGAAACCACTTCGGATTTCTCGATTGAAATCGTACCGACCAGAACCGGCTGGCCGTTAGCGGTACGCTCACGAATATCTTCAATGATGGCGCCAATCTTCTCATGCTCGGTCATGTAGACCAGATCCGGCATGTCTTTACGCAGCATTGGACGGTTGGTCGGCACCACAATGGTATCCAGCTTGTAGATCGAGCTGAATTCAAAAGCTTCGGTGTCGGCGGTACCGGTCATCCCAGCCAGCTTCTCGTACAGGCGGAAGTAGTTCTGGAAGGTGATGGAGGCCAGGGTCTGGTTTTCGTTCTGGATTTCCACGCCTTCTTTGGCTTCCACCGCCTGGTGCAGGCCATCGGACCAGCGACGGCCGTGCATGGTACGGCCGGTGTGTTCGTCGACGATGATGACTTCACCGTCTTTTACGATGTAGTCAACGTCACGGGTAAACAGCACATGGGCACGCAGAGCCGCGGTCACGTGGTGCATCAGCATGATGTTGGTCGGTGAGTACAGTGACTCCCCTTCGTCCATGATGCCGGCTTCCATCAGCATTTCTTCGATCAGGATCAGGCCGCGTTCGGTCAGGTGCACCTGGCGCGCCTTTTCGTCAACCGAGAAGTGGCCTTCGCCCTGGAAGGAATCCGAATCTTCTTTTTCCTGACGGATCAGTTTAGGGATCAGCTTGTTAACCTTGATGTACATCTCGGAGCTGTCTTCAGCCGGGCCAGAGATGATCAACGGCGTACGCGCTTCATCGATCAGGATGGAGTCAACCTCATCCACCAGTGCATAGTGCAGTTTGCGCTGAACGCGCTCTTCCGGACTGAACGCCATGTTGTCGCGCAGATAGTCGAAACCGTATTCGTTGTTGGTGCCGTAGGTAATGTCCGCGGCATAGGCTTCACGCTTGGCCGGTGCCGGCATGCCCGGCAGGTTGATGCCGATGCTCAAGCCGAGGAACTCAAACAGCGGGCGGTTGTTCTCGGCGTCACGCTGTGCCAGATAGTCGTTGACGGTTACCACGTGCACGCCACGACCGCTCAGGGCGTTCAGATAGGCTGGCAGGGTTGCGGTCAGGGTTTTACCTTCACCGGTGCGCATCTCTGCGATACAGCGGTCATTCAGCACCATGCCGCCCAGCAGCTGCACGTCGAAGTGACGCATGCCGAAGACGCGCTTGCTCGCCTCACGCACTACCGCGAAGGCCTCAGGCAACAGGTTTTCCAGCACTTCACCCTTTTCCAGGCGCGCGCGGAACTCGTTGGTCTTGGCTTTCAGTTCGTCATCGGACAGTTTTTCCATGTCCGGTTCCATCTGGTTGATCAGCTCAACCGATTTGCGCATGCGGCGCAGCGTACGATCGTTACGGCTACCAAAAACTTTGGTCAATAATTTCACTAACATGATGTTTGATATCTCTGTCATGACGGCCAACACAGGCAGTCAACTTGATGTTATTTTTTAGGTTTTTTTTGTCGCCCGAGGGGCAAGAAATCAGCTTAAGGCTGCAGGTCCGGCGCGAATGCCCTGCACTTGCGCAAGCCACAACCCGGCCTGATGCTGCGCAACAGCGGGCAGCACGGCGTGGTGAGTGGTGCGAATGATGGTCGGCGGCTTCGGCTCGTGCGTCAGCAGCGCATTAAGGGTTGAAAGCAGCGCCAGTTGCGCTACCTGCAATGGGGGTTCGGTCACTTCCGCTTCGCTTTCCTGCACCCGCGCGTAAACGGCCTGCGGCGCAAGCGCAAAAGAGAGGTGACGAATGACGGTACGAAGCGCATGTTGGTGCCAGTAGTCGACGCTAAAGGTCGGACGACGGTGCGCTTCCTGCAGTAACGCCAGGCTATTGAAGGCGCCACTGGCAGAATTTTGCCGGTTCAGGCTGGACGAGGTGCTCGGCAGAGCGGCTTGATCGGGGTTGCCGGTCAGATTGGTAGGTACGCCAAGCGTGGCCGCAACCATCCCTAAGAGGAGATGGGGCCAGAAATAACGTCTGCCAAATTGTCGCCAACGATTTAGAATACCGATCACGAGTTTATAATCCGCCGGAGCCCATTATGCGCGATAGCCGTCCACAATTATTAGATTCCCTGTTCGACGACGCGTCTGCAGAAGACAAAGGGCCACTGCATAACGTCCAACAACGCGCAGTCGCGTTGCTTAAGCTTAACCGTGCAGTGAAAGGCCTGTTGCCCGTTCAACTGCATCCTTGGTGCCGCGTCGCAAATTTCCGACAGGGTATTTTAGTGCTAGAAACGGCAAATGCCAGCTGGATGATGCGTCTACGTTACGAACAACCGGCTTTATTATCAGCACTACGAGCGCAAATTCTACCATCATTGTCGTCGATCGACATCAGGATTAATCCGGCCTTGATGGCAAAAGGGAACAACCTGGTGCAGGACGCCGCAAAAACGGCAGGAAATACGCAGTCAAGCGTGCCTATGCGTCATCTGAGTCAGGAAAGTGCTGGGGAATTAAGGGTATTGGCGAGCCGGAGCCCGGAAAAACTGCGCAAGATATTAGAACGACTGGCGTCGTTGGCCGGAGAGAGTGCCAACGCTACCAGTCGTGATAAGTAATCAGCGGTATCGACTTATGCCAATACGGTTGACGGAGCTTTGAATGCCAGTGGCATTTCGGCTTCGTCCTGGAAGGTGACGTATTCCCACGCTTCCTGTTTCGCCAGAACTGCTTGAAGCAGCTTGTTGTTCAGCGCATGACCAGACTTGTACGCGGTAAACGCGCCAATGATATTATGGCCGCACATGAACAGGTCGCCGATGGCGTCCAGCATTTTGTGACGCACGAATTCGTCTTCGAAGCGCAGGCCGTCTTCGTTCAGCACGCGGTAATCATCTACCACGATAGCGCAGTCAAAGCTGCCGCCCAGGGCCAGGCCACGGGACTGTAAATATTCGATATCACGCATGAAGCCGAAAGTACGCGCACGGCTGATTTGACGCACGAACGAGTCGGCAGAGAAATCAAGGCGGTAACGTTGCGTACTGGCGTCGATCGCCGGGTGGTTGAAGTCGATGGTGAAGTCCAGGCGGAACCCGTTATGCGGGGACAGCTCGGCCCACTTGTCGCCATCTTCAACACGCACGGTGTCTTTCAGACGCAGGAATTTCTTCGCAGAGTTCAGTTCTTCAATGCCGGCATCCAGCAACAGGAAGACGAACGGACTGGCACTGCCGTCCATGATAGGGATTTCAGCAGCGTCAACTTCGATAACGATGTTGTCGATGCCCAACCCAGCCAGCGCGGCATTAAGATGCTCAACGGTAGAAATACGCACGTCATGCTCATTGACCAGGCAGGTACAGAGCATGGTATCACGCACGGATTTTGCATCAGCCGGAAAATCAACCGGTGGATTCAAGTCAGTGCGACGATAGATGACCCCGGTATTAGCCGCCGCGGGTCGCATTGTCAGCGTGACTTTCTTGCCGGTATGTAAACCGACACCAGTCGCCTGAACAATACGTTTTAATGTCCTTTGTTTGATCATCGTTTTATCTCGCAATGTTATCAATCCTACCAGCCAAGCATACAGCATGGCTGGCGGGACAGTTTAGCACAAAGAGCGGAGATTCCAAATTCTCAGGATATTCTTAGTCTGCCTGCTTGCGCAGGAAGGCTGGAATATCAAGATAGTCGGGCTCTTTATTAGGCTGCGCAGTCGGATCGTTAACCACCTTGGCGGCAGGTTTCACTTCCTGCGGCAGCGGCGACATGCCGTGCTGCTGGTAGCGATGATCCATCACTGGCTGGCTGGCCTGTTTATTGGTGACCAGAGTGATTTCCGGACGTTTGTCCATGCCGATACCGGTCGCAACCACGGTTACACGCAGTTCGTCGTTCATTTCCGGATCCAGCGACGTACCAATTACCACGGTCGCGTTGTCGGAAGCGAAAGCACGAATGGTGTTACCCACGGTTTCGAACTCATCCAAGCGCAGGTCGAAGCCGGCGGTGATGTTGACCAGCACGCCGCGAGCGCCGGACAGGTCGATATCTTCCAGCAGTGGGCTGGAGATCGCCATTTCCGCAGCTTCTTCAGCACGGTCTTCACCACAGGCAACGCCGGAACCCATCATCGCGTAGCCCATTTCGGACATTACGGTGCGCACGTCGGCGAAGTCGACGTTCATCAGGCCCGGACGGGTGATCAGTTCGGCAATACCCTGTACCGCGCCTTTCAGCACGTCGTTAGCCGCACCAAACGCGTCCAACAGAGAAATACCGCGACCCAGAACTTTCAACAGCTTGTCGTTCGGGATAGTGATCAGTGAGTCCACATGTTTGGACAATTCTGCGATACCCTGCTCAGCGAACGCCATGCGTTTCTTGCCTTCAAAATTGAAAGGCTTGGTCACCACGGCCACTGTCAGAATACCCAGGTCTTTAGCAACTTCAGCGACGACTGGCGCTGCACCGGTACCGGTACCGCCGCCCATGCCGGCTGCAATGAAGACCATGTCTGCACCATCCAGTGCGGCGCGCAGGGCTTCACGGTCTTCTTCCGCTGAATTGCGACCCACTTCAGGGTTCGCGCCTGCACCCAGACCTTTGGTAATACCGCTACCGATCTGGATGGTTTGGCCAACTGCCGTTTTACGAAGCGCCTGAGCGTCTGTATTCACGGCAAAGAATTCAACACCTTCGATGCGCTCGCGCACCATGTGTTCAACGGCGTTGCCACCGCCACCGCCGACGCCGATGACTTTAATCACCGCGTCATTGGTTAGTTCCATTGGTTCAAACATAGTTTCTCTCCGTTTTGTGCCTGTCGCTGCGAGATCATAAAAAGATTACTCAGCATGATCTCTTTGTTGAAACATTAAAACTCTTTTCTCAGCCAGCTATTGATACGTTTAAACCAATTGCCCACCGAGGCGCGTTTTTCTACTTCTGCCTCACCGCTCAGGTGAGACTCTTTTCCATAGTGCAGCAGACCTACCGCCGTAGAGTAGTAAGGCTCCTGCGCATAATCCGTCAGACCCGTGATGTTCAAGGGTTGGCCGATGCGTACCTGGGTGTGGAACACCCGTTGCGCACAGGCTGCCAGGCCATCAATCTGGGCGGCACCACCGGTCAGCACAATACCCGCCGCCAGATGATGCTTCACCCCTTGCTGACGCAGTTGCTCCTGCAATTGCAAAATTTCATCGTTAACCAGATTCAACAGTTCGGTGTAGCGTGGCTCAATCACTTCAGCCAGTGTCTGTCTTTGCAGACTCCGAGGAGGACGTCCTCCAACGCTTGGCACCTCTACACTTTCATCCTTGCTAACAATCGACCCAAGCGCACAGCCGTGTCGAACTTTGATCGCTTCCGCGTCTGTCGGCGGCGTGCCGAAGGCGTAAGCGATATCGCTGGTGACCACGTTCCCGGCGTAAGGGATCACTTTGGTGTGGCGCAGTGCACCGCCGGTGTACACCGCCATATCCATGGTGCCGCCGCCGATATCCACTACACAAACGCCGAGCTCGCGCTCATCTTCGGTCAGTACCGCATAGCTGGCGGCCAGACCGGCGAAAATAAGTTGGTCAACTTTCAGACCACAACGTTCTACTGCCTTAACGATGTTCTTAGCCATATCGTTATGGCAGGTGATCAGGTGCACCTTGGCTTGCATACGCACGCCGGACAACCCAACCGGGTTTTTGATGCCTTCCTGATAATCGATGGCGTATTCCTGAGGGATGACGTGCAGGATGCGGTGTTCATCACGGACGCGTACCGATTTAGCGGTATGCACCACGTTCTCCACATCTTCCTGTGTCACTTCCTCTTCGGAAATAGGAACCATCCCTATTTCGTTCTGGCAGCTGATGTGTTTACCCGATAATGCGAGGTAAACCGAAGAAATCTGACAATCCGCCATCAGTTCGGCCTGATCGATAGCGCGCTGTACGCACTTCACTACCGACTCCAGGTCGTTAACGCCACCCTTATCCATACCGCGAGACGGGCAACTGCCCACCCCGATAATGTTGACCATGCCATCGGGCAGAACTTCCCCTACCAATGCGGAGACTTTTGCAGTACCGATCTCCAGTCCAACTACCAGTTTTCTGTCCGTCGACTTGATCATTGTTGTTTTGCCTGTGCCTGATTCTGTTGCTGATTACTGTTCTGCCGATCGCCTGCAGCCTGCGGGTCGATAAACACGGGGGCCCAACCTACCGATGCACCGGCCTCATAGCGTAAGTCGACATAACTGACTCGCTTGCTTTCTGCCTGTCCCTGCTGCTGCAATACCGGGTAAAGCTCGATAAAGCGCTGCAGGCGTCCGGTGCGATCGTCGCGTCCCAGCTCCAGCCGAACATCATTATCCAAAGCCAGCTGCCAGGAATGGCGGGCGCTCATGGCCGCCATTTTCAGCGTATATTTGCTGGCCGCTAACATGCTGCTCATGGTCCGGTAACCTTCAAGAACATCCTGTTCGCTCCCTTCCGGACCATACAGCAACGGCAACTTCTGTTTGCCAATTCGTTCTGCAGGCACGCTGAAGGATTTGCCTTCGGCATCTACCATGTGCAAATCATTCCAGCGCGCCACCGGGACATATTCCACCAGGTGGATCTTCAGCTCATCCGGCCACTGCTTGCGCACGCTGGCCTGCTTGATCCACGGCAGACGTTCAATCTGCTGCTGGATGATATCCACATCCTGCGTCATGAACGTCCCCGGCGATCCCAGCGCCAGGATAGCCTGACGAATATCGTCGTTGGTGGTGTAGTGACGTTCACCGGTCACCACCAGTCGTGACAGCGGCAGGCGGCTGGCGTCTTTCATCCAGCCAATCACCGCCCACCCACTCCACAGGACCGTTCCCAACACCATCAGCAGGAAAATCATTCCCGCCAACTGGGTTCCATTGCTGCGTCGCGGGTTGTTGTCCACCTCGCGTTCACGCGCATTCAGGGCAGCTTGCGACATATCAGTCGGCCAATTCCAAAATTCTCGCTACCAGCTGCGAGAAGCTTAAACCAGACTGGCGCGCTGCCATCGGCACCAGGCTATGACTGGTCATGCCCGGCGAGGTATTCACCTCAAGCAGATAGAAGCTGCCATCGCTATCCTGCATCACATCAACGCGGCCCCAGCCGCTGCAGTCCAGCCCACGATAGGCGCGTAACGCCAGAGACGCCATTTCGGCTTCCTGTTCCGCACCCAGGCCGCTCGGACAGAAATACTGGGTATCGTCCGAGATGTACTTGGCCTGGTAATCGTAAAACACGCCGGCCGGTTGAATGCGGATGGAAGGCAATACCCGATCACCCAGCATCGCTACCGTGTATTCCGGACCGCTCAGCCACTTCTCGACCAGCACGTCGTCGTCATGACGGAAACCTTCTTCCAGAGCCGCCTCAAGAGCGCCACGCTCGGTAACTTTGCTCATACCAACGCTGGAGCCTTCACGGCTCGGCTTGACGATCAGCGGCAGGCCCAAGGCCTCTATGCGCGCGATCAGCGCCTCTTTTTCTGCACCGGCATATTGCTGACGATTCAGCGCAACATAAGGCGCCACCGGCAGGCCCATCGACTGCCACACCATTTTGGTGCGCCACTTGTCCATGGTCAGTGCCGAAGCCATCACGCCACTGCCTGTATAAGGCAGTTCGAGGAACTCCAGCATGCCTTGCAGGGTGCCGTCTTCACCGCCTCGGCCATGCAGCGCGATAAATACTTTGGTAAACCCATGTTCTTTCAACTGGGTGACCGGGAAATCACGGATATCGATGCCGTGAGCGTCGATACCGGCTTCACGCAGCCCGGCCAGCACGGCGGCACCGGATTGCAATGACACTTCACGTTCAGCGGAGGTGCCACCCAGCAGTACGGCAACTTTATCGGCCATGATGTTCCTCCTCTTTTTTCTGAGGCTGCAGCTTCAGCTCAGCCAGTTTGCGTGCGACTTTCCCCACGTTGCCGGCGCCCTGCACCAGCACTAAATCGTCCGCTTGCAGCAACCCTGCAAGGGTTTCCGGCACGGTATCCGCATCAGACACCAGAATCGGATCCAGCTTGCCGCGGCTGCGGATGGTACGGCACAGCGAGCGGCTGTCCGCCCCTGGAATTGCCGTTTCACCGGCAGAGTAAACGTCCAGCATCAGCAGCACGTCCACCTGCGACAGCACATTGGCAAAGTCGTCATACAGATCGCGAGTACGCGTGTAACGGTGCGGCTGGAAAATCATCACCAGACGCTTGTCCGGCCAGCCTGCACGTGCGGCTTTCAGCGTCGCGTCGACCTCGGTCGGGTGGTGGCCATAATCGTCCACCAGCATCGCACTGCCGCTTTTGCCATTTACCGGCTCCAGCGGGAATTCGCCGAGGAAATCAAAGCGGCGACCGGTCCCCTGGAAGCTGGCCAACGCACGCAGGATATCTGCGTCGTCAATGCCCTCTTCCGTTGCCACCGCCACTGCCGCCGCCGCGTTCAACGCGTTGTGACGACCCGGCGCATTCAGCGTCACCGTCATCAGCGGCTTGTCCTGGCGGCTCAGGGTGAAGTGGCCCTGGGCTCCAACCTGACGGTAGCTCTCGATGCGAACGTCGGCATCGTCGCTGAAACCGTAAGTGGTGATATGGCGACCCACGCGTGGCAGCAATTCACGCACCACCGGATCGTCAATACACATCACCGCACGGCCGTAGAACGGCAGGTTGTGCAAAAAGTTAATAAACGTCTGCTTCAGGTTTTCGAAGTCGCCCTGGTAGGTCTCCATATGGTCGGCTTCGATATTGGTGACAATCGCCACCATCGGTTGCAGATGCAAGAAAGAGGCATCGCTCTCATCCGCTTCCGCAATCAGGTAACGGCTGGAGCCCAAACGCGCATGAGTTCCTGCCGCTTTCACCAGCCCGCCGTTAACAAAGGTCGGGTCCAGACCGGCTTCGGCATAAATGCTCGACACCATTGCCGTGGTCGTGGTCTTGCCATGCGTACCGGCAACGGCGATGCCGTGACGAAAACGCATCAGTTCGGCCAACATCTCTGCGCGGCGGATTACCGGAATACGCGCTTCACGAGCGGCGACAATTTCCGGGTTGTCGGCAGAAATCGCGGTAGAAACCACGACTACGCTGGCATCCAGTACGTTCTCCGGACGGTGATGGAAGTAAATCGTCGCCCCGAGCGCGCTCAGCTGCTGGGTTACCGGATTCGGTGCCAGGTCAGAACCGCTGATTTGATAACCTTCATTGGCCAACACTTCGGCGATACCACCCATGCCGGCGCCACCGATGCCGACAAAGTGAATGTGCCGGACGCGTCGCATCTCGGGCACGATAGTACGTAGTTTCGCCAGTTGTTGTGTATTCATCACTCTCTCTAATCCAGGTCCGGCATGCCGGGCCCCTACATGACATTCTTTAATTCAGGCCCGGCGAACCGGACCCCTGCATATTATTTGGCGACGCGCACCAGCTCCGCAGCTACGCGTTCGGTAGCATCAGGAATGGCTACGGCACGGGCCTTTTCGGCCATGGCCAGCAGCGTAGGACGATCCCAACCAGCCAGCAGCTCCGCCACCACATCGGCGTTAAACTGCGGTTGCTCGATAATCTTCGCCGCACCGGCTTCTTCCAGCGGGCGGGCATTCCAATACTGTTGGCGGTCTTTGTGCATGAAAGGCACGAAGATCGCAGGAAGGCCCGCAGCGGCGATCTCGCTGACCGTTAGCGCGCCGGAGCGGCACACCACGACATCAGCCCAAGCGTACGCCGCCGCCATGTCATCAATAAACTCGGTCACTTTGTGTTGCGTCTGCCCTACCCTCTCGTAGTCGCGCAACACATTTTCCAGCGCACCTTTGCCTACCTGATGCCAGAGCGTAATTCTATCGCCCAATCTCGCCGCGACTTCAGGAACTGTCTGATTCAGCACCCGGGCACCCTGACTGCCGCCAATCACCAGTACGCGAATGGGCCCTTCACGCCCCGTCAATCGCTCTGCCGGCAGCGGCAGCGCCAATACGTCAGTGCGTACCGGGTTGCCCACCACGTCCGCATTGGGGAACGCGCCAGGGAAGGCCTGCAGGACCTTCTTGGCAATGCGCGCCAACCAACGGTTGGTCAGCCCGGCAATGCCGTTTTGTTCATGCAGCACCACCGGGATGCCGCACAGCCATGCGGCCAAACCGCCAGGACCAGAAACGTACCCCCCCATTCCCAGCACCACGTCCGGTTGGTAGCTACGCATAATCGCCTTCGCCTGACGTACGGCTTGCCAGATACGCAGCGGCGCGCTCAGTTGGGCCTTCAGCCCTTTGCCACGCAGGCCGGAAATACGGATGAAATCAATCTCGATCCCGTGCTTTGGCACCAGATCGGCTTCCATTCGGTCTGCGGTTCCAAGCCAGCGCACCTGCCAGCCCTGCGCCATCAGATGATGTGCGACCGCCAGTCCCGGGAACACGTGTCCGCCGGTACCGCCCGCCATCACCATTAAACGCTTAGGTTTCCCGCTCATCCCTTACCTCTTCACAAACGCCTGGGCTTTAGCCAGACGCGTTTCATAATCAATACGCAGCAACAGCACGATCGCCGTCGACATAATCAACAGGCTCGAACCGCCATAGCTTATCAGCGGTAACGTTAAGCCTTTAGTGGGAAGCATTCCGGCAGCGGCACCGACGTTGACCAGCGCCTGGAAGCTAAACCACACGCCAATTGAGCAGGCCAAGAAGCCAGAAAAGCGCTGATCAATCTCCAGCGCACGGCGGCCAATCGACATAGCACGAAAAGCGACGCAGAATACCATTAACAATGCAAAAACCACACCGATATAGCCCAGTTCTTCGCCTAAAATCGAGAAGATAAAGTCGGTGTGCGCTTCCGGCAAATACTCGAGTTTCTGCACCGAATTGCCCAGCCCTTGTCCCCAGAACTCACCACGGCCAAAGGCCATCAGCGACTGGGTCAGCTGGTAGCCGCTGCCGAACGGATCGGCCCACGGATTCCAGAACGAAGTCACACGGCGCATACGGTAAGGTTCAGCGATGATCAACAGCACTACCGCGAAGGCTCCGGATCCGATAATCGCCAGGAATTGCCACATTTTCGCGCCGGCAAGGAACAGCATTGCCAGCGTGGTGATAAACAGCACCACCACGGTACCGAGGTCCGGCTGAGCCAGCAGCAGCACAGCCAACACCACCATGACGCCCATCGGCTTGCAGAAGCCCCAGAAGTTGCTGCGCACCTCTTCTACTTTGCGCACCAGATAACTCGCCAGGTAACAGAACAGCGACAGCTTGGACAGCTCTGCCGGCTGAATACGCAGCGGCCCCAGCGAGATCCAGCGCGATGCCCCGTTTACCGAGCTGCCGACCACCAATACGATCAACAGCATCACAATCGACAACAGCAGCATGATGTTGCTATAGCGCTGCCAGACTTCCATCGGAATGCGCAAGGTCACCATCGACAGACCGAACGCCAGCCCGAGGTACAACGCATCACGCTTGGCGAACAAGAACGGATCGTCCGCCAGGCGCTGACCGATCGGCATCGAAGCAGAAGTCACCATCACAAAACCGATAATGGCCAACCCAAAGGTCAGCCACAGCAGGGTACGGTCGTACAGCACCATATTGACCGAATCGTTATCTCGCGATCCCGCCACCCAGTTTTTAAAGAGCTCTGTCAGCCCGAAGTTCGGCAAGCGTAGTCTCATCCGCCAAGCTCCTGTGCCAAACGAGTAAACTCGTCGCCGCGTACTTCAAAATTGCGGAACTGATCCAGGCTGGCACAGGCGGGTGACAGCAGCACCATATCGCCAGGTTGCACCCGGCCGGCTATCGTCTGCATCGCCTGTTCCATAGTCTCGGTCAGCGTAGCGACCTCCGGCCGCAGCTGAGCCAACTGTTCGCCATCACGGCCGAAGCAGTAAAGGCGAACGTTATCGCCTTGCAGGTAGCGCGCCAGCGGGGAGAAATCGGCCGATTTGCCGTCGCCGCCCAACAGCAGATGCAAGGTGCCGTCCACCTGCAGACCATTCAACGCCGCTTCGGTACTGCCAACGTTGGTGGCTTTAGAATCGTTAATCCAGCGAACGCCGTTATGTTCCCAGGCCAATTGGAAGCGGTGCGCCAAACCGGTATAGGTGGTCAACGCTTTCAGGCTGGAAGCGCGCGGGATGTTCACCGCATCGGCCAGTGCCAGCGCCGCCAACGCATTGGTGTAGTTATGGCGGCCAGTCAGCTTCATTTCGCGGGTGTTCAGGATTTTCTCGCCGCGCACGCGCAACCAGGTCTCGCCCAGTTGGCGGTTCAGGTGATAGTCGCCCACATCGGCGCCAAAGCTGATGCAACGCTGATCCGCCCCGCGAATCGGCATCGTCAATGCGTCGTCGGCATTGACCACGCACAGGCTGGCATTTTCATAGACCTTCAGCTTGGCGGCACGGTATTGCTGCAGCCCAAACGGATAGCGATCCATATGATCTTCGGTGACGTTCAAAATGGTCGCCGCAGCCGCGTGCAGGCTGTAAGTGGTTTCCAGTTGGAAGCTCGACAGCTCCAGCACGTACAGTTGGCATTCCTGACGCAGCAGGCTCAACGCAGGCAGGCCGATATTGCCACCGACGCCCACCGCCCAACCTGCGGCTTTTGCCATTTCACCCACCAGGGTGGTGACGGTGCTTTTACCGTTGGAACCGGTAATCGCCACGATCGGTGCCTGGGCTTCACGGCAGAACAATTCGATATCGCCGACAATCTCTACGCCCGCCTCTGCAGCAGCGCTCAATGCCGGGGTCGCCAATGCCATGCCCGGACTGGCGACGATCAAATCCGCCGCCAACAGCCAATCCTGATTCAAATCACCCAGGTGACGCTCAACGCTTTCAGGCAGCTTGTCCAGCCCTGGAGGTGAAATGCGGGTATCCATAACGCGTGGCGTTACGCCGCGCGCCATAAAGAAATCAACACAGGACAGGCCGGTGAGGCCCAGCCCGATGATGACCACTTTCTTACCCTGATAATCCGCCATAGTTACCGCACCTTCAGCGTCGCCAGGCCAATCAGCACCAGCATCAGCGAAATAATCCAGAAGCGCACGATCACGCGTGGTTCCGGCCAGCCTTTCAATTCATAGTGGTGGTGAATCGGCGCCATGCGGAAAATACGTTGCCCGCGCAGCTTGAACGACCCCACCTGCAAAATCACCGACAGCGTTTCAACCACGAACACGCCGCCCATAATCAACAGTAAAAACTCTTGGCGCAGCAGCACCGCAATGGTGCCCAACGCGCCGCCCAGCGCCAACGAACCCACGTCGCCCATGAAGACCTGGGCCGGATAGGTGTTGAACCACAAAAAGCCCAGGCCGGCGCCGACAATGGCGGTACAGACGATCACCAGTTCACCGGCGTGGCGCAAATATGGAATGTGCAGGTAGTTGGCGAAGTTCATGTTACCGGTCGCCCAGGCTACCAGTGCAAAACCGGCGGCCACGAACACCGTCGGCATAATCGCCAGGCCGTCCAGCCCGTCGGTCAGGTTGACCGCGTTGCTGGTCCCTACGATGACAAAGTAAGCCAGCAGCACGTACAACAGGCCAAGCTGAGGCATGATGTCCTTAAAGAACGGCACAACCAGCTCGGTGGCTGGCGTGTCTTTACCTACGGCATACATGGCGAAAGCAACCACCAGCGCAATCACCGACTGCCAGAAGTATTTCCAGCGGGCGATCAGCCCTTTGGTGTCTTTACGCACCACCTTGCGGTAGTCGTCAACGAAACCGACGATGCCGTAACCCACCAGCACAAACAGTACGCACCAAACATAAGGGTTGGACGGATAGGCCCACATCAGCACCGAAACGGTGATGGAGGTCAGGATCATGATGCCGCCCATGGTCGGCGTGCCGCGCTTGCTGAAATGCGACTCTGGACCGTCGTTACGCACCACCTGGCCGAAGGACATCTCCTGCAGGCGTTTGATCACCCGCGGCCCCATCCACAAGGAAAGGAACAGCGCGGTCAGCAGGCTGACAATGGCTCGGAACGTCAGGTAGGAAAAGACGTTGAAGCCGGAATAATATTTGACCAAATGCTCGGCCAGCCAAACTAACATGGTGCTTTCTCCTGTAACGCGCGTACTACCTGCTCCATTGCGGCACTACGTGAACCCTTGATTAACACGGTAATTACCGCATGTTCCGACAGTAATTCCGCCACGCGCGCGATCACTGCTGCCTTATCCTGAAAATGTTCGCCGTTACCGGAGGCGGCAATCAGCGTTTGGCTCAATGGCCCCACGCCCAGCACCTTATCGACTCCCGCCAGCCGAGCCGCTTCGCCCACCTGACGGTGACACTCTTCGGCTTCCGCCCCCAGCTCTGCCATATCGCCCACCACCATCACGCGGTAGCCCGGCATTTCCGCCAGTACCTGCGCAGCGGCCGTCATTGAGCCAACGTTGGCGTTGTAGCTGTCATCCAACAGCAGCTTGCCGGCAGACAGGGCAATCGGGAACAAACGTCCCGGTACCGCCTTCAGTTGTTTGAGCCCCTGACGCACGGCCTCGAGCGATGCACCGGCCGACATTGCCAGTGCCGTTGCCGCCAACGCGTTGGCGACGTTATGACGCCCAGGAAGGGGCAGCGCGATAGGCGCAGTGCCGAACGGGCTGTGCAACGTAAACTGTGTGCCTTCACCGTTAACCTGTACATCGCTGGCGAAGAAATCGACGCCTTCTGCCGCCTGCGGAGAGAATCGCCAAACGGTCTTCCCCTCCAGCATGCTCTGCCAATGCGGCCAATCGTTGTTGTCGGCGTTGATGATCGCCACGCCGTCAGCCGGCAAGCCGGTAAAAATTTCGCCCTTCGCCTGGGCAACACCGGCCAAGGAACCAAAGCCTTCCAGGTGAGCGGCCGCCAGGTTATTTACCAGGGCGGTCTGCGGACAAGTTAATGCGGTGGTATAGGCGATTTCGCCAATGTGGTTAGCGCCCAGCTCAATCACCGCAAAGTCGTGCTGCGGCTGCAAACGCAGCAGCGTCAAAGGCACGCCGATGTCATTATTGAAATTGCCGGCGGTATAAAGCACTTCGCCGCACTCACGCAGGATAGCGGCGGCCATCTCTTTCACCGAAGTCTTGCCCGATGAGCCGGTTAACGCCACGACTCGGGCCGGTACCTGCTTGCGTACCCATGCAGCAAGTTGGCCTAACGCCAGACGGGTGTCTTTCACCACCAGTTGCGGAACATCCACCAATAAGCGCTTACTTACCAGCAGCGCCCCGGCGCCTGCGGCTACTGCATCAACAGCAAAATCGTGAGCGTCGAAACGCTCACCTTTCAATGCCACAAACAGGCAACCGGCGGTTACCTGACGGGTATCTGTCGTCACCTCAACGATTTGGCAATCGGCGCCGATCAGTTCAGCGCTCAATACGTCGGCCAGTGCCTGAAGGGAGACAGGGATCATGCTACTACCCCCAGCAAACGCGCGACGGTGGTGCGATCGGAGTAATCCAGACGGCGATTCCCCACCAGTTGGTAATCCTCGTGACCCTTACCGGCCACCAGCACCACGTCTTGTTCTTTCGCCTGCATGATGGCGCTGGTTACGGCTTCCGCACGACCGTGGATCACCAGAGCGCGTCCGGCATCCAGCAAGCCAGTCAGGATATCGGCGATGATCGCCTGCGGCTCTTCGGTACGAGGGTTATCGTCGGTAACAACGACGCGATCGGCGAACTGTTCGGCGATACCGCCCATCAGTGGACGCTTGCCCTTGTCGCGATCGCCGCCGCAGCCAAACACGCACCATAACTGCCCCTGGCAGTGCAGGCGCGCGGCTTCCAACGCTTTTTCCAGCGCATCCGGGGTGTGGGCGTAATCGACCACCACCGTCGGTTTACCCGGCGCGTTGAAAACTTCCATGCGGCCACACACCGGTTGCAACTGATTACCGGTGGCCACCAGTTCATCCAGTGGATACCCCAACGACAGCAGGGTCGCCAACGCCAACAGCAAGTTACTGACGTTGAAAGCCCCCATCAGGCGGCTTTCAATCTCACCGTCGCCCCAGCTTGAGCTGAAGCGAATAGTGGCGCCGTTATCGTGATAGTTAACCGCGGTGGTTTTCAGCCAGCGACCGTGGCAGCCAGGCTGCAGGTTGTCCTGCATGGTGACAGCGACTGCATCCGGCAATTGACTCAGCCAGCGCTGGCCGACTTCGTCATCGGCATTGATAATCGCCTGGCCCACTTCGTGACTGGCGAACAGCGACCACTTGGCCGCTTCGTAATTGGCCATGTCACCGTGGTAGTCCAGATGATCGCGGCTCAGGTTGGTAAACACCGCAGCGGCAAACGGCAGCGCCGCCACGCGGTTTTGCACCAGGCCGTGGGAGGAAACTTCCATCGCCGCGAAGGTGGCGCCGCGATCGACCAGCTCGTTTAATACGTGTTGAACATCTACCGCAGAGCCGGTGGTATTCTCTGTTGGGCAAACCTGGCCCAGCAAACCATTGCCGACGGTGCCCATTACGGCGCTGGTTTCACCCAGCAGTTGGCCCCACTGCGCCAGCAACTGAGTCGTGGTGGTTTTGCCGTTGGTACCCGTAACGCCGACCAGACGCAGACGTTCCGCCGGTTCATGGTAAAAACGCCCGGCCAGTGCGGAAAGGCGCTGGTTGAGCTGGCTCAGGTAAATCACCGGCACGCCGTGCATTTGGGTGATAGCGCCGTCTTCGGCCTGGCCTTCAGCTTCGGCAATCACAGCGGCAACGCCCTGCGCGATGGCCTGCGGAATATAGCGGCGTCCATCCGTTTGATGGCCGACAACGGCGACAAACAGATCCCCGGCAGCCGCAATACGGCTGTCTAATGTCATTTCCCGCAGCGCGCGCCCGGGAGCCGTTGGCACCCACGGAGCGAGTAAATCGCGCAAATTACGATCTGCCACCTGAACCCTCTTTTCTGTTAGTTACAAAATCGCTTTTCTCAACGGTAGGCAACGCATCCGGTTCAACGTTCATGGTGCGCAATACGCCGCCCATGATGGCGCCAAACACCGGCGCGGAGATCGCACCACCGTAGTATTTCCCACCCTGCGGGTCGTTGATTACCACCACCAGAGCAAAACGAGGATTACTGGCCGGCGCCACGCCGGCGGTATAAGCGATGTATCTGTTGACGTATTTGCCGTCCGGGCCCACTTTTTTGGCGGTACCGGTTTTGATGGCAATGCGGTAGCCCTTGATGGCCGCCTTCACCCCACCGCCGCCCGGTAAGGCAACGCTTTCCATCATGTGCACAACGGTGCGCACCAGAGGTTCGGGGAAGACGCGCTCACCGGCAACCGGTGGGTCAACTTTGGTAATCGACAGTGGGCGATAAACGCCCAGACTGCCGATCGTTGCGTAGACTCGCGCTAACTGTAACGGGGTTACCATTAGCCCATAGCCGAAAGAGAAGGTGGCCCTCTCTATGTCAGACCACCGTTGTTTTTTTGGGTATATGCCACTGCTTTCTCCGACCAGCCCCAAATTGGTCGCTTTTCCCAATCCAAAACGAGAGTAAGTATCTACTAACGCTGAGGACGGCATCGATAACGCCAGCCGTGAAACGCCGACGTTACTCGACTTCTGCAAGATCCCGGTCAGGGAGAGTTCCGCGTAACGCGCAACGTCCCTGATTTCCTTGCCGTTGATACGGTAAGGGACGGTATTCAGCACGCTGTTTTCTTTCACAATGCCGTGCTGCAATGCCGTCATGACCACCATAGGTTTTACGGTGGAACCAGGCTCAAAAATATCGGTGATAGCACGGTTACGCATGGTTTCTTTCGGCGTACCGGCCATATTGTTCGGGTTGTAAGACGGGCTGTTGGCCATCGCCAACACTTCGCCGGTATTCACATCCACCAGCACCGCAGTACCGGATTCAGCCTTGTTGAAGGCCACGGCGTTGTTGAGTTCGCGGTAAACCAATGCCTGCAGACGCTCATCGACGCTCAGCACCAGGTTATGCGCCGCCTGACTGTCCACCGAAGAAATATCCTCGATGACCCGGCCAAAGCGGTCTTTACGCACGGTTCTCTCGCCCGGTTGCCCGGTCAGCCAGCGGTCAAAGCTCTTCTCGACGCCTTCAATCCCCTGACCGTCAATGTTGGTCACGCCAATGATGTGCGAAGTCACCTGGCCGGAAGGATAGTAGCGACGGGATTCCTGACGCAGGTAAATACCCGGCAGTTTCAACTTGCGAATGTAGTCGCCGATCGCCGGATTCACCTGGCGCGCCAGATAGACAAAGCGCCCTTTAGGGTTGGCGTTGATGCGGGTAGAAAGCTGATCCAGCGGAACATTCAGCGCATCGGACAGGGCCTTCCAGCGGCTATCCAGCGTGATACCACCGCGCTCATTCAGCTCTTTCGGATCCGCCCAGATTGCATTCACCGGCACACTTACCGCCAGCGGCCGACCTGAACGATCGCTGATCATGCCGCGCGCAGTCGGTACTTCCTGCACGCGCAGTGAGCGCATGTCGCCTTCTTTTACCAAGCGGTCCGGGTTAATCACCTGCAGATAAGCCACCCGCAGCATCAGCCCTACCAACGCCAGCAAAATACAGCCGCACAGCAACGCAAAACGCCAGCTTACAAAGCTGGCCTGATCTTCCTGGCGTTTCAACTTACCGGGGCGTGCTGCTTTCATGCGTTCCCTTTCTACTCCGTGTAATGATTTCAGTTAAACCATTCATTGTTTAACGATGATATTTTCCTGAGATGGATCAACATGTTGCATCTGCAGTTTTTCCGTTGCGATGCGTTCTACCCGACTGTGATCCCCAAGGGCATTCTCTTCAAGAATCAGGTTGCGCCACTCAATGTCCAGGGCGTCTCTCTCAAGAACTAACTGCTCGCGCTCGGCAGTCAGCAAGCGGGTGCGGTGCGCGGTGGTCACGACGAAAACCGCAGACACCAACGAAGCAATCAGCAAAATCAGTGGGATCTTGGCATTACGCAGCAAATCGCCGCCAATCACGCCGACCAGACCGTGGCGTTCGTTGCCAATCACACCGGCATCCTCTCGGCAATACGCAGCACTGAGCTACGTGCACGTGGGTTTTCCGCCACCTCAGCATCCCCAGGCATCATCTTGCCCAGCGCTTTCAGCGTGCGTCCGCCCATACTGCGCAGTTGCTCTTCCGTCAGCGGGATACCGGCGGGCACCTGAGCGCCGCGGCTATGGTGACGCATGAAGCGTTTAACAATGCGGTCTTCCAGCGAGTGGAAACTGATGATCGACAGACGGCCCTGCGGGGCCAGCACTTCCAGCGCGCCGTCCAGCGCACGTTCGATCTCTTCCAATTCGCTGTTGATGTAGATACGGATCGCCTGGAAGCTGCGGGTTGCCGGGTGCTTGTGCTTATCCCGGAACGGGCTGGCGTTGGCGATCAAGTCCGCCAGCTCTTTGGTACGGGTCATCGGCTCGACGAGATTTCTTTCTACGATGGCGCGAGCGATACGCTTGGCAAAACGCTCTTCGCCGAAGGTTTTCAGCACCCAGGCGATATCGTCTGCTTCCGCTTTCATCAGCCACTCGGAGGCTGACTGACCGCTTGAGGAGTCCATGCGCATATCCAGTGGACCGTCCCGCATGAAGGAGAAACCGCGTTCCGCGTCATCCAACTGCGGTGAAGAAACCCCCAGATCGAGCAAGATGCCATCAATCTTCCCTACTAATTCGCGTTCCCGCACATAGTGCGACAACTCTGAAAATGGGCCGTGTACGATGCTAAAACGAGGGTCATCAATAGACTTGGCGGCTGCAATCGCCTGTGGGTCGCGGTCAATTGCCAACAAACGTCCTTCCGGCCCAAGCTGGGACAGAATCAGACGCGAATGGCCACCGCGGCCAAAAGTACCGTCGATATAGATGCCGTTACTGCGAATGTTGAGGCCGTTAACCGCCTCATCCAACAGTACGGTAGTGTGTTTATAGTTTTCCAACATGCTTATAGCGACAAGTCCTGTAGCCGCTCAGACAACGGTTCCTGAGTCGACTGTTCTGCGTCAATATCATCCTTGACTTGTTGATACCAGGTCTGTTCATCCCACAGTTCAAACTTGTTGAACTGCCCGACCAGCATCACTTCTTTGGTAAGCCCGGCGTGCTGACGTAGCGTAGTGGCTAACAGTAAACGGCCGGCGCTGTCCATCTGACACTCACTGGCATGACCCAACAGCAGGCGCTGAACGCGACGCTCGGCGGGATTCATACTCGACAGACGGGATAACTTTTGTTCAATAACTTCCCATTCGGGCAGTGGGTAGAGCAGCAGGCAGGGCTGGTGGAGGTCAATGGTGCAAACCATTTGGCCTTGCGATTGCTCGTTCAGCAAATCCCGATATCGGGTGGGTACGGCAAGCCGCCCTTTGCTGTCGAGGTTAACCATCGTTGCTCCACGGAACATACCTGAGTTACCCCTTCACGACCGTTTTCACCACTTTACCCCACAAATTCCCACATAATGGAGTTTACGGAGGGTATGAAAACCTTGTCAAGCCAGAGCGCCAGCGCTTTGGCAATATTTCTTCGGTCATTTTGGGAGCTGACTCGCGAAAGGAACGCTATTTATTAGATGATTAAAAATTAACATCATGATAAACGGGGAGAATTTTCTAAGCGGAAAGAACCTGATTAAAAACCTGACAAATTGGCGATTAATTAAGTCAATACTTCCTTCTGCAATCGATGTCTCATTTTTCAGCTCGGCAATCACATCGCAGTAACCGAGCGCGAGCCGCGCCAGACAAGGCTCGGCGTTAACTCGCCCTACAAACGAAATACGGCGTAAGCCATTGAGTTAATAACGTACAACGGTTATTCATCCTCAAGTCGGGCGCTATTTTACTTCAATTAAAGTGCCGCTGATAAGCCAGATGGAAAAATAAATTACTCGGATATTACGAGGCGAGTTAATTTCGATTCAAATCAATTTAGTAAGATTACTCCCAAAATACCTGTTTACAATTATGGTTTCATTTCCTTACATGTTTAATGACCACAATTTTTACTGTGGAAAACAGCTTTATCGTCAGAAATTATGCAACCCATTGTTTTAATTGAATAGTTAGGAATAGTCCATTTTTAATCCCTTCGCGCCACATTCTGCCGTCTGTCCTCAGCACAAAAACCACCCAACGCCGCCAAATAAAAATATTAAGCTACTTATCCAACACCAACCGGCAATGTAAACTACAAATAAAAGAAAAAACCAGAATTAACAACCATAAAAAATAAATTTAACAGAACATTAACCAATATTCCGGAGATTGCACCATGCTCTCGCCTGCCACTCACTGGCGCAGTGCCGCCGCCGATACCTTTGCTCTGGTGGTGTATTGCTTTATCGCCGGTATGGCGATAGAAATTCTGGTCTCCGGCATGAGCTTTCAACAATCGCTCTCGTCCCGCTTGCTGTCGATTCCGGTGAATATCCTGATCGCCTGGCCCTATGGGCGCTATCGGGACCTGTTCATCCGCATCGCCAGGCGTGCTGATCGATACCCCTTTTTATTGCGTAACCTTGCCGATCTGCTGGCCTATGTCAGTTTCCAATCGCCGGTTTATGCCGCGATCCTGTGGAGCGTCGGTGCCGACGGGCAGCAGATCATAACGGCCGTGGCCAGCAATGCTGTGGTATCGATGGCGATGGGTGTGGTGTACGGGTATTTTCTCGAATACTGCAGAAGGCTGTTCAGGGTAACAGGCTACGTATAACGGGGAGTTTGAAACAGGAGCGCAGTTAAGCGCCCCTGCTATAGGATTATTTTCGGCTCAGACTGCCGCGGCGGAACAGATTGCGGCGAATACGCGTCAGACCCGGTTTAGGTTTACGCGGCTCATCCAGACTGGCCAGCACCAGCTCCAATACGCGTTCGGCCACGTCACGGTGACGCTGCGCAACCGCCAGCACCGGGCACTCAAGGAAGTCCAGCAGCTCATGGTCGCCGAAGGTGGCGATCGCCAGATCGGTCGGTAAGCGGCCACGCTGCTTCAAGGTCACGTCCATCACCCCTTGCAACAATGAGAATGAGGTGGTGAACAGCGCCTGTGGCATCGGATGGGTTTTCAGCCATTCGGCAAACAGCACGCCAGCAGCCTCGCGCTCATAGCTATTGGCATACAGATAATCGACATGACGCTCGTCATCCTGCCAGGCCTGACGGAAGCCCTGTTCACGCAGGAAGCTGACGGAAAGCTCCGGCAACGCGCCCAGATACAGCACAGACTCCGCCGGGAAGGTACGCAGTTCCTGCGCCAGCGCGAAGGAGTCCTCCTGGTCGGCACCCACCACGCTGATGAAATGCTCGCGATCCAGCGCACGGTCCAGGGCAATAATCGGCAGCGGATCGTTGGCCCAGCGCTGATAGAATGGATGCTCCGGCGGCAAAGCGGTGGAAACGATCAGTGCATCGACCTGACGTTGCAGCAGATGTTCGATGCAGCGCATTTCGTTATCCGGCTGATCTTCCGAACAGGCAATCAACAGCTGGTAGCCGCGTTGGCGCGCCTGACGCTCCAGATAGTTGGCAATCCGGGTGTAGCTGGTGTTTTCCAGATCCGGGATTACCAGACCGATAGAGCGCGTTCGCCCGGCGCGCAGCCCTGCCGCGACGGCATTTGGGTGATAGTTGTGCTCCCTGACCACGGCCATCACTTTCTCGACGGTTTTATCGCTGACACGATACTGCTTCGCCTTGCCGTTGATGACATAACTGGCCGTAGTGCGCGAAACGCCCGCGAGACGCGCGATTTCATCCAGTTTCACGTTAACCCCTTAATGACGCTGAAAATAGAAGTGAAAACCATGCCCGGATTAACCATCGCATCCTGTGCGGTTATTCAATCCAGCCTCTGCGATCTAACAGCAGAAAACTCTGCCTAGCAACCGCTTTTGCCGAAAGGTGCCAGCAAACGGGCAAAAAACGCCGAAAAACAAAGGGCGCAGCCTGGCCGCGCCCTCAGATTACGCCAATGTCACCCCTCAGCGCATGATTTTATCGCCGCGCGATACGCCGACCACGCCGGAACGCGCCACTTCAACAATTTCGGCCACTTCACGCACCGCACTCAGGAACGCATCCAGCTTATCGCTGGTGCCGGCCAGTTGAACGGTGTACAGCGTAGCGGTAACGTCAACGATCTGGCCGCGGAAAATATCGGCACAACGCTTCACTTCCTCACGCCCGTAACCGCTGGCCTGCAGCTTCACCAACATAATTTCGCGCTCGACGTGTGCGCCCTGCACCAATTCACTGACGCGCAGCACGTCCACCAGCTTATGCAATTGCTTTTCGATCTGCTCCAGCACCTTCTCATCGCCGACGGTTTGGATCGTCATACGCGACAGCGTAGGGTCGTCGGTCGGCGCGACCGTCAGGCTTTCGATGTTGTAACCACGCTGAGAGAACAAACCCACCACACGCGATAACGCACCGGATTCGTTTTCCAGCAAGACAGATAAAATTCGGCGCATGATCAGGTCCTCTCCGTTTTGCTTAACCACATTTCGTCCATGCTTCCACCGCGGATCTGCATTGGGTAAACATGTTCGGTCTCATCGACGGTCACATCGACAAATACCAGGCGCTCTTTTTCGGCCAGCGCCTGCGCCAGTTTGCTTTCCAGTTCATCCGGCGTACGAATGGCGATACCCACATGACCGTAAGCCTCCGCCAGCTTGACGAAGTCCGGTAGGGAATCCATATAAGACTGGGAGTGACGACCAGAGTAGATCATGTCCTGCCACTGCTTCACCATCCCCAGATAGCGGTTATTAAGGTTCACTACGATCACCGGCAGGTTGTACTGCAATGCGGTGGAAAGCTCCTGGATATTCATCTGGATACTGCCGTCGCCGGTCACGCACACCACGGTTTCATCAGGCAATGCCAGCTTGACGCCCAGCGCGGCAGGCAAACCAAAGCCCATGGTGCCCAGCCCGCCGGAGTTGATCCAACGGCGTGGCTTGTCGAACGGGTAGTAGAGTGCGGCGAACATCTGGTGCTGGCCAACATCGGAGGTAACGTAAGCGTCGCCCTTGGTCAGCCGATGCAGGGTTTCAATCACGGCCTGCGGCTTGATGGTGCCGCTGTTCTTGTCGTAGCCCAGGCAGTCGCGCGCACGCCACTGTTCAATAGACTGCCACCAATCGCGCAGCGCATCGTGATCCTGCGTTTTGTCTTCCTGCGCCAACAATTCCAGCATCTGGGTCAACACCTGCTTGGCATCACCGACGATCGGGATATCGGCATCAACCGTCTTGGAGATTGAGGTAGGGTCGATATCGATATGCAGTACGGTGGCATCCGGGCAATATTTCGCCAGGTTGTTGGTGGTACGATCGTCAAAGCGCACGCCGACGGCAAAGATCACGTCAGAGTGATGCATGGTTTTGTTGGCTTCGTAAGTCCCGTGCATACCGAGCATGCCGACGCTCTGACGGTGCGTGCCGGGAAACGCGCCCAATCCCATCAGGGTGCAGGTAACCGGTAAATTCAGTTTTTCCGCCAGCTCCAGCAGTTCACCGTCACAGGCCGAATTAATCGCGCCGCCGCCGACGTACATAACGGGCTTCTTGGCCGAAAGGATAGTTTGCAATGCGCGTTTAATCTGCCCGCGGTGGCCCTGCACCGTCGGGTTATAGGAGCGCATGCTCACTTCCTGCGGGTAGGCATAAGGCATTCTTACTGCCGGGCCAACGATGTCTTTCGGCAGATCAATCACCACCGGACCTGGGCGGCCGGTAGAAGCCAGGTAGAAGGCTTTCTTCAAAATGCCGGGAATATCTTCGGTGCGCTTCACCAGGAAACTGTGTTTGACCACCGGGCGAGAAATCCCGACCATGTCGCACTCCTGGAAGGCATCGTAACCAATCAGCGAGCTGGGAACCTGTCCGGAAAGCACCACCATCGGGATGGAGTCCATATAGGCTGTCGCAATGCCGGTGATCGCGTTGGTCGCTCCCGGCCCTGAGGTCACCAGAACCACCCCGACTTCACCGGTGGCGCGCGCATAGCCATCGGCCATATGCACTGCGCCCTGCTCATGGCGCACCAATATGTGATCGATGCCTCCGACCGTATGCAGGGCATCGTAAATATCGAGTACCGCCCCGCCCGGATATCCGAATACGTGCTTAACGCCCTGATCGATCAACGATCGGACGACCATCTCGGCTCCTGACAACATCTCCATGGGTTTGCCTCCAGGCTTACTTTTTCTTGTCTGGCGCCGGAACGTAGCGCCTGCTGTGGGGCATTGCCCCAAAGTTTTTGTGGATTGGTTCTAACTGATTAACATAACGTCAGAATATTGGGCAGGCAAACAGCAAAAAGGCTTGGTAATGGAATGGTTATTGCCAAGCGGCTGGAGATCAGGTGTTTACAGAAACAATGCACTAGCCGCCAGCGGCTCGGGCTAGGCATTGTTTCAATCAGGCGAGGAATTACAGAACTATATCAGGCAAGGATTATGCTGTTTTTTTCGCCGAACAATCCGTCCGGCGTCAATCGCTGATCTAATCCTGGTACATGGAGTCAATTTCACGCTGATAGCGCTGTGAAATGACCTTACGACGTAGCTTCAACGTTGGCGTCAGCTCACCCAACTCCATCGAGAAGGCGGCAGGCAACAAGGTAAATCTTTTTACCTGTTCAAAGCGCGCCAGCTCTTTTTGCATCTCACGCAGGCGGCTTTCAAACATTTCCAGAATATGGCTGTGACGCAACAGCTCGATCCGATCCTGATACTTCAGATTGATGGATTTCGCATACTCTTCCAGAGATTCAAAGCTGGGCACGATCAGGGCGGAAACGAATTTACGCGCATCGGCGATGATCGCCACCTGCTCGATAAAGCGATCCTGCGCCAGCGTGCCTTCCAACATCTGCGGAGCTATGTACTTGCCGCCAGAGGTTTTCATCAAATCCTTCAGGCGTTCGGTGATAAACAGGTTGCCGCCTTCATCCATGGCGCCGGCATCGCCGGTCTTCAACCAGCCATCCTCGGTAAAGGAAGCGGCGGTTTCCAGCGGTTTATTGAAATAGCCACGCATCACCACTGGCCCACGCACCTGAATTTCATTCTCCTCGCCGATACGCACTTCAACCCCCGGCAAGGGCTTGCCAATCGAGCCAAAGCGGAAATTGCCCTCTTCCCAACAGGAAACGGTGGCGCAGGTTTCGGTCATGCCATAGCCGTATTTGATGTTAACGCCCATCGCCTGGAAAAACAGGATGACATTGTCGTCCAGTTTGGCGCCCGCGGCCGGCAAGAAGCGTACACGCCCGCCGAGGATACCGCGCAGCTTGCTCAGCACCAGTTTATCGGCCCAGCGATGAGAAAGATCGAACAGCTTGCCCAATGGCTTGCCGGCGCGCTCCTGCAGGAACTTGCGCTCACCGCAGACAATCGCCCAATGGAACAATGCCCGACGCAGCCAAGGCGCACGCGCGACCTTTTCATGCACTGCGCTGAAGATTTTTTCGTAAAAGCGCGGCACCGCGCACATCAGCGTCGGACGTACCGCCGCCATGGCTTCGCGCACCCAATCGGTATTCGGCAAGAACACGTTTTGCGCGCCAGAGTGCATGATGAAGAAGCTCCAGGCCCGTTCAAACACGTGTGACATCGGCAGGAAGCTGAGAGACACATCCTCTTCATTCACCGTCAGCCGCTCATCATGCAGATAAAGCTGCGCAGCCAGATTGCGATAATCCAGCATCACACCCTTGGGTTCGCCGGTGGTGCCGGAGGTATAGATCAGCGTGAAGAGATCCCGCAGATCGCAATCGGCTATGCGTTGCTGCAATTGGGATGAGAACGCCGCTACGTCGACTTCACGTTCAAAGGTGCTCAGGTGTTGGGCAATCTCACAGCCATGCAGGTCGACGCTGTCATCAAATACAATAATGTGGCTCAACTGCGGACACACACCGCGCAGCGCGATGGCGGCATCCAATTGAGCCTGCTCGCCGACAAACAGAATACGGATATCGGCGTCATTGATGATAAAGGCCGCCTGGGCCGGCGTGTTGGTGGCATACAGCGGCACGCTCACACCCCGTAATTGCAGAATGGCCAAATCCGCCAGCGACCAGGCCATGCAGTTATTGGCAAAAATCGCGATACGTTCCTGCACGTCGGCACCCAATGCCAACAGCGCACTGGCGATGAGATTGATATGCGTATCGACCTGCTTCCAGGTCATTTGGGTCTCCCCCTGGGGAGACCATTGGCGAAAAGCAGTGCGATCGGCACGGTGAGTAATTTGGTGCTGTATACGGTGAGTCAAATGGTATTGCAGCAGATTATTGATCATAGCGCTCTAAGCCTGAAATGAATCAAACAGTTAGCGTAGTGTGGGATAACCTCTCCTCACAACTCAGCTTACACGTGTTTACTTTTTTTCGCGCAGTCTACCTACTCTCAGACAACGGGAAAAGAGATTTCAGCGTAGAAGTGTGAGCCAAAACTCAGGTTGATTACACCGCGTCTCACCGTTGGACAAAAAGGGGAGGAAAAGGTTTTATCCAGGCCACAAAATGCTAGACCGAAAGGCCCGACCCTGGAACAGAGATAAAAACCAAATATAAATAACATTTCAGTATATAATTTTATATCGATATTTTTTAATGAAACTGTCTAACTTATTCTAAATGAACCAATCCAGAACGCTTAAATAAAGAAACCCCTTAGAGAACACCAAGATAATTCTTAATAAATCGCCAGTACATATTACCCCCCAATGGGACATTACCACCATGGGGGTAATAATAGACTGATTTACTCCGGCATATCAGACTGGCCAAGCTGGGCTTTCATCCATTGATGCCCCTTGTCGCGCTCTGCCGATTCATGCCAAGAGAGGTAGCAGGTAACTTTGTTTTCATTCCATGGCAATGGGACAAACTGCACTTGTAATGCTTCCGACTGTTGCCGGGCCAACCATGCCGGAACAATAGCAATCATGTGAGTATTGGAAACCATGTTCAATACGCTGTATAAATCTGTGCATTGCTGAGCCACGAGGCGCTGCATTGCCTCTTCCATATAGTAAGGTTGGCTAAAAGAGTAAAAACTCTCCAGCGAAACTACAGCATGCTGCTCAGCCATAATCTGTTCAGGCGTAATATCTTTTTCAATTCTGGGATGTTTTCTTGCGGTAACCAACACTAACTCATCGTCAAAAATAGCCACACTTTTAAACTCTGTTGGATCAAAGCGGGCATAACCAATCACAAACTCGACTTCCTGATAGCGTAATTGATTGTCGATATTATTGCTTATATAGGATTTGATTTTTAAGTGAGTTTGCGGGGCAATTTTCTTCAAATGATTGATTATTCCGGCACCCAGTCGCAGATCAAGCGGGCTGGAGATGGCGATGGAGAAAACGCGTTCACTGGTGAAGGGTTCGAACTCCGCGCCCGGCAGCTCATTTTGCACCAACTGCAAAGCCTGTCTGACGGGCCCAAACAGCTGACGAGCTCGCGCCGTCGGTTGAATACCGCGTCCACAGCGCACGAACAGCTCGTCGTTAAACATCAATTTCAACCGCGCGACCGCATTGCTGACTGCCGGTTGTGACATTCCCAAAAAGGCCGCCGCCCGGGTAATGTTTTGCATCTGCATCACGGCATCGAATACGGTGAGCAAGTTCAGGTCGACACTGCGTAAATGAATATCAGCGGCATCCTTATCAATAATAATTTCTGAATTACATTCCGACATATCCCACTCCACTAAGTCCTGTGTAGATAATTCACCAGGCATAATTAAAACAACAAAATTGTGGTATTAATCACACCGAGAAGAATTAGTTATCTCTCGCCCCATTCATTTAAAATCGGGCTAAAGCATCGTCCTGTTTATAAGCATGGTTAAAAGCCAAAATCCGGTTTGCAACAGGTTTATCATTCACCTCCCGGTAGAAATCCGGCAATTGTTATTTTTAATAATCTACAGTAACAAATCATTATCCATCTTCCTCTGATAAACCGCATTAAAAACACATCCCCCAATCAAACAACCGTTACTTACCGGCCACTTTAGTCTTATGGCTAATTCACAAAAAACATAAACCGCTGCAAAGCATTGATACCAGCAATACAAAAACACCACCTTCAATTCTGGCTAGCACGGCTCCCGTTGTTTTGCATCTTTAATTTTAACGCACTGTCCCTCAGAAGCAATTGCGAGGATATATATTCATTTCGTTTATGCTAACTGGGCCGCAAACCCGCCCTCAACTTTTCTCTGACAATGTCATTTTTCTCCGAACTATCGTCTGTTTATCAGGGTGCGCTAATCGGGCTCTAAAGGAGCACCCTCATTTTCAATCAGGTGTTGACATAGTTAAGCCAATAACGTATCAAATTAGGCAACGACATTATTTTAGAGAGTTGAACCGCCATGAACCACACTTACCGTCTACTAGGCCTACTACTTAACGCATCTTGTTTGCGCGGTATGCCGGTGGACGGAGTTCAGAGCTGATTCAGCCCACCCTCATAACAAACCCGCGCTACTGCGCGGGTTTTTTTTTACCCGCTTAGCGTGAAATAAACACGATAAGGAACCACCCGATGAGCCAACAAGTCATTATTTTCGATACAACTTTGCGTGATGGCGAGCAAGCGCTGCAGGCCAGCCTGAGCGTGAAAGAGAAGATTCAGATAGCGATGGCGCTGGAGAGAATGGGTGTCGACGTCATGGAAGTAGGCTTCCCTGTCTCCTCACCGGGTGATTTCGAATCCGTGCAAACCATCGCTCGCCAGATTAAAAACAGCCGTGTCTGTGGCCTGGCTCGTTGCGTAGATAAAGACATCGACGTCGCGGCCGAAGCATTGCGCGTCGCCGAAGCGTTCCGCATTCACGTGTTCCTGGCCACCTCGACCCTGCATATTGAATCAAAACTGAAGCGCTCGTTCGACGAAGTGCTGGAGATGGCAATACGCTCAGTGAAACGCGCCCGTAACTACACTGACGACGTAGAATTCTCCTGTGAAGACGCCGGCCGTACGCCAATCGATAACCTGTGTCGCGTGGTGGAAGCCGCTATCAATGCCGGCGCGACCACCATCAATATCCCGGACACCGTGGGCTACACCACCCCGAACCAGTTTGGCGGTATTATCACCACCCTGTATGACCGCGTACCGAATATCGATAAAGCCATTATCTCCGTTCACTGCCACGACGATCTGGGTATGGCGGTCGGCAACTCCATCGCCGCAGTACAGGCTGGCGCCCGCCAGGTTGAAGGGACCTTGAACGGTATCGGTGAACGCGCAGGCAACACCTCGCTGGAAGAAGTGATCATGGCGATCAAAGTGCGCCAGGACATCATGAACGTGCACACCAACATCAATCATCAGGAAATCTTCCGTACCAGCCAGATTGTCAGCCAGCTGTGCAACATGCCGATCCCGGCCAACAAAGCGATCGTCGGTTCCAATGCTTTCGCCCACTCCTCCGGTATTCACCAAGACGGCGTGCTGAAAAATCGCGAAAACTACGAAATCATGTCCCCGCAGACCATAGGTCTGAAGGATGTACAGTTGAACCTGACTTCCCGTTCCGGTCGCGCTGCGGTGAAACACCGTATGGAAGAGATGGGCTATAAGGAACAGGACTACAACCTGGACAATCTGTACGCCGCCTTCCTGAAGCTGGCCGACAAAAAAGGCCAGGTGTTCGATTACGACCTGGAAGCGCTGGCCTTCATTAATAAGCAGCAGGAAGAGCCAGAGCACTTCAGCCTGGATTACTTCAGCGTGCAGTCGGGCAGCAGCATTATGGCCACCGCCTCGGTGAAATTGGTCTGCGGCGAAGAAGAGAAAGCCGAAGCTGCCACCGGCAATGGCCCGGTTGATGCGGTTTATCAGGCAATCAACCGTATTACCGGTTACCCGATCGAACTGGTGAAATATCAATTAACCGCCAAGGGCCAGGGGCGCGATGCGCTGGGCCAGGTTGATATCGTGGTGTCGTACAACGGCCGCCGCTTCCATGGCGTAGGTCTGGCGACCGACATCGTGGAATCCTCCGCCAAGGCGATGGTTCACGTACTGAATAATATTTGGCGCTCCCAGCAGGTAGAAAAAGAAAAGCAGCGTCTGCAGCAAAACAAACATCAAAATAATCAGGAAACGGTGTGAACATGACGAAGACCTACCACATTGCCGTCTTGCCCGGAGACGGAATCGGCCCGGAAGTAATGGCCCAAGCGCGTAAAGTGTTGAACGCAGTGCGTCAGCGCTTTGATATCCGCATCACCGAAGCCGAGTACGACGTCGGTGGTATTGCCATCGATCGTCATGGCAGTCCGCTGCCACAGGCAACCCTCGCCGGTTGCGAGCAAGCCGACGCCATCCTGTTCGGTTCAGTAGGTGGCCCGAAATGGGAACACTTGCCGCCGGCAGAACAACCTGAACGCGGTGCCTTGCTGCCCTTGCGCAAGCACTTCAAACTGTTCAGCAACCTGCGCCCTGCTCGCCTGTATCAAGGGTTGGAAGAGTTCTGCCCGCTGCGGGCCGACATCGCCGCCCGCGGTTTCGATATTCTGTGCGTGCGTGAACTGACCGGTGGTATCTACTTCGGCCAGCCGAAAGGCCGTGAAGGCCAGGGTATGCAGGAGCGCGCTTTCGACACCGAGGTCTATCATCGCTTCGAGATCGAACGCATTGCGCGCATCGCCTTCGAATCTGCCCGCAAGCGCCGCAATAAAGTGACCTCGATTGATAAAGCCAACGTATTGCAGAGCTCGATTCTGTGGCGCGAAGTGGTCAATCAGGTCGCCAAGGATTACCCAGATGTGTCGCTGTCGCATATGTATATCGACAACGCCACCATGCAGTTGATCAAAGACCCGTCGCAGTTCGACGTGCTGCTGTGTTCCAACCTGTTCGGCGATATCCTGTCCGACGAGTGCGCAATGATCACCGGGTCGATGGGCATGCTTCCGTCCGCCAGCCTGAACGAGCAAGGCTTCGGTTTATACGAGCCCGCAGGCGGTTCTGCACCGGACATCGCGGGTAAAGGCATCGCCAACCCAATCGCCCAGATCCTGTCCGCCACCCTGCTGCTGCGTTACAGCCTGGGTGCCACTGAAGCAGCGGATGCCGTAGAACGCGCAATCAACCAGGCGCTGGAACAGGGTTACCGCACCGCCGATCTGGCAGGTACCGGTAAAGCCATCAGCACCGATGAAATGGGTGACATCATCGCCCGCTTTGTAGCTCAGGGGGCATAACATGGCCAAGACCTTATATCAGAAGCTGTACGATGCCCACGTGGTGTACGAAGCGCCGAACGAAACGCCGCTGTTGTATATCGACCGCCATCTGGTGCACGAAGTCACTTCGCCACAGGCATTTGACGGTCTGCGCGCCATGGGCCGCAAGGTGCGCCAACCTGGCAAAACCTTCGCCACTATGGACCACAACGTCTCGACCCAAACCAAAGACATCAACGCCAGCGGCGAGATGGCGCGTATTCAAATGCAGGAGCTGATCAAGAACTGTGCTGAATTCGGCGTCTCGCTGTATGACCTGAACCACCCTTTCCAGGGCATCGTACACGTCATCGGCCCTGAGCAGGGCATGACGCTGCCGGGCATGACCATCGTCTGCGGCGACTCGCATACCGCGACGCATGGAGCCTTCGGTTCACTGGCCTTCGGTATCGGTACCTCGGAAGTGGAACATGTGTTGGCTACCCAAACCCTGAAACAGGGTCGCGCCAAAACCATGAAGATTGAAGTCACCGGTGATGCCGCCGAAGGTATTACTGCCAAGGACATCGTGCTGGCGATCATCGGCAAAACCGGCAGCGCCGGCGGTACCGGTCACGTCGTGGAATTCTGTGGCAAAGCGATTGAAGCGCTGAGCATGGAAGGCCGTATGACCCTGTGCAACATGGCGATCGAAATGGGCGCCAAAGCCGGGTTAGTGGCTCCGGACGACACCACCTTTGAATACCTGAAAGGCCGTCAGTTTGCCCCAACCGGCAACAACTGGGAACAGGCCGTCGCCTACTGGCGCACCATGAAGTCAGATGACGACGCCAAATTTGATACCGTAGTGACCTTGCGCGCCGAAGACATCGCGCCACAGGTTACCTGGGGTACCAACCCAGGGCAGGTTATTGCCGTTAATCAGGCAATCCCGGCGCCGGAATCGTTCAGCGATCCGGTTGAACGTGCCTCGGCAGAAAAAGCGTTGGCCTATATGGACCTCAAACCGGGCATCAAGCTGACCGAAGTGCCGATCGACAAAGTGTTTATCGGCTCATGTACCAACTCACGTATCGAAGATTTGCGTGCGGCTGCGGCAATCGCCAAAGGCCGCAAGGTTGCCAATGGCGTACAGGCGATCGTGGTACCGGGCTCCGGCCCGGTGAAAGCTCAAGCGGAAGCGGAAGGCCTGGATCAAATCTTTATTGAAGCCGGTTTCGAATGGCGTCTGCCGGGCTGCTCAATGTGCCTGGCGATGAACAACGATCGTCTGAACCCCGGCGAGCGCTGCGCCTCCACCAGCAACCGTAACTTCGAAGGGCGTCAGGGCCGCGGTGGACGTACTCACCTGGTCAGCCCGGCGATGGCGGCGGCGGCGGCCGTTGCCGGTCATTTCGCCGATATCCGTGATATTCACTAAGGGGCTAACGTGTCTAAATTTACTCAACATATTGGTTTGGTCGTGCCTCTGGACGCGGCTAACGTCGACACCGACGCCATCATTCCAAAACAGTTTTTACAGAAAGTGACGCGTACCGGCTTCGGCCAGCACCTGTTTAACGACTGGCGCTTCCTCGATGACGCCGGCCAGCAGCCAAACCCTGAGTTCGTGCTGAACAAGCCGCGCTACAAGGGTGCCAGCATCCTGCTGGCGCGCGAAAACTTTGGCTGTGGCTCCTCACGCGAGCACGCTCCGTGGGCACTGACCGATTACGGTTTTAAAGTGGTGATTGCGCCCAGCTTCGCCGATATCTTCTACGGCAACTCGTTCAACAACCAGCTGCTGCCGGTTACTTTGAGCGAACAACAGGTTGATGAATTGTTCAAACTGGTCGCAGACAACGAAGGGGTCGAATTCGTGGTCGATTTGGAGAATCAGACGGTCAATGCCGGCGGCAAAAGCTACCCGTTTGAGATCGACAGCTTCCGCCGCCACTGCATGATTAACGGATTGGACAGCATCGGCCTGACGCTGCAACACGAAGCGGATATTTCTCGCTACGAGGCGCAGCAGCCCGCGTTTCTGAACTGATCAGCGGCTAATACCCTAAATAATTGGAGCTGCGGCAAGGCGGCAAGTAAGTAAATCCCCTGGAGCTTAGCGAACTAAGTGACAGGGGTGCGCTTACGCAGCCAACACAGCGGCAGCTTCAAGTATGACGGGTATCACCAGTAACCCAGCCACTTCCACCAGGCCCCGCCAATTAACATCCAAATCAGCAGGTTAATCACGCTCATCACAAAACCGGCTTTCCACCATTCGCCCAGCGTCACATAGCCGGAACCGAAAATGATCGGCGCCGTCCCGGTACCATAGTGGGTCAGTGACATCATCAGAGAAGACGAAAACGCCAGGATCAGGCCCAACAGCGCCGGTGGCGCCCCGAGCGCAACACCGGCGGCAAAGAAGGCGGCAAACATGGCGGTGACGTGTGCGGTGGTGCTGGCAAAGAAGTAGTGCGAATACAGATAGATGATGGTTAACAGCACGGTGCCGCCCACCCAGCTCATCCCCATATGATCAATACCGCTGCCCACGGTCTGCGACAGCCAACTAATCAACCCCAACTTGCCGAGGAAACTGGCCATCATCACCAGCGCAGAGAACCACACCACCGTATCCCAGGCCCCTTTGTGCTTCAAAACGTCTTCCCAACTCAGCACGCCGGTCGCCAACAGCACCGCCAGGCCAATCAGCGCGGCCGTGGTGGGGTTAACCGCCAGCGCCGGGCCGAAGATCATCGCCGGGATACCCGCCCACAGCACCAGTAGCAGAGCAAACACTGCCAGGGTGATTTTCTCCGGCAATGTGACTGGCCCCAAAGCCTGTAGCTTATCGCGAGCGAAGCGCGGCGCGTCCGGGGTGCTTTTCACCTCCGGTGGATACAACAGATAAATGACCAGCGGCATAACGATCAACGAACACACGCCCGGCACCAGAGCGGCAATTGCCCACATTGACCAGGAAAGCTCAAAGTTGCCGTGCGTACCCTTGGCGATCAGGCTGACGATCAGCGGGTTAGGCGCAGTCGCGGTGATAAACATCGCCGACGTGATGGGGTTGATGTTGTAATTCACCAGCGACAGATAGCGGCCAATTTTACCGGAGGTGTTCAGATCGGGCCGCGAGCCGAAGCTGTCGGCGATTGACTTCATGATCGGATGGATAATCCCGCCGCCTCTGGCGGTATTGCTTGGGGTGACCGGCGCCAGAGTGGTTTCCGCCAGCGTCAATGCATAGGCGATCCCCAACGTCTTCTTACCGAACAACGAAATAAAGTAGTAGCCAATGCGCGCGCCCAGCCCGGTTTTGTTCAGACTAAGCGAGATCATGATCGAAAAACCGATCAGCCAAATCAGCTGGTTGGAGAACCCGCTGAGCGCATCATTGAGCGCCGCGCCCGGTTTGCCGGGGTTAGTGACACCGGTTACGGCCACCAGTGCGATGGCCACGATGGAAACCGCACCAATCGGCATTGCCTTGCCAATGATGGCGATGATAGTGCCGATAAACAGCGCCAGCAGATGCCAGGCATTGGGCGCAACCCCTTCGGGAACCGGGATCACAAACCAGATAAGCAGAGCGACGACGACGGCACACAGGGAAGGGACAGGTTTGAGCGGTGTTAGTTTATCCATAACATACCCACTTTTCTAAACGGATCGGCATCTCAGCAGCAAGATGGGCGGGAGCACAGCGATCGGGCTCCGGTTTCGTTTAGCTTGGGCCGTTGGCGTAATGTTCTCAATGACATGCGTCAATATTGACGACGTTTAAACTCACACTTCTCGCACGCGGGCGCTCATCCATAACGCCGCCACCGCCAGCAGTGCCGCCAACCAATACACCGCGTAATGACCCAGGTTTTCCACCAACGCGCCCTGCAGCACCCCGGCCAGGATCACCCCGGTAGAAATACTGTTGGTAAACAGCGTTGTCGCCGCACCGGGCCGCCCTGGCATCAGGTCCTGGAAATAGAGCATGCCGATACCGGCGATGATGCCGATAAAGATAGCATTGAACAGCTGTAATACCATCAACGCCAGCTTGAACTTGAACACCACCAGCCCGGCATAAAACAGGATGCCTGCCACCACGGCGAACAGCATCATATTGCGTTTGCCGAAGCGCTTGACGTAATAACCGGCCAGCAGCATCGCCGGGATCTCCAGCCCGGCCGCCGTGCCCATCAGCAGCCCCGCCAGGTTCTCCGGCAGGCCCAGATCGGCGGTGATATACAGCGGCATGTCTATGATGTACATGGTATTGCAGGTCCACATCAGCACCGAGGCGATAAACAACCGCCTGACATCCGGGTTCCGCCAGGCGCTGACTGGGGCAATCGGTGCCGAAGGGGCTGCGATTAGCGTATCGGCAGGTTCTACCGGCGCGACACGCGGCACCGAAGGCAGCGTAAACCACACCAGCAATGCACAAATTGCAAAGGTCGCCGCGGCAATAACGAACATCACCGTAAAGCCGTAATTCAGCGCCAGCGTAAACGAAAGCGGCGGGCCAATCACCCAGGCCAACGACAGCTGCGCACGCATGACCGAACTGAACATCACCACTTCACGTGCCGAGCTGTCAGCATATTCCCGCGCCAGTGCGAAAATCTGTGGCATGGCGGTGTTGGCTATCGCCGACAGCAGCACCCCGGCCGTAATCAGCGTCAAATAGTCACGGTTGAAGGCAAAAAGCAGGCAGTTGCCGACCGCCATCAGGCAGCACACCAGGATCAGCTTGCGTCGATCGCCGCGCGTGTCCGAACGTTTGGCCAGCAGAAAACTGACCGCGATGCCGACAATGGCGTTAACGGTATAGAACAGCCCCACCCACAGCGGCCGGACCTTAACCTCGGTGGTTAAAAACAGGCTCAGGGTCGGCGCCAATAGCGCTCCGGCAATACCGGAAAGGAAAGCAATCAGCAGGAAAGCGGCAAAGACGGGATTAAAGCGGCGTGGCAGCCAATGCAGTCGTTTCATATCTTCGTCTCAGGCCCTTAATGCGGAAGACAGAACCTTAGGCCAAGGGGAAAAAATTGCAACAATATCCCCGCAGCCCACAATAAAAAAACCAGTGGGTATAACCCCACTGGCTGGTGAACAGCACCATTACTCAGAAACACTTTCGCTACCGAAGCCTCAGAGGTGCTCGCGGTATTGCTTGTCCGTCATTGACGCGATATCCCATTGGGTCAGGTGAGCCAACATCTCCAGCCGCGCCTGTTCAGGTACCAGTCCCAACCAGTCAGCATGTTGCCGGCGTACTGCGCTGAAGTAGCGCTGATAGAACTGTTTTGACAAGAAAACTTTCATCCGTCGCCCTCCCCCTTTCATTGAGGAAAATTATCGGCGTAATATAGGGAAAGATAAATTGATGGGTTACCGCCGGAGCCTTCCTCTTTTATGTCCACTTCCAGATTGCAACAGCAGTTCATTCGCCTGTGGCAGCGCTGCCATGGCGAACCGACCGAAACCACGTTACAGGAGCTGGCCGAAGTGCTCAGCTGCTCGCGTCGCCACGTGCGATCACTACTGGGCGCCATGCAGCAGCAGGGCTGGCTGACCTGGCAGGCAGAATCGGGGCGCGGCAAGCGTTCGCAACTGACCTTTCACTATACCGGTCTGGCGTTGCAGCAACAGCGTGCCGAGGAGTTGCTGGAGCAGGATCGTATCGATCAGCTGGTGCAACTGGTCGGCGATAAAAATGTGGTGCGGCAGATGCTGCTGTCCCAACTGGGCCGCAGCTTTCGTCAGGGTAAACACATCCTGCGCGTGCTCTATTACCGGCAACTGTACAATCTGTTGCCGGGCTCGGCGCTGCGGCGCTCGGAAACCCATTTGGCGAGACAAATTTTCAGCGGCCTGACGCGGATAAATGAGGAAAACGGGGAACTGGAATCCGATCTTTCTCATCACTGGCAAGCTTTAACGCCGTTGCATTGGCGCTTTTATTTACGCCCGGCCATTCATTTCCACCATGGGCGCGAGCTGGAAATGGAAGATGTCATCAGTTCGCTCAGCCGGTTGATGCCACAACCGCTGTTCTCCCATATCGAACGCGTGACGTCGCCGACGCCCTACGTGATTGACGTGCATCTGCACAGCCCCGATTACTGGCTGCCGTGGCTGCTGGGCAGCGTGCACGCCATGATATTGCCGCGCGAGTGGCAAAGCCTGCCGGAGTTCTCGCGCCATCCGGTCGGTACCGGCCCCTATAGCGTGGTGCGCAATCACCGCAGCCAGATGAAAATTCACGCCTTTGATGATTACTTTGGCTATCGCGCACTGATCGACGAGGTCAATATTTGGGTGCTGCCAGAGGTGACCGAAGAACTGGTACACTCCGGCGTACAGCTCCAGGCGGACGATACCGGGAAAAACGAGCTGGAAAGTCGACTGGAAGAAGGCTGCTATTTTCTGCTATTCGATCAGCGCTCCCCGCTGGCGGCCGATCCGGTCATCCGCAGCTGGTTATGCGAACTGATCAACCCTATTTCGCTCCTGAGCAACGCCGGCCCTGTTTATCAACGCTATTGGTCACCGGCCTACGGCATTCTGCCGCGCTGGCACCACAATCGCGCGCTGGCATTGCAGCCCAAACCGGCCGGATTGACCGAACTGACCCTGACCTACTACAGCGAACACTCGGAGTTCCACGCCATTCAGCAGGCCATCGAGCCGCTGCTGGCGCAGCACGGCATTAAGCTGAATATTCAGATTGTCGATTACGCTACCTGGCATAAAGGCGACGCGAGCACCGATTTGTGGCTCGGCAGCGCCAACTTTTATCTGCCGCTGGAGTTCTCACTGTTCGCCACCCTGTATGAACTGCCGCTGATGCAGCACTGCATGAGTGAGGACTTGTCCGAAGATGCGGCGCTGTGGCGCGCCAATGCCCTGCCGCTGGCGGACTTTTGCCAACGTCTGGTCAGCGGCCATCAATTGCATCCTCTGTTCCACCACTGGCTGCAACTGCATGGCCAGCGCAGCATGCGCGGCGTGCGAATGAACACTCTGGGTTGGTTCGATTTCAAATCCGCCTGGTTTGCGCCGCCGGAAGCATAAGCACCTTTCACCGGCGCCCGTTAGTCTTTACAATGGCGCCGTCTCAACGGGGTGCAAAACGACAGCAGCGTAATGAAAACGCAAGCGGCCGGTTTTGCTGAGAACAAACCCGTCGAACCTGATCCGGTCAATACCGGCGGAGGGATTTGAGCCCAGCGATCCGGCATCAGCCGCTTGCCCCCTCAGATACCCTTGCCCCCCTAAATTTTCAGGAGTGCAAAGTGGTCAAAAAAAGCCTGCCCTTGTTACTGTTGCTGTGCGCCGCACCGGTGTTCGCCAAGCCCACGCTGACGGTCTACACCTACGATTCCTTCGCCGCTGACTGGGGCCCTGGCCCGGCGGTCAAAAAAGCCTTTGAGGCCCAGTGCGATTGCGAGCTGAAATTTGTCGCGCTGGAAGACGGTGTCTCACTGCTTAACCGCCTGCGCATGGAAGGCAAAAACAGCGACGCCGACGTGGTGCTGGGGCTGGACAACAACCTGCTGCAGGCGGCGCAGCAAACCGGGCTATTCGCACCAAGCGACGTCGACAGCAGCAAATTGAGCGTACCGGGCGGCTGGCAAGACAAAACCTTCGTCCCCTATGACTACGGCTACTTTGCTTTCGTTTACAACAAAGAAAAGCTGAAAAACCCGCCCAAAAGCCTGCATGAGCTGGTCGACAGCAGCCAGAACTGGAAAGTGATCTATGAGGATCCGCGTACCAGTACCCCAGGTTTGGGTCTGCTGCTGTGGATGCAGAAAGTGTATGGCGATCAGGCACCGGCTGCCTGGCAGAAGCTGGCGAAGAAAACCGTCACCGTAACCAAGGGCTGGAGCGAAGCCTATGGCCTGTTCCTGAAAGGCGAAGGCGATTTGGTGCTTAGCTACACCACCTCCCCGGCCTACCATCTGATTGAAGAAAAAAAAGACAGCTACGCCGCGGCCAACTTCAGTGAAGGCCATTATCTGCAGGTGGAAGTGGCGGGCAAACTCAAGGCCGGCAAGCAGCCTGAGTTGGCGGAACGCTTTATGCAATTTATGGTATCCCCGGCGTTCCAAAACGCCATTCCTACCGGCAACTGGATGTACCCGGTGATCAAGACCTCACTGCCGGCCGGATTTGACCAAATGACCGTTCCGCAGACCGCACTGCAGTACAGCGCAGAAGACGTGGCCAAACAACGCAGCAACTGGATCCGGGCATGGCAAACCGCCGTCAGCCACTGATCCCGCGTTGGCTATGGCCGGGGCTGCTGGCCGTCGGCCTGATCCTGACCATCGCCGTGCTGGCGATGGGGTCGCTGTGGCGGCACGCGCCGGACAGCGATTGGCGTGGTATATGGCAAGACAGCTACCTGTGGCACGTAGTGCGCTTCACGTTTTGGCAGGCCCTGCTGTCCGCGCTGATCTCGGTGCTACCCGCGATCCTGCTGGCTCGGGCGCTCTATCGCCGCCGTTTCCCCGGTCGTCAGTTACTGCTGCGGCTCTGCGCCATGACGCTGGTGCTGCCGGTGCTGGTGGCGGTATTCGGCCTGCTCAGCGTATATGGCCGCCAGGGCTGGTTGGCAATGCTGTGTGGCTGGCTGGGCATTAACTACAGTTTCACGCCTTATGGTCTACAGGGCATCCTGCTGGCGCACATGTTCTTCAACCTGCCGTTGGCGACACGTCTGTTGCTGCAGGCGCTGGAAAACATCCCGGTTGAACAGCGCCAATTGGCAGCCCAGCTCGGCATGAGCGGTTGGCAGCAGTTTCGCTTTGTCGAGTGGCCGGCGCTGCGCCGTCAAATCCTGCCGAGCGGCGCGCTGATCTTTATGCTGTGCTTCGCCAGCTTCGCCACCGTACTGTCGCTGGGAGGTGGACCGCAGGCGACCACCATCGAACTGGCCATCTATCAGGCGCTCAGTTACGACTACGATCTCAGCCGCGCCGCGCTGCTGGCGCTGATCCAACTGTCATGCTGCCTGGGGCTGGTGATCTTCAGCCAGCGCCTGAGCCAGGCGCTGCCGGTCGGCAATACCCATGCCACTATCTGGCGTAATCCGGAAGACAGCCTGTGGCGACGCATCAGTGACTTTTTGCTGATTGCCGCCGCGTTGCTGCTGCTGTTGCCCCCACTGCTGGCGGTGATCGCCGACGGCGCCAATCAAACGATGGTTAGCGTCCTGAAGCAACAGGTGTTGTGGCAGGCATTGTTCACTTCGTTGCGCATCGCTCTGGGGGCGGGCGTACTTTGTGTCGTGCTGACCATGATGCTGCTGTGGAGCAGCCGTGAGCTGAAGCTGCAACAGAGACTGCGTTGGGGGCACGCGCTGGAGTTGAGCGGTATGGTGATCCTGGCGATGCCGGGCATTGTGCTGGCCACCGGTTTCTTCCTGCTGTTGAGCGACACCGTCGGGCTGCCGCAGTCGCCGTACGCGCTGGTGATCCTCACCAATGCGTTGATGGCCGTGCCCTATGCGCTAAAAGTGTTGGAAAACCCCATGCGCGACCTGGCCGAACGTTATAATCCGCTGTGCCTGTCGCTGGATATTCAGGGCTGGCAGCGGCTACGCTGGATTGAGCTGAAAGCGCTGCGCCGCCCGTTGGCCCAGGCGCTGGCCTTCGCCTGCGTACTGTCGATCGGCGATTTCGGCGTGGTGGCACTGTTTGGCAACGAACATTTCCGCACCCTGCCTTTTTACCTGTACCAGCAGATCGGCGCCTACCGCAGCAATGACGGCGCGGTCACCGCGCTGCTGTTGCTGTTATTGTGCTTCCTGCTGTTTACCCTGATCGAACGCTTACCGGGCCGCTCTGTCCGATAGATTTCAAGCTGCAGCAAGGCGGCGACTGAGCGCATTCCCAGGAGCTTAGTTCCCTAAGTGACTGGGATAAGTGAAGAAAGCCAACACAGCGGCAACGTGAAAGATGAAGGACATATGCTAAAGCTTGAAAAACTGACCTACCTGTATGAACACCTGCCAATGCGCTTCGACCTGCGTATTCAACCGGGCGAACGCGTCGCGGTGCTGGGCCCCAGCGGGGCGGGGAAGAGCACTCTGCTCAGCCTGATCGCCGGTTTTCTGCCGTCCGCCAGCGGCAGGTTGCTGCTTAACGGCAGCGACCACACCGGCACGCCGCCAGCCAAGCGCCCGGTCTCGATGCTGTTTCAGGAAAATAACCTGTTCGCCCACCTGACGGTAGCGCAGAACATCGGTTTAGGCCTGGATCCCGGCCTGCGGCTGAATGAAGAGCAGAAGCGGCAGTTGGCGCAAATTGCCCGGCAAGTGGGGCTGGAAGAACATCTTCCCCGCCTGCCGTCGCAACTTTCCGGTGGCCAACGCCAGCGTGCCGCCCTGGCGCGTTGCCTGATCCGCCAGCGGCCCATCCTGTTACTCGACGAACCTTTTTCAGCGCTCGATCCGGCTTTACGCAACGAGATGCTGCAACTGCTGCAGGAAGTTTGCGACCAGCGAAACCTGACGCTGTTGATGGTATCGCACAACCTGGATGACGCCGCACACATCGCGCCACGGACCCTGCTGGTGGTGGACGGCCGTATTTTTTACGACGGCCCGACGCAGGCGCTGCTGGACGGCAGCGCGCCGGAAGCCAAGGTGCTGGGCATTTCACACAAACCGTGATCTTCCGCCCGTTTTTTATGCTGTGCAAATAAACCAGTTGTGCGAATTTTTCGCCTGTGGTTTTATAAAAACCTGACTTTTTTTACTGATGATAAGGTTCCCTGTGATCGCATCCTCGCTGACTTCGACCCTACTAATTACCGCGCTACCAGCCGCGGTGGTCGTCGTGCGTGTGGTGGTGGTCGTCGGCAATGCGCCGTAGGGTCCGAATCAACGCATCGATTCCCAAACCCCGCCGGCGCAAACCGGGCGGGGTTTTTAGTTTTAGCCCCCTGCCCAGAAAAGCAAACCGGCCTTGAGAAAGGATAGGAACATGGCAATTTCGGGCACGCCACATCAAGGTAACCGCTTCACCGGCGCAGAGTTGATCGTTCATCTGCTGGAGCGTCAGGGCATCACCACCGTCGCCGGCATTCCCGGCGGCGCGGCACTGCCGCTGTATGACGCTCTGAGCCAAAGCACCCGTATTCATCACGTACTGGCTCGCCACGAACAGGGGGCGGGTTTTATGGCGCAGGGTATGGCACGCGCTAACGGCAAGGCGGCGGTTTGTATCGCCTCGAGCGGCCCGGGCGCGACCAATCTGGTCACCGCCATCGCCGACGCCAAACTCGATTCTATCCCGCTGGTGTGCATCACCGGCCAGGTGCCCTCTTCGATGATTGGCACCGACGCCTTCCAGGAAGTGGACACCTATGGCATCTCGATTCCAATCACCAAGCACAACCATTTAGTCCGCGATATCCGCGAACTGCCGCAGGTGATCTGTGACGCATTCCGCATCGCTGAATCCGGCCGACCTGGCCCGGTGTGGATCGACGTACCGAAAGATGTTCAAACGGCGGTTATCAGCCTGGACGAACTGCCGCCGATCGCCGTTCCCGATGCGGCGCCAACCTTTGAAGCTACCGCCGTGGCGCAGGCCGCCGCGATGATCAATCAGGCCAAACGCCCGGTGTTGTATCTGGGCGGCGGCATCATCTGCGCCAACGCCTATCAGCAGGCGATTGAGCTCGCTGAACGCGCCAACCTGCCCACCACCATGACGCTGATGGCATTGGGCGCCATGCCGGTGCAGCATCCGTTGTCGCTGGGCATGCTGGGTATGCATGCGGCGCGCAGTACCAACTTTATTCTGCAAGAGGCTGATTTACTGATCGTGCTGGGCGCGCGCTTTGACGATCGGGCGATTGGCAAGACCGAGCAATTCTGTCCAAACGCCAGCATCATTCACGTGGACATCGATCGCGCCGAACTGGGCAAGGTAAAGCAGGCCAATATTGCCATTCACGCCGACGTAGGCCAGGTATTGCAACAACTGCTGCCTCAAATCGAAGCGCAGCCACGCAGCGAATGGCTGAGTACCGTCAATGATCTCAAGCGCGAGTTCCCGTTCAGCATGCCTAACGCCGAAGATCCGCTGAGCCACTACGGGCTGGTGCTGGCTGCCGCGCGCTGCGTGGACGAAAACGCCATCATTACCACCGACGTGGGCCAGCATCAGATGTGGGTAGCACAAGCCTATCCGCTGAGCCGACCGCGCCAGTGGCTGACCTCCGGCGGGCTGGGCACCATGGGCTTCGGCCTGCCGGCGGCGATCGGCGCTGCCCTGGCCGAGCCGCAGCGCAAGGTGCTGTGTTTCTCCGGTGACGGCAGCCTGATGATGAACATTCAGGAAATGGCGACCGCCGTCGAACATGACCTGGACGTGAAAATTATCCTGATGAACAACCAGGCGTTGGGGCTGGTGCACCAGCAGCAAACGCTGTTCTACCAGCAGCGCATTTTCGCCGCCGCCTATCCCAAGCGCACCGACTTTATCAAGATTGCCGCCGGTTTCGGGATGGACACCTGCGATTTGAATGCCGCAGAAGATCCGCAGGCGGCACTGGCCGAAGCGATCCAACGTCCAGGGCCTTGCCTGATCCATGCGCTGATTGATATTAATGAAAAAGTTTTCCCGATGGTGCCGCCGGGCGCTGCCAACATCGACATGATTGGAGAATAAGCCATGTCAGAACAACGCAATAACCCACAGGTGATTCTGGAACTGGCGGTACGTAACCACCCTGGCGTGATGTCGCACGTCTGCGGCCTGTTTGCCCGCCGTGCCTTCAACGTGGAGGGCATTCTTTGCCTGCCGCTGAAAGACGGTAAACAAAGCCGCATCTGGCTATTGGTGGCGGACGATCAACGGCTGATGCAGATGATCAGCCAGGTAGAAAAACTCGAAGATGTGCTGCAGGTAAAACGCCACAGCGAAGACGTGCGGGTGTTTGAACAGCTGGAAGCCTTCTTCCAGTAAGGTGGCAGAACACCAAACCCTATCCACTATGGATTTCACGTGACAGCTAGGCGGCAAGAGCCTGAATCCCCAGGCGCTTACTTAGGTAAGTAACTGGGGTTTAGGGACGCAGCCAACAACGCTGCCGCTTGAAAGACAACGGGGATATCAGCCAGCCAACACCTTCCACAGCAGGTGACGGTAGACCGGCATCAGCGGTTGCTGGTGCAGATAATAAAAGGTGCCGATCGCCAATCCCCAGCTCAGGACGCAGGCTATCCGCAGACGTACCGGTGACAGCCACTTGCCAAGCCGGTCAGCGCTGCGTTTGCCTTCGCGCCACCATCGCCAGCTCAGCCAGGCGGCCAACCAAATCAATACCACTACCGCAAACAGCAACCACTTAAATAACGCACTGTTGGCGCTGGCAGGGATATCGATGGCTACGCCGGCCAAAATACCGGGGAAGAAATAGACTGGTGGCCAGGCAATACAGCCGATGATGTTAGGCAACGCGAATTTATACGGCGGCAAATCGAGCATGCCGGCCACCATCGGCACCAGCGGGCGCGTTGGGCCAACAAAGCGCCCAATCAGGATGGTCGCCATACTGTGTTGGTGCAACGCGTGCTCGGTCTTGTCCAGCATCGCTTTGTTCTTCTTCAAGAATGACCAGCGGTGCAGCGGCCCCTTGAAGGCGCGGCCGATAAAGTAAGAAATCCAGTCACCCAACAGGCAACCCACGATGCCCGCAGCCCAGGCATAATAGAAATCTACCTGACCGCTGCCGATCAACGCACCGATACTGGCCATCATGACCGTGCCGGGCAGCAACAGCCCCACCAGCGCCAGCGATTCCAGAAACGCGACAAACATGACCACCATCAGAGTGAAAGCCAATGACTGGGTGATCAAGTGCTGTAAATAGGCTTCCATTAAACCTCTGTTCGTTATCCAAAGCGCGTGGGCGTGGGATTGTCCGGTGCGGCCGGGAGCGAGTCAACCTGTGAATTGTATGCTTTTTTGGCAGAACTGTGCGGCCATGGACAATTACTGTATAAAAACCCATACTATAATTTATCTACCAGAACCAAAGCTTTCGCAAACAGCCAACGACACCACGCCTTGAGCATCAGGGGAATACCCAATGGATTTCAAGTTGCGGCTAGGCGGCAAGAGCGAGAGTCCCCAGGAGCTTACTCAAGTAAGTGACTGGGGTGAACGCACGCAGCCAACAACGCCGCAGCTTGAAATACGAAGGGTATATGATGTCACTCCAACAGGGCTTTCTGCTCACCCGCCACTGGCGTGATACGCCTGCCGGCACCGAGGTGGAGTTTTGGCTGGCGACCGACAATGGGCCGCAGCAACTTCGTCTGGCGCCGCAGACCTCCGTAGCTTTTATCCCGGCCGAACAGCGCCAGCGCGCTGAACTGCTGCTGCGTGAGGAGCGGCAACTGGAGCTGAAACCCCTGCCGTTGACTGACTTTCACCATCGCCCGGTAGTGGGGCTTTACTGCCGTCAGCACCGCCAATTGATCAAGCTGGAAAAGTTGCTGAAAGACGGCGGCGTCAATGTCTACGAGGCCGATATCCGGCCACCGGAACGCTACCTGATGGAGCGTTTCATCACCGCACCGGTGTGGTTCAGCGGCCAGGCCAACGGCAACGGCCCGCTGCAGGGCGGCCAAATGAAACCGGCGCCGGAATACCGCCCAACCTTGAAGCTGGTCTCCCTGGACATTGAAACCACCGCCCACGGCGAGCTGTACTCGATTGCCCTGGAAGGCTGCGGCCAGCGCCAGGTTTACATGCTTGGGCCCGCCAACGGCGGCAATGAACCACTGGATTTTGAGTTGGAGTACTGCGTCAGCCGTCCGCAAATGCTGGAACGGCTGAACCAATGGCTTGAGCGACACGATCCCGACGCCATTATTGGCTGGAACCTGGTGCAGTTCGATTTGCGCGTGCTGCAAAAACACGCCGAACGCTATCAGATCCCGCTGCGACTGGGCCGTGGCGGCAACCTGCTGGAGTGGCGCGAACACGGTTTCAAACAGAATCACTTTTTCGCTTCCGCTGCCGGTCGCCTGATTATCGACGGCATTGAAGCGCTGAAATCCGCCACCTGGAACTTTCCGTCGTTCAGCCTGGAACACGTGTCGCAAACGCTGCTGGGAGAAGGCAAGTCTATCGATAACCCTTACCAGCGCATGGCAGAAATCGACCGGCGCTTTGCCGAAGACAAGCCCGCGCTGGCGCGTTACAACCTGAAAGACTGCGAACTGGTTACGCGAATTTTTGCCAAAACCGAGTTGCTGACCTTCCTGCTGGAACGCGCCACGGTTACCGGGCTGGCAGCCGACCGCAGCGGCGGTTCGGTGGCCGCCTTCAGCAATCTGTATATGCCGCGCATGCACCGGCTGGGCTTTGTGGCCCCCAACCTGGGTGAACAGCCCGAGGAACACAGCCCCGGCGGTTTTGTGATGGATTCGCAACCCGGCCTGTATGACTCGGTGCTGGTGCTGGATTACAAGAGCCTGTATCCCTCAATCATCCGCACCTTCCTGATCGATCCGGTCGGCTTGGTCGAAGGCATGCGAAACCCAGGCGATGCGGACTCGGTGCCCGGTTTTCGCCACGCGCGTTTTTCACGCAGCAAGCACTGTTTGCCGGCGATCGTCGAGCAGATCTGGCAAGGCCGTGAAGCGGCGAAACGTCAACAGAACAAAGCCTTGTCGCAGGCCTTAAAGATCATCATGAACGCGCTGTATGGCGTATTAGGATCGAGCGGCTGTCGTTTTTTCGATCCCCGATTAGCCTCGTCGATCACCCTGCGCGGCCATGAAATCATGCGGCAAACGCGCGAGCTGATCGAGGCGCAGGGGTATCAGGTGATCTACGGCGATACCGACTCGACCTTCGTTTGGCTCAAACAACCGCATGACGAGCAGCAAGCGGCGCAAATAGGCCAAAAGCTGGTGCAACAGGTGAACCAATGGTGGCAACAGCATTTGCAGCAAGAGTACGGGCTGGAAAATGCGCTGGAACTGGAGTTTGAAACCCATTACTCACGTTTCCTGATGCCCACCATTCGCGGCGCCGAGCAGGGCAGCAAAAAACGTTACGCGGGGCTGATCACCCAACCGGACGGCAGCGAAGAGATGGTCTACAAGGGATTGGAAACGGTGCGCACCGACTGGACACCGCTGGCACAGCAGTTTCAGCGCCTGCTGTATCAACGCATTTTTAAACGCCAGCCCTACCAGGATTTTGTGCGTGAATACGTTAGTCAAACGCTTAACGGCGATTTCGACGATCGGCTGGTCTACCGCAAGCGTCTGCGCAGAAAGCTGGACGACTATCAGCGCAACGTTCCACCGCATGTGCGCGCGGCACGTATCGCCGACGACTATAATCGTCAGCAGGGACGACCGTTGCAATACCAAAACGGCGGCTGGATCAGCTATGTCATGACCGTGGCCGGGCCGGAGCCGCTGGAGACCCAGCAGTCGGCGATTGATTATCCCCATTATCTGGAGCGCCAGCTGCAGCCGGTAGCAGACGCTATACTGCCATTTTTACATGACGATTTTACCACGCTGGTGACCGGGCAGATGGGACTGTTTTAACATTCCGCCCGCCAGCAGGGTTTGGTGAAGGGTTAAGAAAAATCATCGGGTTTTGCAGGTGACGAACGCGCCGCCTTCCATTACCATAGCGCCCTTCCCAAATTCTGGACCCACACACCCCCCATGTCGTCTGACGATGTATGCATGGGATGAATAGCTATTGCCCGCCATATTAAAATAAATCGGGATTAGCAGACGTTTGATACGGGTGCCGCGGCCCTTTCCGCCCGGTAACAAGACTTACTTAAAAGAATCGAGCCGACAATATATGCCTTTTACACTTGGTCAACGCTGGATCAGCGATACGGAAAGCGAATTAGGACTGGGAACCGTCGTGGCGCTGGATGCGCGCATGATTACCCTGCTTTTCCCCGCAACCGGTGAAAACCGCCTCTACGCCAGAAATGACTCGCCAATCACCCGCGTGATGTTCAACCCGGGCGACACCATCAGCAACCACGAAGGGTGGGAACTGCAGGTCGAAGAGGTCAAAGAGGATAACGGTCTGCTGACCTATATCGGCACCCGCCTGGATACCCAGGAGAGCGGTGTGGCGATGCGCGAAGTGCTGCTGGACAGCAAATTGACCTTCAGCAAACCGCAGGACCGCCTGTTTGCCGGCCAGATCGACCGTATGGACCGTTTCGCCCTGCGTTTCCGCGCGCGTAAATACCAGAGCGAGCAGTATCGCCTGCCGTTCGCCGGCCTGCGTGGCATGCGTGCCAGCCTGATCCCGCACCAGTTGCATATCGCCTATGAAGTCGGCCAGCGTCATGCGCCGCGCGTTTTGTTGGCGGACGAAGTTGGATTGGGTAAAACCATCGAAGCCGGGATGATTATCCACCAGCAGTTGCTGGCAGGCCGCGCCGAGCGCGTATTGATCGTGGTGCCGGAAACCCTGCAGCACCAGTGGCTGGTCGAAATGATGCGCCGCTTCAACCTGTATTTCTCTCTGTTTGACGACAGCCGTTACTCAGAGGCCAAACTCGACAGCAGCAACCCGTTCGAAACCGAACAGCTGGTGATCTGCTCGCTGGACTTCGTACGCCGCAACAAGCAGCGCCTGGAAGAACTGGCCGATGCCCAGTGGGATCTGTTGGTGGTGGATGAAGCGCACCATCTGGCCTGGAGCGAAGATGCGCCGAGCCGTGAATACCAGGTGATCGAACAACTGGCAGAACACATTCCCGGCGTGCTGCTGCTGACCGCAACGCCAGAGCAACTTGGCCAACAAAGCCACTTCGCCCGTCTGCGCCTACTGGATCCGAACCGTTTCCACGACTACCACGATTTTGTTGCCGAACAGCAAAAATATCGCCCGGTGGCCGATGCCGTTACCTTGCTGCTCAGCGGTGAGCGCCTGGCCGACGACAAGCTGAACCTGCTCGGCGAGCTGATCGACGAACAAGACATTGAACCGCTGCTGAAAGCCGCCAACAGCGACGGTGAAAACAGCGAGCAGGCGCGTCAGGAACTGGTCACCATGCTGATGGACCGCCACGGCACCAGCCGCGTGCTGTTCCGTAACACGCGCAACGGCGTCAAAGGCTTCCCGCACCGCAACCTGCACCAGATCAAACTGCCGTTGCCGACCCAGTACCAGACCGCCATTAAAGTGTCCGGCATCATGGGCGCGAAGAAAACCGTTGAGGCGCGCGCACGCGACATGCTCTATCCAGAGCAAATCTATCAGGAATTCGAAGGCGAGAACGCCACCTGGTGGAACTTCGATCCTCGCGTTGAATGGTTACTGAACTATCTGGTGACCAATCGCCACGAAAAAGTGCTGGTGATCTGCGCCAAGGCCGCCACCGCGCTGCAATTGGAGCAAGTGCTACGGGAACGTGAAGCTATCCGTGCCGCCGTGTTCCACGAAGGCCTGTCGATTATCGAACGCGACCGCGCCGCCGCTTACTTCGCCTCCGAAGAAGACGGTGCCCAGGTGCTGTTGTGTTCCGAGATCGGCTCCGAAGGCCGTAACTTCCAGTTCGCCAGCCATCTGGTGATGTTCGACCTGCCGTTCAACCCGGACCTGCTGGAACAGCGTATTGGCCGTCTGGACCGTATCGGCCAGATGCATGACATTCAAATCATGGTGCCGTACCTGGAGAACACCGCTCAGGCAGTTCTGGGCCGCTGGTTCCACGAAGGGCTCGATGCCTTCGAGCATACCTGCCCGACCGGCCGTACCATTTACGACAGCGGCTACGAGCAGCTGATCGCTTTCCTGGCTTCGCCGACCGAGCAGGAAGGGCTGGACGAGTTCATTCACGCCTGCCGCCAGCAGCACGATCACCTGAAAATGCAACTGGAGCAGGGCCGTGACCGCCTGCTGGAAATGCACTCCAACGGCGGCGAGAAAGCGCAGGCGCTGGCGGAAGCCATTGCCAATCAGGACAACGACGTCAATCTGGTGGGCTTCGCGCTGAACCTGTTCGACATCGTCGGCATCAATCAGGACGATCGCAGCGACAACCTGATTGTTCTGACGCCGTCCGACCACATGTTGGTGCCCGACTTCCCGGGTCTGCCGCAGGACGGCTGTACCGTCACCTTCGATCGCGAACAGGCCCTGTCGCGTGAGGATGCCCAGTTCGTCAGTTGGGAACACCCGATTATCCGCAACGGCCTGGATTTGATCCTGTCCGGCGATACCGGCAGCTGTGCAGTTTCTCTGTTGAAAAACAAGGCACTGCCGGTCGGTACCCTGCTGGTCGAGCTGGTGTATGTGGTCGAAGCGCAGGCGCCGAAACATCTGCAGCTGACTCGCTTCCTGCCGCCAACGCCAATCCGCATGTTGATGGATCGCAAAGGCACCAATCTGGCAGCGCAGGTTGAATTCGAAAGTTTCAACCGCCAGTTGAACGCGGTCAACCGCCATACCTCCAGCAAGCTGGTCAATGCGGTGCAACAGGATGTGCATGCCATGTTGCAACAGGCGGAAAGCCTGGTTGAAGAACAGGCTCGCGCCCTGATCGAGCAGGCCAAACAGGAAGCGGATGACAAGCTGAGCACCGAGCTGGCTCGTCTGGAAGCCCTGAAGGCGGTCAACCCGAATATTCGTGATGACGAGGTAGAAACGCTGGAGTTCAACCGCAAGCAGGTGCTGCTCAACCTGAATGAGGCGGGATGGCGTCTGGATGCAATCCGTCTGGTGGTCGTCACTCACCAGTAACCCGCGCCAGGGGAACTGCAGTTCCCCTGGCCGTTACTCTCAGCGGAGCCAACAAAATGGAACCCTACAATCCCCCGCAGGGCCCGATGCATATCCTGTATCAGGATGAGCACATTATCGTGGTCAACAAGCCAAGTGGCCTGCTGTCGGTCCCGGGCCGCGCGCCGGAAAATAAAGACAGCCTGATGACGCGCATTCAGGCGGATTTTCCGGCTGCCGAATCGGTGCATCGTCTGGATATGGCCACCAGCGGGGTGATTGTGGTGGCGCTGAACAAGGCGGCCGAGCGTGAACTCAAGCGCCAGTTCCGTGAGCGCGAGCCGAAGAAGTCCTACATCGCCCGCGTGTGGGGGCATCTGGCGCAGGATGAAGGTCTGGTGGATTTACCGCTGATTTGCGACTGGCCGAATCGGCCGCTGCAGAAAGTGTGTTTCGAGACCGGCAAAGCGGCGCAAACCGAATATCTGGTGTTGTCACGCGACGCCGACGGCAGCACGCGGGTCAAACTCATGCCGATCACTGGCCGCTCGCACCAGCTGCGCGTGCATATGCTGGCGCTGGGGCATCCTATCCTCGGCGACGGTTTCTATGCCACGCCAGAAGCCAAAGCCATGGCGCCGCGTTTACAGCTGCATGCACAAGAGCTGCGCATTACCCATCCGGCTTTCCAGACGCCGATGCACTTTCGCGTCGAACCCGACTTCTGACCGATATAAAGAGGGGCTCAGAGAATACCGAGCCCTCACCTCTTTTTACTTAAAGCCTTTCTCGCGTTTGATCAGGTCGTAGGCCGCCTGAATTTCCTGCGCTTTCTGCTTGGCCATTTCCATCATTTGCGGCGGCAAACCTTTCGCTACCAGCTTATCCGGATGGTGCTCGCTCATCAGCTTGCGGTAAGCGCGCTTGATGGTGGTCGCGTCGTCGCTGCTGCTGACACCCAATACCTTGCAGGCATCCTCCAGCGTTGGACCGCGTTGCGCCTGCTGGTAACCGCCTTGCGAATAACCGCCCTGCTGACCGCCGCCAAACTGGCGTCCGCCCTCCATCATGCTGAGGAACTGGTCGAACTGCGCACGTGAAATGCCCAGCTCTTCGGCGATCACATACAGTACCTGCCGTTCGTTAGGATGCAGTGACCCGTCGGCAAACGCCGCCTGGATCTGAATTTCCAGAAACATCCTAATCAGGTCAAAACGGCCAAAGCAGATGCTGCGGAACTGCTGCAGCGTTTCTCTCAGCGGGAACTGGCTCTGTTTGCCTTCACGAAACGCCTGCTGCGCCGCGGTACGGGCTTCCCCGTGCAGTTGCAGACGATCCATAAACAGGCTGGCGATCTGAATATCCGCCTCGGTAACGCGCCCTTTTGATTTGGTCAGGTGACCCATCACCTGAAAAGTGGTGCGGAAAAACAGCGTTTGCCGCGTTTGCTGGTCGGTAAAAAAGCCCCGGCTGCGCTTATTGCTACGCGCAGAGTCGATCATATGACCGACAATCAGCCCCAAAACTACACCCCAGAATCCCGCGCCAGCCCAAATGGCCACGATGACCCCGAGCAGTTTTCCCCAATACTGCATATACTCCTCAATTATCATGCCGAAAGCCGACTGCTCCCTTCCGTCTTAGGTAAGGGTTAAGGCGATTTTTCTCAGGATTTGGATTATCATACCTGTCATTTATCTTTGCGCCTATCGACGACGCAAGTAAACGGCCGGATTTAACACTAGCGCAACGCAGATGAGTGATATAGTCTCTGACCGTTTGCCGGACATGACGCCTCTGATGACGGAACACCAAAACCGCGTATGAAAAAAAGTTTCCCAACACTGCTGGCCACACTGATTTGGACGGCACTCTACAGTCAGCACGCGCTGGCTGACCTGGCCGAGCAATGTATGCTTGGCGTTCCTGTTTATGACAAACCGCTGGTCAGCGGCGATCCTAACAGCCTGCCTGTCACCATTCACGCCGATGATTCACGCGCGGACTATCCGAAAAGCGCGCTGTTCACCGGCAACGTGAATATTGAACAAGGCAACAGCACCCTGACCGCCAAACAGGTTGAACTGAACCAGACGCAAGACGCGGGGCAAACCGAACCGGTTCGCACCGTGACCGCTACGGGTGACGTGCACTACAGCGACAACCAGATCAAGTTGAAAGGCCCGAAAGCCTGGTCGAACCTGAATAATAAAGATACCGACGTCTATGAAGGCGACTACCAAATGGTAGGCCGTCAGGGACGTGGCGACGCCGACAAAATGAAGATGCGCGGCGCCAACCGTTACACCATTTTGGAAAACGGGACCTTTACCTCCTGTTTGCCGGGTGATAACAGCTGGAGCGTAGTCGGTTCCGAGGTGATCCACGACCGCGAAGAGCAAGTCGCTGAAATCTGGAACGCCCGCTTCAAAATTGGCGGTGTACCGGTATTCTACAGCCCGTACCTGCAATTGCCGGTCGGTGATAAGCGTCGTTCCGGCTTCCTGATCCCGAACGCAAAATATGGCAGCAGCAATGGCTTTGAGTTCATGCTGCCGTATTACTGGAACATTGCGCCGAACTTCGACGCCACTATCACCCCGCATTACATGTCCAAACGTGGCCTGCAGTTACAGAACGAATTCCGCTACCTGGTGCAGCCGGGTCTGGGCCTGATGGAATTGGACTGGTTGCCGGACGACAAGGAATACAGCAAGGACAATCCTGACGACAGTAAGCGTTGGTTGTTCTACTGGACTCACAACGGCGTGATGGATCAGGTGTGGCGTTTCAACGTCGACTACACCAAGGTCAGCGACTCCAAATACTTTACCGATCTGGATTCCAAATACGGTTCGACCACCGACGGTTATGCGACGCAGAAATTCAGCGTCGGCTACGCCATTGATAACTGGGATGCGACCTTAAGCTCCAAACAGTTCCAGATTTACGACGATACCGATCGCAGCAGCTCAGACTCCTACAAAGTTCAGCCGCAGCTCGACCTGAACTACTATAAAGAGGATCTCGGCCCGTTCGATTTCCGCATTTATGGTCAGGCCGCCAAGTTTATCAGCGTCAACCCCTATAGCCCGGATGCCACTCGTCTGCATATGGAACCGACGCTGAGCCTGCCGTTGACCAACGGCTGGGGCAGTATCAATACCGAAGCCAAGCTGCTGGCGACCCATTACCAGCAGGATATTCCTGACGGTTTCGCCAACAACTACAAGAACCGCACCGGCAGCGACGCCCCCGATCTCGAAGATTCGGTCAACCGCGTGTTGCCGCAGTTCAAGGTCGACGGCAAGATGGTGTTCGATCGCCCAATGAACTGGTCCGAAGGCTATACCCAGACCCTCGAGCCACGCGTACAGTACCTGTATGTACCCTATCGCGACCAAAGTAACATCTACACCTACGACACCACGCTGCTGCAAACCGACTACTCCGGTCTGTTCCGCGACCGTACTTACAGCGGCCTGGATCGCATTGCCTCACAGAACCGCGTATCGACCGGTTTGACCTCGCGTATTTATGATGACGCGCTGGTTGAACGTTTTAACGTTTCCGTGGGTCAAATCTACTACTTCAGCCGTTCCCGTACCGGCGACAAAACGACGAATTACGACAACAATGACGACACCGGTAGCCTGGCCTGGGCCGGCGACACCTATTGGAAGATTGACGATCGTTGGGGCCTGCGTGGCGGCCTGCAGTATGATACGCGTCTCAATAGCGTCTCGTTGGGTAACGCCGTGGTGGAATACCGTCAGGATTCCGAACGCGTATTGCAGTTGAACTACCGTTACGCTACGCCGGAGTATATTGAGACGGCACTGAACACCAGACAGGTGCCGGCTTATCAGGACGGTATTTCGCAGGTGGGCGTCACCGGCAGTTGGCCAATCGCCGATCGCTGGGCCGTCGTGGGGGCTTATTACTACGACACCCGTGCCCAACAGTCCGCCGATCAGTTGCTCGGTCTGAAGTACAACACCTGCTGCTGGGCAGTGACCTTGGGCTACGAGCGCAAGATCACCGACTGGAACAACAGCAACAATACCAGCGTTTATGACAACAAAGTTTCATTCAACATCGAACTGCGTGGCCTGAGCAGCGATCACAGTCTGGGCTCCGCGGAAATGTTGCGTTCCGGCATACTGCCTTACCAGCGTGCATTTTGATACTTTGTAACACTTTGAAAACGAGAACTTTCACCCGCATTTGCGGATTACAGAATGGGAAAAGTATGAAGAACTGGAGAACGCTTATTCTCGGATTGGTGGTTTGTGCCAATACCGCGTTCGCAGCACCCCAAGAAGTGGATAAAGTCGCCGCCGTCGTGGATAACGGCGTGGTACTTGAGAGCGACGTAAACACCCTGTTGCAGTCGGTGAAGCTCAATGCGCAGCAGGCCGGTCAGCAATTGCCGGATGACAAGACCCTGCGTCACCAGATCCTTGAACGTCTGATTATGGATAACATCCAACTGCAGATGGCCAAGAAAATGGGGATTAACGTCTCCGATGCCGATCTGGACAAAGCCATCGGCAACATCGCCGCACAGAACAAAATGAGCATCGATCAGATGCGCAGCCGTCTGGCGTATGAAGGTCTGAACTACAACACTTACCGTTCACAGATCCGCAAAGAAATGCTGATCAGCGAAGTGCGTAACAACGAAGTTCGCCGCCGCGTCACCATCCTGCCTCAGGAAGTGGACTCACTGGCGACTCAGGTTGGCGCTCAGAACGGCAGCGATACCGAAATGAACATCAGCCACATCCTGATCCCGCTGCCGGAGAACCCGACACAGGCGCAGGTTGACGATGCTGAAGCCCTGGCTAAACAGCTGATGGGTGAAATCAACGGCGGCGCCGACTTCGGCAAGCTGGCCATCTCCTACTCTGCAGATTCCCAAGCGCTGAAAGGCGGCAACATGGGCTGGGGCAAGCTACAGGAGATCCCTACCCTGTTCGCCGAAAGACTGGTTAACGCCAAAAAAGGCGACGTGGTTGGGCCAATCCGTTCCGGCGTCGGCTTCCACATCCTGAAAGTGAATGATATCCGTGGCGCCAACCAGTCGGTATCTGTCACCGAGGTTCATGCTCGTCACATTCTGCTGAAACCTTCCGTGGTGCTGACCGACGATCAGGCACGTGCCAAGCTGCAGGCGGTAGCCGAAGCCATCAAGAGCGGTCGCGCCAAGTTTGCTGACGAAGCCAAACAGCTTTCTCAGGATCCGGGTTCTGCACTGCAGGGCGGCGATCTGGGCTGGGCTTCTCCAGACATCTACGATCCGGCCTTCCGCGACGCGTTGATGAAGCTGAGCAAAGGCGAGGTCAGCCAACCGGTACACTCTTCCTTCGGCTGGCACCTGATCCAGCTGCTGGATACGCGTCAGGTGGACAAAACCGATGCGGCGCAAAAAGATCGCGCTTACCGCATGCTGTTCAACCGCAAGTTTGCTGAAGAAGCGCAGACCTGGATGCAGGAACAACGTGCTCAGGCTTACGTGAAGATCCTTGACGGTAATGCACAACAATAATCGTATCGTAATCACCCCCGGCGAGCCTGCCGGGGTTGGGCCGGATTTAGTGGCAGCGCTGGCGCAACAGGATTGGCCTGTTGAACTGGTGGTGTGCGCGGATCCGGCCTTGTTGCTTGAACGCGCCCGACAGTTGAACCTGCCGCTACAGCTGCGCACCTATCAGCCACAGCACCCCGCTCAGCCACAGCGTGCGGGTACGTTGACGGTATTGCCGGTTGCGACGGCTCATCCAGTAGTGGCTGGTGAGCTGAATGTGGGTAACAGTGCTTACGTGGTGGAAACGCTGGCGCGCGCCTGCGACGGTTGCCTGAACGGCGAGTTTGCTGCGCTGATCACCGGCCCGGTGAACAAGGGCGTGATCAACGACGCCGGTGTGCCCTTTATCGGCCATACCGAATTTTTTGCCGATCGCAGCGGTTGCGACCGCGTGGTAATGATGCTGGCGACCGAAGAGCTGCGCGTAGCGCTGGCAACCACCCACCTGCCTTTGCTGGCAGTGCCTGGTGCCATCACTCGCCAAAGCCTGTTCGAAGTCATCCGCATTCTCGACAACGATCTGAAAACCAAATTTGGCATCGCCCAGCCGCAGATATATGTCTGCGGACTGAACCCGCATGCGGGAGAAGGCGGCCATATGGGACGCGAAGAGATAGATACCATCATCCCGGCGCTAGACGCGCTGCGGACTGAAGGTATTCATCTGATCGGCCCGCTGCCGGCGGACACCCTGTTCCAGCCCAAGTATCTGCAACATGCGGATGCGGTGCTGGCGATGTATCACGATCAGGGCCTGCCGGTGCTAAAATACCAAGGGTTCGGCCGGGCGGTAAACATTACCCTCGGTTTGCCTTTTATCCGTACCTCGGTCGACCACGGTACCGCTCTGGAACTGGCCGGCACCGGCACCGCCGATGCGGGCAGTTTCAAAACGGCCTTGAATCTCGCCATTAAAATGATAATTAATTGTAATGAATAATAAAGTCCACCAAGGGCACTTTGCCCGCAAACGCTTTGGACAGAACTTTTTAACCGATCAGTTTGTCATCGATAGCATTGTTTCCGCCATTCACCCAATGCCGGGCGAAGCGGTCGTTGAAATCGGTCCCGGCCTGGGCGCACTGACCGAGCCGGTCGGCGCGCGCATGGACCGTATGACGGTGATTGAGCTGGACCGCGATCTGGCGGCCCGTCTGGCAAACCACCCGCAGTTGAAAGACAAGCTGACCATTCACCAGCAAGATGCCATGACGGTGAACTTCGCCGAAATGGCCGAGCAGGCTGGCCAACCGCTGCGCGTATTTGGTAACCTGCCGTACAACATCTCGACGCCGCTGATGTTCCACCTTTTCAGCTATACTCAGGCCATTCGCGACATGCACTTTATGTTGCAAAAAGAGGTGGTCAACCGCCTGGTTGCCGGCCCTAACAGCAAAGCCTACGGGCGTTTAACCGTGATGGCGCAGTACTACTGCAACGTTATTCCGGTGCTGGAAGTGCCACCAACTTCGTTCACTCCGGCGCCGAAAGTGGATTCCGCAGTGGTACGTCTGGTACCGCACAAGGTGAATCCAAATCCGGTGGGTGACGTGCGCATGCTGAGCCGCATCACGACTCAGGCGTTCAACCAGCGCCGGAAAACTGTCCGCAATAGCCTGGGGGATTTGTTCACTCCGGAGCAACTGACGGAATTGGGTATCGATCCGGTACTTAGAGCAGAAAATATTTCTGTGGCGCAATACTGTAAGCTGGCTAACTGGCTTTCAGCCAATCCCGCGCCGCAGCAATAAGGAGTAGTGATCATGATTGATTCGCCTCGCGTATGTATTCAGGTACAAAGTGTCTATGTGGAATCACAGTCGATACCTGAGGAAGAACGTTACGTCTTCGCTTATACCATCACCATTCGCAATTTGGGGCGTTTCAACGTGCAGCTGCTCGGCCGTTACTGGTTGATCACCAACAGCAATGGCCGTCAAACCGAAGTTCAGGGCGAAGGCGTGGTCGGCGAGCAGCCGCTCATTCCGCCCGGGGGCGAATTCCAATACACCAGCGGCGCCATTCTTGAAACGCCGCTGGGTACCATGGAAGGCCATTACGAAATGGTTGATCATCAGGGTCAGCCGTTCCAGACCGCTATTCCCGTGTTCCGCTTAGCCATTCCAACGCTGATTCACTGATTATGTCGACATATCTTATCGGCGACGTTCATGGCTGTTTTGATGAACTCAAGTCGCTATTGGCCCAGGTTGCCTTCGATCCCCAACATGACCAGCTGTGGCTGACCGGCGATCTGGTCGCGCGTGGCCCCGGTTCACTAGACGTGCTGCGCTACGTGCGCTCACTCGGACCGGCAGTACGCATGGTGCTGGGCAATCACGATCTGCATCTGCTGGCCGTTTATGCCGGCATCAGCCGCAATAAACCCAAAGATCGCATTACGTCGTTGCTGGAAGCGCCAGACGCCGATGAGCTGATCAACTGGCTGCGCCGCCAACCGGTGCTGCAGGTCGATGAGCAACTCAAGCTGGTGATGGCGCATGCCGGCATCACGCCGCAGTGGGACATTGAAACTGCGCAAACCTGTGCCCGTGAAGTGGAAGCCGTACTGAGCAGCGACAGCTATCCGCTGTTCCTCGACGCCATGTACGGTGACATGCCGAACAACTGGAGCCCGGAACTGAGCGGGCTGGCGCGCTTGCGTTTCAGCACCAATGCCCTGACGCGCATGCGCTACTGCTTCCCGAACGGCCAACTCGATATGATCTGCAAAGATGCGCCAGGCACTGCGCCTGCTCCGCTGAAACCCTGGTTTGATTTGCCACGATTGGTCGACGCCGATTACACCATTGTTTTCGGTCACTGGGCATCACTGGAAGGCAAAGGCACGCCGGAAGGCATTATTGGCCTGGATACCGGCTGTTGCTGGGGGGGCGATTTGACCATGTTGCGTTGGGAAGACCGGCAGTACTTTACCCAACCGGCCCATCGCAGCGATCTGTCCGACAGCGTACACCAGCAGGCCGCGTCATAATCCCGTCGGGGCGGTCAATGCCGCCCCGCTGTTTTCTTCTTAAGCCCCAATCACTCCACCGTCTTCACGCGTAATCATCAACACCGATGAGCGCGGACGCGGGCTATTGTTCGGGAAATGAGAATCACCTTCTTCACCCGGGTGCTGTACGTTGACGAACATCGTCTTGTAATCGGGGGTAAAGGTAATGCCAGTCAGTTCGCATGACTTTGGCCCAACCATAAAGCGGCGGATTTCGCCACTTTGCGGATCGCCCACCAGCATTTGGTTGTTGCCCTGTCCGGCATAGTCGCCCTTGTTGCTGTATTTGCCGTCGGTGAGGATCCACAGGCGACCGGTCTTATCAAAGCCCAGTCCGTCCGGACTGTTGAAAGTATTGTCGGCCGTGATATTTGGTGTGCCGCGATTCACGCCTTCCGGATGGGCAATCGGGTTACCGCACAGCGCGTAAATATCCCAGTTGAATGACGCAGCAGTGGCATCACCGCCTTCATCCCAACGGATAATTTGGCCGTAGACATTGTTCGGTCGCGGGTTAGCGGCATTCAACGGCATGCCTTCTTCACCACGTTTGCTGTTGTTGGTCAGCGTGCAGTAGGCGCGCCCATCATGTGGATTGACGGCGATCCATTCCGGCCGGTCCATTTTGGTAGCCCCCACCTGCGCCGCAGCCTTGCGGGCGAAGATCAACACTTCCGCCTCATCGCGGAAACCATTTTCCGGCGTCAGGCCATTTTTACCGAACTCCAGCGCTATCCAGCGCCCGGTACCTTTCAGCGGTGTGCCGTTGGCGTCCCCGTCAAACTGCGCCACATATAAAGTGCCTTCGTCCAGCAGGCTGCGGTTGTTGGCCGGGTTAGCCACGTCAACCACGCCTTTGGATACGTATTTATAGATGTGCTCACCACGCTCATCGTCACCCATGTAGACCACCAGGCGACCATCCTTGGCGACGGTCACCGCCGCATTTTCATGTTTGAAGCGGCCCAGCGCGGTGTGTTTGATTGGCGTTGAGCCAGGGTTCATCGGGTCGATTTCGACGATCCAGCCATGACGATTGAATTCATTAGGGTTCTTCGCCACGTCAAAGCGTTCATCGTAATCCGGCCAGTTACGCTCAGGTTCGCTGACTTTCAACGTATAGCGCGTTTGGTCCGCCGTGGTCTTGTAGTCGGCCTGATGAGTGCCAAAATAGGTATCGAAATTCTCTTCGCAGGTCAGGTAAGTGCCCCAAGGGGTTTTCCCGTTGGCGCAGTTACCGAAGGTACCCAATACCTTGCGGCCGCCAGGATCCGCCGCCGTTTGCAGCAGCGCGTGCCCGGCAGCCGGGCCGCTGAATTGCATCTCGGTGTTGGCGGTGATCCGGCGGTTATAACGCGATGGGCGCTCGACCTCCCAACGTTGGCTATCACCCACACGGCGTACCGCCACGATAGAAACGCCATGGGCAGCCTGTGACTTGCGCACGTCTTCAAGACTGGTGGCTTTGGTGCCGCCATGAGCAAACAGGTATTGCTCGTTGACGTATTCGTTGTTGATGGCCATCACGCCGTGATTGTCATCAATCGGGAAGAAGCTCATACCGTCATTATTATCGCCGAATTGCTTTTCCTGATCGGCAGCGCTGTTGTTGCCCTGTGGGTCGAAAGCGGCAGCTCCCTCAACCAGCGGCTCACCCCAGGAGATCAGCACCTCGGCGCGATACCCTGGCGCAATCGCCACCTCATCAGCGGTGGAAGCGGCAATCCCTTTAAAGCCCAGCAGCTTGTTCGGTGGCAAATCTTCCGCCAGAGCCTGAGCGGAAACCGTCCAAATACCGCCGCCGAGGAAACCGGCCAGGCCAACGGCACCGGCGCTGCCCAGCAACAGTTTACGGCGAGTGGGATCGGTCAGGCGATCGGCATCTAATTGCTCAATTTTGGTCGTCATAGGTTTATTTCCTTTTTAATATGGCGCCGCGATCGAGATTCACCAGAGTTGCCGGGGCGCTCAGAGTTGGGCTTCATACTAATCAGGAAGTGTGACGAAAATGTTACAACGAAAAGTCAGGGAGAGGTGGGTGGTAAAAAGACAAAGGGCGCAATCACTTGCGCCCTCAGAAGGATACGGTTAATCGCCGGCCATTAACGGCGTTCCAGGATCTCGAAACAATAGCTGTGAGAATTCAACTCGTCGGCATCGTGGAACTCGCTGAACGAGGTTTCCCATTCGTCCGGCTCATAGTCTGGGAAATGGGTGTCACCGCCGACTTCGGCATCGATATGCGTCAGGTACATACGGTTAGCGCGTGCCAGGAACTGGGTATAAATACGCCCGCCGCCCATCACCATCACTTCTTCCACATCACCGGCTGCGGCCAGCGCTTCGTCCAGCGAAGTCGCCCAGGTCACCCCGGCGTCAGTGCCAGGACGGCTGCTCAACACGATGTTATGGCGGCCCGGTAACGGACGACCAATAGACTCGAAAGTTTTACGGCCCATAATAACCGGTTTATTCAGCGTGTTACGTTTAAACCACGCGAGGTCCGCCGGCAGGTGCCAAGGCATGGCGTTTTCCATGCCAATAACGCGATCCGCCGCCAAGGCAGCGATCAGGCTGATAATCATTGTTAAACCCTGTGTAGGCAGCAAAATTGCTCACACTATACGTAAAGCCCCAACGGTCGTCGATAGGCTAATCAAGCAATATGAATATATAAGATAGCTCTTATCAGTATATCTAATGCCCAACAATTTTTGGCCCATGATCCTTAAACGCCGGGACGTTTGCGGTATAACCACAGCCCAGGTAATGACAGCCCAATCGATAATGCCCCCACGATAAAGCAGGCTTTGAGGAAGTTGGTCATCATGGTGGCCATCAGCGCCTCGCTGTATCCCAGATGCGAAATCTCCACCACGCTGATCATCGCGGTATAGGCCGAGATACCGGGGAACATCGGGATCACTGCCGCCACGGTAAACACCTTCGGATGCGCCAACAGCCAGCGCGACCAATAAATACCGATGATGCCAATCAGGATCGCCGCCAGCAGCGATGACCATTCAATATTCATCCCCACATGCATCATCAGCATGCGGGAGCCGTGGCCAATCGCCCCCAACAGCGCACAATAGCGCAGTGCGCGCAGCGGCACGTTGAACACCATGGCAAAACCCAACGCCGGCACCGCCGCCAGCAGCATATCCTGCAATAAGGCCCAGAGCAGACTCATGACCACCCCCGCAGATCCCACAGCGACATCGCCATCACCACGCCGATACAGGTAGCCAGCGTCAGCAGACTGGCCATCGCCCAGCGCGCCAAACCGGTATTGACGTGGCCCTTGAACATGTCGGCCACCGCGTTAATCAGCGGGAAACCGGGCACCAGCAGCAATACGCTGGCGGCCATCGCCACGGTGGAGGTTTCGTTAAACAGCGGCAGCCGCAGCAACAGCCCGGAAACCGAGGTCGCGACAAAGGCCGTCAGGCAAAAGTTAATCAAGGGATTCATGTGGCGTGCGGTCAGCACCTGACGCACCGACATAGCCAGGCCGCTGGCAATAAAGGTGACGGCAAAGGCCTTTTGATCGCCGCCGTTCAGCACGCTGAAACAACCGCATGACAGCGCCACCATCAATACCACCAACCAGCGTGGATAACGCAAAGGGCGGATCTTGTCGAAGCGCCGGGCAACGTCATGCACATCCGCCAGCCGATGCTCTGCCAAAATAACGATGTGCTGCACCTCCGTCACCATCTGCATATTGATGCCGCGATCGACGTTCTTGCGCGTGGTGGTCAGACACTCACCGTGGCTGATGGTGGTCAGCACCACCGCATTGGCCGAGATCGAACTTTCAACGCTGTCCATCCCCAGCGCTATCCCCAATCGGGTCGATAACTGCTCCACCACCGTGCTCTCGGCACCGTGCTGCAGCAACAGTAAAGCGCACTGAATGCACAGGCGGGTAATTTCACGCTGCTGTCGCTGCGTTTCCGGCTGGTCTATATGGGTTGTCTGATACATGAGGCCCCGTCGAGATCCCTGAGTGAATATTCATCATATTGCCAAACATTACCTCATTTGGTTGATGCGTATCAGGGGACGTGGCGTTATTATCGCCTCCATTACGCCTTTTGTGCAGAGAGTCAAATCATGCTTGAAACTTCGCTGTTCGTTGCTGGTATCGCCACCTTGGGCATGCTGTCACCCGGCCCGGACTTTTTCCTGGTGATCAAGAACGCCGCCCGCTACCCGCGTCTGGCCGCGATGATGACGGCTTTCGGCGTGATCTGCGGCGTCGCCACTCACATGTCTTACTGCGTCGCCGGGCTGGCGGTCGTGATCACCACCACGCCATGGCTGTTCAACGTGCTGAAATACGCCGGTGCGGTCTACCTGATTTGGGTCGGCATTCAGGCACTGCTGTCGCGCAGCGGCAGCAAGATGAACGTCAGTAACCTGCCGCCGCAGCAAACAAGCCTGAAAAGCGCCTTCGTACAGGGCTATCTGTGCAATTTGCTCAACCCAAAAGCTACGCTGTTCTTCCTGGCGGTATTCACCCAGGTGCTGCAAATCGACTCAGGGTTGGGCGAAAAACTGTGGTATGCGGGAATTATCCTTGGCCTGTCTGCTCTCTGGTGGCCAGTTCTGGTGTTCCTGATCCAAAGCGGACCGGTGCGTCGTGGCCTGGAGAAAACGCAAAAGGTGGTGGATAAGCTGCTGGGCGGGATGCTGATTGCTCTGGGTATCAAGGTGGCGCTGAGTTAATTCGGCCATCGTGGGCGCAGCCCGACGGCTGCGCCCATTAGGCTTATCCCTTGGCTTCCACCACCTCATCTTCCGGCGCTTTGCCATCAATACTGCCACGCCAACCACTCTGCGGTACTCGCGCCAACCGATCCTGATCCTGTTCGATGGCCGCGCTGAGCATTTCTTTCGCCCGCTGCAGGCTGGCAACGCGGAATTCGGTATCCTGATAATTATCCAGCGTGTCTTCCAGCATTTTCAGGTTATAGCGGCGGAAAGTATCCGCTTTTTCCCGCGCCTCGTAGGCGTCCAGCCCCAGCAGCTCCAGCGTTTCGCGGCCTATGCGTAGCGAGCTTTCAAAGGTTTCACGCTCCGGCTTTTCCACGCCTAACTGACGCAGCTGATACCAGTGATCGACATCACGCGCGCGCGCTACCACTTTCAGGTGCGGGAAGTGCCGTTTTGCCAACTCGGTCAGTTGCAGGTTAGCCTCCACGTCGTCGATGGCGTTGATCAACACCTTGGCGTGCTCGGCACCGGCGGCCTCCAGCAGATCGGCGCGGGTGGCATCACCATAAAACACCTTGGTATCGAACTTGCGCAGCGTTTCAATATGGTCAGGATCGTGATCCAACACCACGGTATGTACGCCATTGGCCAGCAGTAAACGGCCGGCTATCTGACCGAAACGACCAAACCCGGCGATGATCACGCTGGCGTTCTCTTCATCAATCACATCCGCCGGGCGTTCGTCTTTCGGCGTATTTTTCTCGAGCCGTGTTGCCACCACCAGCAGCAGCGGCGTCGCCGCCATCGACAGGGCAACCGCCAGCGTCAACGATTTGGCCCAGTCTGGCGGCAATACTCCGGCCAGTTGAGCGGCGCCGAAGATCACGAAGGCAAACTCACTGCCCTGACCCAGCAGGATCGCGAACATGCCGCGTTGACGCTTCGGAACCCCAAGCCAGGAGCCAATCAGCCACAGCAGCGCCGCCTTGATCAGCATAAAGCCCAGCAGCAGCGAGGCGATCAGCAGCGGGTGATGGAACAAGGTACCGAAGTCGATCGACATGCCAACGCCGATAAAGAACAGCCCGAGCAGCAGCCCCTTGAACGGCTGAATATCGCTTTCCAGCGCATGGCGGTATTCAGAGCTCGCCAGCAGCACCCCGGCGAGGAAGGCGCCCATCGCCATCGACAGCCCGGCCATTTCCAGCAGAATGCCAAAGCCGAACACCAGGAACAGCGCCACGGCGCTGAAAACCTCACGCATGCCCGATCGCGCGACAAAATGCAGCAGCGGCCGGGTCACATAGCGCCCCAGCAGTACCACTATTGCCAGCGCACCCACCACTTTGGCCGCTGACAGGGAAAACGCCGCTAACGTAGTCGTGGCACCGCTGCTGGCCAGCAGTGGGATCATCGCCACCAGGGGGATCGCCGCGATATCCTGGAACAGCAGTGCCGCAAACGCACTGCGACCAATCGGCGACGGCGTCAGGTTACGTTCGCTCATGGCCTGCATGGCGATGGCGGTGGATGACAACGCCAGCGTCAGGCCAATCAGCAGCGCCACCTTCCAGTTCAATCCGAGGAAGTAGCAAAAGGCGCTCAGCGCCAATCCGCATGCTGCCATCTGAATAATGCCACCGCCAAATACCGAGGCGCGCAGCGTCCACAGCCGTTTCGGATCCAACTCCAGGCCGATGATAAACAGCATCAGCACCACGCCGATTTCGGCAAAGGTGAGGATCGATTCGGCATCGGAGACCAGCTTCAGCCCCCAGGGGCCAATAATGCAGCCGGCAATCAGGTAGCCCAACACCGAGCCCAGCCCGAGCCGCACCGCAATCGGCACAAACAACGCGGCCGATCCCAAATAGATCAGCCCCTCAATCATCATCTGGTGATTATCCATGCTCAACTCCCTGCTCGGCGGGTTCACCGTGTTCCATCAGATAGGCTACCAGCCGTTGACGGTAGGCTTCCCCTGCCGCAATCAGCGCCGGTTCATTGCAGGTAAAGGTGTTATGCACGGCAAAATACGGTTGCCAATGCATACCGCAGTACAGCGCCGTCGCTTGCAGCGGCTGCCCGAGAGCCGCGAAGTTCGGGTAATCGCCCAGCTCGAAATGGTGTTCATCGCCACCGCTGGTCACTGCCCACAGCACATCTTTGCCCACCAGGGCATTGCCTTCATGACCATAGGCCCAGCCGTGCTCCAGCACCTTATCGATCCACAATTTCAGCAGCGGCGGTTGGCTGTACCATTGCATCGGATGTTGCAGCACTACCAGATCGGCGCGCTCCAGTGCCCGCTGTTCGGCATTGATATCGATGTTGAAGTCGGGATACAGCTCATACAGCGAGCGTACCTCCACCTCGGGAATATCCTTCACGGCCTGCAGCAGGCGGTGATTGGCATGCGAATGCCGGGGATAGGGATGGGCGTAAATAATCAGAATCATTGTTGTCGTCGTTCCTTCGTTCCATGCCAATACATCAAGCATATACCAATCACACAGGGTGACAGTTTGCTGAATGATTGATAGCGGAAATTTCTAATTCACGACAACAAATTCACTGAACAAGTTAAAAAAATAAGGGCGCTGCAATGAACTGCAGCGCCCTGGCTTTTACGGCATCATCGAATTACTTGGTGATACGCGCGTGCAACTCCTGCACCGAAGTCACCTGCTCGGTCGGATCCGCTTTTAGCGCCATCGCGGTGGCAAAGCCGCCGTTCAGGGTCGTATCGTAATGCACCTTGTACTGCAATGCGCTACGACGGATCAGCTTGGAGTCCTCAATCGCCTGGCGACCGGCGGTGGTGTTGACGATGTAGGTGTATTCGCCATTCTTGATACGGTCCTGAATGTGCGGACGGCCTTCATGCACCTTGTTGACCAGGCGTGGGTTAATCCCCGCTTCGCCCAGCACCACGGCGGTACCGTGAGTGGCATCCAGCTCGAAGCCCTGTTTCAGCAGGCTTGCCGCCAGATCTACTACCCGGGCTTTATCGCCTTCACGCACCGACAGCAGCGCACGGCCCTGTTTTTTCATGCCTGACTGGCTGCCGAGCATCGCCTTGGAGAAGGCCTCGGCAAAGGTGCGGCCCACGCCCATCACTTCCCCGGTAGAGCGCATTTCCGGCCCTAAAATCGGGTCGACGCCTGGGAACTTGTTGAACGGCAGCACCACTTCTTTTACCGAGTAGTAAGGCGGGATGACTTCTTCCGTCACGCCCTGCTCTGCCAGGGTTTTGCCTGCCATCACGCGCGCAGCCACTTTGGCCAACGGCACGCCGGTGGCCTTGGAAACAAACGGCACGGTACGCGCGGCGCGTGGGTTGACTTCAATCAGGTAGACTTCATTGTTCTTCACGGCGAACTGCACGTTCATCAAACCGCGCACCTGCAGCTCAAACGCCAGTTTCTCAACCTGCTGACGCATCACGTCCTGAATTTCCTTGCTCAGGGTGTAGGCCGGCAGTGAACAAGCCGAGTCACCGGAGTGCACGCCCGCCTGTTCGATGTGTTCCATGATGCCACCGATCAGCACTCGTTCGCCGTCGCAGATGGCGTCGACGTCGACTTCTACCGCGTCATCCAGGAAGCGGTCCAGCAGCACCGGGGCGTCGTTGGAGACGCTGACTGCGTTTTGGAAGTAACGGCGCAGGTCGATTTCGTCGTAAACGATTTCCATCGCCCGACCGCCCAGCACATAAGAAGGACGTACCACCAGCGGGTAACCGATCCCGGCCGCTTTCTCTACCGCCTGCTCAATGGTTGCCACGGTGGCGTTGGCCGGCTGTTTCAGGCCCAGACGGTGTACCGCCTGCTGGAAACGCTCACGGTCCTCGGCGCGGTCAATCGCGTCCGGGCTGGTGCCGATAATAGGTACGCCTGCGGCTTCCAGCTCGCGCGCCAATTTCAGCGGCGTCTGGCCACCGTATTGCACGATAACGCCTTTCGGCTTCTCGATGCGCACGATTTCCAGCACGTCCTCCAACGTTACCGGCTCGAAGTACAGACGGTCGGAGGTGTCGTAGTCGGTAGACACGGTTTCTGGGTTACAGTTGACCATGATGGTCTCGTAACCGTCTTCGCGCAGCGCCAGTGAGGCATGCACGCAACAGTAATCGAATTCGATACCCTGGCCGATACGGTTTGGCCCGCCGCCCAGCACCATCACTTTCGGACGGTCGTTGGTCGGGTTGGACTCGCACTCTTCTTCATAGGTGGAGTACATGTAAGCGGTGTCGGTGGCGAATTCCGCCGCGCAGGTATCCACACGCTTGTAAACCGGGTGCAGGCCATAGCCATGACGCAGCTTGCGGATTTCGCTTTCGGCGACGCCGGCCAAGATGGCCAGACGCGCATCGGCGAAGCCTTTGCGCTTCAGGGTGCGCAGGAACTCTTTCGTCAGGCCGTTGATGCCGGTACCGGCAACCTGTTCTTCCAGACGCACCAGCTCTTCAATCTGCACCAGGAACCAGCGGTCTACGTTGGTCAGGTTGAAGACGCCGTCAACGGACAGGCCGGCGCGGAAGGCGTCAGCGATGTACCAGATGCGGTCAGAACCGGCGTCTTTCAGCTCACGACGGATTTTGGTCAGTGCTTCCGGGTCATCCAGGCTCACTTTAGGGTCAAAACCGGTGGCGCCCACTTCAAGCCCGCGCAATGCTTTCTGCAGCGACTCTTGCTGGGTACGGCCAATCGCCATCACTTCGCCGACGGATTTCATCTGGGTAGTCAGACGGTCATTGGCACCGGCAAATTTCTCGAAGTTGAAACGAGGGATCTTGGTCACGACGTAGTCGATGGACGGTTCAAACGACGCCGGCGTACGGCCACCGGTGATGTCGTTCATCAGCTCATCGAGGGTGTAACCCACCGCCAGTTTGGCGGCGATTTTGGCAATCGGGAAGCCAGTGGCTTTAGATGCCAGCGCCGAAGAGCGGGATACGCGCGGGTTCATTTCGATGACGATCAAACGGCCGGTTTTCGGGTTAACCGAGAACTGCACGTTGGAACCACCGGTTTCCACGCCGATTTCACGCAGTACCGCCATCGAGGCGTTACGCATGATTTGGTATTCTTTGTCGGTCAGGGTTTGCGCCGGTGCTACGGTGATGGAGTCGCCGGTATGGATACCCATGGCATCGAAGTTTTCGATCGAACAGACGATGATGCAGTTATCGTTCTTATCGCGCACCACCTCCATCTCGTACTCTTTCCAGCCGATCAGCGACTCGTCAATCAACAGCTCTTTGGTTGGAGACAGGTCCAGACCACGCTCGCAGATCTCTTCGAACTCTTCGCGGTTGTAGGCGATGCCGCCACCGGTGCCACCCATGGTAAAGGAAGGACGGATAATGCACGGGAAGCCGACGTCAGCGGCCACCGCCAGCGCTTCTTCCATATTGTGCGCAATACCGGAGCGCGCGGTGTCCAGGCCGATTTTTTTCATCGCCACGTCGAAGCGACGACGGTCTTCTGCTTTGTCGATCGCGTCAGCGGTAGCGCCAATCATGGTCACGCCGAACTCGGCCAGCACGCCCTGACGTTCCAGCTCCAGCGCGCAGTTCAGTGCGGTCTGGCCGCCCATGGTCGGCAGCACGGCATCCGGACGCTCTTTTTCGATGATTTTACGCACCACTTCCCAGTGGATTGGCTCGATGTAGGTCGCATCCGCCATTTCCGGGTCGGTCATGATGGTGGCCGGGTTGGAGTTGACCAGAATAACGCGGTAACCCTCTTCGCGCAGCGCTTTACACGCCTGGGCACCCGAGTAGTCGAACTCACACGCCTGGCCGATAACAATCGGGCCAGCGCCGAGGATCAGGATGCTTTTTATGTCTGTACGTTTTGGCATTTTTTACTGCTCCTGATTATTTGGCGTTAGAACGGTAAGTCTCAATCAGTTCGATAAAGTGATCGAACAGCGGCGCGGCGTCGTGTGGGCCCGGGCTGGCTTCAGGGTGGCCCTGGAAGCTGAACGCTGCTTTATCGGTGCGGTGAATGCCCTGCACCGTGTGGTCAAACAAGGATTTGTGCGTGACGCGCAGTTCGGCCGGCAGGTTGTTTTCGTCTACCGCAAAACCATGGTTCTGCGCGGTGATCATGACGCAGTCGTTATCCAGATCTTTTACCGGGTGGTTGCCGCCGTGGTGGCCAAGCTTCATCTTCACGGTTTTTGCACCGCTGGCCAGAGCCAGCAACTGATGGCCGAGGCAGATGCCGAACACCGGGATATCGGTTGTCAGGAACTGCTTGATGGCGGCGATGGCGTAATCGCATGGCTCCGGGTCACCTGGTCCGTTGGACAGGAAAATACCGTCCGGATCCATCTTCAAGACTTCATCCGCCGGGGTCTGTGCCGGCACCACCGTCAGGCGGCAGCCGCGATCCACCAGCATACGCAGAATGTTGCGCTTGGCGCCGTAGTCATAGGCCACCACGTGGAACGGCAGCTCAGAGGCCGGTTTGGCTTCCGGCAGGTCGCCTTCAAGCGTCCAACTGCCCTGCTGCCAGCTGTAGGCTTCCTGGGTGGTAACTTCTTTCGCCAGATCCATGCCTTTCAGGCCCGGGAAGGCTTTGGCCTTCGCTAACGCCAAGGCGGCATCCGGCGTGTCGGCGGCGATGATGCAGCCGTTCTGTGCCCCTTTCTCGCGCAGCAGGCGGGTCAGCTTGCGGGTATCGATATCGGCAATCGCCACGATGTTGTGACGCTTCAGGTAGTCAGACAGGCCTTCTTCGTTGCGATAGTTGCTGGCAATCAGTGGGAGGTCGCGAATGACGAGGCCTTGGGCGTGTACAGCGGAGGATTCTTCGTCGGAAGCATTGGTGCCGACATTGCCGATATGAGGATAAGTAAGAGTAACGATCTGGCGGGAGTAGGAAGGATCAGTGAGGATTTCTTGATAACCGGTCATCGACGTATTGAAGACCACTTCCCCCACTGCCGTACCCTCTGCCCCGATGGCCCGACCGTGGAATTGGGTTCCGTCTTCGAGAACCAATAGCGCTGACTTAATCAAAACACCCTCCAAGGAATAATCAATCACAATATTTGCATATTAATTCAGATATCACGATCTAAATCAATGCAAAAACCGCCCTCAAGGTCAATTTTTGGCAAATTGGGCGCATTTTAATGATGAGTGCTCCGCTTGTCTACCCAAAGCGCCATTTTTTCTCTTATTTTTGCACTTCTCGGCGTTTAATGGGGTCAGTAGCCATAAAAACACGTCTAAACTCGGGTGAGTAAACGGTTGCGAGCTCTAAAGACAGAAAATCACAATTCCCAGGGCACTTTTCCAGGCAAGAGATACGTTGGAAGGGGAAAAAGCATCATAAATTAAAAGTTAACCACCAAAAATAGCAATCAACCAATAAAAACAACCTCAAACACATATTTATCATGTTAAAAAAAAGGACAATAAAATTATTGTCCGTTAATCATAGCACTATGATTAATACAGCCACATCACGATGGCATACAAATCAATTATAACTGGTCTAAACCGAGCACATCACGCATATCAAACAGACCTTTATCATGGCCTTTAAGCCATATCGCAGCCTTAACCGCACCACTGGCAAAAGTCATGCGGCTGGAGGCCTTATGGGTGATTTCTACCCGCTCACCGATGTCGGCGAACATGGCGGTGTGCTCGCCGACGATATCGCCAGCGCGAATAGTGGCAAAGCCAATGCTCTTCGGATCGCGTTCACCGGTATAACCTTCACGCGCATACACCGCGCACTCTTTCAGATCGCGCCCCAGCGCGCCGGCAATCGCCTCGCCCATCGCCAAAGCCGTCCCCGAAGGAGCGTCTACCTTATGACGATGATGCGCTTCAACAATCTCAATATCGGTATAGTCGCCCATCACCTGCGCGGCTTTTTCCAGCAGTTTTAACACCAGGTTCACGCCCACGCTGAAGTTGGCGGCGAAAACGATGCCAATCTGCCCAGCTGCGGCGCGGATGGCTTCCTTACCCGCATCATCGAAACCGGTGGTGCCAATCACTACGGCTTTTTTGTGCTCAACGCAGAAAGCCAGGTACGCCAAGGTGCTTTCCGGACGGGTGAAGTCGATCAGGATATCGAAATCGTCGGCCACTTTTTCCAGGCTGTCGCTGACGGTTATGCCCAGCGCACCAATGCCCGCCAGTTCACCGGCGTCGGTCCCAATCAGGCTTGAACCTGGGCGCGATACTGCCGCCCCCAAAACCACGCCCTGCGCCTGATGTACCGCCTGGATCAATTGGCGGCCCATACGGCCGCCGGAACCCGCAATCGCAATGCGGATGGGTGAATCAGTCATACTTGCTCTCTTGTTGATTGATTTCATTACCCTAAATAATTGGAGCTGTATCAAGGCGGCAAGCGAGCTTATCCCAATGAGCTTACTTCAGTAAGTGATTCGGGTAAGTGAGCGCAGTCAACACAGATACAGCTTCAAGTATGACGGGTATATCGGTTCAGGGTAACTGCCTCGTCCTATCATCGCCAGAGGATTCATTTCATAATTAGAAAATTATGATATCCCCCACTTTTCATCAGTAATGCTGTCAATGGGTTAACAATCAGGCCGATCAACGCCCATTGACGATTGTACATAAACATGCAATTTGAACCGGTGAAATTTGCATGAAAAAACGCTCGTTTTCTTCATTCAAACCGGCACAGGTACCACCCGCACGCCGCTTAGCTTAGTATAGGGCGCAACTGCCGCTTTAATTACCTGAGAACCACGGATGAAAACCGCGCAAACCACCATATCGGAAACCCTGACGCAAGATTTGGCCCGCCGCATCATCAGTGGCGATCTGCCGCCTGGGCTGTCGCTGCCGGGGGAGAATGAATTGGCCTTGCAGTATTCGGTTTCACGCACTTCGGTACGTAACGCGTTGCAGGTGCTGGCGGCGAAGGGGTTGGTCTCCATTCAGGCCAAGAAGCGCAGTACCGTCAATGCCCGCGAGCAATGGAGCTTTTTGGATCCTGACGTACTGAGCTGGTTGGCGGAAGGCAGTCTCGACCAACAACTGGTCGAACAATTGATGGTTACCCGTCTGATCTTTGAACCGAATATCGCGGCATTAGCGGCCGTTAACGCCACCGGTCATGACCTGGCCGCGCTGGAAGATGCTTGCAAACTCATGTCACAAGGGCAACAGCAGGCCAGTCGCCAACTCTTCGAGCAGGGCGATATGGCATTTCACCTTGCCTTGCTGGGCGCCAGCCACAATCCTTTTTTGCATTCATTGGGCAGCGCACTTTCCGCGGCCATGGCGCTCTCTTTCCAGCAAACGCTGGAAGAAGATATCCGGCTGACCAAAAATGCGGTTGAAGAGCACCAACAATTGCTGGAGGCCATTCGCTTCAAACAGGTAGAAACCGCACGCCAGCGCATGCGTGTCATTCTGCTCAATGCGGCCAAAAAGAATCACTGGCAGCAGCAACCGGAAATGTTCGCCCACATCCTCTAAAAATCCCTCTTTGCTGTAATTTCGATCGCCCTCACAGATCCTGAGCAATTTTCGCTCTAGCATTCTTGTATGACAAGACTGAATGGTTTGTATTACCTGAATGAATAACAACTGGATTGGTATCGATTGGGGCACCACTAACTTCCGCGCTTTTTTAATGTGTGGGGAGCAATGCCTAAGTAACCTCAGCCATCCCTGCGGGTTGCTGGCCGTGGAAAAAAACCGGTTTGCCGACACCCTGCATACCTTATTACAGCCCTGGTTAGTCGAACATGGCGCTTTGCCGGTGGTCATGGCCGGCATGGTGGGATCACAACAGGGGTGGCATGAGGTTGCCTACATAACCCAGCCGTGCGGCATGAAAAGTTTGGCGGCCGGGGCCATGAAATTCACCACTGACTGGGGTAGCCCAGCGTGGATCATTCCCGGCGTTCAGGGGCTGGGGCTGGCTCAGCAGCCTGAAGTGATGCGAGGAGAAGAAGTGCAGCTGCTCGGTTTGGCCAGACGACATCCAGCGGCGCAATGCCTGGCAATTTTACCCGGAACCCACAGCAAGCATGTTCAGTTGAATCAGGGAGAAATCGGCCACTTCTCAACCTTTATGACCGGCGAACTGTTCTCGTTGCTCTGCCGGCACTCCATTTTGGGCAACGCCCTGCCGGAACAACAGGAGGACGCGCAGGCGTTCATCCTCGGGGCCGATACGGCACGCAGCGGTGCCCCCCTCAGCCACCTGATTTTCTCGGCACGTACCCGCCGCCTCAGCGGTGAAATCGCCGCGGCAAATATACACAGCTACCTTTCCGGCTTGTTGATCGGTAATGAGCTTCAGGCGCTGCCCGCGCACCAGCCCATCTGGGTTGTCGCCAGCCCCCCGCTGGTTGCGCGCTACCAAATGGCGGCGGAACCCTTGGGCCTGTCATTGCGCGCCACGGATGGCGATAGCTGCTTTATCAACGGATTAAGTCAACTGTATCCCCTACTACAAGGAACCGCCCAATGAGCCCAGAGATCTTCCTCCAACAGTGGCAGCAACAGCCGCTCCCCCTGGTCGCTATTTTGCGTGGCATCACGCCTGAGGAGGCTGAGCCCGTCGCCGAAATTCTGCTGGACTGCGGCTTCCGCTTTCTGGAGGTACCGCTTAATAGCCCCACCCCGTACGACTCTATCCGCGTGATCAGGAAAACCGTCGGCGACAGGGGTTTTGTCGGCGCTGGCACCGTCCTGAACGTCCAGCAGGTTGAAGAGGTGGCCAAAGCCGGGGGACAACTGATTATTTCTCCCAATACCGACGCCGCGGTGATCGGCCATTCCCGTTATTTGAATCTGATCAGCATGCCCGCCGTGGCCACCCCTTCCGAAGCCTTCTGCGCCCTTGCCGCCGGAGCCAGCGGATTGAAGCTGTTCCCGGCAGAAAGTATTACCCCAGCGGTAACCAAGGCGCTGCGTGTCGTGCTTCCCCAAAGGCTGGTTTGCTTGCCGGTAGGGGGGATCCAACCGGATCCCCTGCAGATGCGCGCCTATATCCAGGCGGGCAGCAACGGGTTTGGGCTGGGAGGCGGACTCTATCAACCCGGCATCAGCCTGGCGGCATTACGTCAACGCGCGCTGGCCTATCAGGCCGCCTGGCAACATTGCGTGGAATAGCTATTTGCCCACTGCGACGTTGCCGATGCTTGTATAAAAATAAATATAACGCATTGAATTAAAAGGTGTTGTTATGAATAAATCATCTATTCCCGCAAAAACAAACCGCCAAACCCTACAGGTTTGCTTTCTTGCCGCGTTAGCCGGTTTGCTGTTCGGCCTGGATATGGGGGTGATCGCCGGTGCGTTGCCGTTCCTGGCAAACGAATTTAGCCTCTCGAGCCAACAGCAGGAAATCGTCGTCAGCATCATGATGTTCGGCGCCGCGCTGGGGGCCCTGAGCAGCGGGCCTATGTCCTCCCATTTGGGCCGTAAAAAAAGCTTGTTGTTAGGTGCGGTTTTGTTCGTCGTCGGCTCGATCGGCTGCGCCGTGGCCCAAAATCTAGAAGTGCTGGTGATTTCCCGCTTTATCCTGGGATTAGCCGTGGGCATAGCCTCGTTCACTGCGCCGCTGTATCTGTCGGAAATCGCTCCAGAGCGCATTCGCGGCAGCATGATTTCTCTCTATCAGTTGATGATTACCATCGGAATTTTGGCCGCCTTCCTGTCTGATACCGCATTCAGTGCTGGCGGACACTGGCGCTGGATGCTGGGCATCATCACCTTCCCGGCGCTGGTGCTATTTATCGGCGTACTGACACTGCCGGAAAGCCCACGCTGGTTGGCGATGAAGGGGCGCGGTGAATTGGCCGGCAAGGTCTTGCAACTGTTACGCAATTCGGATGCCGAGGCTCGCGACGAACTCAACCAAATCCGTGAAAGCCTGCAAATGAAGCAACGAGGCTGGCAGCTGTTTCGCCACAATGCGCACTTCCGCCGCTCCACCTACCTGGGCGTTCTGCTGCAATTTATGCAGCAGTTCACCGGCATGACGATCATCATGTATTACGCCCCCAAGATTTTTGAAATCGCCGGTTTCGCCACCACCCGCGAGCAAATGTGGTGCACCGTGATAGCAGGCCTGACCAATGTTCTGGCCACCTTTATCGCGATCGCGCTGGTCGATCACTGGGGTCGTAAACCGATCCTCAAACTCGGCTTCAGCCTGATGGCAATCTGCATGGCGACGCTCGGTTATATGTTTTATATCGGCATCGGCAATCCCACGGAACAATACGCCGCAGTGACGGTGCTGCTGATCTTTATCATAGGTTTCGCCATGAGTGCCGGCCCATTGATTTGGGTACTGTGCTCCGAAATCCAACCGCTGGCCGGACGAGACTTTGGCGTCACCTGCTCCACCATGGCCAACTGGATTGCCAACATGATTATTGGTGCCACCTTCCTGACGCTGATCGACAACCTCGGCAGCGCCGGGACTTTCTGGCTTTACGCGCTACTCAATCTGCTATGCATCGTACTGACGTTATGTTTCGTACCGGAAACCAAAAATATCTCCCTTGAATGCATCGAAAAAAATCTGATGCAGGGTGCCTCCCTGCGCCATATAGGCAGGCCACCCCAGCCCAAGACTACCGACCATTCCTTGAATACGCCGGCATAACCCGGCTAATAAAAATAAATCAGAGGAAACCATCATGAAGCTGACCACGGAAAATCCAACGGCGGAACAGGCCGCTGAAACGCGGGTGTACGGTAAAATTACTCGCCGTCTGATCCCTTTCCTGATTTTGTGCTATTTCTTCGCCTATTTGGACCGCGTTAACGTCGGGTTCGCCAAGCTGCATATGCAGGATGCCCTGAGCTTCAGCGATACCGTTTATGGCTTGGGCGCCGGCATATTCTTCATCGGCTATTTTATTTTCGAGCTGCCAAGCAACCTGCTGATGCAACGCTTCGGGCCGCGTTTTTGGATTGCCCGCATCATGGCTACCTGGGCGATCCTGTCCGCGGCCATGATGTTTGTCACCACGCCAACCACCTTCTATGTATTGCGTTTCCTGCTTGGCGTGGCCGAAGCCGGCTTTTTCCCCGGCATCGTGTTCTATTTAACGCTGTGGTTCCCTTCATGGCGTTCCGCCCGCACGCTGGGGCTGTTCATTCTGGTTACACCACTGTCGGTGATTATCGGCAGCCCGCTTTCAGGTTTGATCCTCAAACTGTTCGAAAATGTCGGCGGTTTACACAACTGGCAGTGGCTGTTCCTGGTCGAGGCCATTCCCTCTTTCGTACTGGCCTTTGTGGTACTGCGTTACCTGGATAACAACGTGGACGAAGCCAAATGGCTCACCGCCGAAGAAAAACAGATCGTGCAAACCGATCTGGCCAAGGATCGTGCCAACCGGGATCGGGCGGCGAACGGCAAAGCGTCCCACAGCCTGAAAGAGATGCTGGCTAACCGCTATGTCTGGTTGCTGGCGCTGATTTTCTTCAGTTTCAACGTCGGTTATTACGGCGTCAGCTTCTGGCTGCCTTCCATCATCAAGACTTCGGGTATCAGCGACGATCTCCAAATCGGCCTGCTGGCAGCCCTACCCTACGTGTTTGGCGCGGCATTTATGATATGGAACAGCCGCCATTCCGATCTGAAACAGGAACGTCGCTGGCATATTGCCATTCCGGCAGTGATTGGCTGTATCGGCCTGACGCTGAGCGCTTACTGCAGCGGCTCCACCTTCTGGATGATGACGTGGATCTGCGTAGCGATGTCCGGCACCCTGGCGCTGATCCCTACCTACATCAGCCTGCCCGGCACCCTGCTTTCCGGCACCGCCGCCGCTGCCGGTATTGCTCTGGTGAATTCTGTCGGCAACCTCGCGGGTTTCTTCGGCCCCACGGTTCTCGGCTGGCTGAAAGATCAAACCGGCCAGACCGACAGCGGCCTGTACATTCTGGCGGGCTTCCTGCTGCTCTGTGCGCCGTTGATTTTCATGCTGCCTGCCAAGCTGGTCTCCCCCGGCAAAACCCATGGCATGCATGACCAAGATGTTGCTCAGCCTGACGCTGAGGATCCTTTAAATATCACTGAGAGATTTTAATGATGAGCGGATGTGGAACCTGTGGCAGCAGCGGTTGCGGCTCGCATTTCAACCCTATTCTGGAGGGCGATGACGGCGCGCTGAAGCGTGCGCTATACAAATCCATGGGGCACAGCGACGAACAACTGCGCCGTCCGGTGATCGCCGTGGTCAACAGCTATACCAACGCGACGGCCGGCCACGCCAATCTGAATGAGCTGACGGCCAAGGTATTGCAGGGCATTGAAGCAGCCGGCGGGGTCGGCATGGTGTTCGGCACTATCGCTCCCTGTGACGGTATCGCCGAAGGGCATCTCGGCATGCGCTACATTCTGGCCGCTCGTGAAGTGATCACCGCCTCCATCGAAGTGATGATGCGTGCCCATCGTTTCGACGGCATGGTGTTGCTTGGCTCCTGCGACAAAATTGTCCCCGCCATGCTGATGGCGGCGGCACGGCTGGATATTCCGGCCATCATGGTTAACGGCGGGCCGATGTACCCGGCTGAATATAAAGGTAAACACTGGGACGGCAACATCGTCACCGAGGCCATCGGTTGGAAGATGCGTGGCGAAATCGATGAGGCGGAATTTGCCCATATCGAAAATATCGCCGAACCCGGCCCGGGCTCCTGCACTATGTACGGCACCGCCAACACCATGTGCTGCATCGGTGAAGTACTGGGTATGAGCCTGCCGGGCAGCAGCACGCTGCCGGCGGTTTCGGCCGAACGCCGCGAGTGCGCTATCGAAACCGGGCGCACCGCGGTGGAACTGGTATTGAATGGCGTCAATGCCCGCCAAATTATCACCGCCGAGTCGATCCGCAATGCGGTGATCTACCTGCTGGCCACCGGCGGCTCCACCAATGCCATCCTGCATCTGCAAGCCATTCATTACGAAGCGGAACTGGGCCACCTGCCGCTGTCCGTCTTCGATGAGTTGAGCCACCAGGTACCGCTGGTTGCCTCGCTCTACCCGGCCAGTGAACATGACATGATTGATTTTTGGGACGCGGGTGGCGTACCGGCAGTAGAGCTTGAGATTGCCAAACTGCTCGATCTCAATGCGTTAACCGTCACCGGCAAAACCAAAGCGGAACTGCTGGCGGAAACCCGGCCAAGCCGCCGCCCGGAAGTCATCCATACCCTGTCCATTCCGGTGCGGAATGAAGCTGGCGTTGCCGTGCTGCACGGTAATTTGTCACCGTTAGGCTGCGTGGTGAAACCTGCGGCCGTGCCGGAAAATTTGATGCGCTTCCGGGGGCCCGCCGTGGTGTTCAACAGCGAGCAGGAGTCCGTCGAGGCGATTATGTCCGGCCAGATTAAGCAGGGTAGCGCCCTGGTCTTGCGCTATGAAGGGCCTAAAGGTGGCCCCGGAATGCCGGAAATGTATAAGCCGATGAAATCGCTGGAAGGCATGGGCCTGGCTGACAGTTGCGCTCTGATCACCGACGGCCGTTTCTCCGGCTCCAACCGCGGGCTGTTTGTCGGCCATATCTCGCCTGAAGCGGTGGACGGCGGCGAGCTGGCATTGGTGCAAGACGGTGACGAAATATCCATCGATATCCCCGCGCGTACTCTTACGCTGCACGTTGACGAGACGATGTTGGCGCAGCGGCGCCAAAACTGGCAACCCGTGGACAAAGAAGTGCCGCGCGGCTTCCTGCGTTTATATCGTCGCTGGGCTTTACCTGCTGCGCAGGGTGCCGTACTGGCCGATCGGGAGGAGGAATAATGGGCCGTTACCAAGCTATCGACATTGAAGGGGTCAACCCTATCGTCGCCATGCCGTTCAAGGCCAATGGCGAAATCGACCCGCTGAGTTTTACCCAGTTGCTGGAGCATCTGGCAGCAACCGGCGTTCAGGGAATGACGCTGTTTGGCATCGCCAGCGAATTCCCGAAGCTCGAGGAGCCTGAGCGTGAACGCCTGGCGGAGATATTTATCAGCGAACTGGCAGGAGCCCCGCTGTTTCGCGCTATCTCGGTCACCGATCACAGCAGCGAAGTCGCCGTCAAACGCGCTCGTCATTATCAAGCTCTGGGCGCCGACGCTTTGATGCTGCTGCCTCCCTTTTTCCTTCAACCCAGCCCACAGGCGATCCAGCAGCACATTTTCGCCGTTCTGGAGGCCGTAGACATCCCGGTAATGGTGCAATACGCGCCGAGTGAAACCGGTTTGCCGATCACCCCGCAACAATTGGCCGACGTGGCAGCCCGCTATCCCCATGCGGTGTTCAAAATTGAATGTAATCCGCCGGTGGAATACACCAAAGAATTTCTGCAACTGGCTCCCCAGGCCAACGTTCTGAACGGCTATGCCGGGCTTTATATGTTGCAGATGTTGGCGGCGGGCGGCAAAGGCGTGATGCCGGGTTGCTCGTTCAGCGAGATTTACCTGCGTATTTATCGCCATTGGCAGGCCGGTGAAGTGGAACAAGCGAATAGGCTGCATCAGGCATTGTTGCCTTACATCCAACGCTGGATGAGCCACTGCGAATACATCATTCAGATCGAAAAGACCATCCTGCAACGACGCAATATCATCGCTACCGATTACTGTCGCCACCCTGGTTGGCAACTGACCGCTGATGATCACCTTATGATCGCGCAGTTTTTAAGCCAGTTTTCTCTGTAGCCAAGACGGCCGCTTGATCGCGGCCCTTTCGGAGGTCTATATGCTACGCCACCAATCCGGGCGTGTAGCCATCGTCACTGGCGCCAGTCAGGGCATAGGGCTGGCTATCGCCAAAACCTTTCTCGCTAACGGCGATACCGTGATGGGTTGCGCCTATCCCAGCCTGGAAAATGCGCCGCAGGCCCGACAATTATTGGCCGATTACCCACAGCATTTTTTCTATTCTTCGGTCGACGTCACCCAGACCGCCGAGATTAAACGCTTTGTCGCGAATGCTGAACAACAATGCGGACGCATCGACATCGTGGTTTCCAACGCTGGGAAAAACGTCTTCAAAGGCATTGATTGCGAAGAAGAAGACTGGACCCACAATTTCGATCTCAACCTGCGCTCGCACTGGTATCTGGCGAAATGCGCCCGCCCGGCATTGACCAAAAGCCATGGCGTGATCCTGGTGATCACCTCCAACCACGCATTTTCCACCATGCCTGGCTGTGCGCCCTACAACATCAGCAAACGGGCGCTGCTGTCATTGGTGCAAAGCCTGGCTATTGAGTGGGGTCCGACGATCCGCACGCTGGGTATTGCCCCTGGCTTTATTGATACCGAAGGCAATCAGGCCTGGTTCGACGCCCATACTGACGCCAAACTGGCGCGAGAGAAAACCGTTAAGAAACATCCGGTCGGTCGCCTTGGCCGCCCCGAGGAAGTCGGTGATTTATGCCTGTTTCTTGCCAGCGATGGTGCGGGATTTATCGCCGGCACCACAATTGTGATGGATGGGGGACGCAGTGCCATTATGCAAGACGACGACCGATAGCGGAAGACACAAAGAGGGGGCCGAAGCCCCCGTGATAAAAGCGACTCAAGCGGTTAACGCCGCCACCTCTTCGGCAATAGTCGCCAGCGCATCATGGCAGGCGTAATCGGCCTGAACCCATGCCGCGTGCTGTCGGTAGGTCGGTTGCGTCAGGATCTGCTGCACGGCATGACGCAGCTGCGATTCGTCCGGATTGCTGGTGTGCAGATTAATGCCGCAGCCAGCTGCCACCACCCGAGCAGCCGCCTCGAGCTTGTCCTCGCCGGTACCGGCAATAATCAACGGCACGCCCTGATCCAACGCGTAGTTGATCGAACCGTAACCGCCGTTGGTGATCAGCACTGCGGCCTGCGGCAACCAGCGTTCGAAAGAGATAAACTCTCGCACTCTGGCATTGTCCGGCAGCCGATCCAACAGCCCGTCGACCGAACGCCCCCCGGTGGTCGCCAGCACCCGTACCGGTAACTGTGCCAGCGCCTTCAGCGTCGGAACAATCAACTGATGCAGATCGACATTCGCCAACGTACCCTGGCTGACAATCACCAGCGGCCGTTGGTCCGTCTCATCCCAGAGGGCTTCGCTCGGCTGTTGTATCGGGGCGCTGCGCAACGGGCCAATAAATCGCACGCCGGCCGGCAAATCGTCACGCCGATATTCCAGCGCAGGGGTCGCCAGTTGCAAGAAACGATCGCAACCGCTGATCAAGGCATCGCTAAAGGGTTGGTGCAGCGGCCTGCCACCGGATTGCGTCATCGCGGCGTCAAAACTCTGCTGCACCTCATCAATCAAGGCACGCGTGGCGTCATCCACCAGCTGTTCGCGACGTAGCTCCCGCGGTAACAGCGCCGGAGGAATGCGCGGCCCGTAGAAGATGGAATCTTCAGACGAGAATGACAGCGGCGTTACGCCGATACCGATAACCGGAGGGCGTTCTTCCGCCTGCAGCAGCGGCAATACCCCGTAGAAACAGTTTTCCACCATCAGCAGATCGGTAGCCTCGGCGGCGATCACCGTACGCAACTGTTGATTCAGCAACGGGATTGGAGCGGCGAAAAAGTCTTTCAACGCCAGCGCCATCTGCACATTGCCCGGCGGCAGTGCAGCGCGTTCCGGAAAGTGTTCCTCGAGATAGCGATAGTCGAAATCGACCTTGGGATCGAAGGCAACAAACTTCGCCCCTATCGCCTCCGCACGTTCACGGAACAACGCGCCGGTCATCACCCGAACCTGGTGCCCTTGCGCAATCAGGTGCCGGGCAATGCCCAGCATCGGGTAGACGTGACCGGGCGTTGCCACGGCGGTCATCAGAATACGTGCCATAACTTTTAAGCCTCTGCGTTGGCCGGTTTCAGCGCCAGATTGGCGCATACCGGGTTGCTCTGTATATGAACCCGTTGTAAATGGCGGGCCGAGCGGGCGGTAAAGCCTTCACGCCCGTGCAGCAGCGAGAAGTTGTCTGCGATCACCACATCACCCTGCTGCCACTGGTGGGCGTAATAGTGGCGCGGATCGTAGAGATGCTGTTGCAGAGTCTGATGGAACGCTTCCTGCTGATCTTCCGGCACCCCGTGATATTCCAGCGCATGCTGGTTGAGGAATTTCTTCCCTTCTGTCGGCGGTTCGTTGTAGCGCATGATCAGCCCACTACCGCTCGGGTGCGTCACCACCAGCGGCGAACACACCTCACCACCGTAGTGCACCACCTGCTTGATGCGGTATGAGATAGACACCGTCAGCCACTGAGCCAGCTGCGACTCATCGGCATTGGCCAGCAGGCGCGTGGTATCGACAAAGGTAGTACAACCCCCTTCATCCTGCGAGGGCGCGGCTACACAGTGAAACAGCTGGAATTCCGGGATGGTCGGTTTATACATGCCGTCCCAGTGCAGCGGCACATAGCTGCTGTCGAAAATATGGTCCTTGGCGTCTGGATGTTCTTTCACATCCAGCACCGCGCCGAAGGGCCACATCATGATCTCACCCCAATTGCCGGCATAACGGGTCAATACCCGCGGATCGGTAAAACCCGAATCGAAGCCGCGCAGCACCAACAGGTGATGCTGCTGTGCCAACGTCCGCAGCGCCGCTACCGGCAGCTCGCTGATGGATTGCCCCGGGTGTTCAGGGGTCAATACGGCGCCAAAGGGGCTATTGAGTTCAATACGGCAGTTCAATTGTTGATTGTCCATCGGTGACTCTCCTTGAAGCAAATTTGCTGCTCACACGGCAACCGTGCCGTTAAAAGACGCTCGCCAAGATAGCGGGCGTAAGGTGGCGCGTTACACCACTTGAGGTTGTTCAATCAGGTAATGGCTTGGCGTACCGCGGATCGCCACCAATTCGCCCTCTAACTCCTGAGCGTCTTTGCGTTTCATCAGTACGAACTGTCCGTTGACGTTGGCCGCGACGCCGTGCCACGGTGTCAACCAGTCGTCCTTGGTTGGCATCATATGAATGCCTATTTTTAGACTGTCGGCAGGCTGCGGGTGGATCGACAAGCGGATCGCCGCCGGAAAATGCTGAGCCAGCAAATTACCCCAGGCCCAGCTGCGTTGGATCACGCCGCAGGCACGCAGCTTGGCGTCTTTCTGCAACGCGGCATTCGAGCCGCTGTAGCCCGGCAGTTGACTGTCTTCATACAGGAAGCGGGTAATGGCGCGGTACAGTTGCAGCCCCTGCTCGCTTTCCATCAGCTGTTGTTTGATTGCCGACTCCGATTCGGCATAACCGTCGACCAGCAACTGGCGCAGCAAGTCGTAGTCGTCGGTGTGTTCCGCCAGCCCTTCCACGTCCCCCAGGTTGAACACGCTCAGATGCGTGGCCCCAACCTCATGCAGCAGAGTTTCAATTTCGCGCTGATAGTGGTTGATGGCATCGTCACTGACGCGGATTAAATCGCCGAAAACATGACCATCCGAACAGATGACAATATGCGCACCCGGCGGATAATAAAGCTGAATACGCTGGCAGAGGGAATTAAGGAATATCAACGATAAGCGTTCCGCCATATCGGGTACCGCACCGATCACCTTATTGGTATTGGGTGATTTTGTCGGAAAGGCCGGCAGTACAAACTCAATCCGCCGTTGTTGTTCAATGAATGCCCGGATTCGCGGCAATTGCACCTGAGTGACGAGCAGCTCTTCCTCGGAGTTTGATGTTTCCATTCCTGGAAAACGACGCCGATATTGCAATAGCTCATGAAGGATCTTTAACGATATTTTTTCAATACGGGCACTGTCCACAATTAACTCCTGTTCAGATTATGGCGCAGGTGATTTATTCACAAACGCAATAAGACTTTTCGAAAAAAGAGGCATCACCAGGGAATAATACTCACTGCTGAGATTTATCTGCTTCAGGCAATATAGAAGAGATGGTGCTATATTATTAGCCCGTATAATTAACAATCTTGGTTAAGTTGAACTTAACAAACTATGAGTAATATTCTAAAACGCATGGCCATTTTTTCTAAAGTTGTCGATTGCGGCGCGTTCAGCATGGCAGCCAAGGAATTAGGCATTACCACCTCTGCCGTCAGCCAGCATATCCGCCTGTTGGAAAACGAACTCGGCATTCAATTACTTCTGCGTTCCACTCGCTCACTGAGCCTGACCGAAGCCGGGCTCTGTTTTTATGAAGATTGCGTTTTAATGCTGCATGCTGCCGAGCGGGGGCAACAACGTATCGCCGCCCTGCGCGGCGAACTGAGCGGTGAATTGCGCGTCGCGACCTCTACCGAGTTCGCCACTCACTATCTGGTGCCTGCACTGCAAAGCTTCCTTGATGAACACCCGCGCATCACGCTGAGGCTGGAGATCCACGACGAGAAAATCGACCTGATAGGCCAGCGTATTGATCTGGCGATCCGTGGCGGTGTATTGGCTGATTCCAGTTACGTTTCTACCCGCCTTGCGCGCTTTCGTGAGGTATTATGTGCATCACCAGCCTACCTTGCGGGACATGGTATTCCCGAGAGCCCACAAGCGTTAACCCGGCATCAATGGGTGACTTTTACCCCCTTGGGCAACCCGCAATTTGTTCGCCTGCTCCACCACAACGGCGATGAACATCGGCTACGAATGACCGGGCGTCTATTTACCAATAACGGTATGGCCATGAAAGAACTGGCGCTGGCGGGCAAAGGGATCATCCGTAATTTCTTTGTCAATGTTGAGCGTGAATTACACAATGGCGATTTGGTGGAAATCCTGCCTGAATGGCGATTACCAGAGATTAATTGCTATGCAATTATGCCGCGACGGGACAGCCAACCTTTAAAAGTTCGCCGTTTGCTTGAGCATATGAAAATCCATCTGCAGCAAAAGGAGAAAAATTCTTTAAACCAGTTTCGAACTTAATTAAATAAACAGTGTCTGCAACGACAATTAATTTAGTTATTTAACCTCTCAGCCCTTTGCTGACCAACACCAGACTTTATTTAGATTGCAGACTAATGATATTAGTCTTAATAACTTTATTACTGCCTATATAAGCACTTCATTTTTCATTAATTCAAATTGTCAGAACAAATTTGACTTTAAATAACAGAAAATTTGAATTACATCCTATTCCTTCCTCTCGATCTAATATTGCCCCCCGTCCCCCGATCCCCAAATGCAAAACGGGGAGCCTAAGCTCCCCGTTCATTTATTTACCACTGTGGCCTAGTCAACCTGCCGGATATCGACCCGCAGCTCTTTTGGCACTTCAAACACGATATTCTCTTCACGGCCGCTGACTTCATGGACGTTAAGGCCGCCCAAGGCTTTCAGACGAGCGATCACGTCCTGTACCAGCACGTCAGGGGCGGACGCACCGGCGGTAACGCCGATGTTACTCGCGTTCTTCAACCAGGCTTCCTGAATATCCGCGGCGGAATCGATCAGGTAGGCCGGCTTGCCAACGCGCTGAGCCAATTCAGCCAGACGGTTGGAGTTGGATGAGTTCTTCGAGCCCACCACTAACACCACGTCCGCATCCCCGGCCAGGTTCCGTACCGCTTCCTGGCGGTTGGTCGTGGCATAGCAGATGTCGTCCTTACGTGGCCCAATGATGCTCGGGAAGCGCTTGCGCAAGGCGTCGATCACGTCAGAAGTGTCATCCACCGACAGCGTGGTTTGCGTCATAAAGCACAGGTTGCTTTCATCCTTCACCTGCAGCTTCCACACGTCGTCCGGCGACTCAACCAGATACATGCCCCCCTTCGGGTTGCTGTACTGGCCCATGGTGCCTTCCACCTCCGGGTGGCCGGCATGGCCAATCAGGATCGCCTCAGTGCCACGACGGCTGGCGCGCGCCACCTCCATATGCACTTTGGTTACCAGCGGACAAGTTGCGTCAAACAGCATGGTCAGATCGCGCGCCTTGGCTTCCGCCCGTACCGCTTGGGAAACCCCGTGCGCCGAAAAGATCAGAATCGACCCATCCGGCACTTCACCGATCTCCTCAATAAACACCGCCCCGCGCTCGCGCAGGCTGTCCACCACATAGCGGTTATGCACCACTTCGTGGCGTACATAGATAGGCGCACCGTAAATTTCCAGTGCGCGCTCTACTATACTGATCGCACGATCAACCCCGGCGCAGAAGCCACGTGGGTTAGCCAGCAATATTTGCATGCGTCTCCTCCTGCACGGGATCAATCTCCAGCACTTCAATATCGAAGCTCACCGGATGGCCCGCCAGCGGATGGTTGAAATCAACGGTAATCGAATCTTCCGCAACTTCACGCACCACGCCCGGCATTTCACTGCCGTCGACGGCGGTAAACAGCATGATGGTGCCCACATCCGGTACCCCAGTCTCCGCGAAATCGCGACGTGAGAAGTACTGGACCAGGTCCGGGTTCTCTGCACCGAATGCGGCTTCCGGCTGCAAGGTAAAGGCGCACTTGTCGCCCGCACGCAGGCCAATCAACTCCGCTTCCAGCGGTGCCGATAGGCTGCCGTCACCCAGACGGAACAGCGCCGGTTTGCCGCTGCTGCGGGTAGATTCTGCGGTCGAACCGTCTTCCAGTTTCAGCGTGAAGTGAACCAGCACTGCGCTGCTACCGTTAACCTGAGCCGTCATATTACTCACCTTTACTCTTTGCGCTTTTGCTCGCCGGCGACAAGAAGCCTTCCAACACGATCATCGCCGCCCCCACGCAGATAAAGCTATCCGCCAGATTGAAGGTCGGGTAGTGCCAGTCGCCTACGTAGAAGTCGATGAAATCGACCACGAAACCGTGCCACAGGCGATCGAACAGGTTGCCGAGCGCCCCGCCGATGATAAAAGCATAGGCAATATTGTTCAGCTTTTGCTGTGCCTGACTGCGGTACATCATCACCAACAGCACCGCAACGATAGCGACGGCGATGCCAGCAAAGAACCAGCGCTGCCAGCCGCCGTGATCGGCGAGGAAGCTGAAGGCGGCGCCGTAGTTGCGCGCATAAAACAGATTGAACGACGGGATCAGCGGCTGGGACTGGCCCAGCACAAAGTTACCGAGGATCCACTGTTTGCTGGCGAAATCCAGTACCAACACCACCACCACCAGCCACAGCCAGCGCAGACCGGTCGAACAGATTGGTTTACTCATTTAGGCAAACTTACGCTTTTCGCCGTCACCGGCTACGTTGATCACACAGCGGCCGCAAAGATCTGCATGCTCCGCCACCAGGCCGATATCGGTGGTGTAATGCCAGCAGCGCGGGCACTTCTCACCTTCTGCGGTGCTGAAGGCAATTTTCAGACCTTTCACCAATTCTGCTGTTTGTGCATCCGCCGGCGCATCGGCCAGTGGAGCAACGCGCGCCGCCGAGGTCAGCAACACAAAGCGCAGCTCATCCTGCAGACTGTTAAGACGTTCGGCCAGTTCGGTATCGGCATACAGCGTGACCGCCGCTTCCAGAGAACCCCCCAGGCGTTTGTCGGCACGTGCCTGTTCCAGCACCTTGTTCACTTCGCCGCGCACTTTCAGCAGCTCGGCCCAGAAGGCGTCGTTCATGCCTTCACCTTCGGCCAAACCGAAGAGACCGTCGTACCACTCTTCAGTGAACACGTACTGCGCACGTTTGCCTGGCAGGAAGCTCCAGATTTCATCGGCGGTGAACGACATGATCGGCGCCATCCAGCGAACCAGCGCTTCCGCGATGTGGAACAATGCGGTCTGGCAGCTGCGGCGAGCAACGCTGTCGCTCTTCGCGGTGTACTGACGATCCTTGATGATATCCAGGTAGAAGGAGCCCATCTCGACCGAGCAGAACTGCATCAGGCGCTGCACTACTTCATGGAAGTCATAGTTGGCGTAAGCCTGTTCGATATCCTTCTGCGCCGCCAGTGCACGGCCCACCGCCCAGCGATCCAGTACCACCATGTCTTCCGGGGCCACGCAATCGGTGCTTGGCTCAAACCCGTTCAGGTTGGCCAACAGGAAACGCGCGGTGTTACGGATACGACGATAAGAATCGGCAGAACGCTTGAGGATCTCGTCGGACACCGCGATTTCACCGGTGTAGTCGGTAGACGCCACCCACAGGCGCAGGATGTCGCCACCCAGCTTGTTCATCACGTCTTGTGGACTGACGGTGTTGCCGATGGACTTGGACATCTTGCGGCCCTGACCGTCAACGGTGAAACCGTGGGTCAGCACTTCTTTGTATGGCGCCTTGCCCTTCATCGCGGTGGAAATCATCAACGATGACATAAACCAGCCGCGGTGCTGATCTGAGCCTTCCAGATACATGTCGGCACCGTGGCCCTGGAATTCCGGACGTACGTCAACCACGGAAGAGTGGGTAGAACCGGAGTCGAACCACACGTCCAGGGTGTCTGGCACTTTGACGTAGTCGGCAGCATCCGCGCCGAGAATATCGGCAGCGTCCAGATCCCACCAGGCTTGAATACCGTCTTGCTCAACGCGCTTCGCCACTTCTTCCATCAGCTCAACGCTACGTGGGTGCAGTTGTTCAGTGTCTTTGTGCACAAACAGCGACATCGGCACGCCCCAGGTACGCTGACGCGAAATACACCAGTCCGGGCGATTGGCCACCATGGTTTCGATACGTGCCTGGCCCCATTCCGGGATCCACTGCACGCCTTTGATCTCTTCCAGCGACTGCTGACGCAGGCCTTTCTGGTCCATGCTGATGAACCACTGTGGCGTTGCGCGGAAGATGATCGGCGTTTTGTGGCGCCAGCAGCATGGATAGCTGTGAACCAGTTTTTCAACGTGCAACAGTGCGCCTTTCTCACGCAGCAGGTCTACGATCAGATCGTTGGCCTTGAAGACAAACTTGCCGTCCAGCAACGGATGAGTGCCGGTCAGGTAGCAGCCGTTCGGCCCTACCGGGTTGGCAATCTCCAGACCGTATTTCTGGCTGATGACAAAGTCATCCGGACCGTGGCCACCGGCGGTATGGACCGCACCGGTACCGGCATCCAGCGTGACGTGTTCGCCCATGATCGCCGGCACGTCGAAGCCCATGAACGGGTGTTCGAAACGCATCAACTCCAGATCGGCGCCTTTGCAGCTGCCCAGCACGGTCCATGAGCTGATACCGGCGCGCTTCATCACGCTTTCTACCAGCTCAGCCGCCAGGATCAGGCATTGGCCTTCGACCTGCACCAGTTGATAAGCAAATTCAGGGTGCAAAGAGATCGCGCGGTTAGCCGGCAAGGTCCACGGCGTGGTGGTCCAGATCACCAGAGAAACCGGGCCGCTGAAGCTGGTGACGCCAAATTTGGCCGCCACGGCAGCCGCGTCAACCGCGTGGAAAGCCACATCGATCGACGGCGAAGTCTTGTCGTAATATTCCACTTCCGCTTCCGCCAGCGAAGAGCGGCAGTCGGTACACCAGTGCACCGGCTTGGCGCCTTTCAGCAGGTGGCCGTTGTCGATGATTTTGCCCAACGCGCGGATGATATTGGCTTCGGTTTTGAAGTCCATGGTCAGGTACGGGTGATCCCAGTCGCCCAACACGCCCAGACGGATAAAGTCTTTTTTCTGGCCTTCAACCTGCTCAGCGGCGTACTCACGGCACTTCACACGGAATTCCGCAGCGGTGAGTTTCTCACCCGGTTTGCCGTACAGTTGCTCAACTTTCAGTTCGATCGGCAGGCCGTGGCAGTCCCAACCCGGAACGTAAGGCGAGTCGAAGCCGGACATCCCTTTCGACTTGATAATAATGTCTTTGAGAATCTTGTTAACCGAGTGACCAATGTGAATGCTGCCGTTCGCATACGGAGGGCCGTCATGCAAAATGAAGGATTTTTTGCCCTTTTTGGCAGTACGAATAATCCCGTACAGATCCTGTTCATACCAACGTTGCAGCATGCCAGGTTCACGCTTGGCCAGATCGCCGCGCATCGGGAACCCTGTTTCCGGCAAGTTCAGGGTATTCTTGTAGTCACTCATGAGATTCTCGTTTCCGTTTTCGGCTATTTACCCGTCACACTTCAAGCTGCATCTTTGTTGGCTGCCCTTTCTTACCCGAATCACTTGCCTGTGCAAGCTCATCGGGGTTCGCGCGGTTGCCGCCACGATGCCACTCGAATTGTTTAGGGTAAACGATTAAACCAGTGTTTTTAACCCGAAAAACTTTCGGGCCGTCACCACATCATTGGCGATTTGCTGCTTCAGGGCATCGAGCGAAGCAAAACGCTGTTCATTGCGCAATTTCGCGCGGAGCACCACGTCTATATGGCGCCCGTAAAGATCCATTGTGACATCCAGCAGGTGGACTTCCAGCTGCTGACGCACACCGGCAACGGTTGGGCGCGTGCCGATATTGGCTACGCCAGGGAGCGGCTCAGGCCCCAGACCATAAACTTCTACCGCATAAACCCCTTTCACCGGGGCAACCAGGCGCTTCAGCGGCAGGTTGGCGGTCGGGAAGCCGATGGTACGACCCAGCTCATCGCCGTGCACCACCCGACCAGAAATGCTGTACGGGTGGCCCAGCAGCGTCTCCGCCTGCGCCAGGTCGTCATCGCGCAGCGCATTGCGGATCGCCGTGCTGCTGATGCGTTGATCGCCCTCGCGGAAGGTCGGCGTGCTGATCACCTCAAAGCCGTATTCCTTCCCGGCTTTTTGCAATAGCGGAAAATCGCCCTGGCGGGTAGCGCCAAAGCGAAAATCATCCCCGACCATCAGGAATTTCACGCCCAGTTTTTCCACCAGCAGGTCGGCGACGAACGCCTGTGCCGTGTTGGCGGCAAAACGCGGATCAAACTTGACGCACAGCAGGTAATCAACCCCCGCCTGCGCCAGGTATTTAGCCTTGTCACGCAAACGCGTGAGACGGGCCGGTGCCTTGTCCGCTGCAAACATTTCCAGCGGCTGCGGCTCAAAGATCATGACCATCACTGGCAGCCCGAGGCGTTGCCCCTCTTGTTTCAGCTGCTCCAGCAACGCTTGGTGACCGCGGTGTACGCCGTCAAAGTTGCCGATGGTGAGCACGCAACCATGGTGGCGTGCCCGGATATTGTGAATGCCGCGAATTAGCTCCATAGCTGGCTCAAAACAGTGGAAATCGCCGGATTATACCTTGTACAGCGGTTAAGGTTAACCCGCGATTGGTGCCTTTATGTAATAGACATACCATACCGGAGATAATCTGCAGGTGAAACGCCCTAACCGCAGTTTATCCGGCGTCATCCGGGTGATTACCGACTGCGGCCAATGGGTTGCGACCACCGTGGCAAATCATTGGTGAATTTTCTCGCGAAAGACTGTATTCCCATGACCGAAGCTGGTAAAATCCTGCGCCATCACAACGTAGCAAGTGCCGCCCGTACAAACGGCGCTTATTTGCACAAATTCATTGACAAACGCAGGCTAAAAGGGCATATTCCTCGGCCTTCGAATTGTCCTCAATAGAATATATTTGGGAGTTGGACCTTGGCTAATATCAAATCAGCTAAGAAGCGCGCCGTACAGTCTGAGAAGCGTCGTAAGCATAACGCTAGCGGCCGCTCAATGATGCGTACCTACATCAAGAAAGTAGAAGCTGCTATCGCCACTGGCGACAAAGAAGCTGCGCAAGCTGCTTACGCTGTAATGAAACCAATCGTGGACCGCAAGGCTGCTAAAGGCCTGATCCACAAAAACAAAGCAGCACGCCATAAGTCAAACCTGTCGGCGCGCATCAACGCTTTGTAATAAGCATCGTGTTGTCTGCTTGAAAAAAAACCGGCTCAGGCCGGTTTTTTTACGTCTGCGCTACCCGGTCTAGTAGGCAAACAGCGCAGAGAAGTCCTTGTTGCACACCCGCTGTACCGCCGGATGCTGGATCATGCGCTCGGCAAAGATGATGTAGTACTCTTCCTGCACGCTATCAATACGTCCAATCTCCACCACGTCATCGTCGTTATAGGTATCTTGCGCATACAGCGTCGGAGCAACGAAGATCGCGTTGTGGTACATGCCAAAGGTTTTCATCAGGGCCGCATCGTCAAACTCGCCCAGGATTTCCACCTGAATGCCTTGGGTGTTAAACCAGTTAAGCAATTTACGTCCCAGCATCGAACGTCGGCCAGGGATCAACAATTTGCGCTGTTCCAGGCAGGCGGGGAACGGCAGGTCCGGCGCCGGCTGACGACAGAAGAAGCTGATGCCGCACTCACCCAGCTTGAGTGAAAACAGCCCTTCCTGCTGGCTGGAATCCACCGGGCAGTCTGACAGGATCATATCGAGCTTATGCTGGCTGAGCTGCTCCAGCAGCATCTCATGCGTCGACTCAAAGCAACGCAGGTGAATTTGCTCATTATCCACCACCACCGCCGTTTCCAGCACCTGGCTCACCAAACGCTTGGACAGCGCATCCGCCACCCCTACGTCGAACAGCAGGTTGGATTCCTTGCGATAGTTGACGATATCCAGCATTTCCTGGCTGAGCATAAACATCTTGTCGGCATAGCGGAACACCAGCTGCCCCAATTCAGAAGGCACCAGCCCACGCCCCTGCCGCTTGAACAGCTTGCCGTCCAAACGCTCTTCCAGCGCTTTGATCTGGCCTGTGATGGTCTGCGGCGTCAGAAACAACGCTTCGGCGGCGCCGACCACAGAACCTTCCTTGCAGACCTGCCAGAAGTAGTAAAGGTGATTAAAGTTGATATGCGACATCCTCACGAGGTGCTCTCCTTAACATTTCATCGCGGCGAACTTTCGACCGTGACGAGCGACTAATGTCCTTTCCCTGTTTCAGACAACCTGTTGCTGCATTCGTCCCAAACAGAACGGCCGAAGCTGCACATATTTTATACTGTGCAGCTCCGACCAGCTATTGTAGTGTGTCCCCGCAAACAGGGGATACCCTAAAGGGGTTATCTGACCCTTGGTAACGACATGCGCAACAGAGCGTACCCGACCACCGCCGCCGTAGTTGACCCAATCAGGATCCCCAGACGCGAATAGGTGCTTAGTACAACATCCGCATCACCAAACGCCAGTGACGCGATGAAAATCGACATGGTGAAACCAATACCACAGAGCACAGAAACGGCAAACACCTGTTTGAAACCAATTCCTTCAGGCAACCTGGCAATCCCCAACTTCACTGCCAACAGGCTAAAGGTGAAGATGCCCAACGGCTTACCGATAAACAGACCCGCCGCGATCCCGACCGGCAATAGCGAGGTCAGCCCGCTCAACGACACGCCCTGTAATGAAACGCCGGCGTTAGCGAAAGCAAACAGCGGCAGGATCATAAAGGCCACCCACGGATGCAGTTCATGCTCTAACGTTTCTGAAGGCGACGGGCCTTTCTTCACGTTCAGCGGGATCATAAAACCGACGATCACCCCGGCAAGCGTTGCATGCACCCCGGATTTGAGGATAGCTACCCACAGCACCAGGCCGACAATCATATAGAGTGAGGTTTTCCCCACCCCGCGCCAGTTCATAAACGCCAGTACCGCAACAGCCGCCGCCGCCACGCCCAGCGCCGCCATCGAGACTTCGTGGGTATAGAACAGCGCGATAATTACGATCACGCCCAGGTCATCAATAATCGCCAGCGCCAGCAGGAACACCTTCAGGCTGGTTGGCACGCGGTTACCCAACAGCGCCATCACCCCGAGGGCAAACGCAATATCGGTCGCCGCCGGGATTGCCCAGCCCTGACGAGTCACCTCGTCCGCGCCGTTGAACATCAGGTAAATCAGCGCCGGTGCCAGCATGCCGCCCAGCGCGGCAATTGCCGGGAAGACTGCCTTGTCGCGCCCGGCCAATGAGCCTTGCATCAGCTCACGCTTAACCTCCAGCCCCACCACCAGGAAAAAGATCGCCATCAGGCCATCGTTAATCCACAGCAGCAGCGGCTTGGCAATCTCGAGTGAAGACACCTTAACCATGACCGGTAAATTGAGGAAAGCGTGATAGATCCCCTGAGCCGGGGTATTGGCCATGATCAACGCAATAATCGCGGCGACTATCAGGATGATACCGCCCGCGGCCTCCTGACGTAAAAACTGACGAATAATGTTGGTCACAATACGTCTCTCCAGATCTGTGCGTAGCACATGGGCCCCGCAGACAAAGTAATGGAACGAGTATAGACGGCGATTTAGCTCGATAAAATACGTTTATAAATGCTTTAAACATCGTTAAAACCGAACAATTAACGATATATATCACATTTTTTATAGGGGTATTGGTGAATAAACGTCAATAAAAAACCCCGGTTTTGACACCGGGGTTATGCAGAACGCTAACGGAGACAGAAGCTTAACGCGTCAGGTCATCAAAAAACTTTTTCACGCCGTCGAAGAAACTTTTCGAACGCGGACTGTTTTTATCACCGGAAGGGCCACCCAGGCTCTCCTCCAGTTCCTTCAGCAATTGCTTCTGCTTGTCGTTCAGGTTAACCGGGGTTTCCACCACTACACGGCACAGCAGGTCGCCCTGGCTACCGCCACGTACCGATTTAACACCCTTGCCGCGCATGCGGAACAGTTTGCCGGTCTGGGTTTCTGTCGGCACTTTCAGCTTCACGCGGCCATCCAGCGTCGGCACTTCGATCTCACCGCCCAATGCTGCCATCGCGAAGTTAATCGGTACTTCACAGTACAGGTTGTTGCCTTCACGCTCGAAGATCGGGTGAGCCTTCACCTGAACCTGAACGTACAGATCGCCAGCAGGTGCGCCGTGTTCGCCTGCTTCACCCTCACCCGCCAGGCGGATGCGGTCACCGGTATCCACGCCAGCCGGGATTTTCACCGACAGCGTTTTGGCTTTCTCTACCCGGCCGTGGCCATGGCAGCTGTTGCAAGGGTCTTTGATGATCTGACCGCGGCCATGGCAATGCGGACAGGCCTGCTGCACGGTAAAGAAGCCCTGGCGCATCTGCACCTGGCCCTGACCGTGACAGGTTGGACAGGTCACCGGCGAGCTGCCTGGCTTCGCGCCGCTGCCGTGACAAACACCACACTCTTCCAGCGTCGGAATGCGGATCTCTTTGGTCACGCCACGAACAGCTTCCTCGAGGGACAGCTCCATGTTGTAGCGCAGATCGGAACCGCGGCTGGCACGTTGACGGCGGCCACCACCGAAGATGTCGCCAAATACGTCGCCAAAGATATCGCTGAAGTCGGCACCGCCGCCGCCAAACCCACCGCCACCGCCCATGCCGCCTTGTTCAAACGCCGCATGGCCGTATTGATCGTAGGCCGCACGCTTTTGATCGTCGGTCAGAACTTCGTACGCTTCCTTGACCTCTTTAAATCTGGCTTCGGCGTCCTGATCCTGGTTGCGGTCAGGATGGTACTTCATCGCCAGGCGTTTATACGCCTTTTTGATCTCACGTTCTTCCGCCGTCTTGGAGACGCCGAGAATCTCGTAATAGTCTTTCTTCGCCATTATTTCTGTAACCCTTAACATGCGTGCACGGGCGTAGAGTTGCCTCGACGCCCGTGCTGGTTTCCGGTAACGGCCTCTCAGCCGTTCCGTGCCCGCTTAAGGGCGATTATTTTTTGTCTTTAACTTCTTCGAACTCAGCGTCAACCACGTCGTCATCTTTCTGCGCCGCGTTGTCAGCACCGGCATCAGCACCTTGCTGAGCCTGCTGCGCCTGGGCCATTTCCAGCAGCTTGCCGGAAACCTGCACCAGAGCCTGGGTCTTAGCTTCGATCTCGGCTTTATCTTCGCCTTTAACCGCAACTTCCAGATCTTTCAGCGCCGCTTCGATAGCCGTTTTGTCTTCCGCCGGCAGTTTGTCGCCCGCTTCTTCCAACTGCTTACGGGTACCGTGGATCAGGTGGTCGGCCTGGTTACGGGTCTGCACCAGCTCTTCGAACTTACGGTCAGCTTCGGCGTTCACTTCAGCATCGCGCACCATTTTCTGGATTTCTTCTTCGTTCAGACCAGAAGAAGCCTTGATGGTGATCTTCTGCTCACGGCCGGTATTCTTGTCTTTGGCAGACACGTGCAGAATACCGTCGGCGTCGATGTCGAAGGTCACTTCGATTTGCGCCATACCGCGTGGAGCCGCCTGGATGCCGTCCAGATTGAACTGGCCCAGTGACTTGTTATCGTTAGCGCGTTTACGCTCACCCTGCAGCACGTGGATGGTTACCGCAGACTGGTTGTCTTCAGCGGTAGAGAACACCTGGCTGTGCTTGGTCGGGATGGTGGTGTTTTTGGTGATCAGCGGAGTCATCACGCTGCCCATGGTTTCGATACCCAGCGACAGCGGGGTAACGTCCAGCAGCAGAACGTCCTTCACATCACCGGCCAACACGCCGCCCTGTACCGCAGCACCCACCGCAACGGCTTCGTCCGGGTTAACGTCTTTACGTGGTTCTTTACCGAAGAAGTCAGCGACTTTCTTCTGAACCATTGGCATACGGGTCTGGCCGCCCACCAGGATCACGTCCTGAATGTCGGAAACCGACAGGCCTGCGTCTTTCAGAGCGACTTTCAGCGGCTCGATAGAACGCGCAACCAGATCTTCTACCAGCGACTCGAGTTTTGCACGGGTCACTTTGATGTTCATGTGTTTTGGGCCGCTCGCATCTGCAGTAATGTACGGCAGGTTTACGTCGGTCTGCTGAGCGGAAGACAGTTCAATCTTCGCTTTCTCAGCGGCTTCTTTCAGACGCTGCATCGCCAACGGATCGTTGCGCAGGTCGAAACCTTGTTCTTTCTTGAACTCTTCCACCAGATAGTTGATCAGGCGGCTGTCGAAGTCTTCACCACCCAGGTGGGTATCACCGTTGGTTGCCAGAACTTCGAAGGTTTTTTCGCCGTCAACTTCGTCGATTTCGATAATAGAGATATCGAAAGTACCGCCACCCAGGTCATAAACCGCGATGGTACGGTTGCCAACTTCTTTGTCCAGGCCGTAAGCCAGGGCCGCAGCGGTCGGTTCGTTGATGATACGTTTTACTTCCAGACCTGCGATACGGCCGGCGTCTTTGGTCGCCTGACGCTGTGCGTCGTTGAAGTATGCAGGTACGGTGATAACTGCTTCAGTTACCGGTTCACCCAGGTAATCTTCCGCCGTTTTCTTCATTTTCTTCAGCACTTCTGCAGAGATCTGCGGTGGTGCCACACGCTGGCCTTTCACTTCTACCCATGCGTCGCCGTTATCAGCAGCCACAATTTTGTACGGCATGATGTCTTTATCACGCTGTGCTTCTTCATCCTGGAAGCGACGGCCAATCAGGCGCTTGATCGCAAACAGGGTGTTTTGTGGGTTAGTAACAGCCTGACGCTTAGCAGGCTGGCCAACCAGAATTTCACCATCCTGGGTATATGCGATGATCGAAGGTGTAGTACGATCGCCTTCGCTGTTCTCCAGCACGCGCGCTTTACCACCATCCATAATTGCTACACAAGAGTTGGTAGTACCCAGGTCGATACCAATGATTTTGCCCATCTAAACGTCTCCACTAATAAATTCATATTCGGTCAGGTTGCTAACCTATATGCGGGCGAATTTTTGCTTTTCAACTGCCCGACATTTCAGACTTACCCGCGGTCAGCAACTGCGGTTGCAAATAAGATGGGGCCATACAATCCAGCATCAAGGGGCAGGGCAAAAAAAAATTCGTTTTTATCGTCACTCAGATCATTGTTTCCTGTTCTGGGGATCATTATGATGCCGCGCGCTCTGATGGAAGTTATAGGTTTTTCGGCCATTCAGACCATTTATGAATTTACCTATCCATTTTCGTTAAAATTCTGTTATCGCAGAGGACATATGCACACCAACAAGTTGGCGAATCCCGGCCCTCTCGGCCTGATGGGCTTCGGGATGACCACCGTCTTGCTGAACCTGCACAACGCGGGCTTTTTCCCATTGAACTCTTCCATCATCAGCATGGGGATTTTCTTCGGTGGACTGGCCCAGATTATGGCTGGCCTGCTGGAATACAAGAAAGGCAATACCTTCGGCATGACGGCCTTTATCTCTTACGGCAGCTTCTGGCTGAGCCTGGTCGGGCTGCTGCTGCTGCCACGCCTGGGCCTGGCTGAACCGACCGACGCCAGCGTGCTGGGGATCTATCTGGCACTGTGGGGCGTCTTCACCCTGTTCATGTTCTTCGGCACTCTGCGCGCCAACCGCGTGCTGCAGTTCGTGTTCGGCAGCCTGACGCTGCTGTTCGCCCTGCTGGCCGTCGGTAACATCACCGGCAACCCTGCGCTGCTGAAATTTGCCGGCTACGAAGGCATCATCTGCGGTGCCAGCGCCATCTACCTGGCTATGGCGGAAGTGCTCAACGAGCAGTTTGGCCGTACGGTGCTGCCGATTGGCGAACCCAGCGTCAACAATGTAGAACCTATCCGGGCAGTGGCATAAGCGTCATTGACCTGAAATGAAAAGCCCTGCGGTTGATTGCAGGGCTTTTTTTTAGCTGTAAGAACCGGCGCGTTGCGCCTTGGTTTCGCTGTTCAGATCGCGATGGAGGTAAATCCCCAGCAGCAGTCCTATCCCCGACAACGCCAATACGTAGTAAGCGGGTGCTAACGGGGTTAACTTCATGATCAACGTCACAAATATTGGGGTTAAACCCCCAAAAATAGCGTATGCGACATTATATGAGAACGAAATACCGGTAAATCGCACTTCCGCCGGGAAAGCCCGCACCATCACATAGGGTACAGCGCCCACCACGCCCACGCTGAAGCCTACCAGCGCATAGCAGGCGAACAGCATTTCCGGGTGTTCTCCCACCGTCCGATAAAATAGCCAACTGCAGCCGGCCAACAGCAAACTGCCAACGATAAAGGTCTTGCTGGCACCGAAGCGATCCGCCGCCAAACCGGCGGTAATGCAGCCGGCAATCAGCATGATGGTGGCAATGCTGTTCGCCTGCAGCGACAGCGCCGGGGCAATGCCAAATTGCTTTTGCAAGTAAGTCGGGGTCATCAGGATCACCACCACGATACCGGCGGACAGCAGCCAGGTCAGCAGCATCGACACCACCACTTCCTTGCGATGGTTAAGCACCACGGATTTCAGCGGCAGCTCCTCCGCCAGGGCTTTGCGCGCCTGCATCTCGATGAAAATTGGCGTTTCCTGCAACCAGCGGCGCAGGTACATCGCCACCAGGCCGAAAATGCCGCCCAGCAGGAAAGGAATGCGCCAGCCCCCCTCGGCGATGGTCTGTTGGCTGAGCGTAGTGTTGATCACCGTCGCCACCAACGAGCCCAGCAAGATACCGACCGTCAGACCGGCGGTCAGGGTACCGCAGGCAAAACCAATGCGGCGGCGCGGCACGTGTTCGGCAACAAACACCCAGGCCCCCGGCACTTCACCACCAATCGCTGCACCCTGCAGCACGCGCATCAGCAGCAGCAAGAGCGGCGCGGCAATACCTATGCTGGCGTAGGTCGGTAATAGGCCCATGCCCAGCGTCGGTAGCGCCATCAGCAGAATGCTCAGGCTGAACATCTTCTTACGGCCGACCAAATCGCCGAAGTGTGCCATGACGATGCCGCCCAACGGGCGGGCCAGGTAACCGGCGGCAAAGATGCCGAAGGTTTGCACCTGACGCAGCCATTCAGGCATATCCGCCGGGAAGAAGAGTTCGCCCATCACCGCAGCAAAGAAGACGAAAATGATGAAGTCGTAGAACTCCAGCGCTCCGCCCAGGGCAGCTAATGTCAGAGTTTTGTAGTCTTGCCGGTTTAACCGGCGATTATTATCGTGAGGCATAGGGTACCGTCAGAGGAGACTGTTAAAATAAAAGCCAGCGGCTTCTGTAAACGAATCCTTACTATAACGGCAAAATATTTTCACACCAGAACGCTTGGGGCTTATCTCACATAACGCTGAAATTTAGAGGTTTATCTCGCGACGCGCATTCTTCGGCCTAAATGCTGCTACCACTTCAGCCTGAGTTTCCACATAAGGCCCCTCGAGCAACTGAATGCAGTACGGCACGCTGGCGAAGATACCATGCACCACCACCTTGCCCTGTTCGTCCTTGACCCCTTCCAGCGTTTCCTTGATTGACTTCGGTTGTCCCGGCAGGTTGATGATCAGCGCCTGCTTGCGGATCGCCCCCACCTGGCGTGAAAGAATTGCCGTTGGCACATAGTGTAGGCTGATTTGACGCATTTGCTCGCCGAAGCCAGGCATCACGCGATCGGCGATCGCCAGCGTGGCGTCTGGGGTCACGTCACGTCGCGCCGGCCCGGTACCGCCGGTCGTCAGCACCAGATGGCAGCCCATTTCATCCACCAGCTCACACAGGGTTTGCTCGATTAACGTTTGCTCATCGGGGATCAGGCGGGTTTCCAGTTTGAACGGCGTGGCCAGCGCGTCGGTCAGCCACGCTTCCAAAGCCGGTATGCCTTTGTCCTGGTAAACGCCGCCGGAAGCGCGGTCAGAAACTGAAACCAAACCAATACGTAATATGTCCATGCGTAACCTCTACAGCCTAATGGGGTTCGAGCGGGTTCGCTTCCCGCCCTGTTATTCATCCCGAGAGTATAAGGTGTCTGCCCGCGCCGGGGATCTGCGGGCATAAAAAAAGGCGGCCTAAGCCACCTTTTTCTGCGCTGACTGCCTGAATTACAGCAGATCGGCGATCATTTTTTCCAGCTTGCCCTGGTCTACGGCAAACTTGCGGATACCGTCGGTCAGTTTCTCAACCGCCATTGGATCCTGGTTGTGCTGCCAGTAGAACTCAGGCTCGGTCAGCGCCGCAGGACGCGCTTTCACTTCGCCGGTGTAAGCCAGTTTACGCTCCAGGGAACCTTCGCTCTCTGCCAGCTCTTTCAGCAGTGCAGGGGCGATGGTCAGACGGTCACAGCCAGCCAGTTCGATGATTTCACCGACGTTACGGAAGCTGGCGCCCATCACCACGGTTTTGTAACCGTGCTCTTTGTAATACTGGTAGATCTCGGTAACGGAAACCACACCTGGATCTTCGTTTGGCGCGAACTCTTTCTTGTCGCCGTTGGCTTTGTACCAGTCGAGGATACGACCAACAAACGGAGAGATCAGGTACACGCCAGCTTCGGCACAGGCACGCGCCTGAGCGAAGGAGAACAGCAGCGTCAGGTTACAGTTGATGCCTTCTTTCTCCAACTGCTCTGCCGCGCGGATGCCCTGCCAGGTAGAAGCCAGTTTGATCAGGATGCGGTCGTTACTGATGCCGGCATCGTTGTACAGCTTGATCAGGCGCTTGGCCTTGGCAACGCTGGCCACGGTATCGTAGGACAGACGTGCGTCCACTTCGGTAGAGATACGGCCAGGAACCAGCTTAAGGATTTCCAGACCGATGTTGACGGCCAGCTTGTCGGCGGCGTCGGCGATCTGCTGTTCGCGATCGCTGCTCTGCTCACGCGCCCAGGCAATGGCTTCGTCAATCAGTTTGCGGTATTCAGGAATTTGGGCTGCATTGAGGATCAGCGAAGGGTTGGTTGTAGCATCTTGCGGTTGATACAGCTTCATTGCCGCGATATCGCCCGTATCTGCAACCACGGTAGTGAGTTGGCGCAGGGAAGTTAATTTATCGGTCATGTTGGCATTATCTCATCGTTTGTGCATGAACTTTTGGCATCGTTCAACCATGCCCTGCCCTGATAATAACATGCGCAAGGCCCGGTGCAAGGCTGGAAAATCGCGGCCCGGCGGCGCTGGTTTTATCCTTGAGCGAGCAACCGTTTACGCTCGTATCTTTCGTCATTCCCGAGCTGAAGAAAAGGCAATAACGTGCTATCGATTGAATAAATTATGTTAAATTCGCGAAAATTGATGCAATAGGGCCAGTGATCTGAGAAAAATCTCAATTGCTCAGAACCCGACTGGTTTCAGCTAAGCTCTTGTAAAAATTCAATCAATATATCTTCACCCGCGGTGGATGCGGCGCGGTGCACAAAAAATAACAACAAGGAGGGATCCGTGACGGACCTGATGAATTTTATAAATAATATTTTGTGGGGTTCGGTACTGATTTATTTACTGCTTGGCGCAGGCATTTATTTTACCCTGCGTACCCGCTTTATCCAGGTCCGCCATTTCAGCCATATGTTCTCGGTGCTCAAGCACAGCAACAAAAGCGACAGCGCAGGCATCTCCTCTTTTCAAGCTTTATGCACCACTCTTGCCGCGCGCGTCGGGACCGGTAATCTGACCGGCGTGGCTATTGCCCTTACCGCCGGTGGCCCGGGGGCCATCTTCTGGATGTGGGTGGTGGCGTTCATCGGCATGGCCACTTCCTTTGTCGAAAGCAGCCTGGCGCAGCTCTACAAAACCAAAGACGATCAGGGTAACTTCCGCGGCGGGCCAGCTTACTATATGGAAAAAGGGCTGGGCATGCGCTGGATGGGCGTACTGTTCTCCATCTTCCTGATCGTAGCCTTCGGATTAGTGTTCAATGCCGTGCAGGCCAATTCCATTGCCCAGGCCTCCGCCGTTGCCTTCAACGTGAAGCCTCTGTATATCGGTATCGGTCTGGTCGTACTGAGCGGTCTGGTCATCTTCGGCGGTATCCGCTCGGTTGCCCGCGTGGCTGAATGGGTGGTGCCACTGATGGCTGCGGCTTATCTACTGCTGGCATTCTGGGTGATTGGCCAGAATATCGAGCATATGCCGGCAATCTTGTCGCTGGTGTTCAAGAGCGCCTTCGGGCTGCAGGAAGCGGCGGCAGGTGCCGTCGGCTATGGTATTTCGCAGGCAATGACCCAGGGCGTTCAGCGTGGCCTGTTTTCCAACGAGGCCGGTATGGGTTCCGCGCCCAACGCGGCGGCTTCCGCCTCCCCTTACCCGCCGCACCCTGCGTCTCAGGGCTACGTGCAGATGCTCGGTGTCTTTATCGATACCATCGTGATTTGCAGCGCGACCGCCGCGATCATCCTGTCGTCCGGCGTACTGGATCAGCCGGTAGCCAATGTCAGCGGTATCGACATGACTCAGCGAGCCTTGTCCGCCGCCGTCGGCAGTTGGGGATCTCCCTTTGTTGCCATTGCCATTTTCTTTTTCGCCTTTACCTCGATCATCGCCAACTATGCCTACGCCGAAAGTAATCTGGTGTTCCTCGAGCGCAACCACCCGGCCGGCCTGCTGGTTTTCCGCTGCGCCGCACTGGGCATGGTGATGTTTGGTGCGCTGGCTGAATTGCCGGTTGTCTGGAAAATGGCTGACACCTCAATGGCGTTAATGGCCATCACCAACCTGACGGCGATCCTGCTACTGTCAAAAGTGGCGCTGAAACTGGCCGACGATTATCACCGCCAGCGTACGCTGGGCAAATTGCCGACTTTCGACGCCAACCGCTTCCCTGAACTGAAATCTCAGTTGGAACCCGGCGTGTGGGATAAAAACTGAGTTTTACGGGCGCGTCTGGCTCGCGCCCTGCCTATCAGACCCATTGACCCTTTTTCCCGCGCTTTTTGCTACAGTACCCCTTCTTGGATAAACAGGATCTGGCCATGCTCGTTATTATTTCACCTGCAAAAACCCTTGATTACGAAAGCCCATTGGCGACAGAACGCTTCACTCAGCCGGAACTGCTGGACAAGTCGAAGCAGCTGATCAAAATCTGCCGCGAGCTGACGCCGGTACAAATCTCCAAACTGATGGGCATCAGCGACAAACTGGCCGGGTTGAACGCCGCTCGCTTTGGCGACTGGCAGCCAAAGTTCACCCCAGACAATGCTCGCCAGGCCCTGCTGGCTTTCAAAGGCGACGTCTATACCGGTTTGCACGCACAGGACTTCAGCGAGGGCGATTTTGACTTTGCCCAGCAGCATCTGCGCATGCTGTCCGGGCTGTACGGCGTGCTGCGCCCGCTCGATCTGATGATGCCTTACCGTCTGGAGATGGGCATCAAACTGGAGAACGCCAAGGGCAAGGATTTGTACAGCTTCTGGGGCGAGCAGATCACCAAAAAGCTTAACGAAGCGCTGGAGCAACAGGGCGACGACGTGGTGGTCAACCTGGCTTCCGACGAATACTTCAAATCGGTGAAGCCGGCCAAACTGCACGGCACGCTGATTAAACCGGTGTTCCTCGACGAGAAGAACGGCAAATACAAAGTGATCAGCTTCTACGCCAAGAAGGCGCGTGGATTGATGAGCCGCTATATCATCAAGAATCGCCTGACGCAGCGCGAACAACTGCTTGGTTTCAACCTGGAAGGTTACGCCTTCGATGAAGCCGACTCCAAAGGCAACGAACTGGTGTTCAAACGCCCCGAGCAGTAATCCGCCACGCCCATAAAAAAAGCCGTCGCAATGACGGCTTTTCGCTTTATGCCTCCAGCGGGATCAGGCAGGCAAGGCCATCAGGAACTTACGCAGTTCGCCAAAGCTGGCCGGCAGATTGTGGGACAACAGCGGCAAATCGGCGCGCAGCGCCAGTGCCTTCGGCAGCGGCAGCTCCTGACCGAGAATTTCCTCTACGCTCTCTTTGAACTTGGCTGGATGCGCAGTACCGAGGAACAAGCCAAACTCCCCTTCCTTCAATTGGTCACGCAACGCGCGATAAGCGATTGCCGCATGCGGCTCAGAAAGGTAGCCCAGTTGCGCCAGCTCACGCATGCTGTCCTTGGTGGTTTCGTCACTCACCGTTGCGTGCCCCAGTTCTTTCAACTGCCAGATCTTGCGACGGAACAGCTCTTCTACGCGCGGCCAGTTATTCGGCTGGCTGACGTCCATCGCATTCGACAACGTTGCCACCGTGGCGTGTGGCTGCCACTGACCATTCGTCAGGAAGCGCGGCACAGTATCGTTGGCATTGGTCGCGGCGATAAAACGCTTCACCGGCAGTCCCAGTGATTTGGCCAACAAGCCGGCGGTCAGATCGCCGAAGTTACCGCTGGGTACCGAAATCACCAGTTGATTACGTGCTTCCTGCGGCAGTTGCGCTACCGCTTCGAAGTAGTAGCAAATCTGCGCCAGCAGGCGGCTGATATTGATCGAGTTGGCCGAGTTCAGGTGCAGCGCTTCTTTCAGCTCCTGATCGTCAAACGCCTGCTTGACCAGGGCCTGGCAGGCATCGAAGTCGCCATCAATCGCCACGGTGTGAATGTTGCCGCCCAGGGTGCAGAACAGTTTTTCCTGCAGCGGGCTGATTTTGCCCTGCGGGTAAAGGATCACCACGCGAACATTCTTCAGGCCGTAGAAAGCATGTGCCACCGCCGCGCCGGTATCGCCGGAAGTCGCCGTCAGGATAGTCACCGGCTGATCGCCTGCCACTTCCGCCAGCATTTGCGCCATAAAGCGGCCGCCGAAGTCTTTAAAGGCCAGCGTCGGGCCGTGGAACAGCTCCAGGCACGCGATGTCGTCTTCCACTTGCGCCACCGGTGCCGGGAATTCAAAGGCCGCCGCTACGCGCTTATGCAGAGCCTCTTCGGAAACTTCATCGCCAATAAACGCCGACAGAATGCGGCTGCTGCGGGTGACAAAATCCTGCTCCAGCAGATGATCGATTTCGGTCAATTCAAATTCCGGCAGTTCCAGCGGGAAAAACAGCCCTTGCTGTTTGCCCAGGCCTTGTTTGATCGCCTGCGCGAAGCTGACCTGCTCGTTGTGATCCTTAAGGTTGTACAGTTTCATGCGTTATCCCAGTAGTCGTGCGCCTGCGGTATCCAGACGGCAAATATGAACAAAACCTTCGTCGTTTTGCAGATAGTGATTAGTCAGCCAATCGGCCATGCGTTGAGCCGTAGCGCCATCATCACAGACGGCGAACAGCGTCGGGCCGGAGCCGGAAATACCGCAAGCCAGCGCACCTATATCCTGCGCAGCTTTACGCGCATCGGCAAAGCCCGGCAGCAGGCGGGTGCGGTACGGCTCGGCAATCACGTCCTGCATCAGTTTGGCGGCCAAACGCGGCTGTTGGGTGTGGCAGGCATGAATAAAGCCCGCCAGATAGCGACCGTGACTGACACAGTCCTGACGACGATACTGCGCGGGTAAAATCGCGCGCGCTTCGGCGGTGGACACCTTGATGCCCGGATAGGCCATCACCCACAGCCAGTCTTTAAAGCATGGCACTTCCTGGCTGATGAAGCCTTCTTCTTCCAGCATCAGTTGCAAGCCGCCAAGGTAGCAAGGCGCCACGTTGTCGTAATGCACGCTGCCGGAGATGCGGCCTTCCAGCTCGCCCATCAGGCTCAGCAGGGTCATTTTATCCAGCGGACGGTTGCAGAATTCATTCATCGCCATCAGCCCGGCAACCACCGAGCAGGCGCTGGAACCCAATCCTGAACCGATCGGCATGTTTTTCTCCAGCCGCATCGCCACCGGGATCTCACGGCCGATCTCCTGACAGAAACGCTGCCAGCACTGATAAACGATATTCTCTTTTGGATCGTCCGGCAGTTTGCTGACGAAGCGACCGGCGTTCTGAAGGCTGAACGTGGCGGCAGCCTCGACGCTGACGCAGTCGCCCAGCAAGGTACCGTCGATCGGTGACACCGCTGCACCCAGAACGTCAAAGCCGACGCTTACGTTGCCAATTGAGGCCGGCGCATACACCTTAACCATATTAAACTCCCAACTTCCATGACAGTGTGCGCAACAGATCGGCGAAGACCCCTGCTGCAGTCACATCGTTACCGGCACCGTAGCCACGCAGTACCAACGGCAACGGCTGATAGTAACGGCTGTAGAAAGCCAAGGCGTTCTCGCCGTTCTTCACTTTATACAACGGATCGTTGCCATCTACCGCATCTATGCGAACCTGACAGCGGCCATTTTCAATGACGCCGACGTAGCGCAGCACCTTGCCCTGCTCAGCGGCGTTGGCCACATTGCGAGCATACTCTTTATCCAGTTCCGGCAGGCGCGCCATAAAGGTTTCCACATCCCCGGAGGCGTCAAAGGAAGGCGGCAGCGCCGACTCGACCTCAATATCTTCCAGTTCCAGTTTGTACCCCGCTTCACGGGCCAGGATCAGCAGCTTGCGGGCCACGTCCATACCGGAAAGGTCGTCACGTGGATCCGGCTCGGTATACCCTTTAGCCTTGGCCTCCAGGGTCGCCGCCGACAGCGACATGCCCTCGTCCAGTTTGCCGAAAATAAACGACAGCGAACCGGACAGGATGCCGGAGAAACGCGTCAGCTCATCACCGGCGTTCAGCAGGTTTTGCAGGTTTTCGATCACCGGCAAGCCCGCGCCGACGTTGGTGTCATACAGAAACTTGCGGCGCGAACCGGCCGCGGCGGTGCGCAACTGTTGGTAGTAGTTCATCGACGAGGTGTTGGCCTTTTTATTCGGCGTCACCACGTGGAATCCATCCGCCAGGAAGTCCGCGTATTGATCGGCAACGGCCTGGCTGGAGGTGCAGTCGACAATCACCGGGTTCAGCAGGTGGTACTCCTTCACCAAACGAATCAAACGCCCCAGGTTGAACGGCTCTTGCGCGCCGGCCAGCTCATCACGCCAGCTTTCAAGCTGAATGCCGTGAATGTTGGTCAACATGGCACGCGAATTGGCAATGCCGCACACCCGCAGATCGATATGCTTTTGTTTCAGCCAAGGTTGCTGACGGTAAATCTGCTCGATCAACGCGCCGCCCACGCCACCAACGCCGATGACAAACACTTCAATCACCTGATCGGTATTGAACAACATCTGATGGCAAACGCGCACCCCGGTGGTCGCGGAATCATTGCTGACCACCACCGAGATGGAGCGTTCAGAAGAGCCCTGAGCAATAGCGACAATGTTGATATTGGCGCGAGCCAGCGCAGAGAAGAAGCTGGCCGAAATGCCGCGCAGGGTACGCATGCCGTCGCCGACCACCGAGATGATCGCCAACTGTTCCATTACGTCCAGCGGCTCCAGCAGACCGTCTTTCAATTCAAGATAGAACTCGTCTTCCAGCGCCCGACGCGCACGTTGCAGTTCGCTCTGCGGCACGCAGAAACTGATGCTGTATTCAGAGGACGACTGGGTGATCAGCACCACAGAGATGCCGGCGCGCGACATTACGGCAAATACCCGCGCCGCCATGCCGACCATGCCTTTCATCCCCGGACCGGAGACGTTGATCATCGCCATATTGTTCAGGTTGGTGATGCCCTTCACCGGCGTATCAGAATCCAGATTTTCGCCGCCAATCAGCGTGCCTGGTGCCTGTGGATTAGCGGTGTTTTTGATCAGGCAGGGGATTTGGAACTGAGCGATGGGGGCAATGGTGCGGGGGTGGAGAACGCTGGCGCCGAAATAGGAAAGCTCCATGGCTTCCTGGTACGACATCGATTTCAACAGCCTGGCATCCGGCACGGTGCGTGGGTCACAGGTATAAACGCCGTCAACGTCGGTCCAGATCTCGCAACAGTCGGCGCGCAAACAGGCAGCCAGCACCGCGGCAGAGTAGTCGGAACCGTTACGGCCCAGCACCACCAATTCGCCCTTGTCGTTGCCGGCGGTGAAACCGGCCATCAGCACAATGTGATCCGCCGGGATGGCCGATGCGGCGATACGCAATGTGGATTCTGCGATATCTACCGTGGACTCCAGGTAATGCCCCTGCGCCAGCAGTTTCTCAACCGGGTTAATCACCGTGACCGGGAAACCTTTGGCACGAAACACCCCTTCCATGATGGCAATGGAGAGCTTCTCGCCGCGGCAGATAATGGCCGCATTCACGCTGTCCGGGCACTGTCCAAGCAACGCAACGCCATGCAGCACCTGCTTGAGCTGGGCGAACTCCTGATCGACAAACGTCTTGAGGCGATCGTACTCAAAGCCGGGCAACGCCTGCGCCAGCCCGCTCAGCAGGTCGGCGAAGATGCGCTCTGCATCGCTCATATTTGGCAGAATGTCTTGCCCCGCTACCGTTTTTTCAATCATTGCCACCAGGTGGTTAGTGATTTTAGCCGGAGCGGACAAGACCGTGGCCACCTGTCCCTGACGTGCATTACTTTCCATGATGTCGGCAACGCGCAGAAAACGTTCTGCATTCGCTACCGAGGTTCCGCCAAATTTCAGCACTCGCATTTCTTGTCTCTCCCGAATTTAAGCCGAAAAAAAAGCCCGCACTGGTTAGGTGCGGGCTTTTTTCTTTTGTTTCCTGTACGCGTCAGCCCGCCCCGTTACCTGTGGTATCGGTGGTGGTAATAATTGTTGTGTTCAGGCTGATGTTTCGCATTTTGTCTGTCTGTCTCATTAAATACTCTGTCCCCTCTATTGGTTAAAGCAATCGCTATCCCAAGTCAAATTATTTCTTGTTTTTGCTTATTTATCGTCCAGCAGGCTAACCGGGCGATGCGAGAGATGAAAAGCCAGATGACAGAACAAAAAGACAGGCAGGCGGCAAATTTGCAGTGGATCACACTGCAAAATTAGCCATGTTTACGGGTATCACTTTGTCAGTTTTTTTTCGATATCGTGCAACAAAGTATGCAGCATCGCCGTGTCCCGCTGTTGCAGAACACCAAGGCGTTGATGCAGCCAGTCGCGCAATTTTTGATCGTCGCTGACCTCCAGCGCCGCCAGTAATCCCTCGGCGCGCTGACGTAATGCCTTGAGTTGACCCTCGTTGGCTACCGGCTCTTGTGGCGCACTGACGTTCATCAGCTCTGACAGTTGATAACAGTACACCATCACCGCCTGACCGAGATTGAGCGAAGGGTAATCCGCCTGCATAGGTACGCCGGTCAGCAAATCCGCCAGTTCCAGCTCCTCATTGGTCAGGCCGGAATCTTCACGGCCAAACACCAACGCCGCCTGGTTCACCCACTGGCTGCGCTCACTCAGTTGGCCTAACAGCTGCTGCGGCGTACAGTAATAATGAAAACGCGCCCGGCTGCGGGCCGTGGTGGCCACGGTGAAGTCTACGTCCGCCAGTGCCTGTTCCAGCGTGGCAAAAGTTTGCACGCCGTCGAGGATATCCCCCGCCCCATGAGCAACCCAACGCGCTGCCGGCTGCAGGTGCGCTTCGCTGTCGACAATGCGCAACGAAGTAAAACCCATGGTTTTCATTGCCCGCGCCGCAGCGCCGACGTTTTCCGGCCGTGCCGGAGCCACTAAAACAATATGCAGCTGCATCAATACTCCACTGAATAAGGGATCGCAGGTTTTTGACTGTTCAGGATACTCTGATTATATTTACAAGTGTGCAACAATAATCCCGCGCACCACGATAGACAGGGGTAAATGCGCTATTGGCCTTATAAATGGCACGGAATACATATTATTACTTCTTATGATTTACTACTCTTATTAATCAAGGTGTTAATATAACTGCTTTATCAATAAGCCGTTAATTCTACCTCATTAGGCACAACAATGCTGAATCGTACACAGAATTTATGGTTCTGTGACTTAAGCTGGCATTTCTGTAAGTGTTTTTCACAAAACTGTTAACGTGCTACAATTGAATTTGATATATGTCAACAAAGCTTAGTTTTGTTGGGTGATGAATTCGGTACGCACTGTTATATTGCTGTTAATAGGGTTAGGATATGCGCCGTTTTGGCACCTTTGGGGATGTAAGGAATAGCACCCCCACCAAGCTAGCGATCTTGTTGACATGAGATGGAAAGTGCATCAAGAACGAGTTTACGTACTGTAGTCATTTGGTAAGAGGGAACGTGAGCGCTAATCTCTGCCCTCCGCTAAGAAAACAAAGACTTCTGTACTTCCTATTTTCTATTTTGTTGGCAATTTTAGGTAGCAAATATGCAGACCCCGCACATTCTGATTGTCGAAGACGAGTTAGTCACTCGTAACACCCTGAAGAGCATTTTCGAGGCGGAAGGCTACGTTGTTCATGAAGCCAATGATGGTGCAGAGATGCACAACATCCTGTCTGAAAATGATATCAATCTGGTTATCATGGACATCAATCTGCCAGGCAAAAATGGCCTGCTGCTGGCGCGTGAACTGCGCGAACAGGCCAGCGTTGCGCTGATGTTCCTGACCGGCCGTGATAACGAAGTTGATAAGATCCTCGGATTGGAAATCGGCGCTGATGACTATATCACCAAGCCATTTAATCCACGTGAACTGACCATTCGCGCACGCAACCTGCTGTCCCGCACCATGAACCTGGGCAGCGTCGGCGAAGAACGCCGTCTGGTTGAAAGCTATAAGTTCAACGGTTGGGAGCTGGACATCAACAGCCGCTCACTGATCAGCCCAGCGGGCGAGCAATACAAATTGCCGCGCAGTGAATTCCGCGCCATGCTGCACTTCTGCGAAAACCCGGGCAAGATCCAATCCCGTGGCGAACTGCTGAAGAAGATGACCGGTCGCGAGCTGAAACCGCATGACCGCACCGTGGACGTGACCATTCGTCGCATCCGCAAGCACTTCGAATCCACGCCGGACACGCCTGAAATCATCGCTACCATTCACGGTGAAGGCTACCGTTTCTGCGGCGATCTGGAAGAGTAAGTCTCGCGTTAAAATAGTTGGGGTTCAGTTGAACCCCAAGTCTCTTATTTTGCCTCACCCCAAGGGATGATCGGCACCGCGCTCAACGCGTTCTTCGGTGAACCATCCACCACACGGTCTGAATAGCTAAGATAAATCAACGCATTACGAGCTGAATCGTAGAAGCGTACCACCTGCAGCTTCTTGAACACCAGCGACGTTCGTTTCTGGAACACCACCGTCCCTTCAGCCTTGCCGTTTTTGATTTTATCGTTCAGCGCAATCGGCCCGACCTGCTGGCAAGAAATGGCCGCATCCGCAGTATCCTCCGCCAATCCCAGCCCGCCTTTAATGCCACCGGTTTTGGCTCGGCTGATATAACAAGTTACATTTTTAACATCAGGATCGTCGAATGCTTCCACCACGATTTTGTGGTCCGGACCGAAGAGTTTGAATACCGTATCCACCGACCCAACCTGTTCTGCCTGCGCGCTGTTTACCGTTGCGCAAACTAAACCAAACAAAAATATCCATCCTTTTTTCATTCACTTAACTCCAATAACCTGGGCGCTGAAAATAGCCGCAGGCAATTAATATTGTTTATGTTTCAGGTCACAGAATAGGGGTTTTTCCGGTCTGCACCGGTCTTTTTAGCACAGAGCGTGAAAAAAATCTTTGAGAGTCTCGGAGGAAAAAAATTGCTATTATGCGGCGTCGTTATTTCTTTGCGCCCTTTAAGGTGTGCCCCTGTCCAACTCCCGCACAACCCGCTGCGAGAGGCAAAGAGTGCTACGCAAAATGGCTCATGGATTGGTCTGATAGCGCAAGCACCAGCGTGACGAATAAACAGTTCGGGTCCCGACCCTAAAGCTCTACGAGGAAGATCTATGGATCAAGCCGGTATCATTCGTGATCTGCTTAGCTGGCTGGAAAGCCATTTGGACCAACCCTTGTCGCTGGACAACGTGGCGGCAAAAGCGGGTTACTCAAAATGGCATCTACAACGGATGTTCAAAGATATTACCGGTAACGCCATCGGCGCTTATATCCGGGCAAGGAGATTATCCAAGGCTGCGGTGGCGCTGCGTTTAACCAGCCGCCCTATTCTGGATATCGCCTTACAGTATCGCTTCGACTCGCAGCAGACATTCACTCGCGCATTTAAAAAACAGTTTGCGCAAACGCCGGCATTGTATCGCCGCGCCGAAGACTGGAGCGCATTCGGCATCTGTCCGCCAATCCGCCTGGGCGCCTTTACCCTGCCGCAGCCAGAGTTTGTCACACTACCGGAACTGCACCTGATTGGCCTGACGCAAAGCTATTCGTGCACGCTGGAGCAAATTTCAAACTTCCGTACCGAGCTGCGTTCACAGTTCTGGCGCCAATACCTGGGCGAAGCGGAGACGCTGCCGCCGGTGCTGTATGGTCTTCATCATTCGCGTCCAAGCCAGGAAAAGGACGACGAGCAGGAAGTGCTGTACACCACGGCACTGGAACCGCATCACGTTCCGAAGGAAATTCAGGCTGGGCAGCCGCTGACGCTGCTGGGTGGCGAGTATGCGATGTTCAGTTATGAAGGCCCAGCCTCTGGCCTGCAGGACTTTATTCTGACGCTGTACGGCACTTGTCTGCCGGCACTCAAACTCACGCGCCGCAAAGGGCACGACATTGAGCGCTTTTATCCCAAGGGTGACCGTCGGCCACCCCAACCGCCAACCGAGATCAACTGCGACTATTTGATCCCGATCCGCCGTTAACGTTGCAGTTCGTCGAGTGCGGGCATGTCCAGATGCGTGATATCGCCCGCCGTTTCGACAATCCAGCCGGAAGCCAGCCAAGGGCTCTGCTGATAGTCGACACGTGACAGCGAACAGTTGCGCAAACGCAGGCGACGTTCGGCATAGGCAGGTAACCCGAGCACGGTGCTGATCAAACAACCCAACGCGATACCGTGGCTCACGATCAGCGGTTTGCTCCCCTCCGGCAGCATCAGGCAGCTTTCCAGCGCCTCGCGCATCCGCCCACCCAGCTCGCTCATGGATTCACCTTGAGGGATACGGCCGTCAGCAGTACCATCGACCATCTGCTTGCGCCACTGCTCTTCCTGCGGCGTCAGACTGTCGATCAGGCGTTCTTCCAGAACCCCCATGTGCAATTCGCGCAAACGTGGATCGTTTATCACCTCGCAACCGCAGGCTTCTGCGATGATTTGCGCGGTGCGTCGGGTACGCCCCAAATCGCTGGTAATCACGTGCGTGATGCCGAGCTTGCTGACGCGTTGGGCAACCAGATGAGCCTGATGTTCGCCGTGGGCGGTTAACGGGCTGTCGGACTGACCCTGGATACGGCGAGCCGCATTCCATTCCGTTTCGCCGTGGCGAACGAGGTATACCTGTAACATTTTGCTTTTCCGTTATACTGCGTGAAACCTGAGTTTATCTTCGTCACAGGCCGCTTGCGCAAGCGTCTGACGTATTGAATAGGCTCTTAGCTTAAGGATGCTAAACCCGTTATGTATCATGTTGTCGCTGCAACTACCAACCCGGCAAAGATTAAGGCTATTCAGTTGGCCTTTGAGGACACCTTCGGCGTAGACCAATGCCGCATTGAATCGGTCGACGTCGCCAGCGGTGTCTCACTGCAACCCATCGGCAATCTCGAAACCCGTACCGGTGCACGCCAGCGCGTCATGGAAGCACGCCAGGTACGCCCGGAGGCCGACTTTTGGGTCGGCGTGGAAGCGGGTATCGAAGAGAATATGACCTTCGCCTGGATGACGGTGGAAAACCCGTACACCCGGGGCGAATCGCGTTCAGCCAGTCTGATGCTGCCGGAGACGATTTTACAGGGAATTCGCGCCGGCCGCGAATTGGGGACGGAAATGGCGACCATCACCGGCAATGCCGAAGTGAAGCGCCAGGGCGGCGCTATCGGTATCTTCACCAATGGGCGATTGAGCCGCACCAGCGTTTACCATCAGGCTCTGCTGTTAGCGCTGGTGCCCTTCCACAACCCGATCTACCAAAACCATAACAACGCGCCGCAAAAATAAGCGCTGACGAGCGAGGCACGACTAAGGTACCTCGCCCAGCAATTGCTGCTCCAGCCACTGCTTCAACGCCGGCGTCGCCGCCTTCAGGCTGTTCGAACCGCGAGTAATGGTGGCAATACCGGCCCCCAGCTCGTTCTTCAGCTCACGCTGGCTCATCTCACCGCGCATCAGTTCCTGAATAATCCGCACCCGCGTCCCCAAAGCCGTTCTTTCGTCCGGCGTCAGCAGCAGTTGCAGCAGCGGTTGATGCAGATCCTGGGCGAACGAATTCTGCAGCAGCGCGACAAAGCGCAGCCAATCCTCATTGCCTTGTTCTGAAAGAGCCGGGTCGTTAAGCGATAATTGCGTCATGGCAAGCCACCATACTATTTAACTAGTACAGCAGCATACCATAGCACCGCAAAAATCAATAACGCCTCTGCCACTCGGCATCGGTCAGCACCTTGGCCGGACGATGCATGAGGTAGCGATAAAATGCGTCATAGGCCAGTACATTCTTCACATAAGAACGGGTTTCCGAGAACGGGATGCTTTCGACAAACGCCACCGCATCTACCCGCCCTTCGCTGTTGCCCAACCAGGTATTCACCCGCGATGGACCGGCGTTGTAGGCCGCCGATGACAGAATGCGGTTACGGCCGAACTGCTGGTACACATACTCCAGGTAGCTGGTACCGATGGTAATGTTAACCCGGGGATCAAGCAGCTGGCTTTGGCTTGAGTAGCCGGGAATATTGTACATCTGCACAGTATGCTGCGCGGTACGCGGCATCACCTGCATCAGGCCGCTGGCCCCTACCGGTGACTGGGCTTTCGGGTTCCAGGCGCTCTCCTGACGGGCTATCGCCATGGCGTAGCTCGGCGTGATCCCCTTGTCATCGGTCGCGGCCCGGAACTCTTGCGGCCAGGCTACCGGGAAGCGCTCTTCAAGGTGATCCCACAGTTTGCCAACGATGGTTGCCTGCACGCTGAGATCGGCCCATTTTTGCTCGAACGCATAACGCGCCAACGCTTCCTGTTCCGGACGACTGCGGCTGGACACAAACGAGGTCCACTCGCTGCGCGCCAGATTATCCATATTCCAGTACATCAGTTCGCGTACCCGGGCAATCTCCGGTCCGTCCACCAGCGAAGCGCGAGGTTTCGCCGCCACGGCCACCATTACCGGGTAAGGCTTATTCAGTTTCTGCGCCGCCACCATTGGATAGAAACCGCGTTCGTTCATCAGGCGACGCAGGATCTCTTCACCTTCACTGCGTTTGCCTTCATCCAGCAGCAGGCTTGCACGCCAGTAACGCCATTCATCTTTATTGCGTGACTCCGCCGGCAGGCGGGCCAGCCAGGTAGCCACCCCCTGGCGATCGCCATTGCCCAATGCCATACGCACACGACGTTCCAGCAGAGCCGGAGACTGACTGCGCAGGATCACCTTATCGCGCCATTGGGTCTGTTCGAAGGTGGCATCACTGCCCATCAGGCGCCAGGCCACCGCCTCTTCCAACCCCAACTGCTCGCTGTCGCTCATTTTCTGCAGGCGCACCAGCGTCGGGATCATCGCGCGAGCATTTTCTACATCCTGGCGCGCCAGGCGTTCAAAAGCGATGCCGGTCGCGGCACGGGTAAAATCTGTTGGCCCTACGCTACGGGCAAAGGATTCTACCGTGGCCGGATCGTTTTGCAGACGCACCAACGCATCGCCCATGGTTTGGTAATCTGACGGCAACTGACGGTACAAGCTGTTGACCAGGCCGCTGTTGCCCTCTTTCAACGCCAGCTTCATACGCTCCAGTATCGCCGATGGTGTCTGTTTGCCGGAGCCCTTCCAGACGCTGAACAGCTTGTCACAGGAGCCCGGTAACGATTTACCGCTCATCCAAACGTCTTCAGCACCGCTCCAGGCCGCCTGTTGATCGCCGGTGGCCCATTTGGCGTAGTAGTAGTTACAACGCGCAGCTATAGGTTTAGGCGCCTGTGGGCTAAAGGCCAACAGAGTCCGCCAGTCTTCACGCCGTGCCAGCTCGTTAACAAAGCGCGGGGCCAACGATTTGGCCGGCGGCAGCGTCGGATGCTGTTTGATAAAATCGTTCACCTCGGAGAACCCGGCCTGACTGAGATCTTGCGTCAGCTCACGGTATTCCAGATAAGGGTATAGCGGGTAATCACGCAGCGTCGGCATCAATTGCGCCACGACGTCCATCTGCTTACTGTCCCACGCCTGTTTAATCTGCAGGTAACGCTGACGCTGGGCGTCCAGCGAGTCCGCCAATGCGGCGCCTGAGAATGCCGTCAGGCACAGGCCCACAGCCAAAAATCGCCACTTGTCTACCTTGACCATACTGACTCTTTCCTCGCTAATGCTGATGGTGTTGCCAGAGCCGATTCCCCCGTTGCCGCGCTACGCCAGCAGCCAACGGACAGTGAAACGGCTCTCCGAGTGTTTCGCGCTCTGTCGTGGGATATCGCTTCATCCGGCACGCCAGAACAAAAGGAGGCGCTGAGTGACTGGCTCAGCCATCTACCATAGACAGCGCGATCGCTTATCCATTCACTACTGTAGATGAAGTTTATCGTCACGAAGGTCTTCAGGTAAAAAAGGTTTACCCTCGCTGACAAATAAAATAAAGCCGGCGCCAAAGACAGCGTATTAATCATTAACCCGAGGTTAACACTGGAAACGAGCGACTCATTTATTATTAATAAGCGCCGCCGACAATAAAATGAAGTCATCTGAAATAATTAGTCATGCAGGATATATTTCCAGGCCGACGACAACGCCGTTGCGCAAATGCCCCAAACCTCAGGCCGGGCGGGCTAACTTTGCAGAAAACGCCTGGCAAACCCTGACGGACGTTTTTATACTATTAAAAAAAGGTAAGATAATTCTGAGAAAACGGCACATAAAGCGCGCAACCGGGATATCTTATAATACAATCCGCGCCAATAATGGGTAGATAGTGTTCATCAGGCAGTGCGATTGACAGTTTTCAGTAAGGCAATTATCCCTTCGAGCGGGTCAGGCTTCTCATTGTTATGTTGCCGCATCGGTACTGCGGATCTGGGCAGGAATGGCAGATGAAGATGGCAAATAATGCCGCGTGGTTAGCGACCTGCGCAAAAAATTCTCTTGCGAGTTTCATTTGCGCACGTCTGGACTACGGCCGCCTGTTGTCGCTGGTGCTGCTTACCCTGCTGGCCTTTCCCGGTTCAGCCCGCCCCGAAACCGGTGATCCTTATCAAAATCGCATCCATGCCGTCACCACCGTGGTGGTAGGCATTATCAGCTATGCCCGTTGGCCCAGCGAACCCAATCCGATCCGACTGTGTGTGACGGCCCCTACGCAGTACGCCGAAGGCCTGTTCGATCCGATCCTGCTTAGCGCTCCGCGGCCCATTAAGGCCGAGCGCGTATCCTTTGACAGCCCGCTGTTGAGCACCGGCTGCGATGTTATTTATTTGGGCAATATTAACGCCGGCCAGAAACAGAATTTTATACAACGCATCAGCGGCCACTCCATTCTCAGCATCAGCGAAAACGATGTTGAATGCTCGGCCGGCAGCGCGTTCTGCCTGCAAATCGAAGGGGATACCGCGAGTTTTAAAGCCAATCTCGATGCGCTGGCACGTAGCGGCGTGCGCGTTCACCCCAACGTGTTGCAGTTGGCACGCAAACAGGCGCCCCCGCTATGAAGTGGTTGCGCAAGAACCGTTCGGGTCAGTCACGCCCTACGCTGGGCCGGGTACTGCAAAGAGTACACCTTGGGCTGGCGCTGATTGCCGTGGGTACTGCGGGGATCTTCCTGACCCTGGTGGCGCTGTTTGCACTGCGCGCCTATGCCAACCATAACCTGCATCTGATCGCGCGCTCCATCAGCTATACCGTTGAAGCCGCCGTGGTGTTCGAAGACCGTGCCGCCGCCCGCGAAGCCCTGGTGCTGATCGCCTCTAAAGAGGAAGTGTCGGAAGCCAGAATTCTGAACAACAACGGCAAAGTGCTTGCGACCTGGCACCATCCCAAGGATGGCCCACTGCACGGCATGGAGCAAGTCGTGGCGCACTGGGCGTTGCCACAACCGGTGATCCTGCCGATCACTCACGAAGGCAAAGAGGTCGGCAAAGTGTGGTTAAGTGGCCACGGCGGCAGCCTGCTGCGTTTTTTGCTACGCGGTATGGTAGGCATGATCGCCTGTCTGGTGCTCAGTACCCTGTGTGCGCTGGTACTGTCGCGCCGCATGTTGCAGGGGATCGTCCGCTCGCTGGACGATATCGCTAACGTGGCGCATGCGGTACGGCGCGATCGCGCCTTTGGGCTGCGGGTGCCTTCGGCACCGATTGCCGAACTGCATGAGCTGAGCAGCGACTTTAATGGCCTGCTTGACGAACTGGAGGCCTGGCAGGCGCACCTGAAACAGGAGAATGACTCGCTGACCCACCGGGCGACCCACGACAGCCTGACCGGCTTGCCAAACCGCGCTTTCTTCGAAGGCCGACTGAGTCGCGCGCTGGGAGACATCGAGTCACCCGAAAAACTGGCGGTGCTGTTTATCGACGGCGATCGCTTCAAGGAAGTTAACGACAGCTACGGCCACGCCGCCGGCGACGTAGTGCTGACCACCATTGCCGGGCGTATCCGCGCGCAGTTACGCGAGAGCGACCTGGTTGCACGTTTAGGAGGTGATGAGTTCGCCGTACTGTTGGCACCGGTCCACACTACGGAAGATGTACTGCAGATTGCCGATAACATTATCGACTGCATGACCCAACCGGTGATGTTACCGAACGGCGAAGAGGTCATTTCCTCTTTGAGTATCGGTATTGCACTTTACCCTGAACATGCGGTGACGCCTCAGGGGCTCTTGCACGAAGCTGACGATGCGATGTACCAGGCCAAGCATCGTTATAACGGAGGCTGGCGGCTGGCAATACAAAAATAAAGCCCCGGCTATAAAATAAAACTAGGGATTTGATTATGATACAGCAAACACTAAAAAACCGTTTTTCACTGCTGACGATGATGTTTATCGCCCTGCTGGCGCTCGCCGGCTGTCAGAGCAAGCCGCAGGGCCTGACGCCCGAGCAGATTGCCCTGTTGCAGTCGCAAGGGTTCAAACTGACGGATAACGGCTGGGAATTTGGCCTGTCCGACAAGGTGCTGTTCGGCAACAACGTGGGCAAGCTGAACCCGGAAAGCACCGACACGGTACAGAAAATGGGCCGTGCACTGATGAGCGTCGGCATCACCAAATTCCGTCTGGACGGTCACACGGATAATTACGGTGAAGACAGCTATAACGACCAGCTCTCGCTGCGCCGCGCCAATGCGGTGGCCGACCTGCTGGCCAGCGTAGGCATCCCACGCGCTAACATCGAAACTCGCGGCATGGGAAAACGCGACCCGGTCGCCGATAACCGCACCTCCAGCGGCCGGGCGGAAAACCGCCGCGTCGCGATCGTCGTCACTCCTTAAGCGACCAATATGCGCCTTCACGGGCGCATAACCGGTTATACTTAGCGATCGCTGAGTGATGTCTGGGATCCGCTTTCGAAACGGGCTACACTCCGCAGCCAGACATCCTATAAAAACTGATATAGAGAGGCTAGAGCACCGTGGCTCAATACGTCTATACCATGCACCGCGTCGGCAAAGTGGTTCCGCCGAAGCGTCATATTCTGAAAAACATCTCACTGAGCTTCTTCCCTGGCGCCAAAATCGGCGTGCTGGGTCTGAACGGCTCGGGTAAATCCACTCTGTTGCGCATCATGGCCGGCATCGACACCGATATCGAAGGTGAAGCTCGCCCGCAGCAAGGGATCAAAATCGGCTACCTGCCTCAGGAACCGCAGCTGAATCTGGAGCACACCGTCCGCGAGTCGGTCGAAGAAGCGCTGGCGGAAGTGGTCGGTGCCCTGAAACGTCTTGATGAAGTGTACGCGCTGTACGCTGAAGAAGGCGCGGACTTCGACAAGCTGGCCGCTGAACAGGGCCGTCTGGAAGAAATCATTCAGGCCCATGATGGCCACAACCTGAATACCCAGCTTGAGCGCGCCGCCGATGCGTTGCGCCTGCCGGAATGGGACGCAAAAATCGCCAACCTGTCCGGTGGTGAACGTCGCCGTGTCGCGCTGTGCCGCCTGCTGCTGGAAAAACCGGACATGCTGCTGCTGGACGAACCGACCAACCACCTGGATGCGGAATCCGTGGCCTGGCTGGAACGCTTCCTGCACGACTTCGAAGGAACCGTTGTGGCGATCACCCACGACCGTTACTTCCTCGACAACGTGGCCGGCTGGATCCTCGAGCTGGACCGCGGCGAAGGCATCCCGTGGGAAGGCAACTACTCTTCCTGGCTGGAGCAGAAAGACGCACGTCTGGCGCAGGAAGCCTCTTCCGAAGCCGCACGCCGCAAATCCATCGAGAAAGAGCTGGAGTGGGTGCGTCAGGGCGCTAAAGGCCGTCAGTCCAAAGGCAAGGCACGTTTGGCCCGCTTTGAAGAGCTGAACAGCACCGAATACCAAAAGCGTAACGAAACCAACGAACTCTTTATTCCACCTGGCGCACGCCTGGGCGATAAAGTGGTTGAAGTCAGCAACCTGCGCAAGTCCTACGGCGACCGCGTGCTGATTGACGATCTCTCCTTCGCCGTGCCGAAGGGCGCGATTGTCGGCATTATCGGCCCGAACGGCGCCGGTAAATCCACGCTGTTCCGCATGATGTCCGGTCAGGAACAGCCTGATTCCGGCAGCATCGTGCTGGGTGACACCGTCAAGCTGGCGTCGGTCGATCAGTTCCGTGACAGCATGGACAATTCAAAAACCGTTTGGGAAGAAGTCTCCGGCGGCCAGGACATCATGCGTATCGGCAACACCGAAATGCCAAGCCGTGCTTACGTCGGTCGCTTTAACTTCAAAGGCGTCGATCAGGGCAAGCGCGTGGGCGAACTGTCCGGCGGTGAGCGCGGTCGTCTGCACCTGGCCAAGCTGCTGCAGGTTGGCGGCAACGTACTGCTGCTCGACGAACCGACCAACGACCTGGATATTGAAACCCTGCGCGCGCTGGAAAACGCCCTGTTGGAGTTCCCGGGCTGCGCGATGGTTATCTCGCACGACCGTTGGTTCCTCGACCGTATTGCTACCCACATTCTGGATTACCAGGATGAAGGTAACGTCGAGTTCTTCGAAGGTAACTTCACCGAATACGAAGAGTACAAGAAACGTACGCTGGGCGCCGAAGCGCTTGAGCCGCACCGTATCAAGTACAAGAGAATCGCCAAGTAATCCGAAAGGCGCCGCATGCGGCGCCTTTTTTTATTCCCGCGCCAGCTCGCGGGCATAATCGTCAAATACCGGGTGTTGCAACACCACGTCAATAAAACAGGCCAGCGCCGGGGAATTGAGCTTGCGACTGGGATAAACCAGATAGAGTTCATTGCCTTCCGCCTGCCATTCCGGCAACACCTCCACCAGCTGTTTTTGCGCCACTACCTCGCGGCTGAGAAATGCCGGCAACAAAGTAATACCCGCGCCGTAAATCGCACATTCGCGCGCGTACAGCAGATTATCGGTGATATGCAGCGTCGGCAGTTGCCAGCGAAAATACTCATCGCCCCGGCGCAGATTCCATGCGGGCCAGGAACGATGCGCGATGCAGCGGTGCTGCTGCAACTGTTGCGGATGCAGGATCGGCGGGTACTGCGCCAGATATGCCGACGATGCCAGCAAATAGCGCGGCGCATGCCCCAAACGCCGGCCAATCAGCGAGGAGTCCTGCGGTTTGCCGGTGCGTAATGCGGCGTCAAATCCGTCCTGCACCATATCCACCATCGCATCGGATACCGACACCTCCAGTGACACGTCCGGGTATTGGCGCTGAAAATCCGCCGCCAGCCGCGCCAGCAACGTCGCCCCCAGCCCGGCAGGGGTTGAGATGCGCAACCGACCACTCGGGTTGTCACGCAGCCGTTGCAGCGCAAAATCGGCGCGTTCGGCAGCATTCAGCATCTCCTGGCAGTGTTCCAGATAGCGTTCGCCGGCAAAGGTCAGGTTGAGCTGGCGGGTGGTACGGTTCAGCAAGCGCAGGCCCAGCGTCTGTTCCAACTGGCTGATGCGCTGGCTGACGCTGGACTTCGGCAAAGCGGCGCGTTTGGCGGCGGCGGTAAAACTGCCGCACTCGGCCACCAGTGCAAACAGCGCCATATCCTGCAGCTGCTTAAACCTCATTGTTCACCTCAAACGAACACTTAGTTAGTTATTGTCCATCTTATCACTCCCTCTCAAGAGGTCTACACTGAGGTTATTCATTCGAAAGGAGCACAGTCATGCCGATTAAAGCCATTGCCGTAGACCCGAAAAACCCCGCCGCCTTCATAGAGATCAGCCCGGAAAAACCCACGCCGGGTCAGTACGATCTGTTGGTGGAAGTGAAAGCGGTGTCGGTCAACCCGGTGGATACCAAGGTCCATGCCGGCCTGCAAAAAAGCGGCCTGCAGCAGCCACGCATTCTCGGTTGGGACGCCAGCGGCGTCGTGGTTGAAGTGGGCAGCAGCGTCAGCGGCTTCAAACCCGGCGATGAGGTTTGGTACGCCGGTGATATCACTCGCCCGGGCAGCAACAGCACCCAACAATTGATCGATTCACGTATTACTGCTCACAAGCCTCGCAGCCTGAACTGGGCCGAGTCTGCCGCCATGCCGCTGACTGCACTGACTGCCTGGGAAGCACTGTTCGAACATCTGAAAATTCAGGATGCGGCACCGGGGAAAACTCTGTTGATCATCGGCGGCGCCGGTGGTGTTGGTTCGCTGGCGATCCCGTTTGCGGCACAGCGCAGTCAGGTGAAGGTGATTGCGACCGCCTCTCGTCCCGAGTCGGCGGCCTGGTGTCTGGAACGGGGTGCCGATCTGGTGGTGGACTACCGCGATCTGAAAGCTAACCTGGCGCAACAGGGCATTGAGAACGTGGATTATATTCTGTGCCTGAACGATACCGACGGCCACTGGCAAGCCATCTCCGATCTGATCGCGCCGATGGGACATATCTGCACCATCGTGGAAAACGCCCAGCCGTTGGACCAGAGCGCACTGAAGCTGAAAAGCGCCGCGCTGCACTGGGAATTGATGTTTACCCGCAGTATGTTCAACACGCCAGATATCGCTCAGCAGGGCGAGATCCTCAAGCAAGTGGCGCAACTGCTGGATGAAGGGAGGCTGAGCACCACCCTGAGCGAAACGATGCAAGGGCTAACGGTGCCGACGCTGACCGCCGCGCATCAAAAACTGCTCGACGGACATATGCAGGGAAAACTGGTGATTGTTTACTGATGACCGACGGGGCGCAGCCTGCGCCCCGCAGGCTTAGACTGCAACGCCAACCAGGCGGCTGGCATCGGCCGCCAGCAGCTGTTTGACCAGTTCTACGCAGCGCAGGAAGCGCTCGTCGTAATCGCTGGACTCTACATGGACGTATTCAATGTTGTTGGCCCGCAGCATCTCTTCCAGCAAATACTGGAATGCCTTGCGATCGTTGGGATTGCCCAGGCTGCGCAACCCATCCGCCACCCATGGGGTATTATTCTCCAGCAGGATCACCAGATCAAAGCGGTACTCGTCGATCAACGCCTGTACAAAGGGGTGCTCGCGTCCTTCGTACTTTTTGCAGAACGCCTGAGTGGTCACGAAGTCGGTATCGATAAACGCCACTTTATTGGCGTATTTCACCGCAAAATCGACGTACTGCGCCTGGCCCAGGGCGATTTTGTCATAGTCGGAATACTGGAGCGCCATCTCATCCCCGCCGAGGTGTGAGAACACGTAGTCGCGGCCATATTCCCAGGCGCTGGTAGTGTTGAAGATGTTCGCCAGCTTATTGACCAGGGTCGATTTCCCGCTCGACTCGCCGCCGAGGATAGCCACGGTGCGTACAAAAAACGGCTTCACTTCGGTCGGGATATAGTCCCAATAGCGGAACGGATCCTGGCGGATTTGGCGGCCGCTGATGTTCATAAATGAACGTTCGGGATCGATCAGAATGGTTTCAATGCCCAGATGTTCGCGATAGCGCGGAGCATCCTGTGCTTCACTGGAATAGATAAAGCTCGGCACTATGGCCTTTTGCTCCAGAAAAGCTTTCACCCCGTCACTCCACACGTTCCAGCCGTGCGGATAGGGCTCGATGCCCTGTTCGTCAAACGAGTGAATATGAATGTTTTTCTGATACTTGAAGGTTTGCAGCAGCCAGCGCAGACGATCGCTGACCGTCGGCTGTTGCGACATCGAGCTGTTGTCGAACAGCTCCCGATCGCGCGGTTCATCGTGACACAGGATCACGTGCAACTCATCCACCTGGCTACAGGCTCGCTGGATCAGGTAAATATGACCGGTGTGCAGAGGGTAAAATTTACCAAACACCACGCCGACCTTTTTCTCACGGCGTGGGAACTCAAGCCCAAGGTAACGGTGCAGCGCCTCCAGCTTCTGGGCGCTAGGGCTTTTGATTTTGTCGTTTAACAGCTGGCTAAGATAGCCTTTGGTCATGCCACTGGCATCCGCCACCTGCTGCAGAGTGCAGTTCTTTTGCTTAATCGACGCCTTCAGGTAATCGAATTGCCGCATAGCCCCTCCGTTTAGTATGCTAAACAAAATAGCATAATCTGCGTACCGCGTGGCAATTAATAAAACTGTTCCAACACGTCCAGCGCATCCGCCAGTTTCTTCACGCCAAACACCTGCATATTGGCCGGCGGTTTTTTCGGCACGTTAGCGTGCGGCACGATGGCACGCTTGAAGCCGTGTTTCGCCGCTTCGGAAATCCGTTCCTGACCGCTCGGTACCGGACGGATCTCCCCCGCCAGCCCCACTTCGCCAAACACCACCAAATCGTTCGGCAATGGGCGGTCACGCAGGCTGGACACCAACGACATCAGCAACGCCAAATCGGCGCTGGTTTCACTGACCTTCACCCCACCGACCACGTTAACGAACACGTCCTGATCGGACATCTGCAATCCGCCATGCCGATGCAGCACCGCCAACAGGATCGCCAATCGGTTTTGCTCCAGGCCGACCGCCACTCGCCGCGGGTTAGACATCATGGAATGATCCACCAGCGCCTGAATTTCCACCAGCAACGGCCGCGTACCTTCCCAAACCACCATCACCGAACTGCCGGAGGTGACCTCATCGCCACGGCTGAGGAAGATGGCAGACGGGTTGCTGACCTCACGCAGGCCCTGCTCGGTCATGGCGAACACGCCCAGCTCATTCACCGCACCAAAGCGGTTTTTATGGCTGCGCAGGGTACGAAAACGTGAATCGCCGTCGCCGTCCAGCAGCACCGAACAGTCGATGCAGTGTTCCAATACTTTCGGCCCGGCCAGGGAACCGTCTTTGGTGACGTGACCGACCATGACAATCGCCACGCCGCGCGTCTTGGCGAAACGCGTCAGATAAGCCGCCGTTTCACGTACCTGCGCAACGCTACCCGGCGAAGATTGAATATCCGCCATGTGCATCACCTGAATGGAGTCGATCACCATCAGCTTCGGCTGTTCCTGCTCGGCGATCAGGCAGATCTGTTCGATGCTGGTTTCCGACAGCATATTCAGGCCGCCGGTCGGCAAACCGAGGCGATGGGCGCGCATCGCGACCTGCTGCAGTGATTCCTCACCGGTGACGTACAGGGTTTTCATCTGCTCGGACAGTTTGCACAGCACCTGCAGCAGCAAGGTACTTTTACCTGCGCCGGGGTTACCGCCGATCAGGATCGCACTGCCCGGAACCACCCCGCCGCCCAGCACGCGGTCAAACTCGAGGAAACCGGTGGAAAAACGCGGCAGCTCTTCCAGGCTGATGTCCGACAGCTTTTGTACCTTGCTGATACCGGCATCGCCGGCGTAGCCGCTCAGACGCTCGTTGCGAGAAGAGGAAGACACGGCAGCCAGACGCACTTCTGTAATGCTGTTCCAGGCGTGGCAAGCGCTGCACTGCCCCTGCCAGCGCGGATAATCTGCGCCGCACTCATTACATACAAACGCCCGTTTTGCTGCTTTTGCCACGTATTACCTCTGCTTTATTACCACATTGCCGCTGACGGGCGTCATCGCCGGGTCAGGGGCCTACTTTAGCGTACTTCGTGTTTCAGGCTGCCGGTCAACACGCACAGCACGCCCATAAGATCGGCATGGCGAATCGACACCTGCGCCTTCTCATACACTTTCGGTTTGGCGTGATAGGCAATGCCCAACCCGGCAACCTGCATCATTTTCAAATCGTTGGCGCCGTCGCCGATAGCGACAGTTTGCTGCGGTGGAATACCCAGTTTTTCCGCCAGCGCTACCAGCGTATCGGCTTTGAACTGCGCGTCCACCACCGGTCCCAGCACCTCGCCGGTCAACTTGCCGTCGCGGATCTCCAGCTCGTTAGCCACCACCGCCACCAGCTTCAGTCTGTCACGCAGATACTCGGCATAGTAGGTGAAGCCGCCGGAGGCAATCGCCACGTGCCAGTCCATCGCCTGCAGCTTGCGCACCAGGTTGGTCAGCCCGGACATCAGCGGCAGCTCGTCACGCACCTGCTTGAGGATATTGGCATCGGCGCCTTTCAGCGTACCGACGCGCTGACGCAGGCTGGCGGTAAAGTCCAGCTCGCCGCGCATCGCGCGTTCGGTCACTTCCGACACCTGCTCACCGACGCCCGCCAGTTTGGCAATCTCGTCGATGCATTCAATTTCAATCGCGGTGGAGTCCATATCCATCACCAGCAACCCGGGGGTGCGCAGGTGGGGGATCTTGCCCAGCGGCGCCACGTCCAGCCCGCTCTCCGCCGCCAGCGTTTTGGCGCGTGCCGTCAGCGTGCCCGCCAGACGCACCACCTGATAATCCTCTACGCACCAGGCAGTGACGATCACCATCGCCGCGCCCAGCTTGCGCTGGAAATCGGTAATGCGCGTTTTGTTCAGTTCTCTGCCATATAATAGCCAACCGGTATGACCCGCCCGATAATCCAGCGGCATCACTTCGTCACCGCTCAGCGAAAGGGGAAGACCCGGCCATTGAGAGATCTCAGCCGGGAGATCGCAATAGGTCAGACTATTCGACATCCTTAACTCCTGAAAAAACACTGCATGATAAAACGACGCATCAAGCTATCCTATCGCCATTGCTTCTGGCAACATAAAGTGTCCAAGATGCCCAAGGAACCTGCATGGCCCGCGCTAAACTGAAATTCCGCCTGCACCGCACCGCTATTATCCTGATTTGCCTGGCTTTGCTGGTGCTGTTGATGCAGGGCGCTTCCTATTTTAGCCTGAGTCACCAATTGGCGCGATCCGAACAGGTGGAAGAACTGGCGCAAACGCTGACCAAACAGGTGGCATCCAGCCTGGCCCCCCTGATGGATGACGACAGCGACGTCGACAACCAACGCATCGACGCCATCCTCAAACAGCTCACCGACCACAGCCGCATTTTGGACGCCAGCGTCTATCAGTTGGACGGCTCCCTGGTTTCCCACGCCGGTGAGCAGATAAGTATACGCGATCGCCTGTCGCTTGACGGTAAACGCGCCGGCAGCTACTTCAATCATCAGCTGGTTGAACCCATTGAGAACAAAGACGGGCCGATCGGCTTTATCCGCATCACGCTGGACACCCACGTGCTGGCGACCGAATCCAAACAGGTGGATAACACCACCAACCTGCTGCGCCTGATGATTTTGCTGGCGCTGGCCATCGGCATCATCCTGGCCCGTACGCTGTTGCAGCACCGCCGCAGCCGCTGGCAGCAGTCCCCGTACCTGTTAACCGCCAACACGCCGTTGGAGGAAGGCAATACGGTGGAAGATGACGATGACGAAAAGCCGGAAGATAAGAAAGAAGAGAAGATGCCCTAGGCTTGCTTTAAGCCATGCGCTGGATGTGTTCATTCAACCCTTGAACCTGCATCAACATCTGGTCGGCAAGACTACGGAATGCCTCGCTGATCAACTCATGCTGTGCCCTGCTCATCCACCTGATAGAGTGGAAAATACGTCTCCCCCCACGGCCCTGCGCAAGGCATAGCGAGTGGCTCGGCCTTTACCCATAGTCAGCACAGCTTCCGCCAACGCATGGATACGGCGCGACAGCGTCGGTTGGCTGATACTCAGCGCATCGGTGAGTGCTTTCGACGCGGCGGGCCCCTTACGCAGAACTTGCTCGAGGCTGGTCATAGATGAATAGAGGAGTGAATAGATTGATGAATAGAGTAATAGCGCTAATTACCTATAAGGTAAAGCATTTCAAGAAAATGAGGGGAGCACGATGAATAGATTAGCTGGGGCGCAGCAGAACGCTGCGCCCGCAGTATGATTAGGCTTTGTCGCCCAGCAGCACAGATTCCAGCGCGATAATGATCATTTCATTAAAGGTGGTTTGACGCTCTGCAGCGGTGGTCGCTTCATGACGCAGAATGTGGTCGGAGACGGTACAAATGGTCAGTGCCTTGGAACCGAACTCTTCGAACAGCTCAGCCGCCACGCCGTAGATACCGGCCGCTTCCATTTCCACGCCCAGGATGCCGTACTTCTTCATCACCTGGAACATATCCGGATCCGGCGTATAGAACAGATCAGCGGAGAAGATGTTGCCCACACGCGCCGGGATACCCTGCGCTGCTGCCGCGTCTACGGCATTACGCACCATATCGAAGTCGGCGATTGCCGCGTAGTCGTGATCCTTGAAACGCAGACGGTTTACTTTGGAATCGGTGCAAGCACCCATACCAATCACCACGTCACGCAGTTTGATATCGTCACGCACCGCGCCGCAAGAACCCACACGGATGATTTTCTTCACGCCGAATTCGGCAATCAGTTCACGCGCATAGATGGAGCAGGATGGGATACCCATACCGTGGCCCATTACGGAGATTCTGCGGCCCTTGTAGGTACCGGTGAAGCCCAGCATGCCACGCACGTTGTTCACTTCCACCGCGCCTTCCAGGAAAGTTTCCGCGATGTATTTTGCACGCAGCGGATCGCCCGGCATCAGTACTACGTCAGCGAAATCACCCATTTCAGCATTAATGTGCGGCGTAGCCATAATTATCTTCCTTCAGAAATCATATTTAATAAAAACATCAAACATCTAAGCCTTGAATTTCGAGTTGCAGCCAGGCGCGTAGCAACAACGCTGCGGCTTGAAATACGGGGCTTAGAGCATGGATTTACCGTAATCCATCGGTGACACGCCAAAGTAGCTGGCTACTGTCTGGCCGATGTCGGCGAAGGTTTCACGGTGGCCCAACGAACCTGGTTTCACTTTCGGACCGTAAATCAGGACCGGAATGTGCTCACGGGTGTGGTCGGTGCCCGGCCAGGTCGGGTCGCAGCCGTGGTCAGCGGTGAAGATAATGATATCTTCATCTTTCACCAGTTTCAGCAGTTCCGGCAGACGGCGGTCGAACAGCTCCAGCGCAGCGGCATAGCCCGCAACGTCGCGGCGGTGGCCGTAAGAGGAGTCAAAATCAACGAAGTTGGTGAACACGATGGTGTTGTCACCGGCTTTTTCCATTTCGGTCACGGTTGCGTCGAAAAGCGCGTCGATGCCGGTAGCCTTGACCTTTTTGGTGATGCCCACGTTGGCGTAGATATCGGCAATTTTACCGATCGACACCACTTCGCCGCCCTTCTCGTCCACCAGCTTTTTCAGCACGGTTGGCGCCGGTGGCTCTACGGCCAGATCGTGACGGTTACCAGTACGCTGGAAGTTGCCCGGCTTGTCGCCCAGGAATGGACGAGCGATCACGCGGCCAATGTTGTAACCGCCTTCGGTCAGCTCTTCACGGGCGATTTCACAGAGTTCATACAGACGATCCAGGCCGAAGGTCTCTTCGTGGCAGGCGATCTGGAATACCGAGTCGGCAGAGGTGTAGAAAATCGGCTTGCCGGTTTTCATGTGCTCTTCGCCCAGTTGGTCGAGGATCACGGTGCCGGATGAGTGGCAGTTACCGAGGTAGCCCGGCAGGTTAGCGCGCTCGACCAGCTTGTCCAGCAGCTCCTGCGGGAAGCTGTTGTGTTCGTCGCTGAAATAGCCCCAATCGAACAGTACCGGCACGCCGGCGATTTCCCAGTGGCCTGACGGCGTATCTTTACCGGAAGAGAGTTCGCTGGCGTAAGCATAGGCGCCGATGATGTCCGCGTTGCGATCCAACCCTTGCGGGAAGGTGCCGGTGGATTCTTCCGCGGCCTTGCCCAGGCCCAGACGGCTCAGGTTAGGCAGCGTCAACGGGCCCTGACGACCAACGTTGGCTTCACCGCGCGCGCAGACCTCGGCGATGTGACCCAGAGTGTCGGAACCCTTGTCGCCAAAACGCTCGGCATCTTCGCTCGCGCCAATACCGAATGAGTCTAATACCATAATAAATGTACGTTTCATCATGCTCTCCTGCGTGTTTTCACGCTGTGGGCGACAGCGAAAAGGCCGCTGCCGCTCCTGATTCGTTAATTATTCCGTGATGCGCTTATAGACTACTGGCGTCACTTCCGGCGCTTTGTCGCTCAGCACCATCGCACTGCGTACCGCTTCGGCCGCCTGCTGCCAAGTCTCTTCGTCGTTGGCATGGATCACCGCCAGCGGCTGCTGGGTATCCACTTTGTCGCCCAGGCGCGCCATCTCAGTCAGACCCACGCTGTAGTCGATGCTGTCGGTTGCACGGCGACGACCGCCGCCCAGGGACACCACCGCCATGCCCAATGCACGGGTATCCATTGCACTGATGATACCTTTTTTCTCAGCGTAAACCGGCTTGCTGAGGGTTGCGGCAGGCAGATAGCTGTCGTAGCGCTCGACGAAATCGGTCGGGCCCTGCTGTGCAGCGACCATACGGCCAAACACTTCTGCCGCTTTACCATTGTCCAGCACTGCCTGCAGTTTGGCACGCGCATCGGCATCATCTTTCGCCAGGCCACCGGAAAGCAGCATTTCCACGCACAGCGCCATCGTCACTTCCAGCAGGCGCGGGTTGCGGTATTCGCCGGTCAGGAAGCGCACGGCTTCGCGAACTTCCACGGCGTTACCGGCGCTGGAGGCCAGCACCTGGTTCATGTCGGTCAGCAGCGCGGTGGTTTTGCAGCCGGCGCCGTTGGCCACGCCAACAATCGCCTGCGCCAAATCGGCCGACAGTGCGTAGGTTGGCATAAAGGCACCGGAACCGACTTTGACGTCCATCACCAACGCATCCAGGCCTTCCGCCAGCTTCTTCGCCAGAATAGAGGCGGTGATCAGCGGAATGGAATCTACGGTAGCAGTGATATCACGGGTCGCGTAGAAGCGTTTGTCCGCCGGTGCCAGCGAGCTGGTTTGGCCGATAATCGCCACGCCCACGTCCTGTATAATTTTGCGGAAGGCATTGTCGTCCGGGAAGATATTAAAGCCCGGGATCGCTTCCAGCTTGTCCAGCGTACCGCCGGTATGGCCCAAACCACGGCCTGAGATCATCGGCACATAGCCGCCGCAAGCCGCCACCATCGGGCCCAGCATCAGCGAAGTGACATCGCCCACGCCGCCGGTGGAGTGCTTGTCGACCAGTGGCCCGTTCAGTGACAGGCTTTTCCAGTCCAGCACGGTACCGGAATCACGCATTGCCATGGTCAGCGCCACGCGCTCCGGCATGGTCATATCGTGGAAATAAATGGTCATCGCCAGCGCGGCAATTTGACCTTCTGAAACGACGTTGTCACGGATACCATTGATGAAAAAGCGAATTTCTGCTTCGCTCAACGGCTGACCGTCACGTTTCTTACGGATAATTTCTTGGGCCAGGAACAAAGCGTCCCCCTGTTTTAGCTAGAGTAGAGTGCAGGCCGGCGATTATCTCGCCTTGCCGACGTAATCGTTCAGTAACCGCTGCCGGACTGCCCGGCACTGTGGCCCAGCGTCGTCAGCAGGCTGGCTAACAGACTGGAAGCCCCGAAGCGGAAATGACGCGCATCGGCCCAACCTTCGCCCAGAATACGATCGGCAAGTTGCAGATAATGCAGCGCGTCTTCCGCTGTGCGTACGCCACCGGCCGGCTTGAAGCCCACCGTTTTGGCAACGCCAAGATCGCGGATCACCGACATCATCAGCTCGGCGCTTTCGAGCGTCGCGTTGACCGGCACTTTACCGGTAGAGGTTTTGATAAAGTCAGCGCCGGCGTTGATGGCGATTTCCGATGCTTTACGGATCAGACTGGCCTGCTTGAGCTCACCGGTTTCAATGATCACTTTCAACAGCACGTTGGCGGCCTGGCAAGCCTGCTTGCACTGTTTGACCAGTTCAAAACCCACCTGCTCGTTACCGGCGAGCAGCGCGCGGTAAGGGAACACCACGTCCACCTCATCGGCGCCATAGGCGATAGCCGCGCGCGTTTCCGCCAGCGCGATTTCAATATCGTCATTGCCATGCGGGAAATTGGTGACGGTCGCAATGCGGATGTCCGGCGTCCCCTGCTCACGCAGAGCCTTGCGCGCCACCGGGATAAAACGCGGGTAAATACAGATGGCCGCCGTATGGCCGGCCGGGCTATTGGCCTGACGACACAGCGCGATCACTTTTTCATCGGTGTCATCGTCGTTCAGCGTGGTCAAATCCATTAAGGTCAGCGCACGTTGCGCTGCTGCGGTTAATTCGGTCATAAAACTCTCCAACTGAGTACCTGGGTGTTGGCGAGCGGACTTGGTTCCTTGAAGATAGCGCTGGGGAACGGGTTCCCACCGCGGCAACTGAGATCCTTCTCACCGCACATAACCCTTCGCATCGCGCAGGGTCAGTAATAGCTATTTGAACACGATCGCCGGGGGCAATTCGCGCTCAGGGTCACACTATATGAAATAACACTGTAACAGGCCGGAATTATATGTGAAGAACATCACAAAATAACGCGATATCGTTCACAAATTCGCTAAAGAAACGGACGCGGGCACGGCACGCTGCGCCCGTCTTAGAGTATAGGCGGTGTCCTGCAATAGGGCTCGCGGCGCTATCACAGGACAGAACCGGGGTTACAGCGCCAGGAAGAACCCGGCGATGGTCGCACTCATCAGGTTGGAGAGCGTACCCGCAGCCACGGCTTTCAGGCCGAAGCGCGCGATGTCATGACGACGGTTCGGCGCCATGCTGCCCAGACCACCGAGCAGGATCGCCACCGACGACAGGTTGGCAAAGCCGCACAGCGCAAAGGAGATGATCGCCTTGGTGTGCGCCGACAGCACCTGCAGCCCTTCTGCCGCCACCACGTCGTCCGGACGCAGATAAGCACCGAAGTTCATGTAGGCGACGAATTCGTTAACGATAATCTTCTGGCCAATAAACGAGCCGGCCGCCATCGCTTCATGCCAAGGCACGCCGATCAGGAAGGCGATCGGTGAGAATACCCAGCCAAGTATCAGTTCCAGCGACAGCTGCGGATAATCGAACCAGCCGCCGACACCGCCAAGAATGCCGTTCAGCAAAGCGATCAACGCGATAAACGCCAACAGCATCGCGCCGACGTTCAGCGCCAGCTGCATGCCGGAAGCCGCACCTGAAGCTGCCGCATCGATCACGTTGGCCGGGCGTTCATCTTCTGCGATCAATTTCATCGCGTCGTCTTTATCGTGGGTTTTTTCGGTTTCCGGCACCATCAGCTTGGCGAACAGCAAGCCACCCGGAGCAGCCATAAATGAAGCGGCGATCAGGTATTCCAGCGGCACCCCCATCTGGGCATAACCTGCCAATACGGAACCGGCTACCGAGGCCAGGCCACCGCACATCACGGTAAACAGCTCAGACTGGGTCATGGTGGCGATATACGGGCGCACCACCAGCGGGGCCTCGGTTTGGCCGACGAAAATATTGGCGGTCGCCGACAGTGATTCGGTCCGTGAGGTACCCAGCAGCTTTTGCAAGCCACCGCCCAACACGCGGATCACCAATTGCATGATACCGAGGTAATACAGTACCGCAATCAGCGAGGAGAAGAACACGATCACCGGCAGTACGCGCAGCGCGAACACAAAACCGCCGCCGCCGAAGACTTCAAACATCTTGTCGGAAACCAGGCCACCGAAGATGAAGGAGATCCCCTGGTTGCCGTAGGCGATCACGTTAGCCACGCCCGCCGACATGCCGCCGAGAATCGCGCGACCAACTGGAACGTACAGCACCAGCGCGCCGATGGCGACCTGAAGAACAAATGCCCAAATAACGGTGCGCAGGTTAATCGCGCGGCGGTTGCTGGAGAGCAGCACCGCAATGGCGATCAGCACCGCCATGCCGACCAGGCTCATGATGAGTTGCATGCAAAGTATCCCTGTTGCGAAAAAGAAATGCATCCCTGTCAGAGAGGAACACGGGGCTGCTTTAGAGTAATTTCGGGGAGCGATTATACGGAGCGAGGTACCCCTCGTACCGATTTATGTCACAAATGCATACAACAGGAAGCAAATGAAAATCTTATAACGTGAGCATCATCACAGTTATGGCGGGTTAGACACCTAAAGGGTAAACAGGGCGTGAGTGTTGTGTTGCAACTGGGCGGCAATATCCTCGGCTGACTCGGGGCGCAAGCGGCACAGTTCCTGGAAAACTTCGGCGGCACGTTCAGGGCGGTTGGGCTGCCCCTGGTAACCGGCCAGCGGCATGTCCGGCGCATCGGTTTCCAACAGCAAGGAGGTCAACGGCAATTGAGCCATCACGCTACGGGTTTTCTGCGCCCGCTCATAGCTGATGGTGCCCCCCACGCCAATGTAATAGCCCAGGCGGATAAACGCCTGCGCCTGCGACAGGCTACCGGCAAAACCATGTACGACGCCACGGCGTGGCACTTCGCTACGACGCAGCATTGCCGCCAGCTGATCGTGGCTGCGGCGGGAATGCAGGATCACCGGCAGATCGTGTTCTTTAGCCAGTTTCAACTGGGCCTTCAATACCCGCTGTTGCCGTTCGAACTGCGGGTTCTCCATATACAGATCCAGACCAATCTCCCCCACCGCCACCAGCTTCTGAGGTCGGCTGGCCAGAAAACCCGCCAACTGTTCAAGCTCCGCTTCCTGATGCTGGGCAATATACAGCGGGTGCAGCCCTAGGGCTGCGAACAACGGCGGATAGTCGCGCGCCAGTTTTACCACCCGCGCAAAGCGGTCGGCAGTTACCGTCGGCACGATAATTCGCCTTACGCCCGCCCGTTCGGCCAACGCCAGGCTTTCAAGCTCCTGCCCGCTGAACGGCGGGAAATCGAAGTGGCAGTGGGTATCGGTGAAATCTGGGGTCACAGCAACCCCCCTTCACCCGGGGGTACGTCACCCGGCAAAATAATCTCTCTCGCGGCCAGATTGGGCTCCGGCTGCGTGGAAAGTTCGCGCGGGTGTGCCACGTCGGTGATGATCGGCGAAGGCATAACGACATTCTCAGGCTGGATCAAACGGCGCGACAGCGCCTTTTTCACCTTCATACCGTCCAGTTTGTCCTGCTCGACCAGCCAGTGCCCGACGGTCGCCAGGAAATAGCGCCCGCAGCGGCGCCCCAGATGATAATCCTGATTGAGCGACGTCAGCCGGCTGCCCAAGGCATTGCTGGCCAGCGGCTTCGGCGGGAAAATTTCAAAGATGCGCAGCTTGCCGGGCGGCTTCTCAATGAATTGCTGAATGCGGTGATAGCTTTGTTCGTGGTGTTGAAGGATGCGCACCATCTGCTGCAGGCTGCTTTCGCTCAGCCAGTGCTCCATGCGCTTCATCCACTGCGGGGTGTAATACATCTGCGAAGGCACGGTACGGATCACCACGATGGTGTCCGCGCCACGGCGATAGGCCTCTTCGACTGGGATCGCATCGCTGATGCCACCGTCCTGATAGCTGACGCCGTCCAAATCCACGCCCATACGGTAAAAACCCGGAATGGCGCTGGATGCCTTGATCGCCGGCAACCAGCTGGCACGCTGCGCCGGCAGGTAAGTGGGTTCAAAGTCATCGCTGCGGCAGGCGCACATCAGGAATTCACGGCCATCGATCAGGTGTTTTTCCGCCACGTCCATTGCCAGCGGCAGCTGTTGCGACGTAGTGTCGATCAGCCAGTCGAGATCGATCAAATGCCCGCCACGCACAAAGCGCAGCGGGTTAAAGAATTCAGCGGAGGTGGTGTAACGGGTGATCACCCGCCGCGCATAGCCCATCTGGCCACAAATAAAGGCCGAGAGATTTTGCGCGCCGGCAGAAGTGCCGATCATCAGATCAAAAGGATTAAAGCGGGCACGCTGAAACTCGTCCAGCACGCCGGCGGTAAAAATGCCGCGCTGCCCGCCCCCTTCACATACCAGCGCCATTTTGCCGGGCCGGTAAGGTTTATACGCCAGCGGTTCTATATTGCCGAGCGTGATGGGTATTCTGTATCCCAACCCTGCATCCTCAGTGAGACGTTTTACCCGAGGATACCTCGTCTTGCTCTCTTCCGTAATCCTCTTGCAGTATGCCAGAGAGGCAGTCATTGCTTCCCATCAGCCAGATGCAGTCATTGTCGGACCACTCCGCCAATGCCTGACACACCCGGCCCTTCAACTGTTTCCAGCGTCCGAGGATGATGTCGCTATTCATGACTGACCTCCCTGGGGTGAGAAAAGGAATTAAGCTTTGTTACACTTTGAGAGAAACAAGGCTGTGTCCCGTAATAGTGCGTGAGCTCCGCTGGCGGTCATTTGGACGCGCAACAAGGCACGGGTCGTGAGGTTTGGTGGGCCAAATAAACGGCTCGTAACACAGGGGCGCGTTCAAATGGCCCCAGCCCTTCGGGTCGCGCCCCAAAAAGCCCGTACTCCGCGTTGTCGGGCTTGAACGTAGGCCCACTATGCTCATCACCCTCCGCCTTGATTACGGGCTTTTTGGGTCTGCGACGGCGCCACGACCTATTGCGGGACGCAGCCTATGGACGTCGGCGGCCGGTAAACAGGCTGACCAGGAACAGAATGATCCCCACGACGAAGACGATTTTTGCAGCCCAGGCGGCGGTACCCGCCAGAGAGCCGAAACCTAACGCAGCAGCAATCAGTGCGATGACTAAAAAGATAATGCCCCAACGAAACATAAGCTTCTCCTTACCATAGTGAAAAAACACATCGCAACCTGTGCCCTTTTCAGGCTCATCCAGGTTGCCGGTCAGTTTCTTTTTTTGATGGTGCTTCCTGGGTTAACCTTTCAGCCAACCCAGGATTTGGTGCTTATTGTTGCTCGTACTAAAACTTACGGCTTAACTACCAGGTCGTTTTTAACGCTTTTCACGCCGTCGATCGCTTTGGCGATGCTTTCTGCACGCTCAGACTGGGCCTGAGTTTTCACTTCACCGGAAAGCTGTACCACACCATCAGTGGTTTCCACTTTCACGTTGCGTGAAGGCACGATGTCATCGGCCAGCAGTTTGGCTTTCAGTTCACTGGTGGTCGCAGTGTCACCGGCATAAGCCTTCACGGACTGTTTGCTTTCGTCTTTCACGTGCAGCTTGTCGCTGACGGATTTGACGCCTTCCACTTTACCGGCCACTTCAACCGCATGCTCGGCCTGCGCCTGGCTGCCGACAAAACCGCTCAGGGTGACGGTACCTTTTTCCGTTTTCACCGAGATATCGCTGCTGGTAATGGTTTTGTCATCCACCAGCGCACTTTTAACTTTAGCCGTTGTTGCGCTGTCATCCATGTAGCCGTCAACTTTTTTCATGGAGCTATCGATTTTGGCACCCGCGCTATCAGCGGCACTCGACGCTTTGTTGAGCAGCGTATCTTCAGCCAGCGCGCTGCCACTAACCAGAACGGAACCCAAAACAACAGCCATCAGTGATTGTGCAAATTTAGTATTTTTCATCGATCTCTTCCTTTGGTTATGGATCCAAAATGATTGCGGACCCTTCAGTCGCCATAACGCGACTCACTCAGTGAATACTTCACGATTTCTATACGTTCAAACATTCACGCTAAGACGATTGTTGCCACACCAGGAATATTGCAACGGCTGTGCCAACTTTAAAAAATCATTAAAAATCAATAACAAAATAAAAGTTGATTAATAATCGAACTAAAAACTGTCGCCTATTGACGACAACACCTGTCCGTTAAATCAAGGTTATAGCTATGTTATTGATATTAATAACATCACACTGTCTCTTATTGGCAACACTACCGAATAACTCGCTATTATCGCGGCAAAAAATAGTGAATTACGCTTACTGGCTAAATGATGCCCTATTAAATATAGACCATATGACAGAAAAAACAGGAAAGACCGGGCAAATGCTGGCGGATGCGAGGGAGACGAAACTGGTGAAGGAGATTTATTAATTAGCAGAATGGGGAGACGCAATATAACACAGGGCGCCCTAAGGCGCCCTGCTGTTCTGTTAGTGCTCGCGCGTTTTGCGGAACACCACTTCCGGATAGCGTTCCTGCGTCAGATTCAGGTTAACCATGGTAGGCGCGATGTAAGACAGGTTGTCCCCGCCGTCCAACGCCAGGTTAAGCTCGTTCTTACGCTTGAACTCCTCGAATTTCTTCACGTCGCTGCATTCCACCCAGCGCGCCGTAGAGACGTTGACCGACTCGTACAAGGCTTCGACGTTGTATTCGCTTTTCAGACGCGCAACTACCACGTCGAACTGCAGCACACCCACCGCGCCCACGATCAAGTCGTTGTTGGCGATTGGACGGAAGACCTGTACCGCCCCTTCTTCGGACAGCTGAACCAGACCCTTCAGCAGCTGTTTTTGCTTCAACGGATCGCGCAGACGAATACGGCGGAACAGCTCCGGTGCGAAGTTCGGGATACCGGTGAACTTCATGTCTTCACCCTGGGTGAAGGTATCGCCGATCTGAATGGTGCCGTGGTTATGCAGGCCAATGATATCGCCCGGATAGGCTTCTTCCACGTGCGAACGATCGCCCGCCATAAAGGTCAGCGCGTCGGAGATCACCACATCTTTACCGGTACGTACCTGGCGCAGCTTCATGCCTTTTTCGTAACGGCCAGACACCACGCGCATAAAGGCCACGCGGTCGCGGTGTTTTGGATCCATATTGGCCTGGATCTTGAACACGAAACCGGTGAATTTCTCTTCCGCAGCCACCACTTTACGGGTGTTGCTATCGCGCGGCATCGGCGCCGGCGCCCAGGCGACCAGACCGTCGAGCATGTGATCCACGCCGAAGTTACCCAGCGCGGTACCGAAGAAGACCGGGGTCAAATCGCCGCTCAGGAAGGCCTCATGATCGAACTCGTGCGAAGCGCCTTGCACCAGCTCCAGCTCTTCACGAAGCTGCGCGGCCAGATCTTCGCCCACCGCGGCGTCCAGCTCTGGGTTATCCAGGCCTTTGACAATGCGTACTTCCTGAATGGTGTGGCCTTTACCGGTCTGGTAGAGGTAGGTTTCATCCTTGTACAGATGATAAACCCCTTTAAACAACTTGCCGCAGCCGATAGGCCAGGTGATAGGCGAGCAGGCAATTTTCAGCTCACGCTCGACTTCGTCCATCACTTCCATCGGATCGCGGATATCGCGGTCCAATTTGTTCATAAAGGTCAGGATCGGCGTATCGCGCAGACGGGTTACTTCCATCAGCTTACGGGTACGATCTTCAACCCCTTTCGCGGCGTCGATCACCATCAGGCAGCAGTCGACGGCGGTCAGGGTACGATAAGTATCTTCGGAGAAGTCTTCGTGCCCTGGGGTATCCAGCAGGTTAACCAGGCATTCGCGATACGGGAACTGCATCACCGAGGTGGTGATTGAGATACCACGTTGCTTTTCCATTTCCATCCAGTCGGATTTGGCGTGCTGGTTTGAGCCACGGCCTTTTACCGTACCGGCGGTTTGGATCGCCTGTCCGAACAGCAACACCTTTTCGGTAATGGTGGTTTTACCGGCATCGGGGTGCGAGATGATGGCGAAAGTTCTTCTTTTCGAGACTTCGCGGGCAAATTCACTAGGAGACATGTTTTTCAGATTCTACAGTTAGTCCGCCCTGCGAAAGCATCAGAACGCGCCGCGCACGGCGCCAGGCAAAGCGGTAAATAAAAGATAATAGCCGGGCATTTTCGCTGATTTGTCAACCGGTGACAATCAATGCTTTTCCCGGCGGGAAGAAGTTAAAACCAAGACACCGGCTAAGCCAGCGGCAGTGCCATGACGATGGCGTCTTCACGCCCATTGGCGCTCGGATAGTAATTACGGCGGACGGTCACTTCGTTAAAGCCGAGATCTTCATACAACGCAATCGCCGCACGGTTGGAGGCGCGCACTTCCAGCCACAACGTGACCACGCCACGGGTTTCCAACTGTGCAATCAAGGCTTCCAGCAACTGACGGCCAAAGCCGCGACGCTGCCAGTCGGGGTGAATGGCGATGTTGAACAGCGTGGCCTCATCCAGCACGATCTGGGTAATGGCAAAGCCCGCCATCTGCCCGTCGGCGTCCAGTTTCAGGTTAAGATAACGATCGCCCTGATTGCTGGAAAAAGTGGCTTGCGTCCAGGGAAAGGCGTGACTGGCTTGCTCAATCTTGAAGGCCGTGGCCAGATCGGCCGCGGTCAGGGTAGAAATACTGTTCATGATGACAAATCTGCTGCCAGAGTGCGCGTTTGGCACCCGCATCGAGAGAAAGCTCGGCCAGCGCCGGGCTGTGTAGCTGTGCGCCGGCCACCGCGAGCGGCTCCGCAACGCCCAACCGCCAACTGTTGCATTCGGTATCTTCAGGCAGCATCGCCACCTGATCCGGCGTCAGGCCGTAGGTTTGCGCCGGGGTCAACCCCAGGCTGCGCAACACGTCGCAAAACAGCGGATCGTTATGCTCAGGCAGTGCCTGCGCTACGATCAGCAAACGCACTTCGGGCGGCAGGCTGACCGCTACTTCGCCCTGCAACACGCCCGGGCGGCGCAATGTCCACTGCGTAATACCCAGTTGTTGTAACAGCCAGTCGCGTTTTGATGCCATGCCGATTCCTGTCAGGATCTACCCGTTGTGGTGCGCCATGCCTGCCATGCGCTGCGCTATGCTAACAAACCCGCGCGGACTGCGCCAACATCCCCTTCATCTTTCAGGCTGCAGCGGCGTTGGCTTCCCTCGCTCATCCCAGTCACTGAGTTATCTCAGCTCCCGGGAACTCTCTCGATCCCCGCCTTGCTGGAGCCAGAAAGCTATTGGGCATAAACCCGTCGAACATATCGCCACAAAGCTCTATAATCCCCGGTCTAATTTCTAGGAGCCAAAACCTGATGTCTGCATTAACCCCCGCCAGTGAAGTCATGCTGCGCCACAGTGATGAGTTTATCGAACGCCGCGTTCTGTTTGCCGGTGACCTGCAGGACGCCCTGCCGGCCCAATTCGAGGCCGCGGATGTGCGTGTCCATACCCAGCAGTACCATCACTGGCAGTTACTGAACCGGGCGATGGGCGAAAACGTGCAGTTCGGGCTGACCGTGGACGCTGCGTTTGTCGCCGAGTGCGATACGCTGATCTACTATTGGCCGAAGAGCAAACAGGAAGCGCAATTCCAACTGTGCAACATTCTGGCGCTGCTGCCGGTCGGCGCAGAAGTGTTCGTAGTCGGTGAAAACCGCAGCGGCGTACGCAGTGCCGACCAGATGGTGGAAGACTATGCCACACTGGTGAAAATCGACAGCGCCCGCCGCTGTGGCCTGTATCACGGCCGTCTGGATACGCAGACCGAATTCAACCTGGAAGACTGGTGGGAAAGCTATCAGCTGCACGATCTGGAAGTGAAAACCCTGCCGGGCGTGTTCAGCCGCGACGGGCTGGACGTTGGCAGCTCACTGCTGCTGTCGACCCTGGAAAAACACATGAAAGGCAAGGTGCTGGACGTAGGCTGCGGTGCCGGCGTGATGGCTTCCGTGCTGTCCAAACTGTCGCCGAAGATGAAGCTGACCCTCAGCGACGTCAACGCCGCCGCCGTGGAGTCCAGCCGGGCTACGCTTGCCGCCAACGGCATTGAAGGCGAAGTGATCGTCAGTAACGTCTATTCCGACATTACCGGCCGTTTCGACCTGATCATTTCCAACCCGCCGTTCCATGATGGCCTGCAAACCAGCCTGACCGCAGCAGAAACCCTGATCCGCGGGGCGTTGAAACACCTGCCGATCGGCGGCCGTCTGCGCATCGTGGCCAACGCCTTCCTGCCGTATCCGGACATCCTGGACGCCACCTTCGGCAGCCATGAAGTGCTGGCACAAAACGGCCGCTTCAAGGTGTACCAGGCGACCGTAGCCCGTGCGCCGCGCGATACCAAGAAAAAGAAGTAACGGCGACCCGCTAACGCGTCGCCGTATCAGGGCGCAGCGTTTACACGCTGCGCCCTTTTTATTAGCCGTTGATATAGGTCATCGACTCTGCACCGTAGCGTGCCCCTGCCGCGGCCTGCAGGGGGAACACCGCCTCAATGGCCGCCAGTTCGGCAGCGCTGAGCGTCAATTCGGTCGCTGCGATATTCTCTTCCAGATAGCGACGGCGTTTGGTACCAGGGATCGGGACAATGTGCTCACCCTGCGCCAACACCCAGGCTAACGCCAACTGCGACGGCGCAACGCCTTTCTGCTTAGCCAGCTCGGTCACTTTTTCCACCAGCGCCAGATTGCGTGCAAAGTTTTCCCCCTGAAAACGCGGGTTGCTGCGACGGAAATCGTCAGCGTCCAGATCTTCTGGCCGTTGGATCGCTCCGGTCAGAAAACCGCGCCCCAGCGGGCTATAGGGAACAAACCCAATGCCCAGGCGTTCACAGGCCGCCAATACGCCCTGCTCGGCATCGCGTGTCCACAATGAATACTCAGTTTGCAGCGCCGTAATCGGGTGAACTTTATGCGCTCGCTCCAGCGTGGCGACCGAAGCTTCGCTTAGCCCGATATAACGGATTTTTCCTTCGCTAATCAGGTCCGCCATCGTACCTACCACCTCTTCAATCGGCACTTCAGGATCGACGCGGTGCTGGTAATAAAGATCAATCACCTCGACCCCGAGACGCTTCAGGCTGCCCTCCACCGATCGGCGGATGTACTCCGGTCGGCTGCTGACGCCCCGCGCTGCAGGGTTGGCCGGATCGCGCACAATGCCAAACTTGGTGGCCAGAAAGACCTGCGGCCGCTTGCCCTTGATCGCTTTGCCAATCAGCTGTTCGTTGGTATGCGGGCCGTACATGTCGGCGGTATCCAGCAGAGTGACGCCCAACTCCAGCGCACGGTGCAGCGTGGCGATAGCTTCTTGTTCATCGTGAGCGGTCGAATAAAAATCACTCATCCCCATGCAGCCTAACCCCAGAGCGGAAACCAGCGGGCCAGTGGGACCTAATTTGCGTTGTTGCATTGTGTTGCCCTCTTGCGGTTTTTATCAGCGAAGATGCTGATGCAACAGAGTCTGGTTGTTTCGCCTAAAAAGATAAATAATGCAGATTGCTCATCACTGTTCATAAATCACTAACAATACGGAGCGGGCAAGATGGATCAGATCCAGGCCATGCGCATTTTTACCCGTATCGTCGAACTGGGCAGTTTCAGTCGGGCGGCGGAACGCCTGCAGTTACCGCGCGCCACGGTCAGCAATGCCGTTAAGCGGCTGGAGCAGCGCCTCGGTGTGCGCTTGCTGCTGCGCACCACCCGTCAGGTACAGGTGACCAGCGAAGGCACCCTCTATTACCAGCGTTGCGTACAGTTGCTGGGCGCACTGGAAGAGGCGGACACCTTGTTCAGCCACCAAAAACTGCAGCCTTCCGGCAAAGTGCGTATCGATATGCCCCATTCGCTGGCGCGCGAAATCGTTATTCCGGCATTGGATGACTTTTACCGGCGCTACCCGGATCTGACCCTGGCATTGGGTGCCAACGACACCCACGTGGATTTACTGCGTGATGGAGTAGACTGCGTGCTGCGTGCCTGGGAAACCGAAGATGACAGCCTGGTGGCACGCCGCATTGCCATGTTGCCACAGCTGACCTGCGCCTCCCCTGCCTACCTGGCGGCGTTCGGCGTGCCGCAGTCGATTGACCAGCTACAGCAGCACCAGGCGGTAGGTTATTTTTCCCTCACCAGCAACCGGGATTATCCGCTGGAGTTTTGCCGCAACGGCAAAGTGGAATTGCGCGAATTGCCCGCCAAACTGAGCGTCAGCGGGGCTGATGCCTACACCAGCGGCTGCCGCGCCGGCATGGGGCTGATACAGGCAGCGCATTATTCGCTGGCACCCTGGCTGCAGAAAGGAGAATTGGTCGAAGTGTTGGCAGAAACCCCGCCACCGCCGATGCCCATTTACGTCATGTATCCCCCCGGCCGTTTCCTTGCGCCACGGGTCAGGGTGTTGATTGACTGGCTGATTTGGCTGTTTGAACGCTATCAGTCACCCAAAACGGACGTTTTTCCAGCAAACGCCCGCAAACAGGGGAAATAACTATTGACGTACCCGCCAAAATCTCTAGAATTCGCCTCCGTGGTAACGTTACTCCGGTAATGTATCTGGTATGCGAAGGTGGCGGAATTGGTAGACGCGCTAGCTTCAGGTGTTAGTGTCCTTACGGACGTGAGGGTTCAAGTCCCTCTCTTCGCACCAAATAACCACATGATTTATATTGCACAGCATCAATGCGAAGGTGGCGGAATTGGTAGACGCGCTAGCTTCAGGTGTTAGTGTTCTTACGGACGTGAGGGTTCAAGTCCCTCTCTTCGCACCAAGCTGGTGATATAAATCGAAAGCAAAACAAAGATTATCGGCTGTGCGAAGGTGGCGGAATTGGTAGACGCGCTAGCTTCAGGTGTTAGTGTTCTTACGGACGTGAGGGTTCAAGTCCCTCTCTTCGCACCAATCGATAAATCTCTTCGGAAGCCCTCCCCAAAGCTATTCCCAATCGAAACGATAACCAACACGCGATAGCGTGATTTTTGCGTTTTTATCCCAGATTAAAATTCAGGCTGATCGCCGCCAATCCCCCAGCCAATGCCATACAGGAAGGCAGCAGCAGGTAATGCCGCCAGCGGCTGTTGAACAACATCACCAGCGTCGCCAGCATGGCGATCACAATCAGCGTACGCAGTTGCATCATATCCAGGTTGATCAATGCCAGTAACGGCATTAAAGCGCAGGGCAACAAAACGCCCCAGGCGCTGGCCAGCCGATTGCCCAGGCACCAACTGACGCCCCACAACCCACACGCGGTAATCATGGCTGCAATCATGATAACCCTACCCTTCAAGTGATAATGATAACCAATATCATATAACACTTTTTTTCACTGCGCATCATTTTCGCCGCAACCACCAAACGCGGATGACATAACGGTGTAAAAATGATAGTTTGCCATAAGAAAATTCTTAGTCTTATTCGCATGTTAATAATCACAATCAACAACCATACAATGCGAATGTTTAATTCACGCCGATAGAATTTTTCGCCACCTTAATTTTTCGACAGATCGATATTGTGAAGAGTGAACTCCGTATGAACGCGCGTTCTTATCAGGAACTGCTGAACAGCAAACACCGCTTATCATTATTTTTATTTTTGTTAATGAACGCGGCCTCTTCCATATTTACATTATTGGTCCCATTTAATGACAAGCCAGCTTTTACCCTACCTTTATTAGGTATACCGATATTTTGTCTGGTGGCGCTGTTATTTACCTTGCAGTCTCCACGGTTATACGTCAAAAAATTGAATCTATTTTCCTGCGTGCTTGGCCTGCTGTGGGCTGCCCATATTTACGTTAAAAGTCAGTACTGTGCGCCGAACAACCAAAGTTTTCTATTAATTAGTCTGTTCAGTATGTTTTTTATCAGCGCCATTGCCTTAACCGATAACTTTATCGCTTTTTGCCTGCACGCCGTGCCTTCCGCCCTGGTTATTCTATTACTGGACGGTATGCACAATACCACCAGGATCGTATTCACCACGGTATTGCCGATTATCGCATTCTCTATTCATCATCTGATGCTCAAACGCAGCGAACTTTTTACCCAAACGCTGGTAGCCAATCTGTATAACGAACGGGACCGGTTCAGCAATTTGAGCATGATCGATCCCTTAACCGGGCTTTATAACCGCCGGGGACTGGAAAATAAAATCAATATGCTGACGGTACCGCCGTCGGGTTGTCATTTCGTGGTGTTACTCGATATCGACCATTTCAAGGCTTATAACGATAACTATGGTCATACCATGGGCGATCAGGCGCTGGTGCAGGTTGCCATCACCATCCGCGATTCGGTGCGTTCTCGAGATATTGTGGTGCGCTACGGCGGGGAAGAGTTTCTGGTGCTGCTGACCAACGTCAGCGAGGATTACGCCACCCAGTTGGCCGAACGGGTGCGGCTGCGGGTGCAAGGATTAAAAATCCCCCATCGCTTCAACCAGTTGGAAAGCACCACTGTGACGCTCAGCGCCGGGATCTCCGCCTTGGACAAGCTTGACGTGTCCTCGGCGATCCGTGCGGCCGATGCCGCCTTGTATCAGGCGAAAAACAACGGCCGCAATAATATTCAGTTGGCGCCTAGCGTGCAGCCCGCCGCTGTCTGAGCCGGCGGGCCAGACTTTTAGCGGCGGCGCTGCTGCAAACCGTAAACAAACACCACGCCGAAGCACAACAGCGGCAGCACATACGACAGTGCCGTACTGTATTTGTCCGCCAGCGCCCCCATAAAGTAAGGCATGATGGCCCCCCCGACGATCGCCATGATCATAAAGGAGCTGGCACGCTTGGTGTGTTTGCCCATGTTTTTCACCCCCAGGGCGAAAATGGTCGGGAACATGATCGACATAAAGAAGAACACCGCGATCAATGCCACCACCGAGACCCCATCCAGGCTGAGCATCACCACGCCACACAGCGCAATGTTAATCAGCGAGTAGATCATCAGCAACGTGGCCGGCTTGACCCGGCCCATCAGCCAGGTGCTGAAGAAGCGCCCGACCATAAAGCAAATCATGGCGATAGAAAGCAAGTAGGACGCACTTTGGTTGGACACTTCGTTCCAGTGTTCGGTGGCGTAGTTGATAAAGAATGCACCGACGCCCACTTGGGCTGCCACATAGAAGAACTGGGTGATCACCCCGCCGACAAAGTGTTTGTGCTGCCATAGCCCCTGAACGATTTCACCGTGTTCCGGTTGCTCTTCCTCACGAATGTCCGGCAGCCGGGTGCGGCCGAACAAAAAGGCAATCAGCAGCACCAGCACGGCGATCGCCACATAGGTCATCTTCACCGCGCTCTGGTCGCCGCTGCTCGCCCCTTGGGTGGCAGAGAAAAACAGCGTGCCGCCGATCATCGGGCCGATAAACTGCCCCAGACCGTTAAACGACTGGGAAAGGTTCAGCCGCCGTTCGGCCCCCTTCGCGTCGCCCAGTACCGTGGCATAAGGGTTGGCCGCCGTTTCCAGGCAGCCCAGCCCACAGGCAATGACAAACAGCGCGAACAGGAACATGGCGAAGCTGTTGGCGGATGCCGCCGGCACAAACAGCAACGCCCCCAGCGCATACAGGCACAGCCCGACCAAAATTCCGGCCTTGTACCCTTTCTTATCCATAAAATAGCCGGCGGGCAGCGCCACCAGGAAGTAGGCGCCGAAATATGCCGCCTGCAATAATCCCGACTGCGCCTTGGTAACGTGCAATGTCTCCTGGAAGTGTTTGTTTAATACGTCCAACAGGCCATACGACAGCCCCCACATAAAGAACAGGCTGGTGACCAGAATAAAAGCCCAGCGCAGGTTGGCGGTTGACTTGACGCCCAGCTGTGGCGGGGCCGCACTTTTTTCAGCAAGCATTGATATATCCTCGGTAGGGTTGCTATGTTATTGTTTTTGCAAAGAAAATATCTGCTCCATCTCCACCCATTTTTCGCCTTTCGGCGTCCAGGGGGTGGCGACCTGGTATTGCCACATCAGGGCTTCCCAGCGCTGCACGTGGGGGTTGCTCAGGCCGGCGGCGGCAAACCGCGCGGCATCGAACTCGGTACTAACGTCAACAATCATGAACAGCCGAGTACCCAGCCGATAAATCTCCATATCCAAAATGCCGTGCTCTCGCAGATGAGCGGCAATCTCCGGCCAGATACGCTGGTGATGGTGCAGGTACTCCTCGATCAGCGCCGGTGAGTCGACCAGATCGAGCGCCTGACAAAAGCGCCGTCCCCTGTCCGCCGCGCCACTCATGTGATCGCCCGATCAAGATGCAGATAACCGCCATCCACCGACAGCCATTGCCCGGTGGTGTGCGACGAACGCGATGAAATCAAAAACACCACGGTGTTGGCGATTTCCTGCGGCGTGGTCATCCGATGTTCGAGAGGAATGCGTGCGGTAATTTTCTCGAGCTGCTGTTCCGGCTGCGCGAAGGTACTGATCCAACGCTGATACTGCGGTGTGATCACCTCCGCCGGAACCACCGCATTCACCCGTACGCCTTCATGGCGCAGCGACACCGCCCACTCGCGGGTCAACGCCAGCACTGCGCCCTTGGCGGCGGTATAACCGCTGGTGCCGCCCTGCCCGCTCAGGGCCGTTTTGGAAGCGATGTTGACGATGGCACCCTTGCTGTTTTGCAGCGCCGACTGACACAGGTGCGCCATCAGGTAGTAATGGATCAGGTTTTTCTCCAGCGATCCGACAAAGGCCTCGCGGCCGGCCTCCAACCCCACGCCATCGTTAACACCGGCGTTATTCACCAGCGCATCGATGCGGCCGAAGGTCTCTTGCGTTTGTGCCACCGCCCGTCGACAATCCTGCTCTTCGCATAAGTCGGTGATGATCACCGCACTCTGCGGCTGCAACTGCCGTAGCTGCGCCAGAAACTCCGCCTCTGGCGCAGCGTTGGTGACAATCACCGGGATCGCCCCTTCCTCCGCCAGCAGCAGGGTGATGGCCGCACCGATGCCGGAACCGCCGCCGGTGACGATCACCACCTTATCTTTCAGATACAGATCCATAACCAGACTCCGTTAAGCCATAAATTCGGCAGGCGGTACCGCCCCAAATCTCCGCCTGTTGCGAAGGACTCAGCGTGGCGATCGCCTGCTCACTCAGTTGATAAACCTGGCCATAGTCCCCGGCCAGCAGGCACACCGGCCAGTCGGAACCGAACATCAGCCGCTGCGGGCCGAATGCCTCCAGCGCCGCATCAAAAAACGGCAGCAGCTGCGATGCCTGCCACCGGCCACCGGGCACTTCGGTGATAAGCCCCGACAGTTTGCAGACCACATGGCCCAATGCCGCCAACGGCTTGATTTGCTGCGCCCAGTGCTTTGCGCCCAAAGCGATATCCGGTTTACCGAGATGGTCCAATACCAACCAGTAGTCGTCATGTTCAGCGGCAAACTGCGCCGCCGCCGTCAAGTGCCGGTGGGTGACCAACATGTCGTAGACGTAGCCCTGCCGCTGCAGCATCTGCATGCCGCGCCGCACTTCCGGCCGCGCCAGCCAGGCGTCCGGCTGCGGTTCATCCTGCACCAGATGACGCAGGCCACGCAGCAGAGGCTGCTGCCGCCATTCATCAAGCCGCTGCGACAGCTGCGGCGCAGTGATGTCCAGCCAGCCCACTACCCCGCAGACGCCACGGCTCTGCTGCACCTGTGCCAACAGTTCCTGTGTTTCCTGCTCGCCGTGGCGGGCCTGCACCACCAGCGCACCGTCAAAACCGTGGCGCTGCAGCAACGGATCAAGCTGCGCCGGACCAAAGTCCTGCTGCAGCACCGCCATCTGCTCGCTGATCCACGGGTAGCGTTGCGGATGGTATTGCCAGTAATGTTGGTGGGCATCGATGCGCAGCATGGGCTGTTTCCCGTTCAACCGCGGAACCGATACTGTTCGAGCGATGACGCGTGCATCTCGATCGAGTAACCCGGATGACGTGGCGGCATATAGGCCGCCCCCTTGACGTCGCAAGGGTGAACAAAGTGTTCATGCAAGTGATCGACGTATTCGATCACCCGTCCTTCGTGGGTACCGGCAATGCACAGATAGTCGATCATCGACAGATGCTGAACGTATTCACACAGCCCCACACCTCCGGCATGCGGACACACCGGGAGGTTGTATTTGGCCGCCATCAGCATCACCGCCAGCACTTCATTGACGCCCCCCAGGCGACAGGCGTCGATCTGCACTACGTCAATCGCTTCGCGCATGATGAACTGCTTGAACATAATGCGGTTTTGGCACATCTCGCCGGTGGCAACCTTGACCGGATGAACCCCTTCGCGAATGCGACGGTGTCCTTCGACATCATCCGGGCTGGTGGGCTCTTCGATAAACCAGGGCTTGGCGAATGCCAGATGTTTCACCCAAGGGATGGCGTCGTTGACCTCCCAGACCTGGTTGGCGTCGATCATCAGTTGACGATCGGGGCCGATGACCTCGCGGGCAATGCGCACGCGGCGGATATCGTCTTCCAGATCGCGCCCCACCTTCAGCTTCAGGTAGGAGAAACCGGCATCGACCGCTTCCTGACACAGCCGACGCAGCTTGTCGTCCGGGTAGCCCAGCCACCCGGCGGAGGTGGTGTAACAGGGGTAGCCTTCCTCCAGCAGCCGTTCCAGACGCTGCTCTTTACCCTGCGCCCGCTGTTTGAGCAGCGTGAGCGCCTCCTGCGGCGTAATGCAGTCGGTGATGTAGCGAAAATCGATGCAGCGCACCAGTTCCTCTGGCGTCATCTCCGCCACCAGCCGCCACACCGGCTTCCCCTCGGCTTTGGCCCACAGATCCCAAACCGCGTTGATCACCGCGCCGGTCGCCAGGTGGATCGCCCCCTTGTCCGGCCCGATCCAACGCAGCTGGCTGTCGCTGGTAAAACGACGCCAAAAGGCCCCCATATCGGCGGCGATCTCTTCCAGATTGACACCGACGATCTGGTGCTCCAGCGCGCGGATCGCCGCGCAGCAGATCTCATTGCCGCGGCCAATGGTAAAAGTCAGCCCGTGGCCGCTCAGATCGGCGCGATCGGTCTCCAGGATCACATAAGCGGCGGAGTAGTCGGGATCCGGATTCATCGCATCGGATCCGTCCAGCGCCAGTGAAGTCGGGAAGCGAATATCTTCCACCCGCAGTGCGGTAATCGTTGTCATGGCAATGCTCCCCATCAGGCCTGTACGGTTGTTTGACGCTGTTCACCCAATCCCTCAATACCCAGCCGCATCGTCTGCCCGGCTTTCAGGTAGAGAGCCGTGGGTTTCTGCCCCATGCCGACGCCCGGCGGCGTACCGGTCGAGATCACATCGCCCGGTTGCAGGCTCATAAAACGGCTCAGGTAACTGATAATTTGCGGAATGCGGAAGATCATGGTGCTGGTGTTGCCGTCCTGATAACGCTTGCCGTCCACCTCCAGCCACAGGTTCAGGCTATGGGGATCGGCAATTTCGTCGGCGGTCACCAGCCAGGGGCCGGTGGGGCCAAAGGTGTCGCAGCCTTTGCCTTTGTCCCAGGTACCGCCGCGTTCAATCTGGAATTCACGCTCCGAAACGTCGTTAATCACGCAGTAACCGGCGACGTGGTGCATCGCGTCCTGTTCGCTGATGTAGCGTCCGCCCTGGCCAATAATCACGCCCAGCTCCACTTCCCAGTCTGTTTTAAGCGAGTCACGCGGGATTTGTACCTCATCGTTCGGCCCGACCACCGCGCTGGTCCATTTGTTGAACACTACCGGCTCGGAGGGGATCGCCGCGCCGGTTTCCGCCGCATGGTCGGCATAATTGAGGCCAATGCAGATAAATTTGCCGATGTGGCCCACGCACGGCCCCAGTCGCGGTTGTCCTTCCACCCGCGGCAGTTGGTTGATGTCCAGCGCACGCAGTTTGTCCAAGCCCCCCGGCAGCAACGCATCTCCACTCAGGTCAGCAATATGCTGCGACAGATCGCGGATCTGCCCGTGCGGATCCAATATTCCTGGGCGTTCCTGTCCCGGTGCGCCGTAACGTAAAAGTTTCATGATGTCCTCACTCTAAAAATGTTCCAAAGCGCCTGGCCTCAGTTGCTCCAGCCGCCATCGATAATCTGTACCGTCCCTGTGGTGTAGGAGCTGGCGTCGGAGGCCAGATACAGCGCCAATTGGGCGATCTCGCCGGTGGTGCCGATACGGCCAATCGGTTGACGAGCCACAAACGCCTGGTACACCTCTTCTTCGCTGCGTCCCTGCTCACGCGCCTGCTCGGCGATGCGCTGCCGCAGCGAAGGCGACTCCACCGTACCGGGGCAAATGGCGTTGCAACGGATGCCCTGAGTGACGTAATCCGCCGCCACCGAACGCGTCAGGCCGATTACCGCCGCCTTGGTGGCGCTGTAGGCAAAGCGGTTAGGCACTCCTTTCACGCTGGAAGCCACCGAGGACATATTGATAATCGACCCGTTTTTTCGCGCCAGCATGCCGGGCAGAAAGGCGCGGATCATGCGGTACATCGCGGTCACATTCAGATCCAGCGCAAATGCCCACTGATCCTCACTGCACTCCAGGATTGATCCGCTGTGTACCACGCCGGCGCAGTTGAACAGCACGTCGATCGGACCAAGGCTTTCCGCCGCTGCCGCAATCGCCGCGGCATCGGTGACGTTAAGCGTCATTGGCTCGATGCCGGGCAAACCCTGCAGTTGCTCGGTGTTGATGTCGGTGGCAATGACTTGCGCGCCTGCCTCAGCAAAAAGTTTGGCGGTACTGAAGCCAATCCCCTGGCCGGCGGCGGTGATCAGCACGCGTTTTCCGGTTAAATTCATTTTCGCTCCCTTGACTTAAAGGTCTAATGGTCAGGCCACTCGGGGCAATTAAAGGTCAGGCCTTTAACATGACAAAAGACGCTTTACGCGTTATGGTTTGGTGAGAATGTTATGAGATACACTTGGAACAGCTTTTTGATTAACCAATTTTTTACACTTGAATAACGATTACTCAAGCGGTTTGACTAATAACTGTGCGCTGAATCACTTAACACGGAAAAGGCCAAGGTAAAAAATGCCGATCACCCGACTGGAAAACCCTCGTATTTACAGACAGATAGCCGACCAATTGAAACGGCTTATCGATAACAATGAATTTCCTCCCGGCAGCCGCCTGCCCTCCGAACGCGATCTGGCCCAGCAGTTACAGGTTAGCCGGGCCTCCGTTCGAGAGGCGCTGATCGCGCTGGAAGTGATTGGCCTGGTGGATGTCAAAGTCGGCAATGGGGTGATCGTCCGGGCGCAAACGCCGGTGATGACATCGCAAGAGCCGGTGATGGCCCAGGCCGGCCGGGATCAGTGGGCGGAAATCGATGATGAATTGAATATCGAGCTGGATTTTAACGCCGAGCTGCCGCCGTTCTCACTGCTGCAAACCCGTCTGTTGATCGAGCCCGAAACGGCGGCACTGGCGGCACGGCACGCCACCGATCAGGAACTGGCGGGCATCCGTGAGGCCTACGAGCAAAACTGCCGTGATAACCGCGCGGGATCGGCCACCCATCCCGGCGATCGGCTGTTCCATATCCGCATCGCCCAGGCCAGCGGCAACCCAGCTTATGCCTTTATCATCGGCCACCTGCTCGGCCACCGCTACGGCAGCATGTTCCGCGTACTTCAGCGTCACTATACGCCGGATGACATGCCGCACCGTTCCGAGCAGGAACACCGGGAAATTCTGGCCGCTATCGAGGCGCGTGACGTGCGTGGCGCACGCAAGGCGATGAAAGCGCATCTGGACGAAGTGATCGCCATTTTCGCCCGCGCGCAGTAGGACGATTGGTCGGCATCAGGGCGGTGAGAAATTTTTTCTCAAACCGCCTTTTTTCCACATGCAGCCAAGGCTCAGGCACATTACACTGACAGCATATTGCATTGCACCCTATGGCTTTCAAGTTGCAGCCAGGCGACCTGCTCGCTCATCCCCAGCTTTTGTAGAGGCGCCGCATGCTGCGCCCGCATTAATCGGGGCGAATATATTCGCCCCCTACAGTAACTGGGATGAGTGACAAATCTGTCGGAAACGGATTTGAACGCTGCGGCTTGAAAGACGACGGGTATAGGCCCTTTCACTGCTGCCTTTTAAAATGGATAACCATCGTTGAAGAACTCTTTCTCCGCTTCATTGCTGGCGCTGAGCCTGTGTGCCGCGCCGCTGGCCGCGCAGGCCGCCGCCCCGCAGCTGGCTTCGCAAATCGTCGACCAATATGCCGAGCACATTTTCTACAACAGCGGCGCCACCGGCATGGCGCTGGTGGTAATCGACGGCAATCAGGTGGTTAACCGCAGTTTTGGCGACACTAAACCCGGTAACAACCTGCGTCCGCGCCCGGATTCCCTGATCCGCATCGCCTCGATCACCAAGCTGATGACCAGCGAAGTGATGGTAAAAATGGCGGCGGAAGGCCGGGTCAAACTCACCGATCCGCTGCGCAAATACGCCCCGTCCGGTGCCTACGTTCCGGCTTATAACGCTCGCCAGCCGATCACCTTGCTGAACCTGGCCACCCACACCAGCGCACTGCCGCGTGAGCAACCGGGCAAGAAACCGCCTAAAACGCCGGTGTTCACCTGGCCGACCAAAGCACAGCGCTGGCAGTGGCTGGAGCATGCCAACGTGACGGTACCGCCGGGCGTACGTGCCTCTTATTCCAACCTGGCGTATGACCTGCTGGCGGATGCGCTGTCACGAGCGGCGGGTAAACCTTACAGCGCCCTGCTGAAAGAAAAAATCACCGCGCCGCTCGGTATGGTCGACACCACCCTGACCCCCAGTGCCGAGCAGTGCTCACGGCTGATGGTTGCCTCAGCCGGCCCTAGCGCCTGCCGCGATACCACGGCCGCGGCCGGCAGCGGCGGCGTCTACTCTACCCCACGCGATATGCAGCGCTGGATGCAACAGTTCCTCACTTCCAACGTCTCCGGCCCACGCAAATCAACCGCGGCCAGCGAGCAGACCATGTACTTCCAGCGTAACGATCTGGTTTCGCTCAAAGGGATGGATGTGCCGGGTGAAGCCAGCGCCCTGGGATTGGGATGGGTGTATATGGCGCCGAACGGCGAACTGCCGGGGATTATTCAGAAAACCGGCGGTGGCGGTGGCTTTATCACCTATATGGCGATGATCCCGCAGAAAAACGTTGGGGTATTTGTGGTGGTAACCCGCTCGGAACTGAGTAAATTCACCAACATGAGCGATCCGGTTAACCGGCTGGTCGCCGAGTTGGCGACCAACAAAAGCTAATGCCGTAACGGGGCGCAGCCCGTGCGCCCCGCCGTTTTCAGACTAACGCCGCCATCTTGTGCATCACCGGATGGAAGTTGCGTTTGAAGTAGATCAGGCCGTTACCGCCCGCACTCACCCGGATCTGGCGGATCTGCACCAGATAAACCTGATGGGTGCCAATGCTCTGGATCTGCTCGATCTCCCCTTCCAGACTGGCCAGCGTGTTACGCAGCACCGGCTGATCCAGTGCGCCGTTTTGCCACTCCTCCAGACGGAAACGATCCTCCATGCTGAGTTCGGTCATACCGGCGAAGTGGCGCGCCATCAGCTCCTGCTCATGATTCAACACGTTAACGCACAGACGCTGATTCGCCTGAAAAACCGGGTTCATCGCGCTGTTGCGGTTAATGCAAACCAGCAGCGTCGGCGGCGTATCGGTCACCGAGCACACGGCGGTGGCGGTAATGCCGCAGCGCCCCGCAGGACCGTCGGTAGTGACGATATTCACCGCGGCGGACAGGCTGGCCATCGCGTCGCGAAACAGCAAACGGTGTTCATTTTCCTGAGACATACACCCCTCCTTCAGGATCACTTGAGCAAGTTATCCAGCTGATTAATGTCACCATTATTATGCAGATGCGGCACTTTCCAACCGTGCTGGTCGTAGTCGGACAGGCATTTGTCGACCATCTCCATCATCTGGTTCATGGCGCCGGATCCCTGTGCGTTGCGCAGACACTGCAGGCGGATCTCATCCTGGCTGCCGGCGTAGTTGATCTCATACAGCTCGTGGCGACCGCCGAATTCGCTGCCGATCGCATCCCACATCAGCTTGAGGATCTTGATGCGTTCAACGTGATCCATACCGTCGGATCCGCGCACGTAACGCGCCAGGTATTTATCGATCTCCGGATTATTCATGTCGCGCACGCTGGACGGCAGATAAATCAAACCGCTGGTGACGTTCTTTTCGATAATGTGCTTCACCTTGGTGTAGGCCATTGGTGCCATCACGCGGTAAGTTTGCATCGCGGTGGAATCCGGCAGATAAGCGCCGTTTTCCCATTGGGTGGCCTCGGCGCACATCGCATCGCTCAGTGACCAGAACATATTGCGCCAGGCCACCACTTCACCAAGATCGGCCTGTACGCCACGGAACTCCAGCACGCCGGTACAGGACAGGCTTTTTTGCAGCAACGCGGTGATAAAGTCCATCTTCACCGCCAGGCGCACACAGGCCTGCAGCGGGAACAGACGAGCGAAGCCCCCTTGCGTACTCCAGCGACGACAACGATCGAAATCTCGGTAGATCAGCACGTTTTCCCACGGGATCAGCACATGATCCATAATCAGGATCGCATCGTTCTCATCGAAACGGCTCGAAAGCGGATAATCGAACGGGGATCCCGTTGCGCCCGCCACCAGCTCATAAGAGGCGCGAGAAATCAGCTTCACCCCTTCGGCATCCATCGGCGCCACAAACATCAGCGCGAAGTCCGGGTTATCCCCCATCACCTGGGCAGAACCAAAACCGATAAAGTTATAGTGGGTCAGCGCCGAGTTGGTCGCCACCACCTTGGCCCCGCTGACGATAATGCCCGCGTCGGTCTCTTTCTCCACCTGAATGTAAACGTCTTTCACTTCGTTGACCGGCTTGTGGCGGTCAATCGGTGGGTTAACGATAGCGTGGTTAAAGTACAGGCCGGTTTCCTGAATGCGTTTGTACCAGTGGCGCGCGTTATCGGCGAACTGACCATAAAACTCGGGATAAGCCCCCAGCGCACACCCGAAGGCTGCTTTGTAGTCCGGGGTGCGCCCCATCCAACCGTAACTCTGGCGCGACCAGTCGGCGATGGCATCACGCTGCTGACGCATCTCTTCCGGGCTGCGGGCGTAGCGGAAGAATTTGTGAGTGTAACCGCCGTTGCCGGTATCGGTGTTCCAGCACAGGCGATCCTGGCTGACCGGATCGTGCAGCGCGTCGTACAGTTGACCGACAGAAGCCGCTGCATTACGGAATGCCGGGTGAGTGGTGACATCTTTCACTCGTTCGCCGTAGATATAAATCTCACGACCGTCCTGCAAACTTTTCAGGTATTCGGCACCGGTGAACGGGCGTTTGTTGTCAGCACGAAAGTCTTCAGGTTTCATTAAGCATTCCTCGTAATCGGCCGTATCCTTCATATTTGCAGTTGCCGCGGTGTTGACTGCGCTCCCTCACCCGAATCACTGACCAAAGTCAGCTCATCGGGATGCGTTCACTGGTCGCCTTGCTGCAACTCCAACTATTTTGGCTAGCACTAATATCGTTTGAACATTTTATTGTTAATAAAATGTTTTCTTTTGGTTGCTTAATTGAAGCTTCCAGGGCCGGTTTCGAGAAGAGACTTTTGCGGCAAACGCCGGTACTTTTCAGGCGGGTTGGCCACAATCGCCGCGAATTGTGATCCAGACGGTGTTCCGCCGTTATGAAAGGGGATGCTGCGCGGCGCGGTAGGTCGAGGGTGAACAGCCTTCCAGACGATTGAAGAAACGCGCGAAATAGGCCGGATCCTTAAAGCCCAGGCTGTAGGCGGTTTCATGCACCGTACAGGCGCTGAATAGCAGCATGCGCTTGGCTTCGCGCAGCAGGCGATCGAAGATCAAACGTTTGGGGGGCTGATTAGCAAACCGTCGGCACAAATCGTTGAGCCGCGATTCGGTGACGCCGAGCGCCTGAGCATAGTCCGGCACCGCCAGGTGATCGCGAAAACGCTCATCGACCATCTTGTTGAAACGCTGGAACAGCTTCAGCTCACCCCGCACGCCGCTGGTGGCGGTGTCCTCCAGCGTGGTATTGCGCAACAGCAGGGTAAACACCGCCTGCGCCAACAGCACCAGCGTCTGTTCGCGGCCCACTAACCTCTGGCTGAACTCACGCCGGATCAGCGCCCAGTAATGGCTAAGCGCGGTCAATTCCTGCGGTGCATCCGCCAGTGAAAGGCAAATGCCCGGCATGTCCAACGCCAGATTGCTGCCAGGGTAGAGGCGCTCCAGCAAAGGCCAAATCAGCTCCTGGCGTACCGTCAGCACGTGGCCGTCGCTGTCCGGTTCGGTGAAAAACGCATGGGGTACCGAGGGCGGCGTCAGGATGAACAGCGGTGCCTGCACCGAATAGTGCTGGCTGTCCAGCTGCAGCTCTATCTTGCCGGTCTCCAGAAAATGCATCTGGAAAAACCGATCGTGCCAATGCACCTGCATATCGCGGCCAAAAAACGCCGCCAGTCCGGCGAAGGTTTCATAGTGCACTTCGTCGGTGGCGTAACGCGCATCGTACTCTTTGCAGATATCGATATTGGCGATAAAACCGGTACTTTTCTGCACATCATCCTCCATCAGCGATGAGATCAGTGATAAGCCTTTTATTAGGCGTCATTGTCGCAGACAGTTTGGCCATGGACAGCGCGCAGGAACCCGAGCGTACACGCAGTACGTAAGGGGTCCGAGCACTGCCCTAGGCCAAAATGGCAAGTAAAATAGCCTAATATCAGGCTTATGGCGTGGCCCGTGGACGCGAGCCTTGCATCGGGATCCGCCACACGATCACGGCACCGATGACCAACAACGCCGAAACGAAATACAGCCCAGAGTTAAAGCTGCCGGTCAGATCCTTAAACCAGCCGATCAATACCGGGCTGACCGCCGATCCGATATTGCCGGTGGCATTGATCACCGCGATCCCAATCGCCCTCGCCTCGAGGCTGATGGACTGATCCGGCGTAGTCCAGAAGATCGCCATCGCCGTGAACGACCCCACCGACGCCATCACGATCCCCAGCAGCTGGATCATGCTGTGATCGGTGGCCGACGCCAGCAGCCAACCGGCAGCGGCAAACAGGTACGGCAGCGCGGTGTGGTGTTTGCGCTCTTGCAGCCGATCCGATCTCTTACTCCACCACACCATACCGGCGATGGTACAGACTTGCGGGATCGCCGCCAGAATACCGATCACAATGTTGCTGCTGCTCTGGTTGAAGCTCTGCAGGATCTGCGGCGTCCAGATATTGATGGCGCTCAGGGTGTTGGTCAGACAGAAATAAGCCAGGGTATACATCAACACAATCGGCGTGAAAATTTCCCGCCACAGGCTGCGCTGTTGCAATGCCCGATGGCTGCCCGGCCCATTGGGCTGCACCAGTTGCAGTTTGTCCGCCTCCATCATCGCCTTCAGACTGGCCTTTTCCTCGTCGGTCAGCCATTTGGCTTTGGCAGGAGTATCGTCGAGGTAGAACCACACCACCACGCCCAACAGCACCGAAGGAATGCCCTCCAACAGGAACAGCCATTGCCACCCTTTGAGGTTCATCAGCCCGTCCAGCGCCAGAATATAGCCGGACACCAATGAGCCAATTGCCATGGTTACCGGCATGGCGATCATAAACAGCGCGTTGGCGCGAGCGCGGTAAAAAGCCGGGAACCAATAGGTGAGATACACCAAAATCCCCGGCAGAAAACCGGCCTCGGTAATGCCTACGATCATCCGCAATAGGTACAGGCTGGTCGGCCCGGTGGCGAACAGCGTGCAGGTCGAGGCGATGCCCCACAGCACCATGATGGTGGCGATCCAGCGGCGCGCGCCGACGATCCCCAGCATGATATTGCTCGGAATGCCGAAGATCACATAGGTGACGTAGAACAAGGTTGCCGCAAGGCCGAACATGGTCGAGCTCAGGCCGAGATCCTTGCCCATCGTCAGCCCGGCGAAACCGATGTTGATGCGGTCGAGGAAAGAGAAAACAAACAGCACAAACAGAAAAATAATCAGTCGCCGAAATAACTTTTTAATCACCGATTGCTCGGCGGCGGTTAACGCTTTATGTTGCTGCGCCGGGTTGACCGGCGGCAGCGAATCGACGTTGCTCATGGTGTCTCCAATAAGATGGCGGCCTGCAACCTAATAAACGCTCGGGGACTGTACGGGCGGCCGCTCTTGTTTAAAGCGGCTGGCCAAAGATTCCGCCGCTCGCGACAGCAGGGTGGTATCCACCCCTACTGCGACAAACAGCGCGCCGGACGCCAGATAGTGCTGCGCCAGTTCCGGGTTGGCCGTCAGAATGCCTGCTGCCTTACCGGCGGCGCTGATGCGCGCTATAGCGTCGTCGATGGTGCGCTGCACTTCCGGCTGCTGTGGATTGCCGGAAAAACCCATGTCGGCACTGAGATCCGCCGGGCCGATAAATACCCCGTCGACCCCCTCCACCTGCAGGATGGCATCCAGGTTTTTCACCGCCTCACGGGTTTCGATTTGCACCAGTACGCACATCTGCGCGTCGGCCTGTTGCAGGTAATTCGGCACCCTGTTCCAGCGGGAAGCACGAGCCAGCGCACTGCCAACGCCGCGTATGCCATGCGGCGGATAACGGGTGGCTCGCACCGCGTCACGCGCCTGTTCTGCGTTCTGGATCATCGGGATCAGCAGCGTCTGCGCACCGACGTCCAACAGTTGCTTGATCATCACCGGATCATTCCATGCCGGACGCACCACCGGATGACTCGGATAAGGCGCGATGGCCTGCAGCTGGCCCAATACCGTTTGTACGTTGTTGGGCGCGTGTTCGCCGTCGATCAGCAGCCAGTCGAAACCGGCCCCGGCCAGCATTTCTGCGCTGTAGCTGCTGCACAGCCCCAGCCACAGGCCAATCTGCGGGCGTTTTTCCTGCAACGCCTGCTTGAAAGGGTTGGTTAACATGGTGTTCTCCATTGGTTTTTCCACTCTCCCACAGGGAAAGGGCCGATCAGACAAAGCGACAGCTGATGCAGCCCATCGGGCCATAATCCGCATGGAAGGTGTCGCCACGTCGGGCGGCAACCGGTCGGGTGAAGGAACCGCCGAGGATCACCTGCCCGGCTTCCAGCTCTACGTCGTACGGGAAAAGTTTGTTGGCCAGCCAGGCCACGCCGTTGGCCGGATGGTTCAGCACCGCTGCCGCCACGCCAGACTCTTCAATCACGCCGTTGCGGTACAGCAACGCGCTGATCCAACGCAGATCCAACGCGTCCGGTTTGATCGGCCGCCCGCCCATCACCACCCCGGCATTGGCGGCATTGTCGGAAATGGTGTCGAACACCTTGCGCGGGCGCTGAGTTTCGGGATCCACGTTATGGCTGCGCGCATCGATGATCTCCAGGGCCGGAATGATGTAATCGGTGGCGTTATAAACGTCGAACAGCGTGCAGTTTGGCCCGCGCAGCGGCTTGGCGAGCACGAAGGCCAGCTCCACCTCGACGCGCGGCACGATAAAACGGTCGATGGGAATATCGCTGCCATCGTTGAAAAACATGTCGTCCAGCAGCGCGCCGTAATCCGGCTCGGAGATCTGGGAGCTGACCTGCATGGCGCGCGACGTCAGGCCGATTTTATGACCCTTGAGTTTGCGCCCTTCGGCGATCTTCAGCTCTACCCACTGGCGCTGAATGGCGTAAGCGTCTTCAATGGTGATCTCGGGATGATCCAGCGACAGCGCGCGGATCTGCTCGCGGTTTTGCTCCGCCTGATGCAAGCGCTGCACGGCACGACTAACCAGCTCTTTATTCAACATTGACGGCCCCTTAGCCTTGGCGAAATAGCGCGTGGACATTGTTTTGCTTGTAGTTCAGCACCGGATCCAGCTCTTCCATCGTGAAGGACAGCGCCAGATAGCGCCTGGCCATCAGCGCGGCGAAATGTTCTTTGATCAGCGCAAACAGCATCTCGCCCACCTGTTCACGACTTTCCAGGCTGCGGCCGTGACCAATCTTCAATGTCATATGCACGAAGGCGTAATCGTGCTTACCGTCGGCCATCTGCCAGGTATCCAGCCAGATAGCGCGGCTGCGCACTCCGGCCAGCGGAAAAATACCGGTGTCCGCCAGTGCCTGATTGACCTTGGCGAACAACGCGGGGAGCTCGGCTTCTTCGCGGATGTTATTGGTGCATTCAGCATAAAAATGCGGCATAGCAATCTCCGGGAAACGAATTTGCGCGAACGCCTGTCCGCGCGTTGGGGGCTACAGGGTGTTACCGAGCTTAAAGCCTTTCTCTGTATCGCCTTGACGGGTATAGGAAAAACCATCCGCGCCAATGGTGACGGCCATTTCGCTTGGCGCGTTGCGTTCGATAACCGGCTGCGGCTGGCCATCGAGATCGAGCACCAGTGACCCCTCGGTGTACCAGCTTGGCACTACCGGGTTGCCCCACCAGTCGCGACGCTGGTTATCGTGCACATCCCAGCTCACGGTCGGGTTGTCAGGATCGCCGGTGTAGTAATCCTGGGTATAGATTTCTACGCGATGGCCATCGGGATCGCGCAGATAGAGATAGAAGGCGTTAGAGACGCCGTGGCGGCCTGGGCCACGTTCGATCAAATCGGATTTACGCAGTGCGCCGAGCTTGTCGCAGATGGCCAGAATGTTGTGCTTTTCATGGGTGGCAAACGCAATATGGTGCATACGCGGCCCGGCGCCGCCGGTCATCGCGGTGTCGTGCACCGTGGCTTTGCGGCGCATCCAGGCGGCGTAAACCACGCCATTTTCATCCCGGATATCTTCCGTCACGCGGAACCCCAGGCCCTGGATGTATTCCACCGCACGCGGAACATCGGGCGTGATCTGGTTAAAGTGGTCGAGACGTACCAGCGCCCCTGGCGTGTAGAGATCGTAACGCCAGGCCAGACGCTCGACGTGCTGCACGTCGTAGAAGAATTCGTACGGGAAGCCGAGCGGATCCTCTACCCGCACCGAATCGCCAATGCCTTTGGCGAAGCCATTCACCCGACGCTCGGTACGACAACCCAGCGCTTTGAAATAGGCTTCAGCCCGATCGACGTCTTCCGGCGTACGCACCCGGAAGGCAAAGGCCGCAACGGCAGCCACCGGTCCTTCACGCAGCACCAGATTATGGTGGATAAACTCTTCCATCGACCGCAGATAGAGGGTTTTCTCATCCTCGGCGGTCACAACCAGACCCAGGATATCGACGTAGAATTCGCGCGCGGCTTTAAGGTTGGTGACCTGAATTTCCATATAGGCGCAGCGCACAACATCGGGAGCAGGGACAGCATCGGTGGTAAGTTTGGTCGTCATTGTTCTCATCTCCTTCTTTTTTATTATGGTTTGAGGCTTAAACGCCCCAGCGCGGGATCGGGTGGTCCCCCATGGAAATGCACACGTTCTTCATCTCGGCGAACACTTCAAAGCTGTATTCCCCGCCCTCGCGGCCGGTGCCGGAAGATTTCACGCCGCCAAACGGCTGACGCAGATCGCGTACGTTTTGGGTATTGACGAAAACCATCCCCGCTTCAATATTGCGGGCCAGACGCAGCACCTTGCTCACATCCTGCGTCCAGATGTACGACGCCAGGCCGTACTCCACGTCGTTGGCCATGCGCAGGCCGTCTTCTTCCGATTTGAACGGCAGCAGGCAGGCCACCGGCCCGAAAATCTCCTCCTGCGCGATGCGCATCCGATTGTCGACATCCGCCAGCACCGTTGGGCGCAGGAAGTTGCCGTGGCTGAGGCCAGCCGGTTTGTCCGGGCCACCGGCCAACAGGGTGGCGCCTTCTTCCAGCCCGAGGCGGATATAGCCGGACACTTTTTCCCAGTGCTGCTGGCTGATCAACGCCCCAACCTGCGTGTTGGGATCCTGAGGATCGCCTACGCGCAGGCGGTTGGCGCGCTCGGCAAAACGTTTGACGAATTCCGGGTAAATGCTCTCTTGAATAAAGATGCGCGAACCGGCGGTGCAGCGTTCACCGTTGATCGAGAAAATGGTGAACAGCGCGGCGTCCAGCGCACGTTCGATGTCGGCATCTTCGAAAATCAGTACCGGCGATTTCCCGCCCAGCTCCATGGAAAACTTCTTCAAGCCCGCGCTTTCAATGATCCGGCGTCCGGTGGCGGTGCCGCCGGTAAAGGACACCGCACGCACGTCCTTATGACGCACCAGCGCATCCCCGGCGGTGGCGCCGTAACCCTGCACCACGTTGAGTACCCCGGCCGGAATGCCGGCTTCCAGCGCCAGTTCACCCAGGCGATCGGCGGTCAGCGGCGACAGCTCGGACATTTTCAGCACCGCGGTATTGCCCAGCGCCAGGCAAGGCGCGGTCTTCCAGGTTGCGGTCATGAAAGGCACGTTCCACGGTGACACCAGCGCACACACCCCCACCGGCTGGATCAGCGTGTAGTTGAGCATCTTGTCGTCCACCGGATAGGTACGGCCGTTCATCTGCTGGCAGATCTCGGCAAAGAACTCAAAGTTGTGCGAAGCACGCGGGATCAGCACGTTTTTGGTTTGGTGGATCGGCAGACCGGTGTCGGCGGTTTCCATCTCGGCAATCTGCGGCACGTTCTCGTCAATCAGCTCGCCCAGACGACGCATCAGGCGAGCACGCTCTTTCATTGGCGTATTGGCCCATTTCGGGAACGCAGCCTTGGCGGCAGCCACCGCCTGATCGATCTCCAACTGCCCGCCGGAAGCGACCTCTGCCAGCACCTCGCCGTTGGCCGGGTTGGTGGTAGTGAAATACTCTTTGCTGGCTACGTTTTTACCGTTAATCCAATGGTTGATGGTTTTCATCGCAGGCTTTCCTCGTAATCTTTTTCACTGATGATGTGGTTAACCAGGCGGCCGATGCCCTCAATCTCCACCACCACTTCATCGCCCGGCTGCACGTCGGCCAGCCCTTTCGGCGTGCCGGTGGCGATCATGTCGCCCGGCTGCAGCGTCATAAATTCACTCAGGTAACTGATCAGGTAGGGGATATCGAAAATCATGTCGGCGGTGCTGCCGCGCTGGCGCAGCTCGCCGTTGACGTAGGTGCTGAGTGCCAGACGGTGCGGATCGGCGATATCGTCACGATCGACGATGTACGGCCCAATCGGCGTCAGGGTATCGCGGCTTTTCACCCGCAGATTCGGGCGGTAATAGTTTTCCAGATAGTCGCGAATGGCGTAGTCATTGCACAGCGTGTAGCCCGCCACGTACGCCATCGCATCTTCGCGGCTGACGTTACGCGCCGTCTTGCCGATCACCGCCACCAGCTCGGCTTCGTAGTGCATATAGTCGACGTTGGCCGGACGTACCGAAACCTGCCGATGGCCGGTCAGGGTGTTCGGCGCCTTGAGGAACACCAGCGGCTCTTCCGGGGCCTTGAATTCCAGCTCGCTGGCGTGATCGGCATAGTTCAGCCCCAGGGCAAACACCGTGCCCTGCGCCGGTGGCAACCACTCGACGTCCTGCTCTGGCAACACCGTGCCGTTCGGCAACGTCACGCGCAGTTGCTCGTCGACGCTGACATTAACAATTTGGCCATGATGGCGAATACGGGCGTGTCTCATGCGGTTTCTCCTGCCTGCACTACGCGGTTGGTCAGGGTCGGCAAACCGGCGGCACGCACCCTCACTTCATCTCCAGGTTTGATCTCCACCCGCTGGTGCGGCGTGCCGATCAGCACTGCGTCGCCCGGCTGCAGGGTAATAAAATCGCTGATGGCGGCGATCAGTTCCGGCACCGAACGCACCAAATCGGCCGTCGACCAGCGATCCTGCTCTACCCCGTTGATTTCGGTGATGATCTCCACCGCATCGGTGGTCACCAATGAACCGATCTCCCCCAACGGGCAAAAACCGTCACGGCATTTCGCCTTGATCGCCGGACGGTAGAAGCTGCTTTCCGGCAGGCTGATGTCGTTGGCCAGCGCATAACCGGCCAGATAGTCGGCGACCCGTTCGGCCGGCACCTTACGGGCGGTGTTGCCAATCACTACCGCCAGCGTGGCGCCACTTTGCACTTGCTCACCGGCAGGAAACGGGATCGCCCCGCCGTTGGCGAGGTGGGTATTGCGCGGTTTGATAAACCACACCGGGGTCTTCGGCGGGGTTTTATACGGCGGCTGATGAAACGCCTGATCCCAGGCGTCTATCTGGCTGCGGTGATTCAACGCGACGGAAAATACGGTGCCTTTCATGCAAACTCCTTTCAATGACACAACAGGGCAATTCGGCATTCATTAATATGTTAATGAATACTTTTATACGCTGTTCAGCTTTTACGCAACGCCGGTGGATTGATTTGTGATCGTGATAACAAAATATTCACAACCCATGAACATTGGCGTGATTATTCAACGAATTAATCATTTTTAGGTGATTTTTACCGCTGCGGATGCGTTTTCGCTTTATCCATCTGGGTAAACTTGGCTACTATTAAGTTATTAATAAAATCAGGATTTACCGATAGGGGTATTGCAGTGTCCGCACGGCCACCTGCTGAGCCACAACGGTAAATGCCAGAATAACGAACACCTTTATAGCCAAGGCCAAATCTATGCATGAGTCCTTAACCATTGCCCTGCTGCAAGCGCGTGAAACCGCCATGGGCTTTTTTCGCCCGATCCTGAAAAGCCATAACCTGACCGAACAGCAATGGCGCATCATTCGCGTTTTGGCCAACAGCCGTTCGATCGAATTCCACGAATTGGCGGCAGAAACCTGCATCCTGCGCCCCAGCCTGACCGGCATTTTGTCGCGCATGGAACGCGATAAGCTGATTTTCCGCCTGAAACCGGTTAACGATCAGCGCAAGCTGTACGTGTCTCTCACCCAGCAGGGTCAGGAGCTGTATGAAGTGGCGCGCCACCAGGTAGAACAGGGGTACGCTGAAATCGAAGCCGCATTTTCACAGCAGAAAATGGACCAGTTGATGACCTTACTGGACGAGCTGATCACCCTGGGGGATAAACTGCCCGCCAACGTGACCGCTCATCCCACAAAGAAATGATCCTTCCGATTATCATCCTCTGATTAATTGGCGTTGCAGCCAGGCGGCCAGGGCGTGAGTCCCCTGGCGCTTACTAGTGACTGGGGTGAGCCAACGTCAAGAAAGAACAGGATGAGCCTCGGGGAGCAACGCGCCGCCGTCCACCACCAGCGTTTGGCCGGTCATATAGGCGGCCGCCGGTGAGGCGAGAAACACCATCGCCGCCGCGATGTCTTCCGGCTCCCCCAATCGCCCGAGCGGCACTGCGGCCGCAATCGCCTGATTGACCGCCGCGCCCCCCAGATTGGCCATCGCCGGCGTGCGGATCATTCCCGGCTCCACACCGTTGACCCTGACGCCAGCCGCCGCCAGTTCCAGCGCCGCCGCGCGAATAAACCCGTTTACTCCGGCCTTTGAAGCGGCGTAGTGCGCCAACCCCGGATAGGCGACCCGTGGCCCGGTCACCGACGACGTCACCAAAATGCAGCCCCCGCCCTGACGTTGCATCCAGGGTAAAGCCGCCTGCGCCAGAAAGAACGGCGCCATCAGATTAACGCTCAGCGTGCGTTGCAATAACACGGCGTCAATCTCGGCAAAGGGCGTCAGCGGGAAGTAAGCCGCGTTATGGATCACCACGTCCAGCCGCTGATGCTGCTGCCCAACCGCTGCAACCAGTTCGGCAATCTGCCCCGGATCGGCCAGATCGCAGGCCATCGCCTGGACCTGCCCGCCCTGCTGTTGCAGCGTCTCGGCGGCATCCTGCGCTTTTTGCAGCTGCAGATCCGCCATCACCACCGTCGCGCCCAACTGAGCAAAGGCACTGACGATCGCCAGCCCGATGCCCTGCGCACCGCCCGTCACCAGCACCACCTGCCCCTTGAACGCATCAGCCGCATAGGTTGCATTCATCGGCCTATCCCCGTGGATGGTGGGTGGTGTTCAGCACCTGCGCATGGGCGCCTACCGCAAAATTGCTCAGCGCGCTGAAATCACTGCCCTGATAGCCGAGGATCTTGCCGTCGGTACGCATGCCCTGCAGATCGATCATGACCACGCCCAGCGTCGGCACAATCTTCTCTCGCCAGACAAACAGGTACAGCTGTTCGGCCACCTTCACGTAGTGGCAGCGATCGACATCCGCCAGCCCTTTCTCCACGCCGTCCAGGCACTGCCAGGCGTAGAAATTGTCGTTCAGATAAATGTGTTCGTAACGCTCGGTCGGGCTGTAGGTATACATGTTACGCATACCGATCAGCTCGTCGGTGAACTCTGGCGGCGCAACATCGGCGTTATCCAGCGTGCCAAAGTGGAATTCAACGTTGACCGCCGTCAGCGGCAGCCCTTGCTCAACCCGGCTGAAGGCGTCCAGACGGGCTTGTTCCTCATCCGGCAACTGGCCATACACCGCCGTGAAATTACCCTGGTTGCGATCGCACACCAGCGTGATGCTGGCGTTCTCCTGTGCGGGATCGAGAAAATCGATAAACAGAATGCCGGGGCGGATGCTGGTGGCGCGATAAGCGATGCCCCTGTACTCCCCCCAACTCAGCGTCTGCTCATCGACAAAGTGACAACTCAGCATTTCACCGTCGGCAAAACGTAATGTCAGCGTGTTACCGCTCAACCCATGCTGCTGTTCCAGCGTATTGCTGTGCGGCGCAAAGCCTTCCGCCAGTGCGCCAACCTGAATAAATACCGCTTCTGTACTCATTTGATGCTCCTTAAAGGGAAGTAAAAGCCAATGTCGGTACGTCGACGATGGTGGAGCCGCCGTCGGCCACCAGCGCCGCACCGGTAATGATCGACGCGTCCTCCGAACAGAGAAAACGGCAGATAGCGGCGATCTCTTCGGCGCTGGCCGGGCGACGCAGCGGCACGTCGCGGCATACCCGTTGGTAAGCCTGCTCCAGCGTGAGGTGGTACTCAGCCATCAGCGGCTGCATCTCTTCATCCGCCATCGGCGTAGTGACCCAACCGGGACACACCGCGTTGGCACGCACGCCCAGCGGGCCGTAGTCACGAGCGATGGAGCGCATCAGCCCAATCAGCGCATGTTTGGCGGTCACGTAGCCGCACACCTCCGGCCCGGCGGCCAGCGAAGCGATAGAGGCGACAAACAGCAGGTTGCCGCCGGTTTTCACCAGCTCCGGCAGGCAGGCGCGGGCGCTGGCAAAAGCACTGTTGAGGTTGCTGTCCAGTGCCTGACGCCACTGGTCATCGTTCATTTCGGTAATGCGCCCCATCCCCATCCCGCCGGCGCTGCAGATCAGGCAATCAATGCGCCCGGCCTGTTGCAAAATGGCCGGCAACAGCTGGCTTTGCCAGCATTCACCGCTGGCCGCATCTCCCACCAATGCCTGCGCGCCAATGTCGTCCGCCAGCGCCATCAGAGGTTCACGGCGGCGGCCGATGATAAACACCCGATCGCCCCTGCTCGCCAGCAGCCTGGCGCACGCAGCCCCCACGCCGGTGCCGCCGCCGGTAATCACCACCACTCTACTCATCCAGTTTCTCCATCAATTGGCCGATCATCAGCAGGCTGCTCAGCAGCAAGCGCCGCTGCTCCGGTTCCAGCCGCAGATAGCGGCGACCGGCAGGCAAACGGCTGACCACTTCCGAAGCGGCGAAATGTTCGATCTCCAGCCGCCAATGACCGGCCGCGACCGTCAGTTGGATACGCCGAAAATCCAGCTGCTCCAGCGTTTCGGCAATCTGCGGATAGCGCCGCAGAGCGGCAATCATTCGCTGCGCTGCGGTATCATCCCGGGTCGCGCGATAAACCACGCCGCGTCGCCGCAACCAACCGCCGGCGTTAATGCGTAGCGTCAGCGGCTCCTTCTGCGAGCACGCCCCCTGCACGCAGAAACGCTGACTAACGATATGCGCCATAAACAGCGCGCTGACCTGTTCGTTAATGTCGATAACCGGCCCCTGCGGCAAGGTCAGGCGCAGCAGGCAGGGCGAAAGGCGCTCGCAGGCATAGGGCTGCAGATTGTTCGCCAGCCGGCTGAGGGTGACGCCCGGCTGGTAGCCCGCCGGGGAGCGCTGCCAGTAGCGATTAAGTGAGGGAAGTAAGCCGATCAAACTGGGCCTCCTCGCTTTCCGCTTTGGCAAAGGCCGTTTCCAATACCTGTTCGACCGGCACCGGTTTAAACGGATTGACCTTTTGCACACACAGGGTCCAGAAGAGCGCATAGGCAGCAGTCAGGCCAATCATGATGCTGAACGGGATATAGACGGCATGCGGATCCATGCCCGGCGGGGTGATATAGATAATCGCCAGCACGATGCCCACGCTGGAGACAATTTGCGGCAGCGGGAACCAGGGAGATTTGTAAGCGCGTGGCAGATCCGGGCGGCGAATACGCAGGATCACCACCGAGCAGGTGACCAGCAGGTAGGCCACGCCCCAGGCGCACACCGCCGCCAGCACCAGCGGAATAATACGGTCGAGATTGCCCTGAATGGCAAAGGCATGCACGCAGGGGATCAATACCGCGACCAGAATACCTACCACCGGGGTTTTAAAACGGGGGTGCAGATAGGCGAAGATACGTGGCAATGCCCCGTCCAGCGCCATGCCGTAAAGAATACGCGGCACCGCCGCCATCAGCGTGTTGATGGTCGCCGCCCCGGCCAGCAGCAGCCCGATACCCAACCAGTATTTGCCGAACTCGCCCATCACCTGACCGGCAAAAGCCGGGATCGCCATCGGCGTATCCAGCAGATGAACGCCGTTGGCGGCGTCCACCACCACGTTTTCCACCTGATGGCTGAGCGCCGCGCCGTACAACGCCATGCACACCGCCACGCCACACAGCCCCAGCGACATCGCCCGTGGGATCACGCTGGCGGAGCGTTTGATCTCCGGTGCCATCGGCGTGACCAGCTCACAACCGACGAACATAAACATCGCCATGCCGATCAGGCTGAATACCGCAAAGGGATCGCTCAGGCTCAGCGTGCTGCCGAACCAGCCTTCCAGCGGTACCGCGTGCGGCGAAAGCAGCCCGGTAATGCCAAATATCACCAGGGTGCTCCACATGGCGAAGGTCAGCACGATCTCCGCTTTACCGAAGGCCTCGATGCCGAAGGCGTTGAGTGCACCGAACACGATGACCAACCCCACCCCCACCATCCAGGAAGCATTGTGGGTTTCCATCAGGGTATTAAGGTGCTCAAAATTCACCAGCGCCATAATGCCGGAGAGAATGGTTTCGGCGGTCCCGGCAAAGATATGTACGATCAGGTAGGCCGACAGCGCGCCGGTAATGGCAAAAAAGCGTCCCATACCACAGGCGATATAGTCATAGACCGATCCGGAGGTCGGCAAGATCGCCGCCGCTTCCGAGAAGGTGGTGAGCTGGGCCTGCATCATGATAAAGGCGATCAGCATCGCCAGCGCGAAGGTATCGCCGCCGATGCCGAAACCGCTGGTCACGGTGAGGATCACCGGGCTGGCCATAATCACCCCGACCGAGCTGGCCAGCGTGGTGGGGAATCCGACCTTGCCCCGCTCAAGATGGGCATGAAGCCGCGACGACAGGTTCATGGTTATGTCCTCTTATAGTTTTATCGTTTGGCCCTGATGGTGCTTTTGCAGGTGTTTCGTCGCCAGTGGCGGCAATATCACTATAGAGAGGAAAAGAAAATGCTGACTATCGTCCTTAAGGACGAGGCCAAACCATAGCTTTTTCGTCTTACCTTTGGTGCCCAATCAACCGTTATGGTTTTCGTTGGCCGGAAAAGGTTTTCACAGGGAGAACAAACGGGATTAAGGCTGTCTATCGTTCTTAAGAACGAGCCGTGGGGAGCGGCATCAGCGGCGAGACTGGCCGGTGATATCGCAGGGGGTCACCACGCCGAGGGGGAAATTGCAGTAAATTCAGCAGGAAGGCCACAGGTCATTCGTTAATATATTAATAAAATATCGACACTCGTGCGGCACTGTCGCTGCCGAGGCCTCTTCGTTGCCTTGTTATTTATGTGTTTTATTGCAATCAGGCTCACGTTGTTAATATGTATTTATTGTGTTGCACAATTGCTATCACTATGCTTGTATCGTTCACATATTGACCGAATATTCCAGACCGAACGATAAAGGGAGGAAATGAATCATGCACATTGCATCGTCCGATGCCTTTATCAACAGCTGTTTGACCACCATTGCGCACCTGATCCCGGTGTCCGCAGGGGTGTTTTATTTGGTTAACCAGGACCTGCGGCCAGACCACTATATTTTGCACGGCATCTCCGATAAAACCCATCAGCAGTACTTGAACCATTTCCAGCAGATAGATCCGCTCAAGCCTGCCAACTTTCACCAGCAGGACATCAATATGGTCGGCATGAGCCCGGCGGCAATCGCCAATAACCGCCATTACTATCATGATTTTATGCTGCCCAATGATATGCGCGACATGACGGAGATCTTTATTCGGCAGCGTAAACGTATCGTTGCCGGGGTGTCCTTGATCCGCGATACGCCGTTTACCGAACTGGAACGCGGTCGCCTGCGGGCGGTGATGCCGCTGATCGAACTGGCGACCCGCGACCTGTTGCCCGACGGGGAAGCCCGCCTGCTCACCGCCAAAGAGCAGGAGATCGTCAATATGGTGCGTGAGGGCGCCAGTAATAAACGCATAGCGTTGAAGCTGGGTATTTCGCTTTCAACGGTAAAAACCCATATGCGCAATATTTTTGCCAAAACTGAAGTGGTCAACCGTACCGAATTGGTGGCCAGCAGCTTTATTGCCCACGGTTAATAAATAGAGCCATAACATCGGCTTATAGTGGAGAAAATAAGTTCGTTAATTATTCGCCATTCATGGCGCGGTTTCCGCCTGCCCAGAATACGGCAACGCGGTTATATCTGACTCAGGCTTAACCTGCGGGGATAATTATTATGTCCAGTGATTCCGTTTCTGTACCCGCTGCCGGGGCGGCTCTCCCCTGCCCGCCGCGGCTGCTGACCGCCATCATCATCTTTGCCGCCATTGCACCGGGCATCCTGATGACCGCCCCGGCGGTTGCCGCACAGCTGGCCAGCCAATGGTCGCTCACCCCCGCGCAAATCGGCCATCTGTTTTCCACTGAGCTGGGGGCCATGAGCCTCGCCACCCTGCCCGCCTGGTGGTGGATCAGCCGCGTTAACTGGCGCCGGGTGGCAACCCTGGCTGCGGGGGTGTTTATCGTCGGCAATTTGGCGTCGGCAATGGTCAGTGATTTTCACCTGTTACTGGGGCTGCGTTTCATCGCCTCTTTGGCTGGCGGCACGCTGATGATCCTGTGTATCACCTGTGCCGGTGGCACCGCCAACCCCAGCCGGGTTTACGCCTTGTGGGTGCTGGGCCAACTGATGCTTGGCGCCGTTGGGCTGCTGGTGCTGCCCTTGCTGTTCGCCCATTTTGGCCTGATGGCGGTATACCTGATCCTGGCGGCCATCATGCTGTGCTGCCTGCCGCTGCTTTCCGCCTTTCCCAGCGGCTTTCACCGTGCGCAATCCACCGCCCATACCACGGCAACGCCATGGCTGCGTAAAGTCTTCGCCGTCCTGGCGGTGCTGACCTTTTATATCAGCCTGAGCGCAGTCTGGACCTTTATCGGCAGTATCGCCCACGCGGCCGGCCTTTCGCCGGTCAGCAGCGGCCAGGTGCTGGCGGCCGCCACGCTGTTTGGCATCGCTGGCGCCGGCGGTGCGGCGTTCATCAACGCCAGGCGAGGCGGCAATGGGCTGATCTGGCTAAGTTACGGCTTGTTGCTCGCCGGCATTGCGCTGCTGTTCCACACGCCGCAGCTGCTGCGTTTTGCGCTGGCGGCGGTGCTGTTCAAGTTTACCTGGACCTTTGTGCTGCCGTTTATCCTGGCCCGCGTCGCCGGGCTGGATAACAACGGCAAGCTGATGAACAACATCAATCTGGTGATTGGCGGCGGCATGGCGATTGGCCCAACGCTGGCCGGTTATTGGATTGAGTCTTCAGGCGGTTTCGACAGGCTGCTGGTCGGGGCGCTGGGCAGTGCGCTGCTGTCGCTGCTGCTGATTTCGCTGGCTTCACCGCGCGTTCAACGCGCCGTTTAACAGGAGTAATAAGGTGAAAAGAAAAACCGGTTTCTTGTTTGATGAACGCTGTTTCTGGCACAGCACCGGCCTGCATGCCACCACGCTGCCGGTCGGTGGCTGGGTGCAACCGCCTTCAGGGGCGGGCCATGCCGAATCGCCGGAAACCAAACGGCGGATGAAAAACCTGATGGACGTGTCCGGCCTGTCGCGACAGATCCAGCTGCTAAGTGCCGACATGGCGACGGAAGAAGACCTGTTACGCATTCATCCGGCCGACTATCTGCAACGTTTCAAACAGCTAAGTGATAACGGCGGCGGCATGCTGGGTGAGGAAGCACCTTTGGGGCCGGGCAGCTACGAGATAGCCAAACTGTCCGCCGGGCTGGCCTGCGCGGCGGTCGAAGCGGTGCTGCAGGGCTACCTGGATAACTCCTATGCGTTGTCGCGCCCACCGGGCCACCATTGCCTGCCGGATCAATCGATGGGGTTCTGCTTTCTGGCCAATATCCCGATCGCCATCGAGCGGGCCAGGGCCAAATACGGATTGGGCAAAGTGGCGGTGCTCGATTGGGACGTGCATCACGGCAATGGTACGCAGCATATCTATTGGCAACGTGACGACGTCCTGACGCTGTCGCTGCATCAGGACGGCTGCTTCCCGGCGGGCTACTCCGGTGAACAGGACCGCGGTGCCGGGGCGGGAGAAGGCTTTAACATCAATGTTCCGCTGCTGGCGGGCGCCGGTGACGACGGCTATCTGTATGCCATGCGACAGATAGTGATCCCGGCACTCGAGCGCTTCAAACCCGAGCTGATCATTGTTGCCTGCGGCTACGACGCCAATGCCCTCGACCCGCTGGCGCGCATGCAGTTGCACAGCGACAGTTTCCGCAGCATGACGGCCCTGGTACAGGACGCCGCCGACCGCCTGTGCGATGGAAAGCTGGTGATGGTGCATGAGGGCGGTTATGCCGAGTCCTACGTGCCCTTCTGCGGGCTGGCGGTGATGGAGCAGCTTAGCGGTATTCGCACCGAGGTCGAAGATCCGCTGTTGGCATTCATCCGCCAACAGCAGCCGCGAGACGCCTTCAATCTGTTCCAACGCCAGGCTATCGATGCGCTGGCACAGCACTTCATTCGCTAAATATCCTGGGGCACCGCACGCAGTGCCCCTACCCATTCTCCGCTTTGCCGCTACGCTGAATATGACCCTTCCGATGAGAAAATACGATGTCTGAACAGAAGATCAGCTTTATCAAAGGTGGGCATGGCGATATTGCCGTGCATGACTGGGGCCATGACCGACCGCGCTTTCTGGCGCTGCTGGTGCACGGTTACGGCGAGCATCTCGGCCGTTATCAGTACGTCGCTCGTACGCTGGAAGCGCAGGGTGCGCGGGTGTTCGGCCCCGATCATCTCGGCCATGGGCTTTCGCAGGGCGAACGCGTATTGATTGAAGATTATGACGCCGTGGTCGACGACGTTCGACGCGTAACGGAGCATTTTCAGCGGCTGCATCCTGGCGTCCCCCTGGTGGTTATCGGCCATTCCATGGGCGGGATGATTGCCACCCGCTACGTTCAACGTTATGGCGATGACGTGCGTGCGCTGGTGCTTTCCGGCCCCTTGATTGGCGAAAGAACCCTGATTTCGGATTTGCTTACTCTGCCAGAGATCCCAGACACGCCGCTCGATACTGCCACCCTGTCGCGTGATCCGTCGGTGGGGGAAGCCTATCAGGCCGACCCGCTGGTGTGGCACGGGCCGTTCAAACGCCCGACGCTGCGGGCAATGCAGCAGATCCTGGCAAAAATCAACGCCGGCCCGGGCTTCGGCACGCTACCTACGCTGTGGATACATGGTGATGACGACAGGCTGGTGTTAATGGCGGAATCGCAAACCGCGATCGATCGGCTCAAGGGCAGCGATTTCGAAGCGATGGTCAATCCAGGCGGGCGGCACGAGAGTTTTAACGAAACCAACAAGGATCAGATATTAAGGCGGATCACCGACTTTATCGAACGGGTGCTGGGATAGCTGAATACCCCTCTCCCGGCGGAGAGGGGCCAGTTAACGATCAGCCTTCAACGATCGCCAGGTAATGTTTTACAAAACGATCCGAGGTGATCTCCCAGCGTACCGGGGTGCCTTTTTCGACAAACCACGAATCCCCGGCCTGATACTGCACGGATTTACCGGTTTTTTCGTCGGTCAGCGTCGCGCTACCTTCCCACACCGTGGCGTGTTCGGAGAACGGATACTCCATTACAAAGGTGCCGCGCGTGCAGCTGAAAATACCGCAGTTCAGGTTATCGGTCGGCTCACCGAAAAGGCTCGCCACCCCGACATTTGGCTCACCGGCGATCACCGTGGCGCCCAGGTTGCTGACGCTGCCAATGTCCAACAGTTCAGGCAGCGGTTGCTTAAGCAGTAATGGTTTCATGTTTCTCTCCTGTGATAAAAATTAGCGACGACCTTTCCAGTAGCCGGACGTCTGGTGCCAAACCTTGCCGGCGGTGGTCATTACCCGTCGCAGCTTGTCTTTACCGAAGATATTGACGTGCGGAATCGAACTCATCAGATCGTAACGATCCGATCCTTCGCTCATGCCCTCTGCCAACACTTTGCAAACGATATGACTCGGCGTTACGCCAAAGCCGGAATAACCCTGCACATAAAACACGTTGTCATGCTGCGGCAAGGTGCCGATCTGCGGGAACAGGTTGGCGCTGCAACACAGCGGCCCGCCCCAGGCCAGGTCGATCTTCACGTCATGCAGGTACGGGAACACTTTCAGCATCAGGTTGCGGTTCCAGGCCTTAAGATCCGACGGGATGTATTCGATCAAGCGGGTGGCGCTGCCAAACAGCAGCCGGTTTTCATTGGTCACCCGGTAATAATCGATCACCGGACGGATATCGCTGTAGGCACCGCGGATCGGGCTGATCTGGCGGATCAGTTCTTCAGGCAAGGGTTCGGTCGCCAGTTGGAACGCGTAGGTATTGATGGTTTTGTTGTAGATGAACGGCTCCATGCCGTTGAGGAAACCGTTGCACGCCCACAGCATCTTGTTGGCACGTACTGAGCCCATGGCGGTGCGCACTTTGATGCGCGAACCGTATTCCACGCCCAGCACGCTGCTGTTTTCGAAGATTTTTACGCCGTAGCCGCTGAGCGCCTTCGCCTCGCCCAACAGCAGGTTGAGCGAATGCACGTGGCCGCCGCCCATGTGTTTCAATGCGCAGGTATAGGCATCTGACCCCACGACCTGTTTCACCTCTGCGCCGGTGTAGAGTTCAATCTCTTCATCCGGCGATACCGCCTTGAATTCCTTCAGCCAGCTGCGCAGGGTTTTCTCCTGGCGTGCATTGCTGCCGAGGTAGCCGTAGCCAAAACAGAAATCGGCATCAATCTCGTACTTCTTGATGCGCTCACGAATAATCCCGGCGCCGAGGTTGCTGATTTTGAAGATGGTTTCCAGCCCTGAGGGGCCGACGTGGCGTTTGATTTTTTCCAGATCGTGACCGATACCGGCCATCACCTGCCCGCCATTGCGGCCGGTGCCGCCGTAGCCCAGGTAGCGCCCTTCGAGTATGGCGATATTGGTGATGCCGCGCTCAGCCAACTCCAGGGCGGTATTGATGCCGGAGAAACCACCGCCGATGATCACCACGTCAACGTCCAGATCTTCTTCCAGCGTCGGAAAGCGCAGATCGTATTTTTTGGTTGCCGCGTAGTAGGTTAACGATTCGATATTATTGTTCACTGTCGCACTCCCGAAGACCCTATGCCATAACATCGGATTATCAGGAGGTGGGCGCGACGCCGCCATGTCCCTTTAGGGACATTCGCAACAAATAATTAACACTCAGGCGCTGCGGCGCAGCGGGGTGGCCAACAGCAGATTGAACAGTTCGGCCTGCGAACCGATCGCCAGCTTGCCGTAGATATTCTTGCGGTGGTTTTTCACCGTTCCCAGGCTGATGAACAGCCGATCGGCAATTTGCTGCGAGCCGCAGCCGTCCAGGATCAGATCCACTATTTCGCGCTCGCGCGGCGTCAACAGATAACGTGCCTGCACCGCATGATCCGTCACCCTTTCTGGTTCTGCCGGGGCGAGGACCACTTCGCCATGCAGCCGCGCGACGCTCTTGAGCAGCGTCAGCGCATCACGCAACTCAGCCAACTGCGGATAACGCACGCCCACCGACTGGCGCGCCGAGCCGAAAAACACCCCCAACCCGCGTTCCGGCGTCAGAGGCAGCAGCACGCCGGCTTCATCATGCCAGCCGGTCTTGCGGTAAAAGTTACGGTAATAATCAGTATGGTAGAAGCCGCAGGGAGCCAACTGGCGCAGGGTCAGCACCTCGCCGCCGCCACCGTCATTCAGCGCCTGGTAAAACGGATCCTGCAGGTAAGCGCCCTGTTGATAGAGTTGATTGACCGCGTCACTGTTTTCTCGCTCGGTTTTGATCAGGCAACGCGGTGCCTGGCCGCGTTCAAACGCGTAAACAATGGCGCTATCAAAGGCGAAGAACCCTTCCAGCCAGGCCAACAGGTTGGGATAGAAACCTTGGGTTGCTACTGCGTCTATCACTGCGGATAACCGTTCCACCTGAATATTCATCTTCGCCCCGCCATCATTAATAAATTAACAATCACTTTATTCCGGCTACGCCGTGGCCTGTTTGTTATAGAAAACACTCAATAGCGCCAAATGCAACAGCAGAATCGTTTACATGTTAAACAAATCACACCTTCGCCAGATTATTGCGGCGTGGTCGAACGAGGCTGGATTAATATATTAACGGAATCGCTTTCAGGCAGCGAAAAGCAGTGGTTCAGCCGCAGAGGCTGGCTTATGCTGTGGTTTTCGCGTGCCAAGGAGAGAACATGACTACCAGCCTGACCATTGCCAACCGCCAGACCTGGTTCGGCCACGGCAGCATCAGCCAACTGATCCCGCTACTGACCGCCGAGCCACAGCCGACGCTGCTGTTTAGCTGTCGATCATTCCTCAATGGCACGGTGTATTCCTCACTGGCAGACGGATTGACGCCACTGCTGCTCGGCACCGAAATCGTCAGTCACGAGGCTTCACCGCAAGAGATAGACGCCTGGGTCGCGCGCTGGCGCGGCAAGGTAAGACGCGTGGTAGCCATTGGCGGCGGTAGCGTGCTGGATGCTGCCAAGGCCTTTGCCGCGCTGGTCGAGCACCCGTTGCCCACCCTGCGCTATATGGAAAAGATCGGCGACACAAAAATCAGCGGTGCAACCCTGCCGCTGATTGCTATCCCGACCACCGCCGGTACCGGCAGTGAAGTCACGCAAAATGCGGTGATCACCGACACCCAGGTGAGCAAGGTGAAAGCCTCGCTGCGCCATAACAACTTTGTGCCGCACACCGCCATCCTGGATCCGCAGCTGCTGCAAGGGTCACCGGACAAGGTGCTGGCCTACTGCGCCATCGACGCCTTTACCCACCTGTTCGAGGCCTATCTGTCCAAAACCGCCAATACCATGACGCGCGAGATGTCGCTGACCGGCATTCGCCACTTCCTGCAGGCCTGGCCTGCGCTCAATCGCAGCGCCGAGGCTCTCGAGGCGATTATGCAAGCCTCTTACCTTGGCGGCCTGACGCTGAGCGCCGCTGGGCTGGGAGTGATCCACGGCATCGCCGGCGAGATTGGCGCCCTGCGCGATTATCACCACGGCCAGGTCTGTGGTCGCCTGCTGCTGCCGTTCCTCGAACTGCTGGCGAAAAGCGAACAACCGCAGCAGCGGGCGCTGATGGCTGAGCTTGCCGCCCGCCTGTTCCCCGAGCAGCATGACAGCCCGGAACGCTACCTGATCGACTTTATTACCCGCAATGCCATCGCCAGTTTCTGGCAGGATGACCTGCCGATTTCCGCCGACGAACTGGCGGTGACGCTGGCAAAATCCAACAGCAAGAACTCGTTGATCGACTACAGCGCGCCGCAGCGGCAGCAGATGATCGAAGGCGCATTCCGCATCGAATGATTATATAATCAGATCAAAGTAATAGCGGGAGATTGGACATGGGCATCATCAGTTGGATTTTCACCGGCATCGCGATTGGCATCCTGGTCGGCTTGCTGATCAAGATTTTTGGCAAGAAGAAAGATCAGTAAACATTAAGCTGTTCCATGAGCCGCCAGCAGGCATTCGTGGAACAGCTTGACCACCCGCTGCGGGCTGGGCGAACGCCGCAGCACGCTGGAATATTCGCAGTGATAACGGAACAGCGTCGGTTTGATGGCGCGCATCATATTTTGCGCGACAAAAAACGCTGCATAGTGGTCGGGAAGAAAGCCGACGTACTTACCGGAAAGAATTAGGGTCGCGATCGACTCCTGGGCAAACCCCGTTGCCTTGCGATGTAAATGCTGCTGCAGGCTCAGTTCCATATTCGGCGAATGGTAGCCTAACCCGGCAAAGGCATAATTGTGCAACAGATCCCAATTTAGTATTTCATGGTTAGCGGAAAATAATTCATGCTGCGCGCCACAATATAAGAACATCCTCTCATGAAATAACGAACTATAAGATAAACTTTCCGCACTGCGGTGCATGGGAATAATGCCAATTTGAAATTGGCCGTCAATGACGCCGCGTTCAATGGTATTTATCGGTTCCACATACATTTGCAAAGAGACATCCGGCGCCTGCTCGCTGAATAAGGCAATCGCCCGGCCGATATGCGCCTGAGGATTACTGACGGTATGGTCGAATATCGCCACGTGCAGCTGCCCACCCAGGCGTTGATGCACATCATCCACCCCACGGCGAAAGGCCTCGGTCGCCGCCAACAGATTCACGGTTTCCTGATATATCAGCAGCCCTTCGTCAGTAACCGCAAACCCCTCGCGCCCGCGGTGGCACAGCGTCAGGCCCAGTCGCTGTTCCAAATCCTTGATATGCTTGCTGATGGTCGACAGGCTGATATTCAGCTCCAGCTCGGCGGCGCTCATGCCGCCACAGTCGACCACCGCCTTAAATACCCGCAGCAACCGCAGATCCATATCCGATAACTGGCCCAACAATGCGCGCTTTTTTACTTGCATAAAACCTTAAGTAAGTTTCGACATATGATTATTCACATTAGTGAAGAAGCAGAACATAGTCAATTTCACTCAACAATTCATTAACACGTTTATTTATACCCTCTAGCTTTTATAGTTGCAGCCAGGCGGCCAGCTCACTCAGCACAGGTGCTTACTCAAGTAAGTAACTGGGCTGAGCTGGTGCAGATAACAACGCTGCAATTTAAAAGATGACGGGCATAGTTAATTAACCGTACCTATTCTCCCCCTCGGAGGGAAAAATGGCTGATTTAAATCAACGTGAAAATAAAGCCGACCGTGAATGGTTAGAAGCACATTGGATGCCTTTTACCGGCAACCGTAATTTTAAAGCCAACCCGAGAATGATAAGCCACGCGCAAGGCGTTTATTATACCAGCCAGGACGGTCGCAAGATTTTTGACGGGTTATCCGGGTTGTGGTGTTGCGGATTGGGCCATGGCCGCCAGGAAATTGCCGATGCCGCTCACCGGCAACTTTCCCGATTGGATTATTCCCCGGCGTTTCAGTTCGGCCATGCCTTATCTTTCGAGCTGGCGAACAAAATCAAGGCCATGACCCCGGCCGGACTGGACTATGTGTTTTTCACCGGTTCCGGCTCCGAAGCGGCAGACACTTCGTTAAAAATGGCGCGTGCCTATTGGCGAGCCAAGGGCCAGGCGGGTAAAACCTGTTTTATCGGTCGCGAGAAGGGCTACCACGGCGTTAACTTTGGCGGCATCGCGGTGGGCGGCATTGCCGGCAATCGTAAAGCCTTTGGCGCCAGCGCCGAAGCGGACCACCTGCCCCATACCCAACTGGCGGGAAATGCCTTTTCGCGCGGCATGCCCGAGCAAGGCGTCGAGCTTGCGGAAGAACTCAACCGCATCATCGCGCTGCGTGACGCCTCGACCATCGCCGCGGTGATTGTCGAACCCTTCTCCGGCTCGGCCGGGGTGATCGTACCGCCGGTCGGTTATCTGCAACGCATCCGCGAGATCTGTACTCAACACAATATTCTGCTGATTTTTGACGAAGTGATCACCGCCTTCGGCCGCTGCGGCGCATTGACCGGCGCCGAGGCATTCGGCGTCACGCCGGACATCATGAATATTGCCAAACAGGTCACCAACGGCGCACAGCCGATGGGGGCCGTGGTAGTTCGCCCCGAAATTTACCAGGCCTTCATGGCCACCGATGAACCGGAATATTTGCTCGAATTCCCGCACGGCTACACCTACTCCGCCCATCCGGTCAGCTGTGCGGTGGGGCTGGCGACGCTGGATATCATTGAACGCGAACAGATGATCGAACGGGTGCAGGCGCTGGCCCCTCATTTCGAACGTGCAGTGCACAGCTTACAGGGCAGCAACCACATCAGCGACATTCGCAACTTCGGTCTGGCGGCGGGTATCACGCTGGCGTCCCGACCGGGCGAAGCGGCACGCAGGCCGTATGAAGTAGCGATGCGCTGCTGGGAAAGCGGGTTTTATGTCCGCTATGGCGGCGACACCCTGCAGTTGGCACCGCCGTTTATCAGCAGCGAGGCGCAGATCGACTCGCTGATCAACGCCCTCGGCGACGCTATCAACGCAACCGAATAATAAAGGAGCGCAAGCCATGCCAATTGCACATTGGATCAACGGCCAGTCCGCCACCGGCGGAACCCGCAGCCAGCCGGTTTACGATCCGGCTACCGGGCTGTCGCATCAGGAGGTGTTACTGGCCGACCGCGCCACGGTAGAAAGCGCCATCGACGCCGCCGAGCAAGCCTACCCAGCCTGGCGCGATACGCCACCGCTAAAGCGGGCCAGGGTGATGATGCGTCTAAAAACGCTGCTGGAACAGCATGCCGATGCCATCTGCCGGTTGATCACCGCCGAGCATGGCAAAGTGCTCAGCGACGCCATGGGCGAACTGCAGCGCGGCATCGAGAATATTGAGTACGCCAGCTATGCGCCGGAATTGCTGAAAGGCGAACACAGCAAGGATGCCGGGCCGGGCATCGACAGCTGGAGCGAGTTTCAACCGCTGGGAGTGGTGGCAGGCATCACGCCGTTTAACTTCCCGGCGATGGTACCGCTGTGGATGTGGCCAATGGCGGTGGTGTGCGGCAACACCTTTGTGTTGAAACCTTCCGAACGCGTCCCTTCCTCCACGCTGTATATCGCTCAACTGGCGTCCGAAGCCGGGCTGCCGCCGGGAGTGCTGAACCTGGTCAACGGCGACCGCGAGGCGGTGGACACCCTGCTGCACGATCCCCGGGTCAAAGCCGTCAGCTTTGTCGGCTCTACGCCGGTAGCGGAGCACATCTATCACACCGGTTGTGGCCAGAACAAACGGGTGCAGGCGCTGGGCGGCGCGAAGAACCATGCTGTGGTGCTGCCGGATGCCGACATCGCCGGCAGCGTCAGTGCGCTGATGGGTGCGGCGTTCGGCTCCTGCGGACAACGCTGCATGGCCATCCCGCTGGTGGTGGCGGTAGGAGACGGCACGGCCGACGCGTTGGTTGCCGGGTTACAGCGGCAAATGGCGGCCATGCGGGTCGGTGCCGGTAACGATAACCGCAACGACATGGGACCGCTGGTCACCCAACAGCATTATGAGAAAGTGAAAGGCTATATCGATCAGGGTGTTGAGGAGGGAGCTACCCTGGTGGTCGACGGTCGCGAGCTGGCGGTGCGGGACGACAGCGGGCAAATCAGCCAGGGTTATTTCCTTGGCCCAACGCTGTTTGACCACGTGCGGCCGGGCATGCGGATTTATCAGGAGGAGATCTTCGGCCCGGTGCTGGGCGTGGTTCGGGTCGGATCGCTGAAGGAGGCGATGACGATGATAGACGCCCACGAGTACGGCAACGGGACCTGCCTGTTCACCCGCGACGGCGAGGCGGCGCGTTATTTTTCCAGTCATATTCAGGTCGGTATGGTGGGGATCAACGTTGCGCTGCCGGTGCCGGTGGCTTATCACTCGTTCGGCGGCTGGAAACGCTCGCTGTTTGGCGACCTGCACGCCTACGGCCCGGATGCCGTCAGGTTCTACACCAAGCGCAAAACCATTACCCAGCGCTGGCCTTCTTCCCATGACGCCCAGCATGCCACCTTCAGCTTCCCGTCCGGGCAAGGGTAATTTCATAATAATCATAATGATTTTTTAGAGGCGAAGAAATTCGCCTCGTTTTCCACGCGCTCCATTTAATCAGGCCCGGGCAGCGGCATGCCATCGCAAGGCTCTACCGTACGATCGCCGCCCGCAAAATAACCCACTAACGCGTTAATGGAGTTTTGAATGACTGAGCCCACACCAGAACACAAATTCAAAGGTAATCTCAGCGTCCTCGACGTGGTGATGATTACCGCCTCCGGCGTCACGCCCGCCAGCTCAATTTTCGTTATTGCTCCGCTGGCGATCGCCAGCGCCGGTAGCGGTGCCTTTATCTCATTTCTGATCGCTGCCTTTATCGCCGCCACTATTGCCCTGTGCTACGCCGAACTCGGTGCGGCGCATCCCAGCGCCGGGGGCGAATACAGCATTATCAAACGCCTGTTCGGCACCCTGTGCGGGCTGCAAACTTACCTGTTTATTCTCAGTGCCGCGCTGTTCGTACCGGCGGTGCTGGCCACCGGTGCCGTGCCTTATTTGAACACCGCGCTGGGGACTCAGTTCGACGCCTCTACCGCCGGGATGATCACCATCTTGATCGGCGGAGCCTGCGCCATTTTCAACATCAAGGCCAATGCGCTGCTGACCGGCACCTTTTTGGTGGTTGAAATCGCGGTGCTGGGGTTAATCGCCTGGTTGGGCTTTAGCACCCCGCACCAAAGTGCGGACATCCTCGTCGCGCCGGTGATGCTAAACCCCGAAGGCGTGTTGGCACCGGTTTCCGTACCGCTGATCGTCGCCATGGTCGGCGTCGCGCTGTTTTCCTATAACGGCTACGGTGCCGCGGTGTATATGGCGGAGGACATGCGCGAGCAGGGCAAACCCATGGCCACCGCCATCATGCTGACGTTGGCGATCGTGGTACTGGTCGAGCTGCTGCCCTTCACCGCTTTGCTGATTGGCGCGCCGTCCCTGGCGGAAATGGCCAAACAGGCCGATCCGGTCGGCTACGTGGTCAGCCAACTGGGTGGGCCGACGCTGGCGCGGGTGGTCAGCGGCGCGATTTACCTGTCGGTGTTCAACGCCATTATCGCCATCGTGGCGCAGTTTAGCCGCATGATGTTCTCCAGCGGGCGTGACGGTTTTTGGCTGCCGCAGGTGAACCGGGCGCTGAAAATCATCCATCCGCGTTTCGGCACGCCGTGGATTGCCACTCTGCTGTTCGGTATTCCCTCGGCGCTGTTGGCCTTTTGCTCCAACCTCGGCGATCTGACCTCATTTACCGTGATCCTGCTGCTGCTGGTGTACATCATCATGGCCGTCGCCGCGCTGATCAGTCGCCGCCGCGTACGTTTCCACCACCCGTATCTGATGCCGCTGTGGCCGCTGCCGGTGGCGATCGCGCTGATCGGCTGCCTGTATGTGTTATGGACAATTTTGATCGCCAGCAGCCTGAAAGACTTTATTATCATTGCCGGTATCCTCTGCTTTGGCCTGCTGCTGAGCTATATGCGCACCCGGCAGGCTATCCCGCACGTTGAACCCTCAATTGAAGGAGAATAACCATGTCGCAGCGCGCTCAGGATTTGGGCATTAAAATCGGCCACGGCGTTGCCGGCCCGCTGAACGCCATCACCGATGTGCCCGGCGTTCGCGTCGGCCACGCCAGCATCCACGCCGATTTGCCCGACGGGCGCAGCGTGCGTACCGGCGTCACGGTGATCGAACCGCGTGCCGGCCAGGCCCGGCAATCCCCCTGCTTTGCCGGCGTGCATGTGCTTAACGGCAATGGCGACGCCACCGGGCTGGAGTGGATCCGCGAAGCCGGCCTGCTCACCAGCCCAATCGCCTTCACCAACACCCACAGCGTCGGCGTGGTACGTGACAGCCTGATCGCGCTGGAACGTGAAGCGCTGCCGGCCGACGACGCGGTGTACTGGAATATGCCGGTGGTAATGGAAACCTTCGATGGCCTGCTCAACGACATCAACGGTTTTCACGTCAAGCCTGAACATGTGCGGCAAGCACTGCAGGCGGCACACGAAGGATTACCCCAGGAAGGTGCCGTCGGTGGCGGCAGCGGCATGATCTGCCATGAGTTCAAGGGCGGCATCGGCACCGCTTCGCGCCGCCTGCCTGCCGATCGCGGTGGCTGGACGGTCGGTGCCATCGTGCAGGCCAACCACGGCAAACGCGCGTCGCTGCTGGTGGGCGGTTATCCGGTGGGCCGTCATTTGGCACATATTCACTCGCCGTTTACACCGCAGCTGCCGCACCCGGGCATGGGGTCGATCGTCGTCACCCTGGCCACCGACGCCCCGCTGTTGCCGCACCAATGCGCCCGTCTGGCCCAACGTGCCAGCATCGGCATTGCCCGCACCGGCGGCGGTACCGAAGACTCGAGCGGCGACATTTTTATCGCCTTCGCCACCGGCAATGACGGCCTCCCCCCTGCCGACTACGCCAACAAAGGAGCCTTTACCACCCCGCTGCGCATGGTGAACAACGATTACATCTCCGAGCTGTTTGCCGCAGCGGCAGAAGCGGTGGAAGAGGCGATTATCAATGCCCTGCTGGCCGCCAATACCGTTTCCGGCAATGGCCATCGGGCGGAAGGACTGAGCGCCGAACAGTTGCTGACGGCACTGGAAAAAAGCGGCTGGCGGAAATAATCCGGCAAAGCCAAGAGTAGAGGCGCAGCATTAAAAGGGGTAAATCGGGTCGAACCTGTTCGACCCTACCGGTTCAGTCTTGACGAGGATTTGCCGACAATCTCAGGACTCACCGCCCGGTTTGGGCGTCGGGTAGTCGTAATCCAGTTTCAGCGGTTCGGCGTAAAGGCTGTCCCACAGTTGGCTGTACAGCTTGTCCAGCCGCTGGCTCATGTTCACGTCGTGCAGCACAATCTCCAGATTGCGCGAATTGTCCAGATAGCCACCGGTCCAGTTGCTGGTGCCCACCCAGGCGATCTCGCCGTCGATGGTCATGATTTTACTGTGGATCACTCGGGCAAACGGGATAAACCCGCTGCTTGCCGGTGGAATGGTGACCACTTTCACCTGCACATTCGGCACCAGCGCCAGGCTTTTCAGCCAGGCGATATCCGGCTTTTTGGTATTCCAGTTAGCGACCATCAGCTCAATCTGCACACCGCGCGCGGCAGCGCTGCGCAGGGCGTTATCGATCACCGCGTAGTAAGGCCGGGTGCGGTCCGGGCCAAAAGACAACGGCGCGTAGTCCATCACCTGTACCCGCACTCGCTGCCTGGCTGAAGCCAACAGGCGCGGCAGCTCAAGCTGCGAATCAATCACGCCCGCCGGGTTGTAGGCACGCGGGCTGGCGACCAGGTAATTGCTCTGCAGCGGTTCAACCGTGGGTTGGGGCGTCAGCTGGGGCACCGGTTTTTCCGCCGCCAGCAACGCCTGCGCCTGCCAATCCTGTTCGAAGATCGCCTGGATCTGCCGCACCACACTGGCATCGCTGATGCGCAGCCCGGTTTCATGGATGTGCGCCAGCGCGCGCCAGTCAAAGTTCTGACTGCCGACAAACGCCTGTTCACCGTCCACCAGCAGGTATTTGGCATGCAGAATGCCGCCGCTCAGCCGCTGGTAAGGGATGATACGCAGCTCCAGATTCGGGATCGCCTTAAGCTGTTCCAGCGTTTCGGGAGTAGAAATGCGGATGCCCTTCTCCTCCATCAGGAAACGAATTTTTACCCCACGTTCCCCCGCCGCTTTAAGATGCTGCAGCACGCCATCCAGCAGCGAACCCTGTTGGTTCGCCACGTAGAACTGGCCCAGATCGATGCGGGTTTTCGCCGCATCAAACATCTGCTGCCACACTTCGGCAGTGTTGCGCAGGTCATCCGCCTGCAACGCGGTTTCTACCGGTGCGGTATACACCAGCTCGTAGCCGGGAATTTCAAAGCGCGCCGCCGCATTCTGGCTCAACATCAACAGGCAACCACCCCATAACGCAGTGTAAAGGCGGCCTAATGGCCACCGTGAATGACGGCCATTAGGCATAGCGCGGCACCTCGCTGTCAACCCGTTGCTCGCGGCTGCCGTTTTCCGGGCGGCTGCCCGGCGCACCGGCGCGGATCAGCAGCACCTTCAACAGTTCGTTAATGCGCTCCATGCGGCTTTGCAGATAGTTGTTCCCCACCAGGCACAGCAGCGCGATGGCGATACCCAGTCCGGTAGCGTACAACGCGGTGCCCATCCCGGCAGAAACCAGGCTCGGCTCGGACACTCCCGAGGCAGCCAGTGCCTTAAAGGTTTCGATAATCCCCATCACCGTACCCAGCAGCCCCAACAGCGGTGCCGCGGTAACGATAGTTTCCAGCAACCACAGGCCCCGTGCCATCAGCGGCTTGCTCAACAAATACTGAGCGTCGATCAAATCACCGATCGCCTCGCGGTCACCGGCACGGTGTTTTTGCTCCAGCACCGGTGAAATTACCGCCAGCGGCAGGCTGCTGCGCTGGGTCAACTCATCCGGCAGATCGGCCGTGCGGTGCACATCCAACGTCAGCGCCTGCTCCAGTCGACGCGCCTGGCGTTGGGTATAGGCGAAATACAACGCACGTTCGATAATGATCACCAGTGCAATCGCCAGCGCGGCGTACATCACGTAGAAAATAATGTCGTGTAGCAGATTGGCATTCATCGTTCAGTCCTCTTACCCGTCGTCTTTCAAGCCGCAGCGTTGTTACCTGCACTCGCTTACCCCAGTTACTTACTTAAGTAAGCGCCTGGGGATGAGCGAGTTGGCCGCCTAACTGCAACTTGAAAGGCATAGGGTATAAATAGTTAAAAGGTGGCTTCCAGCGATACGCTGAAGGTACGTTCTTCCCCGACGTTGTAGTAAGGCGTGCTGGCCCTTACGCCGTTATAAGGCGCGGCGTTGAAGGTGGTGGAGCGCACCGAAGTCAGGTACTCCTTGTCAAACAGGTTGCTGATGCCGAAGCGGAGCGCCGCGCTCTTGACGATCTTCTTGTCCACCGGCAAATGCACCCCCGCCGCCAGATCGAATACCGTCCGGCCGCCAATCTTCTCGTCATTGGTCAGGTCGCCGTAGAACGAACTGACGTACTTGCCGCTCACGCTGCTGTAATACAAACCGTCGTCATAACCCAAGGTCACGTTAAGCAGGTTTTTTGGCACGTTCGGCACTTCTTTACCGCTGGTCGGCAGCGGCAGGCCGCCGTTGCTGACAATGTCGCTCTTCTGCTTGGACTCGGTATAGGTGTACGAGGTGTAGTAGTTGAAGTTATGCGGCAGTTGGCCGCTCCACTCCAGTTCCAGCCCTTTGTTCTCTACGTTGCCGATGTTCATCATCTCGTAGTCACCGTCCGGATTGGTGGTAGAGATTTGACGGTCGCTGTAGCGCAAGTAGAACAGCGAGGCGCTCAGCAGCATATCTTCACGCTCGAAACGCCAGCCCAGCTCATGGTTCCAGCTCAGTTCAGGCTTGGTGCTAAGCGAATCGCCGACGTTGTACAACACGTAGTTTGGCGGGGTGCGCATATTGCGAGTCAGGTTATAGAACACCTGGTTTTCCGGGTTCAGCTTGTAGCTGGCGCTGAAGTTCGGCAGAAATTCATGGTATTTGGCATCACGCTTTTCCGGCACGTTATACAGGCTGCCCTTGTTATCGCCTTTTCGTTCAACGTACTGATAGGCCAGCCCGCCGACGAAGGTCCAGTCCGGCGTCGCGAACCAGGTGTCCTGCAGCCACACTTTTTGCGCCGGGGTAATGGTGTACTGGTTACGCCCCTGCACGGTTTTGCCGTTGGCGTCCTTCACCTGATCGGAACCGCCCGGTTTACCCGAGAGCTGCTGCGGGTTGCCGTCGTCCTTGATGCCGATAAACGGCTGGGTCTGCGACTGGCGCGCACGTTCAAACCAGTAGCCGATATCCAGGCTGTGCTGATCGTTGATGTCCCACTTCAGCTTGGTGGTGATGCCCGGCCGCCAGGTCTGGGTCCAGGAAGGACGGTAATAGGTGTTGGACTGCAAGTTGCTGAGGTCATACTGACCGGCCCGATCCGAGGTACTGGACAGTACCGATGCGCTCTGGCCGCTGAAGCTGCCGCCGTTCCCCCAGTAGTAATAGGGTTGCAGGGTTAACGCCAGGTTGTCGCGCAGCTGCAGCTTCTGGGTGAACGTCAGGTTGAAATTCTCGAACGGATTACGGTTGAGCTTGTAGTAGCGAGTCAGCTGGCCCCGGTTGTTGTAGGACGGCGTGGTGTCATAATCGCCATGGGGGTCTTCCGCGAACTGAGCCTTGCTGCGGGTGTTGTAGTTGACGTTATTTTGCTGGTTGTACTTCATGATCAGGTTGCTGCTGTTGCCGTTACCGTCCTCATACAACGAGTTCATCTCGAACTTGTTGGAGTACAAACGCCCTTCCCCGCGCCACTTTTTGGCCTCGGTGTGCGAATAGGAGATCCAGTTGCTGAAGCCGTTGTACTCACCGGTCTCCAGACGGGCAAAGGTTTTGCTCAGGTTGTTGCTGCCCAGCGTCTGTTTGACGAAGCCGCCGAAGTCTTTAGACGGACGCCGCGTCACCAGGCCAATATTGCCGCCGCTGGAGCCGATGTGCGGGCCGTCGGCTTCCGAGGAGCCCTGGGTGACGAACACTTCCCCCAGGTTCTCAGAATCACCCAGCAGGTTCGGGTAAACCGCATAGTTGCCGGAATCATTAATCGGGATCCCGTCCATCGACAGGCCGATTTGATCGGAGCTCATACCGCGCATGGTGTAATCAACGCCGCTCAGACCGCTGGCATCGTCGCTGTTGACGTTCAGGCCCGGCGTGTATTTCAGCTTGTCGATGGCGTTGGCCGCCGCCGGCATTTTATCCATCGCCTCTTTGGTGACGGTGGAACGCGACTTGGCGCTGTCCTCCTGCACCATCATGCCGCCGCCCAGCGACTGCCCCTTAACGTTGATGGTGCCGACGTCGGTCGAGTCCGCCGCCAGCACGGCACCCGGTAACATCGCCGACATCACTGCCAGATAAATCCCAGATCGATTGAAAGATTTCATTGTTTCCATCCCATAAAAATCAAACTGTTATGCCAGGCATTAAGGCGCCTGATAATTGAACGTGGCTGAAAATCTTTTGGTTGTCTGCCCGTTGAAAGCCTCAATTGGGAACGGCTTCACCTGGCTGATACTTTGCAAACTGCTCAGCGCCGCGCGGTTGAGCAGCATGCTGGAGGCCTTATTGGTGATGCCGGAAGAGATCACCCGACCGCTGCGATCCACCTCCAGCCACACCTCGACGTTGCCCTGCGGCCGTTCAAGCGAAGCCTGCCGCCCGCTGGGATAGCGCTTGCGCTGCTCCAGCTCATGGCGCAATGCCTGCAGATAACCGTTTTCGATTGCCTGCACGTTCACCTTCGGTGCCGCTGGAGCCGGCGGAACGGGCTGTGCGGCGGGCTTGCTGACCAAGGTTCTCGGCGCTGCCGGCACCGCGGCGGGCCTGGCCTTTTCCACCGGCTTGGCTTTCTCTTTCACCGGCTTGGGTTTGGGTTTCGGCTGCGGCTTGGGTACCGGTTTGGCCTCGACAATCGGCTCAGGTGCAGGCACCACAGGTTCAGGAAGGGGATCAGGTTCCGGCGGCGGTGGCTCGGGTTGCGGCGGAGTTTCCACCGGCGGTTCCGGTTCCGGCTGTGGCTGAGGTTCCGGCTCGACCAATGCCAGCTCCATGGCGGTTTCGTCATAGCGCGGCTGAATTTTCAGCGCCGCCTGTTGGCTGGCGAACAGCACGCAGCCCGCGACGATCAGCGCCGGCAACCAGCTGAAAAGGTGACGTGAGCGATAGAGCAGATACATGTCACAGCTTCCGTGTGGCGATGGAGACGGAGAAGAAACCGCCCTGGCGCAGGTTATCCATCACCGCGACCAAGCGCTCTACCGCAACGCCTTTGTCGCTGTTAACGATAATGGTGGTGGTCTGGTTCTCCTGCTGCTGTTGCTTCAGCGTGCTGACCAGCGCGCTCAGCGCTATCGGCTGGCCGTCGAGCTGCAGTTGCTCCTCCGCGCCCAGGGTAATGATCGCCTTCTTCTGCGGCTTCAATTGCTGAGCGCTGCCGGCGGACGGCAACTGAGTCTTCAGCCCAAGGGCCGGGATCACGTTCAGGCTAATCAACACAAAAAACACCAGCAAAAACATCATCACGTCGATCATCGGGATCAGTTCGATGTGCGCTTTGTTCTTTTTCGGCTCGTTCCAGTTACGCATGGCACTCCCTCCCAAAAGCAAAGCAGCCAATATAGAGAGCCTATGTTTATCTTTTGTTACGTTTGTGTGATCTTATTTTCACAATGCAGAGGTTTTGAGAGTTTTTTCTCAGGCAATCACTGGTCGGAGGGGATATATAACCAATTAATTAACGATGATTTTTTGAGGAATAATTACCAGGAAGGACTTATAGCGGTGATGTATAGGCAGGTAAGCTGTGATTATTCTGACACTCTACAGCAAGATCTCCAGACCGCGTTTTTGCACCAGAGAAAGAAGTTTCAGCGACGGGCCTCCCGACAGTTTCCCGTCGCAATTTGGCCCACCTACAGCTTCGCGATGTCCGTTTAAGGCAACGAGAAAATCTGTTTTTTGCTAACAGTACCGGACCTTTAAAGCGGCAGCGGTAACGAAAAGCAAAGAACTGCGGAGGCCTGCGCAAAACGGTGTTTTTTAGCCATAAAAAAAGACGCCCTAAGGCGCCTTTTCTACAGCGACTGAATCAATCAGTTCACTTTAACCGGCATACCGGAACGGGCTTTGATTGCCGCGTCCACTTCGCTCTGGTTAACCGCCGGGTCCATCATCACTTTGCCCACTGGCGCAGAGATGGTCAACGGCACCGGATCTTTGGACTTCAGCTGTTCTTCGTTAGCAGAGAGTGGGTTGTGCACTTCAATGTAACGGGAACCGTCCGGCTCAACGCTGGCTTTGATCGGCTCGTTGATGAACTGCACGCGAGTGCCGACCGGAACGTTTTCGAACAGGAACTTGATGTCGTCAGCACGCAGACGTACGCAACCGTGGCTCACGCGCAGACCGATACCGAAGTTGGCATTGGTACCGTGGATCGCATACAGACGACCGACGTACAGCGCGTACAGCCCCATAGGGTTGTCCGGACCGGCCGGGAATACTGCAGGCAGGATCTCGCCGTCCGCGGCGTATTCCGCACGCATCTTGGCGGTTGGCGTCCAGGTTGGGCCGTCTTTCTTGCGCTGCACGGTGGTAGTCCAGTTCAGCGGCGTATCTTTGCCCAACTGGCCGATACCGATTGGCAACACGATCACGGTGTTGGTGCCTTTCGGGTAGTAGTACAGACGCATCTCGGCGCTGTTGATGATGATGCCTTCACGTGGCGCATCCGGCAGGATCAACTGCTGTGGGATGGTCAGAGTGCTGCCCGCTTTCGGCAGGAAAGGATCCACACCCGGGTTGGCTTCCAGCATATTGCTCAGGCCCATCTGGTATTGAGCGGCAAAGCTCTCCAGCGGCAGCTTGCTGTCTTCCGGTACGGTGATCTGGATGTTCTCACCCACCAGACGGCTGTCTTTGGCAGGCAACGGATATACAACGGCGAAGGCAGCCTGGCTGAAAGCCACCAGTGCCGTAAACAGGGTTAGTAACGCGCGAATGCTCATTTTCATCTTCGTGTTGGTAGTGGCCACTGGCAGTTATCAATATAGGTTATGCGGCCATAAATGACCGGATGCGCATTATATGTGCACATCGGCCTAAGTGTGAAACATTACCAGCGCAATATCGAACTTTTTTGTAACCTGGTGCAGCACGAAGAGGTTTTTCTGTGAAAACTGCCGTTAAAGCACAGCGGCCGGCGGTGACGTTCGGCGAATCGGGATCAGATATTCACAGCGGATCGCCGTACCGCGTGCATTACAAACCTCCCCCTGTGCCGGGTAAAAACGCTCGATATCCTGCCCGGGACGGCGCACAGCGTTCATCATGGGCATCGCGGAGTCGTACAGGCGATCGACGAAGTTTGGCAACTCTTCGACCTGCCCCTGATAGGTAAAGCTGGCGTAATCGCCCTGCTCGATCAGGATCTGCTCCCCTTCGGCCTGTTCATCTGCCAGCGCCAGTGTATAGGCCATGCGTTGACCATCAAGCTGTCGGTTGTCCGCTTCCAGACTGGTGAGGCCGTAGACTACCGCCGGTGGCGCGACTTCGGGTTGCAGCACCTGGTTCCAGACGTACTGGCGCAGCTCATTTTTCGAATGCTGCATTTGCCCCAGAGTGCAGCTGCGGCGCTGGGTACGCCCCACCAGCTGCATGGCCGGCAGAGTGACAATACTCCCCTGAGGCAATGGGCCTTCTGCCATCCGTAGCGGCGGCTGCATGCCGTGGCTGGACCAATCCGCGCTGCGGCGATAGCCGGCCGGCGGCAAACCGAACTGTTTTTTGAAGCAACGGGTGAAGGTCTGCTGGGAATCGAACTGGTACTTATCGGCAATGCAGGCCACGCCGGTATGGGTGAGCCGCAGCTCACGCGCGGCGGCGGTCAAACGTCTGCGCCGGGCGTAAGTGCCCAGAATATGGCCGGTCAACTGCTTGAACAGCCGCTGCAAATGCCATTTGGAGTAGCCGGATTTGGCAGCAATATCGTCCAGCGTCAGCGGCTGGTCGAGGTTTGCTTCAATCCAGGCCAGCAGTTGCGCAATTACCTGTTGCTGATACATGGCGCTTCCTTATTGATTATTGTTCCCGCTGCTCGAGCAGGCGTTGTGCCAGCTCATGGGCCTGTTGCTCACTGGCCACCACCATCACCGGATAACCCCAGAAACGGCTGGCGAAATCGACAAACTCTTCCGCCGCCTTTCGGCGCATGTCGTCCGGCTCGATCAGCACCATACCTTTGACCCACTTCGCTAACGCCTCACGGTGATCGCGTTTCCACAGGGCGACCTGGGTACGCTCGTCGCGATCCTGCTCACCGCTTTCGTCCATACGACGATCGCAAAGCAGCACAAACGGCTGTTCACGCTGCAGCAAGGTGCTGAATTCGGCAAATTCGGCGAGGGTATCTTTCGGTTCGCCGGCGGCTTGCTGACGCATCCAGACCAGTGGGAAGGTTGCAGAATCTAATGACATGAGATTTCTCCTAAGAGTTCGGAAACGTGCGCTTACTTTATCGGCGGAAGCACTAGACCACATTGCACAATCAGGACATAATGTTTTTCATTTACGCCAAATTGAGAATTATTCTCATGCCTTTTGTCACTCCACCGCTTTTCGATATCGATCGGGTGCCCCGGGCGGTTTTTGCCGTGCAGGGTTCCACCGTTAACAAGGATTGGGAAGTCGCCCATCACCGGCACCAAAAAGCGCAGCTGATTTATACGATGCGCGGCATGATCCGCTGCGAAGTGGAAAACGGCCTGTGGCTGGTTCCGCCGCAGTGTGCGCTTTGGATGCCCAGCAACGTGCTGCACAACGCTCAGGGTACCGGGGCCACCGAATGTTATGCGCTGTTTGTCGATCAGGCTGCCATCGCCGGGTTGCCGACCAGCTGCTGTACGTTGGCCGTTTCGCCGTTGCTGCGCGAACTGCTGTTGCAGGCCAGCGGGTTTGATCCGCTGTATGACGAGCAAGGCGCTGAAGGGCGGCTGATTGGCGTACTCTTGGATCAATTGGCCGCCGCGCCGATTGAGAACCTGCACTTGCCGGTCTCCAATGACGCACGCATTCGCCAACTGACCGAGCGCCTGCTGGCCGATCCGGCGGACAAAGCCACCCTCAGCCAATGGGCTCAGCGCATCGGCATGAGCGAACGTACCCTCAACCGCACCCTGCAGCAGCAAATGGGCATGAGCTTTGGCCACTGGCGACGGCAACTGCACGTGATGCTGGCGCTGCAACGCCTGACCAAGGGGGAGACCGTACAGCGGGTGGCGCTGGATTTGGGCTATGAGAGCGCCAGTGGCTTCGTCACCATGTTTCGCAAAGCCGTCGGCAAACCGCCGGCACGCTATCTGGCGGAGAAAACCGCGGCGGATCGGGCGCAGGGTGGTTGGATCACCCTGTGAAATAACCCGACAAAAAAGCCGGCAACGAGGCCGGCCTGGAAAGTTTGTCAGGAGCGATCAGAAGTCGTAGAACACCGTCACCCAGGTGGAGTCCGGTTCGTTGTCGCTGCTGTTGGCCAGCGTCCGTTCCACATACACCGACAGGCCGTAGCCGATGGTGGTACCCGCCCCAAGGTAAACGTGATTGGCGTGGTATTCTTCGTCGCCCTTCAATTGCAGCGAGTCCGCGGCCACATAAGGCTGGATCGATTTCAGGAAAGGCTTGTCGATATTAAAGGTATAACCGACAAAGCCTTCTACCCCGTAACCGCTCCCGGCGAAATAATGCGACAAGGTACGTTCACGGGTGCTCGGCACATAGTCTTTGTAATAGCTGGCGGTCCCGACGATATACCAGTTATTGGGTTGCCAGGTCAGCGCGGTACCGGACAACTGCTGGTGATACTCTTTCTCGTTATATTGATTGTCTTTGATTTTTGCGTCGGTGTAGCTGTAGGCCGCGCTGAAGGTTAATTCCTTCGTCGCCTTATAATCAAACCCCAACCCGCCGCCGCCTTTACGGCGGTAGATGAGATTATCCGCCGTGTGCAAATCGTCTTCCGGTAATAAATAGTTGGCGTATAAGGTGACCGGCCCAAAATCATTGGTGTATTTCAGGCTGTTCTTCGGTTTATTACCGCCGTCGTAGTCGCCGGAAATACCAATGCCGGTGCCGCCCGCATGACCATCGTTATCCCAGACGTCGCTTTTAATGCCGACAACCGAATAATAAATGCCGTATTGGTGGCCAAAGGTTAAGGTGCCGTAGCGGTCATCTTTGAAGCCGCCGTACAGCTGGCGCTGATAGTCGCGTTTGCCGTCTTCGTTGTAGTGGCCGTCCCAGCTCAGCGCGTGTGCCAGATCGACGCCCCACTCGTAGTAGCCGATAACCGAGGTATCCTGCGTCAGCGCATAGTCGCCGCTGAAGCGAAAACGCGTGCCGCCATCATGACCATTTTTATAATATCCCGGCTCCGGGCCATTATTAAATATCCACTCGGGGCGAATACTGCCGCCAACTTTCAAACTCAGCGGTGCCAGCAACACATTGCTTTGCGGGTTTTTATCCAGAATGGTGATTTCTGCCTGCGCGCCGGCGGATAACGCCGACAGCACAACGCCGCCAATGAATATTGGCGTTTTTATATATCTCATTATTACCCCTGCCCGAAAAATTATTGTTATAAATACGGTGGTCTTGAGCCACGCATAAACAATTACCCGATGTGTGCAAATGACGCAAGTTATAAAAATTCATGTCATAACCTGAGATTATCCACCACAGGATGACTTTTTCACCACAAAAGTATTCAACTGTAATTCAATGCAAGACAATGTAATTAACCGCTCACATAACGTACAAAGCAGGAGTTTTTAACCCAAAGAAACCTCCGTTATTATCGGGTTTTTATTATAAGAGATAACAAATAAATATTATTACAGCGACCAAACAATAACGCAGCTAAATTAATTATTTGTTATCTGCCCACAAGGAAAACCAGGAAACCCACGCAGCGACACGGCAACGATCACCCTTCACCCACTCTTCACATTGTGATTTTCACCCCAGCCTGGGTAGAAATCACTCCCCTCCGGCATGAATAATGATTATTATTCGCAAACAGAAGGCCCGGTGCGCCACGATGCGACCGGCCGGATTTTGCTTTGAATTCAATGTTGAGCTTTTTAGCCTCTGGGCAACCGCCCTGCGGCGACAGGCATTTTAACTCCATGGAGAGGTTATGAACTCTGCAACAACGACCAGCCGCCGCTTTGGCGCACGCGCCGCTTTCCCACTGCTGCTGCTGACTTCAATGCTGTTTTCCGCCCCGCTGCTGGCCCAGGGCGAGCCGGAACTGCTGCGCAAGCCCGTCGGCAAAGGCGCTTACGAGATGGTCTACAGCCAGGGCGAGAACGCGCTGTATCTGGCCACTTCGCAAAGCCGCAAGCTGGACAAAGGCGGCGTGGTGTATCGTTTGGATCCGCAAACGCTGGATATCACCCAGATCATTCACAACGATATCAAACCTTTCGGCGCGGCCATTAACAGCAAAACCGACACGCTGTTCTTCGGCAACACCGTCAATAACTCGGTCACTTCCATCGACGGTAAAACCGGTGAGGTCAAAGGCCGCCTGGTGCTGGATGCGCGTAAACGCTCCGAAACGGTAAAACCGCTGGCACCGCGTGAGCTGGTGGCCGACGCCACCACCGACACCCTGTATATCACCGGGCTGGGTGAATCCAGCGTGGTTTGGGTGGTAGACGGCAAAGACCTGACCCTGCGCACTACCATCACCGAAACCGGCAAATACGGTACCGGTCTGGCACTGGATGCGGCCGCAAGCCGCCTGTACGTGACCAACGCCGACGGCGAGCTGGTGACTATCGACACCAAAACCAACAAGGTGCTCAGCCGCAAGAAATTGGACGAGTCCAAAGAGCACTTCTTCCTGAACATCAGCCTGGATCCTGCCACGCATCGCGCCTTTATCACCGACTCCAAGCAGGCCCAGGTGCTGGTGGTCGATACCCGCGACGGCAAGATTCTGAGCAAAATCGACGTGCCGGAATCGCTGGCGGTCCTGTTCAACCCGACGCGCAATGAGGTGTATGTGACCCATCGTCAGGCAGGCCAGGTCAGCGTGATCGACGCCAAGAACTACAAGCTGCTGCAAACCATCAAGACCCCAACCCACCCGAACAGCCTGGCGCTGTCACCGGATGGCCAGGCGCTGTACGTGAGCGTCAAACAGGCTTCCAGCCGCGAGAAAGAAGCCACCGCGCCGGACGACGTGATCCGTATCGCGTTGAAATAACGGCATAAGGGCGCCCCGGCGCCCTTTTTTGATCGTTTTAAACCCTAAATCCTACGTGTTTGCCATCCGGCAGTTCGATATCCAGCCGCAGTGTTCCGCCCATCGCTTCCACATACCGTTTTAATGTCGAAATCTTCAGTTCATTGCCACGTTGCTCTATAGCGGCAACAGAGGGTTGCGAAATACCGAGTTTATTCGCCAGCGTTTGCTGTGAAATATCCAGTGCCTCCCGCACCTCATATAAGCGCGTTTCCAGCAGCATCTCCTCTGCCATTTCCTCAATTCGCTGCCTGCTATCAGGGGTACGCGAAGCTAACATTTCTTTTAAAGTACCCATTTAAGTGTCCTTTCAATACAGGTGTATACTGAACGACAAATTATAGACTACAGTCTATATTTACAACGCCATTTTTAAAACTGTACCGCCAAGAACCCTGCTGCTATGGCTTTCCCGCCAGCCCGTCAGCGTCCTGAACCACCGCCTTTTTAGTGGCTCGTTGGTAAAGGCACAGCTCTTTGCCCGCTTTGTTATGCATAAACGCCTGCGGATAGCGCCCAGCGATCAACAGGGCCGAGTAACCGACGTCATCACCATAATGGATAATGCTGCCGACGGCTTTGGCCCCTTTCAAACTGCTGGCTTTCAGGCAGGCGGTTTGCAGTGCTTTATCGCCGCTGGCCCATGCCGCTTCAGAGGAGGCCCCGGCGCTGAACGCCGTCATCACGGCGGCAAACACGATAAAAACTCTGATCATTATTTTCTCTCCTGAATAACGTCGCTCTCAGCAGTATATGCAGCTATTTATTCTTCGGCCATCAGAGCCACGCCCCTTATTTACACCTTTTTTATTCCGGCTATAAATAAAGTTACGGCGTTTTTACAGACAGGTTTTAGGGGCGCAGATAACATCATTACATCGCCAATATGGCCTTACGAGACGGATGCCTCATGTGTTTATCCCCTGCCCTGATAATAATTTCCCCCGCGGCTTTAATTCATTTCGGGGGCTGCCATGCATGCTAACGTTATTGGTTTTAACCCACTGCTGGCAGATATTCCTGCTTCGCAGGCGCGTTCATTCCACAAAGAAGTGGAACAGTATTTACAGCGCTATCCGGACACCGAACACGTCGATATTTATCTCAACGATCTGAACGGTCAATTCCGCGGGAAACGGCTGCCTGTCGCCGAGGTGTTTGCGCTGGATAAAGGCTGTTATTTCCCGCTGTCGATCTACGCCATGGATCTTGGCGGCCAGGTCATTGAAGAAAGCGGGCTGGGCCAGCAGGCCGGCGAGCCGGACAGGTTGTGTCTGCCGGTGCCCGGAACCTTGCGGCCCTGCGCCCGCGATCCGCAGCACCATGCCCAATTGCTGCTGACGATGAAAAATGCCGACGGCGACGCCTGCGAGCTGGAGCCGCGCGTGGTGCTGCAACGGGTGCTCAAACGCCTGCATGCCAAGGGTTACTTCCCGGTCGTGGCGGCAGAGCTGGAGTTTTATCTGCAGGATCCGCAGCAGCAACCGGCTGAGGCCGGACAGTGCCCAACGCAGAGTTTTTCTGTCGATGCGCCGGAGCGCCACCAGGCGTTGCTCAATGACATCGAACATCAGGCCCGGCTGCAGGCCTTGCCGCTGACCGGCGTGGTCGCCGAAGCCGCCTCCGGCCAGTATGAGCTGAATCTGCATCACAGCGCTCGCGTACTGGAGGCCTGCGATCAGGTGCTGGCCCTGAAGCGGCTGACGCGCCAGATCGCCGAGAAACACCACCAGCACGCCTGCTTTATGGCCAAGCCCTGTGCTCAGGCCGCCGGTAGCGGTTTGCATTTTCATATCAGCCTGCAGGATGAGCAGGGCAATAACCTGCTGGCAAGCCTGCCGGGCGAGTTGAGCGCCACCATGACGCAGGTGATGGCGGGCATGCTGGCGCTGATGCCAGCCTCGATGGCGATATTCGCGCCCAACGTTAACGCCTTCCGCCGCTTTCGTCCCGGTATGCACGTGCCGCTGCGCGCCTCCTGGGGGCACAATAACCGCACGGTGGCACTGCGTTTACCCTGCGCCGACCATGCCAACCAGCGCATCGAATACCGGCTGGCCGGGGCCGATGCCAACCCGTATCTGGCCGTAGCGGCGATGCTGAGCGGCATGCTGTATGGGCTGGAGCACGCGCACCCCCTGCCGCCGGCAGCCTGCGGCAACGGCTATGAAAATGGCGACGCGGTGGCACTGCCGCTCAGCCAGCAGGAAGCATTGACGTTATTCCGGCAAACCCTACCGTTGCAGGAAAGCCTCGGCCCGGCGTTTGCCGCGCTGTGGCACACCTGCAAGAGCGCCGAGCTGCGCCGCTTTGAAGCGCAGGTCACCGAAGCGGAAACCCGCTGGATGCTTTAACCCCCTATTCGTAACCTGAACAAGGAACGCAGCATGTCTCGTTTGGTTTTGATCTCGAATAAGCAGTGTGACAGCAAGGATCTGGCCTGCGCTACGCAGGCCCTATCGCCTGACAGCCAGAGCGACGACGATCGCGGGTTGTGGCTGGGCTGGAACGGTGACGTACAGAACTTTGGCGATGCGCCGCTGCGCCCAGTTAGTTACCAGCACCGCAGCGGCTACGAGCAGGTGACCTTTCCGTTATCGACCGAGGAGTTTCACTTCCACTATCAGGGCTACTATCACGACGGCCTGTGGCCAGTGTTCCATAACCACCCGGAAAAGGCGCATTTCACGCCGGAGAACTACCGCGCTTATCGGCAACTCAACCGGCATTTCGCCGATATCGCCTGCGAGTATATTTGCCCGAACGACATCATCTGCATTGATGATTACCAGCTGTTGCCCTGCGGCCAGGCGCTGAAAGAACAGGGGTTGCTGAACCCCTGCGCGTTCTTCTTCCATTTGCCGTTCCCGTCGACGGCGCTGCTCAGACAGATCCCCGAGCACCACGGCTTAATCGAATCGCTGTTTTTCTACGATCTGATCGGCTTTCAGACGCTCGACGACCGCAATAACTTTCTCAGTTATCTGACCCACGAATACCCGGTCGAAATGCTGCCCGACGGCCAGTTGCAGGTTAACGGGCACATCTTCGCCACCGGCATTTTCCCCGCAGGGATCAACGCCAGAAAGATTTACTGACCCGCCCCTCGGTGGGGCGTTGCCACTCCCCCTGCAACGCCCAACCGCTCACCCCGGGATTTCAACCGTTCGGCACCCTATAGCACCGTTGACTGAAATTCGCATGTCTTCCCCAGCCCCAACCCGCAATGATGAGCTGTTCCTAAACTCGTCATACTTCAAGTTGCATCGTTGTTGGCTACGATTGCTCACCCGAATCACTTACTTATGTAAGTTCATCGGGCTTCGCGCCCTTGCCGCCTCAATGCCACTCGAATTATTTAGAGTTCGTACCCGAACGTTATCCGCACCGGGCCGCATGCCTGAAACATCTTATAAGCGGGTTAACTCACTCATTTTGCAGTTTTGAACTAAGGACACCTCAATGAACAGAGAGGGGATTTTAAAACACATACCCTGGATGCTGCTGGGAATACTCGGCGCGTCCTGCCTGGGCGTGGTTGCGCTGCGCCGTGGCGAACACATCAGCGCGCTGTGGATCATCGTCGCCTCGGTGGCGGTGTATCTGGTGGCGTACCGTTATTACAGCCTGTACATCGCCACCAAGGTGATGAAGCTGGACGCCTTCCGCGCGACGCCGGCGGTGGTCAATAACGACGGCCTGAACTACGTGCCAACCAACAAAAACGTGCTGTTCGGCCACCACTTCGCCGCCATTGCCGGGGCTGGCCCGCTGGTGGGCCCGGTGCTGGCAGCGCAGGTCGGCTACCTGCCCGGCACGCTGTGGCTACTGGGCGGCGTGGTGCTGGCGGGGGCGGTGCAGGACTTTATGGTGCTGTTCATTTCCTCGCGCCGCAACGGCGCTTCGCTTGGCGAGATAATCAAAAAGGAAATGGGCCCGGTACCGGGGACCATCGCGCTGTTTGGCTGCTTCCTGATCATGATCATCATCCTGGCGGTGCTGGCCCTGATCGTGGTGAAAGCGCTGGCGGAAAGCCCGTGGGGCGTGTTCACCGTCTGTTCCACCGTGCCGATTGCCCTGTTTATGGGCGTTTACATGCGCTTCCTGCGTCCGGGACGGGTGGGCGAAGTGTCGATCATTGGCATCGTGCTGCTGGTAGCTTCCATCTGGTTCGGCGGCGTGATTGCCCACGATCCGTACTGGGGCCCGGCGCTGACCTTTAAAGACACCACCATCACCTATACGCTGATTGGTTATGCGTTCGTTTCCGCCCTGCTGCCGGTCTGGCTGATCCTGGCGCCGCGCGACTATCTGGCGACCTTCCTGAAAATTGGCGTTATCGTCGGGCTGGCGATTGGCATCGTGATCCTCAACCCTGAGCTGAAAATGCCGGCGATCACCCAGTTTGTCGACGGGACAGGCCCGGTGTGGAAAGGCTCGGTGTTCCCGTTCCTGTTCATTACCATCGCCTGTGGCGCCGTGTCCGGCTTCCATGCGTTGATCGCCTCCGGCACCACGCCGAAGCTGCTGGCCAATGAAAAAGACGCGCGCTTTATCGGTTACGGCGCGATGCTGATGGAGTCCTTCGTGGCCATCATGGCGTTGGTGGCGGCTTCGATTATCGAGCCGGGCCTGTACTTTGCCATGAACACTCCGCCGGCAGCACTGGGCATCACCATGCCTGACCTGCACCGTTTGGGTACCGAAGATGCGCCGATGATCATGGCGTCACTGAAAGATGTGACCGCCCACGCGGCGGCGACCGTCAGCTCATGGGGCTTTGTCATCAGCCCGGAACAGATCCTGCAGACCGCCAAGGACATCGGCGAGCCTTCGGTGCTGAACCGCGCCGGTGGCGCACCTACGCTGGCAGTGGGTATCGCCCACGTATTCCACCAGATCATTCCTGGTGCCAACATGGGCTTCTGGTACCACTTCGGTATTCTGTTTGAAGCGCTGTTTATTCTGACCGCGCTGGATGCCGGTACCCGTTCCGGTCGCTTTATGCTGCAGGACCTGCTGGGCAACTTCGTGCCGTTCCTGAAGAAAACCGACTCGCTGGTGGCCGGTATTGTCGGCACCGCCGGCTGCGTGGGCCTGTGGGGTTACCTGCTGTATCAAGGGGTGGTCGATCCGCTCGGCGGCGTGAAGAGCCTGTGGCCGCTGTTCGGCATCTCCAACCAGATGCTGGCCGCCGTGGCGCTGGTGTTGGGTACCGTGGTGCTGATTAAGATGAAGCGCACCCAATACATTTGGGTCACCGTGCTGCCGGCGGTATGGCTGCTGATTTGTACCACTTACGCCCTGGGTCTGAAGCTGTTCAGCGACAATCCTCAGTTGGAAGGCTTCTTCTTCCAGGCTGGTGAGTACAAGCGCAAAATCGCCGAAGGCGGTGCCGAGCTGACCGCTCAGCAAGTGGCTAACATGAACCATATCGTGGTGAACAACTACACCAACGCCGGGCTGAGCATTCTGTTCCTGCTGGTGGTGTACAGCATCATCTTCTACGGGGTGAAAACCGCCATGGCGGCGCATAAAAACCCGAACCGCAGCGACCAGGAAACGCCGTACGTGCCGGTGCCTGAAGAAGCGCCCTCCAACGGCGTAACTGAGGGGGACGTCAAAGTTTCACCGCAGCACTGATGGTGATTTAACGGATACCCTGCATAATGAAAGCTGTTATGCAGGGTAATTTTTTGGGGAGAAGGCGATGTTCGGAAATCTCGGCCAGGCGGGGAAATACCTCGGTCAGGCAGCGCGCATGTTAGTGGGCGTGCCCGACTACGATACCTACGTCCAGCACATGAAAGACAACCACCCGGACAAACCGGTGATGACCTATAAAGAGTTTTTCCGCGAACGCCAGCAGGCCCGCTACGGTGGGGACGGCAAAGGCGGCATGCGCTGCTGTTAATAAGGACCCGTAATGAAACCCATCGCAGTCACCATTCTGACCGGCTTTTTGGGCGCCGGTAAAACCACTCTGCTACGCCATATTCTCAACGCCGAGCACGGCTACAAGATTGCGGTAATCGAAAACGAATTCGGCGAAGTGCCGATTGACAATGCGCTGATTGGCGACCGTGCCAGCCGCATCACCACCCTGAGCAACGGCTGCATCTGCTGCAGCAAATCCAACGAACTGGCCGATGCGCTGCTGGACTTGCTGGACGGCGTAGACCAGGGCCAGTTGGCGTTCGATCGGCTGATCATCGAATGCACCGGCATGGCCGATCCCGGCCCGATCACCCAGACCTTTTTCTCGCACGAGATCCTCTGCCAACGCTTCCTGCTGGACGGCATCATCACCCTGGTGGACGCCGCACATGCCGACCAACAACTGACCCAGTTCAGCATCGCGCAGGCGCAGGTGGGCTACGCCGACCGCATTCTGCTGACCAAAACCGACGTGGCACCGGACTGCGAAGCGCTGATCCAACGCCTGCAGCAGATGAACGCCCGCGCACCGGTGTATAAAGTGACGCACGGCGATATCGATCTCAGCGTGCTGTTCGACATCGAAGGCTTTGTGCTGAACGACAAGCTGACCCTGACGACGCCGGCGCCGCTGTTCCGCCGCATTCCGCAAGCGCAAAACAATATTGGTTCGATCGTGGTATACCACGACCAGCCGCTGGAGCTGATGCAGATTTCCGAAGTGATGGAGGGCCTGCTGCTGGAATACGCCGACAGCCTGCTGCGTTATAAGGGCATTTTGTCAATCAAGGACGAGCCGCGCCGGCTGTTATTCCAGGGCGTACAACGGCTGTATAACGCCGACTGGGATCGCGAGTGGCTGCCGGAGGAAGAGCGCCGCAGCACCTTGGTGTTTATTGGCGTAGATTTGCCTGAGGAGGAAATCCGGGGGCGGATTGGCGGGTTGGGTTGAGATAGCGACGTTGCGTACTGCACCAACCAAAGGGTAAGCGAAAGCTTGCCCTTTTTCGTTAACGGGGCGAGGTCTCAAGGTTGGCCTCCAACAGCAGTGAATATTCAACGCCCCCGCCGGCGGTCGATACCAAATAAAATAATTTTAAAATAAATTATTACAAAGACACTTCTTGCAATATGCACATCTGCACCTGTAAAAATAAAAAAAGAAATAATTAACGAATTAACCATTAAAAAATAAAAAGACAACGCAAATATTAATGAAATGTTAAAGTTATTAACCATTCATGTTGACAATAAACAACTCAGAAGCTACTGTTATTCCGCCATCAAGGCACATAAATAAAAATATCATTCAATCAGGGAAGAATAATGGACCCCACACCATTTAATTAATAGCCAAGGGAATCCCCGCCATGATTTCACAATCAAAAAACACCCACTATCAGGTTATTCTTGATGGTGAGGACACGGGTAGCTTTTGCTCTGAGAAGTCACTATTAGATAACTTTGAGAGTAAAGGCATCGATATTCCACATTTATGTCGCGCAGGAAAATGCGGCTGCTGCAAAATGTTGTTAGTCAAAGGTGAAGTGCGTCATGGAAAACAAAGCGCCTTGGCCGAAGATGAGCTTGAGGAAAATATTATATTAGCTTGCTGTGCCTATCCGCTGTCGGATATTGAAGTCGAACTCTACTAAAGAAGGATTCTTTCCGTGAGCATAATTGAAACAACCCTGAAAAAATGGGATCGCGCTGCTATTGTCCGTTCCCGTCCGCGTCGCATACTTAATGAGCAAGATTACCAATCCAGGCAATATTTCCCTACGGAACGCCTGCCGCTTTGCATGCATCCGCGCGTGGCAGCGTTGGGTGACGAAGCGCTGCGCTATATTCAGGTCCAAACGCTTTATCACTATCTGAATGGCATTGCCAACATTGAGCTTGATATTATTAATGACTCAACATACAAACTATACAAAAATACCGCAGGCGTCGATTTCCCCGCAGATATGCGCCTGGATGCATTAACCGTCGTTGTAGATGAGTCCTATCATGCTCTGGTCGCACTGGACCTTATCAATCAGGTCGAACAGATGACGGGCATAGCGCCGCTGAGCATGCCGAAAGACACCGAAGCGTCCTTCGCGCTCGCGCTCGCGCTTGGTCAGACCCCGGATGAACACCGTGAATTATTCCGGCTGGTGTGCGTTTCCCTGTCAGAACAGGCGTTAACCACCGATCTCATCGATGTGATCGACAATGAAAATATTTTCCCCTCCTTCTATCAGATCATGAAAGACCATGTCGCGGACGAAGGCCGACACGCCCGCTTTTCTCAACAGATACTTGGGCATATATGGCGCCACAGCGATACGCATGCAAAAGAGGCGATGAAACTCCCCATCCTGACCTTTATTGAACACTATACGACGGATGCCATCGCTAAAGAATTTAGCGCCCGGATGCTAGGTCATTTGAGTATGGATGCAGAAGCCATCGCCGCCATCATTCACGACACTTACCCACCTGCCGACACCAAGCCATGGGAAACCAATAATATTGTTACGCAGCAAATGCTGCTGGCACTGGATAAAGCGGGCATACTCGAAGACCTGCCGATTTCAAAAATAACGCAGGCATAAAACAGATAAACCGAATTAAAACTGGGCATCAACACCGGATGCTCACGTTACACTATTACTAGGAAGCCAATGTGGAACTATTAAACATAGTATTCTCAGGTGATATCCATTGCGGGGAAGCGCTCACCTCAGAAATACAAGAATATGGACATCATATTTACCCGTTATCTTCACCCCGCCTACCCGCCGAAAAAATCGATCTGATAATAACGACAAACAATCATCAGGAGGAATTACAACGACTACAGAAATTATCTGAAAACGTTCTGGTGATATCGTCCAATAAAGAAATAATCACCGATATTGATAGTTTACAAAAACAAGAATACTTATCCCTGTATTTTATTCAAAAAGAAAAAATCGGCTACCTGTGCGGCAGCCTGATACCCGATGCCCGGCATAGCCAAAGAAATAACGCAGCGCAGCTGAAAGACTTAATCTGCGACGTAGTGGTCTCTCTGTCACGCGGCATACCGCCTGACAATATCAGCTTGCCTCCTCGCATCGGCCAGAAATGTTATTCCGCTTCGCCAGAACGCCTGCGCGCTTTGATCGTCACGCTTTTACAGCGGCTGGGTGACCAGACCCAGGGGCGTTGCGCGACCGATCTCTGTTTCGTCACCTGGCGAAAAGAAGCTGACTTCCATACCCTTGCTGAAGATCAGGTCACGCCGGAGAATCAAAACCTGCGGCATTTCTTCTTCAATGAAACCGGCATTCTCAAACAAAACCGATACGCGCAAACCCATGCGATGATCTCCCTGACCCCCGCCGGTGATGGCGTGTGGGTCACGGTCACCGGGGACGATGCCCGTTTCCAACGCTTCACCGACTATCTGGACGCGCTGCTCACCTCTGAGGACGATCCCGCTACCGCGCCGCTGGTCATTTCGCCTGATGAAATACGCCAGTTGGCGTCCTTCAATGATACCGCGGACGCGACCCTGCTTTCCCAAGATATTGTCACCCTGTTTCGCCGTACGGCGGCGGCAAATTCGGCGCTTATCGCCTTGCATGCCGACGACAGAGAATACAGCTATGCTGAGCTCGATGACGCTTCTGACAGAATGGCTTGCTGGCTGCTCGAACACCGCGGCGACGTAGACGGCCACGACATTATCGCCGTATCCATGCAGAAATCCGCCCTGCTGCCAATCGTGATGCTGGGCATCCTGAAAAGTAATAAGACCTATGTTCTGCTCGACCCGCAGGCCCCGGCAACCCGCAATCAGAATATCCTTGATGATGTGCGGCCCACGCTGATCCTGGCCGATACCCTTCTGCAGGCGGGGAATGCGCCGTGCATTGATCCGGCAACCATTAACTACCAGGCAATGACCCTGCCGGCGTCACATCTTCCCCGGCCGTCTGATGGCCTGGCTTACCTCTGTTACACCTCGGGCACCACCGGCAAAGCCAAAGGCGTCATGATCACTCGTGAGGGGCTTGCCAATGTCGCGCAAAACCATCGCGACTTCATGCGGTTGGAAACCGGCAGTAAAGTCCTGTCGATTGCCTCTCTAGGTTTTGACGCTTTTGGCTGGGATGTTTATGGCGCCTTGATCAGCGGATCAACGCTCTACCTCGCCCCTGCGGCATTGCATACCGAAACCGATGCCTTATTCCGTTACCTCGCGCTGCACGAGGTGAACCATATCACCATTACCCCGGCCATCCTTGAGTTGCTGCCGCGTGAAGCCTGGCGCGGATTAAAATCGATGATTGTGATGGGCGATGCACCGCCGGCGGATGTGGTGGCCTGGTGGGCGGAGCAAACTCGTCTGTGCAACGGCTATGGCCCGACAGAGGCCACCATCGCCACTTCTTTGTGCGAATACCAGCCCGGCGTGGCCTGGAACTGCATTGGCAAACCGCTGAAGAATTACCGCTGCCACATCCTGGATGCGCACAATAATCTGCAGCCCCTCGGCTTCGAGGGTGAATTGTGCATCGCCGGCCACGGCCTTGCCCGCGGTTATTTGAATCAGCCCGAATTGACCGGCGAAAAATTCATCACGTTCGCCCTACCCGGCAGTCAGGGTAAAGAACGCATTTACAAAACGGGCGATATCGCCAAATGGGATAAACAGGGCAATATTATTTTTATTGGCCGCAAAGACCATCAGATCAAGATCCGCGGCGTACGCATCGAAATTGGCGAAGTGGAAACGGCCATTCGCACCCATCCGCAGGTAGAAAGCGTGTGCGTGGTAGCCAAACCGCAGGCCGCCGGCAAAGCGCTGGTGGCGTTTGTGCAAGCGTCGTCGCCGGTGTTGACCGCCGATGGCTTGCGGCATTCGCTGGCCCCTTTGCTGCATGCCGCCGCCATTCCGACCGCTTTCGTTTTCTTGCCTGCATTGCCGTTGACCACCAATGGCAAAGTGGCGCGCCAACGGTTGGAAAACTGGGTTATAGAAGACAATGACGGCGATATGGCGCTGCCGGAAACCGAAACTGAAGTGATCCTGGAGCGCATCGTGACCGAGGCCATCGGTTGTACCCGCGCCGACGTCACGCAAGACTTTATCTGCCTGGGTGCACACTCACTTACCATGAGTAAAATCGTTTCGCTGGTCGCCCGGGATTTGTGCTGTCGTCTGAATATCGCCGACCTTTTCCAAAACAATACGATACGCAAGCTGGCGGAATATATTGAGAATAAGGCGGTTTCCGCAGACAGAGCCGTTCCCATCGGCGAGCAACGCCGGGCGGCGCTCAGCCCCCAGCAAAATTTACTGTGGTACCTGAGCGCGCTGAATCCTGATGATTGCAGTTATAACCTGCCCATTGCGGTGGAGATCCGCGGGCCGCTAAATCTTTCGCTGTTCGAGCAGGCCATCAATTTCATTTATGAAAAACATGAAAGCCTGCGTACTCAATTTGGCGAGGCTCAGGGTATCGCCTATCAGCATGCCCTGCCGCATATTCCCATTAACCTTGCCGGGCATACCCTTACCGGGCAGCATCCGCCTCTGGAAGACACGGTGAAACAGCTTTGCGCCGTCCCCTTCGATATCACCCACCGCCCGCCGGTCACCCTGCGTTTGGTGCAGTACCATGACCAGCACCACGTGTTAGTGTGGGTGAAACACAACATTCTGACCGATGCCTGGAGTGAGGACCTCATCCTCAACGATCTTTGGCGCCAATACAATCATCTGTGCGGCGGAGGCCCCTACGCACTGCCGGCGCCAGAGGTTCAAACAATTGATATCGTCAATGATGCCGGGGAACCCCACCTCGAGAGCGATATCGCCTACTGGCAGCAAAAACTGCACGCGTGCAGAGAGTTGGATTTCCCCCTGGACATGCCTCGCCCCCTGGCACCGACGCATGCCGGCGAACGCATATGCCGCCGGTTGGATCCCGCCATCGCGGGGCTGCTGGAACAGCGCGCCAGGGTATTGGGCGCGACTCCCTTCGTTGTGCTTACCGCAGCGCTGACCTATCTGCTGAGTAAATACGCCAACCAAGACGATATTGTCATTGGCAGCGCCATCGCCGCGCGCGACAACCTTTACCTCGAGCAGGTGAGCGGATTCCACGTCAATACCGTACCGCTGCGCACGGTACTGAGCGCGAGTGACACCCTGGCAACCCTGATCGGTAAAATGACGGAAACCTGTACGGGCGCCTATCGGCACCAACAGCTGTCCTTCGACCGCATTCTCCACCAGCTTGATTATGAGCGCGTATCGAACAAAAACCCGCTGTTCCAAATCATGGCTATTCTGCAAAACGCCGGGGACGTGTGTCAGGCCGGCCTCCATGACTGCTCATTGCAAAAATTGCCGGTGTCTTCGGGTTTCTCGATGTTCGACATGACCTGGAACTTCAGCCTGGCCGCAGACGGCATCAGCATTGAGCTTGATTACGCCAGCGAATTGTTCCACGCCGCCAGATTGCAGATGATGCTGAACAATTATGAACAGGTGCTGCATCAGTTGCTGACGCAATCCCCCTCGATGGCGCTTGCCGCTATCAACCCACTCAGCGAGGCAGAGCAAACCCGACTTTTACAGCTCGCAAGCAATACGACGCAGAGCGCGCGTGGGACGCTGATCGAGCAAATTCATGACCTGGCACGCAGGCAGCCGGATTCGCTGGCGGTGAGTTGCGAAAAAGAGAGTTACAGCTACGAGCAACTGTGGCGCCTCTCAGAGCATGTCGCCCATTACCTGAGCGCGCTGGACAGCAACGCGTTTTCTGTCGGCATCATGATGGAAAAGAGCTGCAGGGTGGCGGCGCTGATCCTCGGCGCGCTCAAGGCCGGCAAATACTATATTCCCATTGATGTCCATTACCCGGCGGATCGCGTGCGGTACATGATTGACGATGCGCGCACGAAAATCCTGGTCACCGACGAAGCAAACGCCGCAGTGCCGGCGGATTGCCCGCACGTGACTTTCGAGTCAATACTGTCTGCCCGCCCCGCCGTTGAGCAAGCGCGTTCGAACGGAGAAAAGGATCCGCTGGCTTACATCATCTACACCTCCGGTTCTACCGGCAACCCGAAAGGCGTGATGATTAGCCACAGCAATCTGAACAATTTCACCAATGACTTTGCCGACCGGCTGGCCCTGGGGCCTGCTGACAAGATGTTGAGCCTGACGAGCATCAGTTTCGATATTTTCGGTCTGGAGCTGTTTTGCTCTCTGGCCTCGGGTGCTCATGTCGTGCTGTGCCCGCGGGAAACCGCCATGGATCCCGTCAGGCTTTATCATTTTATCGAGCAGCAGCAACCCAGCGTCATTCAGGCCACCCCTACCGTCTGGGGCACCATCGTCAGTCATTTACCGGCGGCGGGCAGCCGACCGCTGACGGTGCTGTGCGGCGGCGAGAAAATGCCCGTCGCGCTGCTTTCACAACTGCGGCGCATCGCCACTCAGGTGCTGCAGGTCTATGGGCCGACGGAAACCACTATCTGGTCAACCTGCGCCGATCTGACCTTTGAGGGCGACAGCACCTGCATCGGCACGCCGATAAACATGACCGAGGCTTTCATTATGGACTCGACCGGCGGCCTGGTGCCCAGCGGCGCTTTCGGCGAGCTTTGCCTGGGCGGTGCTGGCGTATCTCCGGGCTACTGGAACAACGGTGCGCTGAGCGCCCAGGCGTTCGCCAAACGCCAGGTCCTTGGTACCGTCCATTACCTGTATAAAACCGGCGACATCGCACGCTTCAACAGCCGTGGGCAATTGGAATATCTGGGCCGTAACGATCACCAGGTAAAAATTCGCGGCCATCGCATTGAGCTCAGCGAGATCGACCTCAATTTATCCGCCATGGATAGCATCGCGCATGCCTTGAGCCTGATCGTCGGAGAAGGGAATAACGCCAGGATCGTCAGTTATCTGCAAATGGAGCCCGGCGCGGAGTTAAACGAGAAATCCGTGCGCGCGGCGTTGAAAAGCAGGCTGCCCAACATCATGATCCCCTCCAGCTTTATGGTGCTGTCCGCTTTCCCGCTGACCAATAACAACAAGATCGACGTTCGCAGGCTACCTGCCCCGACGATAACCTACTCGGCCTCCGAAACGGATTACGTGCCGCCGGCCAGCGACGCGGAACACGCCATGCAGGAAATCTGGCAAGCCGTGTTGATGCAGGAACACATCAGCGTGACGGACAGTTTTTTCAGCCTGGGCGGCAACTCGCTGCAGATCCCACGGCTATTGCACGCCATTCGCCAGGCGATGCACATTTCCCTCACTATTCGCGAATTCATCCTGCACAGCCAAATTCGCGAGTTGACCGCGCTGGCGCTCACCAAAACCAGGGAGGAAGCGGATGGAGTGCATTGAGGTGACCTACCGCGGCCGGCGCCACCGAGTGCATCACCATGAGCGGATCCCACTGTCCGCCATGCTGAAATTCGGCGACAACCCAACCAATATCTACGGCGTGGCACCGGCGAGCGCAGCGCCCCTGCGCTACGGCGATTCGCTGGCCAGCGTAGAGCATGGGGGGGCATGCAATGCCTCCCGCATCTCTTTGGTGCCGCATTGTCACGGCACCCACACGGAGTGCGCCGGGCACATCATGCCTGGCGAACATAACGTGGCAGAGTTGGTTTTCGAGCCATTCATTGCCGCCACGCTGATTCGGGTACCGCTGCAAAGGGCCGGCGAGATGTCGGAAACTTATAATGCGAGCGCCCGGGGAACGGACCTGGTCATTACCCGCGCGGCGATCGACGATGCCCTGTCGCAGGTGGCGCCGCATTATCTTCAGGCGTTGGTGATCGCCGCCAAAGCGCCGAGCTGGCGGCTGGCGGATAAAATACCGCCTTATTTCAGCCACCAGGCGATGGCGCGCATCGTCGAGCTTGGCGTACATCACCTGTTGGTTGATGTGCCTTCGATTGACCGATTGCACGATGACGGCAGGATGGACAACCACCGCTGCTTTTGGGGAATGGGCCTGCCAACGGCGGAGGCGTGCGCAAGATTGCGCTGCTCCGTAACGGAAATGGCGCAGGTTTCGCCGGCAACCCCGGCCGGTAGCTATTTCCTGTCATTGCATTTGCCGGATTGTTCGGGCGACGCCCTCCCCAGCAAACCAATTTTGTTTCCGTTCTCCCAAGGGAATGACGCAGCATGAATTACTCAAGTTATTTGCAGTTAAATCAGCTACTCGCTTTGCAGCAACCGGCCTCGCCGCCGAGCGAACACCGCAACGAGAACCTCTTCATCATTACGCATCAGACGTATGAACTGTGGTTCAAACAGCTGATCGATGAGCTCCACTGCCTTATCGATCTGATAGAAAACGGCGACATAGCCGCCGCAAACAATGGGCTGATCCGCATCAACGCCATCACGAAAACCGTGGTGAACCAGATTGAGGTGATTTTCACGCTGAAATTCCATGAGTTCCAAAAATTTCGCGGTTACCTCGGCTCCGCCAGCGGATTTCAGTCCTACCAATTTGCGGGCATTGAGGCGCTGTTGGGTAAAGCGAACGGTAAAAAGTTACAGCAGTACGGTGAAGATCCGGCCATTCAGAAAATGCTTGGCGCGATCATTCGCCCAATCTCGCTCTGGCAAGCGGTTCAGCGCCACCTGCTGCTGCTCAACGATCGCCAGGGACAGCAGGCCGAGTCCTTCAAGGCCATCATAAAAACCGTGCTGGAGGAAGCTTCCAGCGAGTCGCTGTTGCTGAATCAGCTGCTGGATCTGGACTCACTGCTGCAGGAATGGCGCTATCGGCACGTCAAGCTGGTAGAAAGAACCATTGGCCAACGTAAAGGCACCGGCGGGTCCGCCGGTTCCGACTACCTGAAATCCACGCTGTTTACGCCGATCTTTGACGAACTGTGGGAGGCGATCAACTGATCGCCTTAGCCGAAAATCCGGGGATCGCGCGATCCCCTTCCCCTTCATCCTGAACGGCGATTAACCTGCCATGCACAACATACCCTTCCGGGGAGCCGAGCGATGCCTGAAAGCGCTGACCCCCACACGCCAGGGCAAATTGCGACTGATTTGCTTTCCTCATGCCGGTGGCAGCGCCGGCACCTTCCGCGCCTGGAGCAGCCTGCTGCGCTCGGACATCGAGCTGTTCGCCATGCAATATCCCGGGCGTGAAGACCGGGCGGACGAAGCGCCGGCGTGCCAGCACCGCGGGCTGGTGGCCGAACTGCAGCAGGCGTTGGCCCCCCTGCAGGACAAACCCTGCGTCTTTTTCGGACACAGCCTTGGCGGCCGGTTGGCCCTGGCAACCGCACTCTCAGCCAGGCTGCCGCCCATAGGGTTGATCGTGTCCGCCTGCTCCACACCCTACGCGGCAAAGCACGGTCATTTGCTGCGTCTGACGCGCAGCGCGCTGATTGAAACACTTCACGAGTCCGGGCAAACGGCTGCAATCACCGATGAAAACGCCGACCTGCTTGACGCCTATTTGCCGCTGATCCGCGCCGATCTCCTGCTTGCCAGCCAGCTTATTTTCCCACGGGAAACACATTTGCCGATCCCGCTGGCGGTTTTTTATGGCGAGGACGATCTTTGGGTCGACAGGCAGGATCTGGCGGATTGGCGGTTGCTGGCCGGGGGCGAAGTGCATGAACGACGCTTCCCCGGCAGGCACCTCTTTTTGAACGAACAGCGCAATGCGGTGATAGAGGCGCTTCATACCTTGCTGGCGGGCCCGCTGAGTGCCCCGCCAACTCCCCGCTGAGGGTTACGCCTGCTCGCTGTTGCGTTTACCCAATGCGACGGTGCGTTCGCCGCGCACGACGGTCCACGCCAGCAGCAGCGCGCAGGCGCTGCTCGTCATCAGCACGATGCCCGGCCGCTGCGCCATCCCGGCCAGCACCAGCCCCGCCGCCAGCATCAGGTAATACATCAGGCCAAGAATTGCGCCCGCAGTGCCCATGCAATCCTTATAATTCCGCAGTGCCCGCGCCAGAATATTGGGGATCGCGATGCCGTAGGCCATCACCACCAGCATCATCGGCAGCACGAACCACAGCTTATCCTCCAACAGGAACACCAGGCCGCCGCCGATCAGCGCCAATACGCAGGCCAGCATCAGCAGCGGCGTAAACAGCCACTGTTTGGCGATGAGAAACTTGTTGATTGCCGCGCCGATCCCGACGCCGGCGGCCAGCACCAACCCGGTATAGCCAAACCACTGCGGCGGAATGCCCAGCGCTTCAAACCGAAACGGCGCCAGTTGGTAATAGCTGAACATACAGACGTTGAACAGGGCCACCAGCCATGCGCTGCGCCAGATATCGCCGTCTTTCGCCATGCGGCCTAACGTACCGAAGAAAGAACTTTTCACCACCTGCGCCGGGCGCGTTTCCGGCAACTGCCATGCGGCATAGGCCAGCAGCAAGGCGGCCAACGCCGCCAGCCCGGCGAACACCCCCTGATAACCCCAGTAATGGGTCAACAGGGCGCCGCTCAGCACCCCCACCGCGGGGCTGACCGCCATTGCAATCCCCATCACGGAAAACACGCGCGCCAGCTCATAGCCGTCGAACCGGTCGCGAATGGCGGTCTGAGTGCCTACGGAGCCCACCGCCGCGCCAAACGCCGCCAACACCCTTGCCGCCAACAACAAGGTAAAGCCAGTGCTGAAGATGGCGATGATCGACGCCAGCAGATACAGCGCCAGACCGGCCAAAATGGTGGGGCGCCGGCCGATCACGTCACACAAACGGCCCCAAACGACGACCCCGAATGCGAAAGCGAAAAAGTAACAGGACAGGGTTTGCGCCGCGGCCTGCGCGCTGACGTGAAAACCGTCGGCAATATGCGTGAGCGCCGGGCTATAGATCGTTTCCACAATCTGAGGAAACATCATCATCAGTGTCGCCAGGGTAAGGGTCAGTCTGCGTTGCATGGTACATCCCGTCTCCAAAAAGAAAGTAGGCCACAAAGTAGCACCTTCCCCACCCTGACCATTACAATATAAAAGACAAAAAACTTATAAAATCGGACACATTTATGGCATGGCTCAGCGCACAGGACGAATTTGATCCCGATGCTATCAACAATAGCGTGTTAGGCATTGCGGCCGAGCTGGCGCAGCATGATTCCGGGCCGCACTGGCACCACATGGGGCAGTTGCTGTTCAGCCAGCGGGGCTGTATGCGCATCACACTCAATGAAAGCATTTGCCTCCTGCCGCCGGCACGCATTGCCTGGATCCCCCCCAAGGTGGTGCACCGCGTTCAGGTTACCGGCGTGGCGGGCTATCGCTCGGTTTATCTCGACAACCAGCGCTACCCTGGCCTTTCGCCCCATCTGGAAGTGCTGTCGGCCTCTTCTTTGCTGCGGGAAGTGCTGGAGCGGATCGCCATCGCCGACTTTGCTACCCAGTGGGAAAGCGGCCCCAGCGCCAATATTCTTGCCGTATGCCTGGACGAAATACGGCATGCGCAGCGCGAACCGACCTTATTGCCGCTGCCCAAGGACCGCCGCTTACGGCAATTGGCCGGCATGGAGGAAGTGCCACCGCTCAATGAGCTGGCGAGCTACAGTGGCGCTTCGGAGAAAACCATCAGCCGCATCTTTCGCAAGGAGACCGGATTGAGCTACCAGCAGTGGCGCCAGCAATGGCGTTTGATCAAAGCCATCGAGCTGCTGGCGGAGGGATACGGCCTGTCAGATATCGCCGGTAAGCTCGAATTCTCCAGCGACAGCGCCTTCTCAACCTTCTTTAAAAATATGACCGGCAGCTCGCCGCGCGCCTATATGCTGATCCGCCGTTAACGGTCCGCCTTCTCTGCCGACAAATAAGGCCCCGCCGCTACCGAATCGCGCAGGATCAGGCTGGCCGGGAAGGTGGGGCGCTTGCTCAGCTCGCCGCCGTCCAGCATCGACACCAGCCGATTGATGGTTTCCTTGATCATGTCGGTCACCGGCATTTTCATGCTGGAGAGCGAAGGGATGGTATAAGGTGCCAGCGGGATGTCATCAAAACCAATCACCGAAACGGCGGACGGCACCGGAATTTGGCGCTCCGCCAACCGCTTGATAGCGCCGATAGCCATCTCGTCGTTGCTGGCAACAATGGCGCTGAACGTGCAGCCGCTGGCCACCAGCGTATCAACTGCCGCCATGCCGCTTTGCGCATTCCACTTCCCCTCGACAATCAGGGCGCTATTGACGGCAATACCCTGCTCCGCCAACGCGGCTTTATAGCCGGAAAGCCGCTCCAGCCCGGTGGGCGAATCCAGCGAACCGGTGATGAACGCGATATCGCGGTGCCCCTGTTCGATCAGGTGCCCCACTGCCGCCGCGCTGGTGGCGTGCTGATCGCTGAAGATGCAGTAGCTGTCGTTCAGCCTTAACCGACGATTGATCACCAGGATCGGCTGTTTGTGCTGGGAAATGATCTCGTCCATTTCCGCAATCGACAGAAAGCGCGGGTAGATGATCACGCCGTCGCAGCGCAGATCCAACAGAAATTGAATGGCGGCCTTTTCTTCTTCGGAGGTGTGCTTGCCGTCCGCCAGGATCAGTTGGCGGCCGTGCTCTTCCATGATGCGCGCCGACTGGAACATCAGCTCGCTGAAATAGTTGCCGCTGTACAGCGTGTTGGTGACCACCAGCCCGATGGTCTGAGTGGTTTTGGTGGCGAGGTTGCGCGCCAGCAGATTGGGCCGATAGCCGATCTCGGCGATGGCTTTCTCTACCCGTTCGCGCTTCTCCGGGCCCACATAGCCGCTGCCGGATAACACGCGGGACACCGTCGCTTTCGAAACGCCGGCCCTTTTTGCCACCTCAAGTATTGTTGCCATCTCTGCGCCGTCAAAATCCAGGGTTCCGCGCAGTCTACCCAAGACGCCCCGCCTTTGGAATGTTTTCGCGCCTGCCGTTGCCGCCCTCCCCAGCCTTAAAGTGACTGACTTCACGAAATTAAAAACCAAAAAATCATAATTCTTGCCAGAGTTAAAACATATCAGCATGATTTTGTGAAACCGGTTTCTTGTGGGCGTTTCATTAAGATGGAACGGCGGATCGCCCAGGCAGTAAAAGTGAGCCTTTGGGCAATCCGAATTCATATCTTAGAGACGATATTCCATGCCGAAGAACTACACAGAGATCTCGCACGCCATCGTGGATGCGTTGGGCGGCCGCGCGAACGTCGAAGCCGTTACGCACTGCATGACCCGCCTGCGATTCGTGGTGAAAGACAAGGCGCTGATCGACACGCCAAGACTCAAAGCGATTAGCGGCGTGATGGGCGTGGTGCACAGCGGCGAGCAGTGCCAGGTGATCATCGGCAACGAAGTGTCGAAAGCCTATCAGGCGGTGCTGGCGCTCGGCATGCCGGGTAACGCCCCCGCGGCCGCACCGGCAAAGCGTAAAATCACCCTGAAAAGCATTGGCGCCGGGATCCTCGACGCGCTGGTCGGCACCATGTCGCCGCTGATCCCGGCCATCATCGGCGGTTCGATGGTGAAGCTGCTGGCGATGATGCTGGATATGGCTGGCGTGTTCGACAAAGGCTCGTCGACGCTGATCATCCTCAACGTGATTGGCGACGGCGCGTTCTTCTTCCTGCCGGTGATGGTCGCCGCGTCGGCCGCCCTTAAATTCAAAACCAACATGTCGCTGGCGATCGCCATTGCCGGTGTGCTGTTGCACCCTAATTTTATCGACTTAATGGCCAAGGCAGCGCAGGGCCAGGCGGTGGAGTTCGCCTACATTCCGGTGACGGCGGTGAAATACACCTACACGGTGATCCCGGCGCTGGTGATGACCTGGATCCTGTCGTATATCGAACGATGGGTCGATCGCATCACCCCGGCGGTGACCAAGAACTTCCTTAAGCCGATGCTGATTGTGCTGATCGCCGCGCCGATCGCGATTGTGTTGATCGGCCCGCTGGGCATCTGGATCGGCAGCGGTATCTCGGCGCTGGTGTACACCGTGCATGGCTATTTGGGCTGGCTTTCCGTCGCCATTATGGGAGCGATCTGGCCGCTGCTGGTGATGACCGGCATGCACCGCGTCTTCACCCCGACCATCATTCAGACCATCGCCGAAACCGGCAAAGAGGGCATGGTGATGCCTTCGGAGATTGGCGCCAACCTGTCGCTCGGCGGCTCTTCGCTGGCGGTGGCGTTCAAAACCAAGAACCGCGAGCTGCGCCAGACCGCCTTGGCCGCCGCCGCTTCCGCCATTGTGGCGGGTATTTCCGAACCGGCGCTGTATGGCGTGGCGGTGCGCCTCAAACGGCCATTAATCGCCAGCCTGATCAGCGGCTTTATCTGCGGCGCAGTCGCCGGCATTGGCGGATTAGCCAGCCATTCGATGGCTTCGCCCGGCCTGTTCACCAGCGTGCAGTTCTTTGACCCGTCGAATCCGATGAGCATTGTCTGGGTCGGCGGCGTGATGGTGCTTTCCGTGGTGCTGTCGTTCGTGCTCACGCTGCTGTTGGGCTTTGAAGACATTCCGGAAAGCGAAGAGGCCCCAACGACAACCGCGCCTGCGGCCAATACCGCTAACGCTATCCATTAACACACTATTTTTTACCCTACATAATTGGTGTTGCATCACAGCGGCAAGGCCGTACATCCCCAGGAGCTTAGTCAGCTAAGTGACTGGGGTGCGCGACAAATCTGTCAGGAACAGATTTGAACGCTGCTTGCAGCGGCCCCGAAGGGGCAAGACCCACGGATGGGTCTTGTAACGCAGCCAACACAGAGGCAGCTTCAAGTATGACGGGTAATTATTGAGGATTTCATGTCTGATTCAACATTCCCGCAAGGGTTTTTATGGGGCGGTGCCTTGGCCGCCAACCAGTCGGAAGGGGGCTATCGCGAGGGTGGCAAAGGGCTGACCACGGTTGACATGATCCCGCATGGCCCCAACCGCATGCCGGTAAAGCTTGGCCTGGAGAAGCGCTTTACCCTGCGCGAAGACGAGTTTTACCCCAGCCACGACGCGATTGATTTTTACCACCGCTACCGCGATGACATCGCGCTGATGGCGGAGATGGGCTTTAGCGTGTTCCGCACCTCCATCGCCTGGAGCCGGATTTACCCGAACGGCGATGAGCTGACGCCCAACCCGGAAGGCATCGCCTTCTACCGCAGCCTGTTCAAAGAGTGCCGCAAATACGGCATCGAACCGCTAGTGACGCTGTGCCATTTCGACGTGCCGATGCACCTGGTGACCGAATATGGCTCCTGGCGCAGCCGCAAAATGGTTGAGTTTTTCACCCGCTATGCCCGCACCTGCTTCGAAGCCTTCGACGGGCTGGTGAAGTATTGGCTCACCTTCAACGAGATCAACATTGTGCTGCACAGCCCGTTCTCCGGCGCAGGATTGGTGTTTGAGGCGGGCGAGAACCCCGAGCAGGTAAAATACCAGGCCGTACACCACGAACTGGTGGCCAGTGCGCTGGCAACCCGCATCGCCCACGAGGTGAACCCCGCCAACCAGGTGGGCTGCATGCTGGCGGGCGGCAATTTTTACCCCTGGTCCAGCAAGCCGGAAGACGTGTGGGCCGCGCTGGAAAAAGACCGCGAGAACCTGTTCTTTATCGACGTGCAGGCCCGCGGCGCCTACCCCGCTTACTCTGCCCGGGTGTTCCGCGAGAAAGGCGTGAGCATCGTGATGGAGGAAGGTGACGCCGAAATCCTGAAGAACACCGTCGATTTTGTCTCCTTCAGCTATTACACCTCGCGCTGCGCGTCTGCCGATATGAACGACAACAACAGCAGCGCCGCCAACGTGGTGAAATCCCTGACCAACCCGCATATCCCGCGCAGCGACTGGGGCTGGGGCATCGACCCGTTGGGTTTGCGCATTACCATGAACATGATGTACGACCGCTACCAAAAACCGCTGTTTCTGGTGGAAAACGGCCTGGGCGCACACGACGAGTTCAATGCCGACGGCGAGATAGCCGACGATTACCGCATCAGCTACCTGCGGGAACACATCCGCGCCATGGCCGGCGCCATCGCCGACGGCGTGCCGGTGATGGGCTACACCACCTGGGGCTGCATTGACCTGGTGGCGGCCTCAACCGGAGAAATGAGCAAACGCTACGGCCTGGTTTACGTCGACCGCGACGACAACGGCAACGGCACCCTCGCCCGCACGCGCAAGAAATCCTTCTGGTGGTACAAGCAGGTGATTGCCAGTAATGGGGCCGATTTGGGGTGATGGTGGGTGCGATAAGGGCGATTGTTGCGAGCCGAACAGGCCGAAGGATTCTGCCACGGCCTGCTGCTGTTCGGTGAACTTATGCAAAAGAACCCGCAATCCGACGATACCCAGTGGGAACAGCTGAATCACTACCTCAACGCGGCGGCTCACTTAGTACCGGCACTGTGCAACCTCTATGGCCGTGCGCTGCGCGAGATGGAGTGACAGCTCTGATAAGTTAAAATAAAAGCCAAAATAAATAATAAGAACGGTATTAGTTTTGTGCCGTTCTTATCACTCCGGTAAATCTCATAGATCTGACTGACACATCACGATAAACACATTCACGAAGGTAGGCATTTCCCCCGTGGCCTGGCATAGTTAACGCATTCGATAAATCGATGAGTTAACTGCTGGATAACCACGCATGGCCGCTGGCAGTACGCAAACGCATTGATCAGAATCCGTTCTGCAATGAGGGAAATGTTTTGGCGACTAAAATAGAGACGTTATCTTCGAAAGAAGCGGTTTTAAAAGCCATCGAAGAATATAAAACGTTGGGTTGTGATGCTCTGCTGGAAAAATACAACGTCAAACGAATTAAAAAATGTGAACTCCTTTATAATAACGAAAAATACGATATCAGAGTCATCGTCGCGGCCGCTTATTTTTACCAGTTCGGAACACCATTCGAAAAAATAAAATCTAACAGTGGCGCTAAGATTGCGATCCAAGCACTTAAAAACCTCGGTTTCGAGATCATCGAAACACCTCACCCTATTGAGCATTTAGTAAAAGGTAGGCTTTACACGCGTAAAGAGCTTATCGACCTCTATGGTGGGCAACTGCAGGGCGGTATCTGGACACCCACTGAGTTCCCCGTCATCTTCATCTTTACCGGTGAGAGCGGCGAGGCCTATGGCTACAAAGACGGTTGGTCTGCTGATGGCAGTTTCTCCTATACCGGAGAAGGCCAGAAAGGCCCAATGGAGTTTATTCGGGGCAATAAGGCCATCCGCGACCACAAAGAGAATGGCGAAGACATCTTCTTATTTGAAGATAATAAAAAAGATAAGGGCGTAAGATTTATTGGCATGTTTGAATGTGATACTTGGGATTACATTCAATGCTTAGACTTCGAAAAAAAGGATATGCGGCAGGGTATAGTTTTTAATTTATTCCCGGTATCTTCTGCTCGCGAAGTTGATAATGATATCGATACCTCAGAAGTCGCTTCGAAGAAAGAAACGCTCGAGCAGCTACGTGCCAAGGCCATAAAATCATCCATGATGACGGGTCAGCGTAAAGAGAGTGACAGCAAAAATTCTTGGTTCAAGCGCAGCGAGGACGTGAAAAAATACGTACTTCAACGCGCCAATGGCATCTGTGAGTCATGCGAACAACCCGCACCGTTCAAGAAAAAGAATGGCGAACCCTACCTGGAGCCTCACCACACAAAACGCCTAGCCGATGAAGGCCCCGATCACCCCCAGTGGGTTGGCGCTATCTGCCCTACCTGCCACCGCCGGATCCATAGTGGGGTTGATGGGAAAGCGCTGAACCAGACTTTGATGGTGAAGTTGGAGCTGAAAGAGTCAGCGTTGGATTAGTTCCCAGTATAAAGCTTACAATCATAAATAGATAAATGAGGATAAGGAGCCCCGCAATGTCAGTGCCTACATACGACCAATTTATTGAGCCAGTATTACGCTTTTTGGCAACGAAACCTGAAGGTGCCCTATCTCGAGATGTGCAAGATGCAGCTGCGGATTTACTCAATCTGGACGAAGAACAACGGGCAGAAACAATCGCCAGCGGCCAATTAGTTTACAAAAACCGCACCGGCTGGGCTCACGATCGTTTAAAACGTGCTGGACTATCGCAAAGCCTGTCGAGAGGAAAATGGTGTCTAACAGCCAAGGGAGTCGACTGGCTACAACAACATCCCCAGCCCTTAACGGATGCCGAAGTCGAGCATATTGCACTGGCTTTCACCAACGTAAAGCTTCAACAAAACAATGATGCAGTGGATTTAGACCCAACGGTGGAGATACCAGACAGCGATGCCATGCTTACCAGCAGCCCGGATGATCGACTAGAACAATCTATTAAAGAGATCCGCGATGCTGTTGCCACAGAACTGCTGGAGAACTTGCTTCAAGTATCTCCCGCCCGTTTTGAAATCATTGTTCTGGATGTTTTGCATCGCTTAGGTTATGGCGGCCATCGCGATGATCTCAAGCGCGTTGGGGGCAGTGGTGATGCGGGGATTGATGGCGTTATCTCACTGGACAAGCTAGGCCTAGAAAAAGTGTATGTGCAAGCCAAGCGCTGGCAAAACACCGTAGGTCGCCCTGAACTGCATGCTTTTTACGGGGCGCTTGTAGGGCAAAAAGCCAAACGTGGCGTATTCATCACCACTTCTGGTTTTACCAAACTGGCAGTTGAATTCTCCCAATCAGTGGAAGGTATGGTGCTCATCGACGGCAACCGATTGGTTCATCTGATGATGGACAACGAAGTTGGCGTGAGCTCAAGGCTGCTGAAGGTCCCTAAGCTTGATAGCGACTATTTCGATCAGTGATACACCGACGACCCAAGTAGTTCTTTAACATCACTGACTTGCCCAAAGTGATATTTCTCGGTTTATCGCCGAGAGACACCCCCCTCTGGCAAGAAGCTCTTATCAAACGTACAATCAAAACCCTAAAATAGCCCTTTTCGAAAAAGAATTGCTTTTAACAGGACCCATAGTGAATAAACAACAGCTTGCGGCAAAAATCTGGGAATCTGCCAACCAGATGCGTTCTAAAATTGAAGCCAACGAATACAAAGATTACATACTCGGTTTTATCTTCTACAAGTACCTAAGCGACCAGCTAGTACAGTTTGTCACCAAACAGGGGATGACCTCTGAAGATATCAAATCCCTCAATGAAGAAGACGCCGACACCGTTAAATACGTGCAAAGCAACTTGGGCTACTTTATTGCCTACGATAATCTGTTTTCTACATGGATTGATCCAACATCCGAATTTGATGAATCTAACGTGCGTGATGCACTCTCAGCCTTTAGCCGTTTGATTTCGCCAACTTACAAAAAACTGTTCGAAGGCATTTTTACTACCTTAGAAACAGGTTTAAGCAAACTGGGTGAAAGTGCTGGCAAACGCACCAAAGCCATCAGCGACTTACTGCACCTGATCAAAAGCATCCCCATGAATAGTAATCAAGGGTATGACGTACTGGGCTACATTTACGAATATCTACTTGAGAAATTTGCCGCCAATGCGGGTAAAAAAGCCGGTGAGTTTTACACGCCACATGAAGTCTCGGTACTCATGTCGAACATCATCGCCCACGAGTTAAAACACAAAGATACCATCAAAATTTACGACCCTACCTCCGGCTCGGGTTCGTTGCTGATCAATATCGGTGAAGCGTTCGAGAAATACGCTAAAAACAAAGACAGCATCACCTATTACGCCCAAGAGTTAAAAGCCAACACCTACAACCTAACCCGTATGAACCTCATCATGCGCGGAATCAAAGCCAGCAACATTAAAACCCGTAATGGCGACACCCTGGAAGAAGATTGGCCGTATTTTGATGATAGCGATCCTCAAGGCTCATACTACGCCTTACATGTCGATGCCGTGGTATCCAACCCGCCTTACTCACAAAGCTGGGACCCAAGCTTTAAAGACAGCGATCCACGCTATTCACGATTTGGCCTGGCACCAAAAACCAAAGCCGATTTTGCTTTTTTACTGCACGACCTCTACCACCTAAAACCTGATGGCATTATGGCTATCGTACTGCCCCATGGTGTCTTGTTCCGCGGCGGTGAAGAAGGTCAAATTCGCAAGCAACTTATTGAGCAGAATCATATTGATACTGTTATCGGTTTGCCTGCCAATATCTTTTTTGGCACCGGCATTCCTACAGTGATTTTGGTACTCAAGCAAAAACGCCAAAACACCGATGTACTGGTGGTCGATGCCTCCAAACACTATATGAAAGAGGGCAAAAACAACAAACTGCAAGCCAGTGATATCAAGCGCATTACTGACGCGGTGATTAACCGCGAAAGTATCGACAAGTTCTCGCAACTGGTGAGCAAAAAAACCCTGGTCGACAACGGCTACAACCTCAACATACCGCGCTATGTTGATTCTTCTGCGGCGGCACAAAACTGGGATTTACACGCCACCATGCTCGGCGGCATCCCTAACAGCGAAATTGCCGAGTTAGATAATTTTTGGCAAGCCTTCCCGCAATTGCGCAGTGCTCTGTTTACGCCAAAATCTGCCGCTTACAGCGAGCTGGCCATTACCAAACAAGACGTCAATGCCAGCATCAACGAGCACCCGCAAGTATTGGAGTTCATCAGCGCCTACAACCAGGCCTTTGATGGCTTTGATGACCACCTCAATGCCCAGTTAATACAAAACTGGCAAAACGTAAAACGTAACCAACAAGAAGCGGTATTAAGTACCGAGCTATTTACTCGCCTAGCTCCCATTGCCTTGATCGACAAATACCTGGCTTATCAATTTCTAAACAACCAATGGCAACTCATCAGCGCCGATTTAGAGATGATACAAACCGAAGGCTTTGCCGCCACCAAACAAGTTGACCCTAATAACGTCATCAAGAAGAAAGACAACAAAGACACCGAAGTACAAGACGGCTGGAAAGGTCACATACTGCCGTTTGATTTAGTGCAACAAACTTACTTAAGTGATGACTTACAAGCTCTGGCAGCTAAAGAAGCGCGCCTGGCAGAGATCGCCAGCACGCTTGAAGAAATTCTAGAATCTCTAACCGAAGAAGAAAAAGAACAAGATACGGTCAAAGAAAGCAAAGACGGTTTTGCCAATGTCGAAGTCGGCAAAGCCGCCAAGGCCTTCTTGAAAGGACAAAAAGACAGCAAAGTTAAATTCGCAGAAGAAAGCTATGAAGCCAAAATCATTCGTGCAAACAAATTAATTGATGAAGAAAAAACCCTGAAAAAAACGGTCAAAGATGCCGCCACTGCCCTGCACTTAAAAACCAAAACGACCATCGAAGCATTGACCGATGAACAAGTGAACAACCTGCTGCAGCTTAAATGGATCGCGCCATTAAGCACCGAACTTGCCGCCATGCCAAACACTGTGATCAGCCAACTTACTAGCCAAGTGCAAGCTCTTGCTGACAAATACGCCGTCACCTATTCGCAAGTGGCCAATGAGATTAAAACCACCGAGCAAGAACTGGCGGAAATGATGGGTGAATTCACGGGGAATGAGTTTGATATGCAGGGCTTGGCTGAACTCACCAAGTTATTGAAGGGTGAATAAGATGAGTGTGGAGAAGAAAGTACCAGAGATTCGCTTCAAGGGATTTAGTGGAGAGTGGGAAAATAAAAAAATAGGAAGCGTTTTAAATGAAATAAAACGCCCCATTGAATTAATGGATAATACCTCATATCAACTGGTGACAGTAAAACGCCGTAACGAAGGTGTAGTGCCCAGAGCAGTACTTAAAGGGAAGAACATATTAGTTAAAAATTACTTCAGTGTTGAAGCGGGTGATTACCTAATTTCAAAGCGGCAGGTTGTTCATGGCGCGAATGGAATTGTGCCAGACAATCTTGATGGCGCAGTCGTATCCAATGAGTATCTTGTTGTCGCAGATAGCGATGATATAACAGCTAGATACTGGACTGTTATCTCGATCAGACCTGAAATGTACAAGCTATTTTTTGTTAGCTCCTATGGCGTTGATATAGAAAAATTGGTGTTTGACGTTACTGATTGGAAAAATCGAACAATCGTCATTCCACAGGTTACAGAGCAAAAAAATATCACTGACTACTTCCAAAAGCTAGACGCGCTGATCAACCAACACCAACAAAAGTATGACAAGCTCAACAGTATTAAAAAAGCCATGCTGGAAAAAGTGTTCCCCAAACAAGGCGAAACCATCCCAGAAATCCGCTTTAAAGGGTTTAGTGGGGAGTGGAAGGAAATTGTTTTAGCTAATGCATGTTTGAATTTCCGAAGTGGGAAGTTTATAAGAGCCGAAGACATTAAAAGAGTTGGTGCATACCCTGTTTATGGTGGAAATGGTTTACGAGGTTATACATCAGAATACAACCATGAAGGTGCTTATGCCATAATAGGCAGACAGGGTGCTCTTTGTGGAAATATGAACTTCTCAAATGGAAAGGCATTTTTTACTGAGCATGCAATTGCTGTACAAGCAAACGAAAAAAACGATACTCTTTTTCTTTATTACAAATTAGGCCTAATGAATCTAGGGCAGTATTCTGGACAATCTGCTCAGCCCGGCCTGTCGGTAAATAAGCTTACAGCATTAGAAATTTTCATCCCAGAAAAGGCAGAGCAAACCGCAATAAGCAACTACTTTCAAAAGCTCGATGCCCTAATCAATCAACACCAACAGCAAATCACCAAACTCAATAACATCAAGCAATCCTGTTTGAGCAAAATGTTTGTATAGTGAGTGCACATGATCACCTTCAAAAACGAAGCGCAATTTGAGCAGGCCTTTATTGAGGTACTCACCCACAAGGGCTGGGAAACAGAGATACTCAAAAACAAAACCGAAGCCGATTTGCTGAAAAACTGGGCAAACATTTTGTTTGAAAATAATCGCCAGCGGGATCGCTTAAACGATGTACCGCTCACCGCGACTGAAATGCAGCAAATTATTGAGCAAATTAAAGAACTTAAAACACCGCTCAAGCTAAACGGTTTAATTAACGGCAAAACCGTGGCGATTAAGCGAGATAATCCTGCCGATACCTTGCATATGGGCAAAGAAGTCAGCTTAAAAATATACGATCGCCAAGAAATCGCCGCCGGCCAAAGCCGTTATCAAGTTGTGCAGCAACCTAAATTTGAACGCGGCAGCCCTTTGCGCAACGACAGACGCGGCGATGTGCTATTACTGATTAACGGGATGCCGGTAATCCATGTAGAGCTTAAGCGCAGCGGCATTCCGGTTAGCCAGGCCGTAAACCAAATTGAAAAATACAGCAAAGAAGGCCTGTTTAGCGGCCTATTTTCGCTTATCCAAGTATTTGTAGCCATGGAGCCCAACGAGACTAAATACTTTGCCAACCCCGGGCTAGACGGCAAGTTTAACCCCGATTATCAATTTAACTGGGCCGATTTTAATAACGAGCCCATGAACCACTGGAAAGACATCGCTTCTACCCTGCTTTCTATTCCCATGGCGCACCAGTTGATTGGCTTTTATACCGTCGCCGACGATACCGACGGCGTGCTTAAGGTCATGCGCAGTTATCAGTATTACGCCGCCAATGCGATATCAGACAAAGTGGCCAAAACCAACTGGCAGCAACTGGGTAGCGCGGCCAATAATCCCGATCGCCTCGGGGGATATGTGTGGCACACCACGGGTTCGGGCAAAACCATGACCAGCTTTAAATCGGCGCAGTTGATCGCACAATCCAAAGATGCCGATAAAGTGATTTTTTTAATGGACAGGATTGAGCTGGGTACCCAGTCGCTCGCGGAATATCGCAATTTTGCTGGCGATGGCGAAGACGTTCAAGCCACCGAAAATACTCACGTACTCATTACTAAATTAAAAAGCACCGCCCCCGCCGATACCTTAATTGTTAGCTCTATTCAAAAGATGAGTAATATTTTTGAAGCGGTAGACGATGAAGGTGCGGCCACAAACTCTGCGGATATTGAGAAAATTCGCGCTAAGCGTCTGGTGTTTATTGTCGATGAGGCGCACCGCTCTACCTTTGGCGACATGCTGATTATTATTAAGCGTACCTTTCCGCGCGCCCTGTTTTTTGGCTTTACCGGTACACCAATTCAAGAAGAAAACGAAAAAAACGGCAATACCACCAGTACCGTATTTGGCAACGAACTACACCGCTATAGCATCGCCGATGGCATACGCGATGGTAACGTGCTGGGCTTCGACCCTTACAAAGTTCCAACTTTTAGAGACAGTGATCTAAGACAAGCGGTGGCGTTAGAACAAGCCAAAGCCAACACGGTGATGGAGGCCATGGATAACCCAGCCATAAAGAAAAAATTTAACCACTTTATGAAAGATGTACCTATGGCTGGCTATAAAGACGCCACAGGCAAGTACCACAAAGGCATTGAGGACTATGTGCCTAAAAGCCAATATTTAAGCGAAATTCACCAAGCCAAGGTGGTGGAAGATATCCTGCATAAATGGGATGTGCTCAGCCAGGGCAATAAATTCCACGCCATTTTGGCCACTAATAGCATTGCCGAAGCCATTGACTATTACCGTCATGTAAAAGCTGCCAAACCTGAACTTAAAGTATCGGCCCTGTTTGACCCGAACATTGATAACGACGGCAGTGGCGACCGTGGCCCCACCTTTAAAGGCGATGGCCTGGAAGAGATTATGGCCGACTATAACGCGCGTTATGGCCAGGATTTTGATTTTGCCCGCCATGCAGCCTTTAAAAAAGATTTAGCTGCACGCCTTGCCCATAAAAAGCCCTACGAGCGCATTCACACAGAGCCTTCAAAGCAATTAGATTTATTGATCGTGGTGGATCAAATGCTCACTGGCTTTGACTCTAAATGGCTTAATACCTTGTATTTAGACAAAGTGATTAAATACCAAAATATTATTCAAGCGTTCTCGCGCACCAATCGCTTGTTTGGCCCCGACAAACCCCACGGCATCATCCGTTATTATCGCTATCCACACACCATGGAGCAGCACATTAACGATGCGGTAAAACTCTATTCCGGCGACAGACCTATCGGCTTATTTGTTGATAGGTTAGAAAGCAATCTTAAAGCCATGAATGAATTAGTAGTGGAAATTACCGAGCTGTTTACCAGTACGGGTGTTGAGAACTTTGAAAAACTGCCAGACGATATAGAAGCCTGTGCTCAATTCGCCAAATTATTTAACACCTTTAGCCAGCACCTGGAAGCGGCTAAAGTACAAGGTTTGCATTGGGAACAGTCAGTCTATTCCTTTACTGAAAATGATATAAAACATGAAGTAACGCTGGACATAGACGAACAAACTTACCTGAGCCTGGTCCTGCGCTATAAAGAGTTAGTAGTCAAAGGTGATAGCGATGGCGCAGGTGGCGACGATGTGCCTTTTGATATCAGTGGTTATTTAACTGAAATAGATACCGGCAAAATCGATGCTGACTATATGAACAGCCGCTTTGATAAATATTTAAAAGAGCTGAACATACACCAAGATTCTGGGAGCATTGAAACCACATTAAATGAGCTGCACAAGTCGTTTGCATCGCTCACCCAAAGCGAGCAAAAGTACGCCAAGCTCTTCTTGCACGACTTACAGCGCGGCGATGCGCAGTTAATTGAAGGCCATACTTTTAGAGACTACATCAACACCTATAAAGATAACGCTGAAAATGCGCAATTAAACGCAGTTGTTAATGCTCTTGGTTTAGATAAAAGACTACTCATAGCATTAATGGCTGATAGTGTTCATGATAAGAATCTCAACGATTTTGGTCGCTTCGACGCATTAAAAGAAACGGTAGATAAAGCGAAAGCCAAGACCTACTTTGAAAAACAAGACGGCGTAACTATACCTCTATTTAAACTGAACATTCGCATTGATCAGTTTTTAACACAGTTTATTTTTTCACAAACGGATGATTTCTCAAGTGAATAGTTCAGTTAAGCGGGATATTTAAAATTTTAATTCTGAGGGCTAACTTCCAGAGTTCCTATTCTTAGGGGTCCAATAGGTGGGAGCCAAGATATAACATCTCGGCCCCCAGTTACTGATTTTTAACGACATAAAATTCATGCACTGCCTGTTCATATTAAATCAACCATTACCCTTTGACACACATTAAAAAAATGATAAGTTTAGCTTTTTTGCAGGCTCAATATGGTGTAAAAATGACCTTTACATGTTCATATCAACTAACATTTCGAGGTTCACATGTTAAGGATAAACCATATAATAAAAACCCTCAGTGGCGTAAAACCTTATACTACCCATACTTACAAAAGTAGAACGGATAAAATAATAGATAAAACAAATGGAATATTAATATCACTTGCTTTATCAACATTACTTTTACTTTTGATTGCAATATCTCTTTATAAACTATTTGAACCTTTCAGATGTAATGTGATGATTTATATAATTTTTGGGCTTTACTTTATTGGCACTATCATCGGAATAGTCATTATGCTTTTGCCACCAATTTCAGGTATAAAATACCTAATTAACTGGAAAAAGGAAACGTCAAATGACCTTATCTTCGAAATATCCCATGATGAAGAAAATGCAAAATTACTATTAGAACACTCAGAAAAAGAACTTCTTTACTCTATTTACTGGCTGCAAACGAAGATAAACAGAATTAACATAAGAGTTAGTAGCTTTTTTGGAGAGAAAACAGCTGTATTATCAGTCTTGGCTCTTACTTACTCAGCAGTACAGTCATCAATCGGTTTTGATAAGTTGAGTCATACATTTACCCAAGGCCTTTTTTCATCTGGAGTCGTTAATACTTTTATCATGTTTGCATTAGCATTTTTGTTAGGGCTATCTCTGGGCGCTTTGATGTTAAAAAAAGTTGCAAACCATCAGTTATATCTGAAAGAAATTGTCGAATTAGCACTCAGGCTCCAAAAAAATGCCCAAGATGAGGAGAAAACATCAGTATAAACCTCTTCTATGCTAAATTCGGTTGTAAAAAATAATCAGGGCTATGGCACATCAAGCATGGCCTTTTTATTAGGATCAAAAATTTAAACCCTGTTTAATAACCCAAGCCTGGCACGATAAACATCCCCCTACCCCGGCAATCTCTCCGCTTGCCGCCGAACCCCGGCAAAAATAGCATCACGAACAAAGCGGGGAAAATCATCCGGCAGCATCGCTTCCACATTGGCGATCGCTTGATCCGTTTGCGCTTTCAACTCAGCCATCACCTGAAGCGTTTTCTCTTCAGAATACCCCACAGCTCTCGCGGTAGAGATAAAGTGCCGTGGCAAGATCTGGCTCCAACGGTAATGGCGGCCCTTCCCAATCGCAGCCATGGCCATTTTTGCTTTCTGCGGTGCGATGCCGCGGGCGTGCATAAAGGGGTAACCCGAGAGCACATCATAAAGTGGGGTCATTCGATAAGTCGTTTCCGGCTGAAGGAACAGACTAAAGTTCTTAGCATGCCCATCAATGGCCGCCAGCATCCAGAATACGATTTGGCTTTTAAAGAAAGTGTCTCGATCGAGCAAGGGCTGTTGGGAGCCCAATAGCAATTCCATAGCAGCCGTAATACCGGGCCCGCCATCAGCCTCGTATTTCAGCGCAGGAGCAATGCCTAACGCCTGGCAAAAATCCTCCTGCGGCAAGCGAATCAGCCAGCTATTATCCCGCGCCCAACGTCGGTCAAAGCGCTCGACGATCAGGACCTTCTGCTCACCAAAATGCGCTAACTGAGTTTGTGCTACCGGCAGGCCAAACTGTTCAGCCATGCGTAAACATAACCACTCGTTCTCACAGCTTTCGCTGAGATCCAAATTGTTATGCGCGATATGGCCGATGGGCAGTTTTAGAATGTGACTGGTCGGTGTGCTTCCTTCAGGTCGGTACCACTGATTGTCGAACCAAAGCAGAGCCGTCTTTTCCTGCGCGCCTGCCAGAGATATTCGAAAATCATCAATATCTGGTCCCATGCCCAAGGGGGCTTCGCGGTAGCCTTCCAGTAACTGCTCTATTTCTTCGTCACTGATCGGTACTGCATTCACTTGCTTTACCGGGGCCACCTCAGCATGTTCAGGGTAAAGCTGGATCGCCCCCACGCAGTCGCTACCAATGCTGGACAGAAGATCAAAAGGTTGTTTGGTTACCGTTCTAAAACGCGCCTGTATGCGGCTGCGAATAAGCTCGCTGTCCGGCAGCAGGTTGTCGAAAAAGTTATATACCACGTCACCGCGAAACGGCTCTGGTTGTAACGGTAGGGATAACGATATGGCACGCGAGCCAGCTTGTGCCAGCCACTCTTCCTGATAAACAAACGACATCACGCCGCCTGCATGCTTCTCCAGCATTCCAACCAAAGTACCATTTAGCGCCACGCGTAGCTTTTCCATGCTCACCACTCCTGATCCCAGGTCTTGGGATCTACCGGCTTGCCACGCGGGGTGACCTGCAGTTCCAAGTCCAGCGCAGCAAGTAGTTTGAACAACGTCTCCAGCCGGGTGCCGTCCGGGTTGTTTTCAAACGCGGAAATCGTCGCCTGTTTTAACCCAACGCTGTCAGCAGTTTTACTTTGGCTTTGGTTACGCTTCTTACGCTCATTGCGTAATGTATGCGCCAGCATCTGTGCCGAGGTGATTTTCATTTTATCCTCCCAAGCGGATGAAATGAGTATTATCCCCTATAGCGGATAACGCAAATATTATCCTCTATAGGGGATAGATACCCTCCCACCCCGAGGGATCTGCTATGGCTTTTTGTGAATACCAAAAGCAAACATGATAAATGACATTCAACCAATTAGATCTAGACCAAAAAAATCCACACCGGAGCGTGGATTCAATGTCATAGCCAAAGCCAAGCATCGCTTTATTCGAAGTGAACTGCGGGGTTATCCGCCAGTGACACGAAATTCTTCGTATTTTTATCCAGCGTGCGGATCTCGCCACTTTCGATGTCGTACACCCAGCCGTGCAGACGCAGGCCGTTGTTGCGCAGACCCACGGCAACGGACGGGTGAGTCTTAATGTTATTAAGCTGGGCGATAACGTTCTCTTCGACCATAGCGTTAACCTTGTCGATTTCGTTATCCCACGTTTTCTTCTCTACCACCGCTTTGGCGGCATCAGCATAGTGCAGCCAGTGGGCCACAGCAGGCATCGGGTCAAGGCACTGGCAAGAAGCTATCGCCTTCATGGCGCCACAGTTCGAGTGGCCGCAAATCACGATATCCGTGACGCCCAGTGCCACCACTGCGTATTCGATGGTCGCAGACACCCCGCCCGGCTCCGGGCCAAAGGAAGGAACGATGTTGCCTGCGTTACGGATAACGAAAAGCTGCCCCGGGTCTTGCTGTGTCACAAGCTCGGGTACCAGGCGGCTGTCAGAACACGAAATAAAAAGCGCTTTAGGGTTCTGGCTGGAGGCAAGGCTGCGGAAGAGTTCCTTACGCTGTGGGAAAATCTCTTTCTGGAAGCTGAGGAAACCTTCAATGATATGTTGCATAGCACGCTCTCTGAATCGGTAGTATCGATAACATGATAATCATCACTCTCGGTTAGTCCAGCATCTCTTGGATAGAAATGGGCGTTCAAGGGGCTGCGGAACGTGCCTGCAAAAGTGGCAATGACGGGATGCAACTATCCGTTGATGGATGAGTTTGGGTTAGATAGGGAAAACTCGCGGGGCTGATTTTAGGCACAAAAAAACCACCTCTCGGTGGCTTCTTGTTCGCGCTGTACTAATGGTGCGAAGGCCGGACTCACATGAAAACACAACACAATGAAAAACAATGATTAATTTATAATTATCGATGTATGTGCCCCCTTTTATGCCCCCAGTAAAAATTTTGTGCCCTTTCGCGATAATAACTTATCAAACCTATCATTCGTCGTTCCGTTCCCGTTCACTTTAAGCATTCGAACTAAACGAAAACTCAATTATCGAGTTGGGAGCTTCGACATATTCAGAAAGTACCTAGATTTTTGAGCAAACTTTCCCCCGACTCTCGATCCTCCCTGTAAACGAAAGATTTATGGAAAAACTATGCATACTGTTCACGTTGTATTTTTATCATTTAAAATCAAATAACTAATCAAAAAACACTCATCACGTGACTATGCACCACTGTGCACTTTTCATGAATGGTTAGAGCCCCTGACACGAAAAAATCAGCCATATTCCTTGACCGCTTCATTCCATTCTAAAGAAACCACTCCGCTAAATTTTGGAGTGGGGAAAAGTAAACAGGCGCGCAACGTACGCACCACTGATAACCTCATTTTGTGGTATTTATCCGCACAAATAGTTTGTGCTTTATTTTCTCTGACGACAGAGTAAATCAGTGTTTATGCGCCTGTTTTAGCAGGGCCAGGAATTGGTTTTCCAGCGCTTTGACGCGCGCAATGTATTCTTCGGGGGTACCCGACATGCCGATGGCCGCAAGGTAATCTCGTGCCAGCTCTCGCGCCTGATGTACATCCATTTGTTGTTTCAGCATAATAATTTTCTCCAAGTAATAAAGTGTACATAACATCTCATAACGATGAATACGATAACGACATCAAGTTGTGCCTTCATGCCCCTAAGAATATCCATTCATTGCATCAATAAATCGGATATCCAAGGGAAATAAACGCGCGGCGTCACGCCGGTACTGCTCTGCCAACACCCACTGCTGCTGTTGACGCAAGATAACCAACAGGTTGGCGTAAACGTTTTTATCAATGCGGTGATTCAGATAACGCTGCGCCCATTGGGCATAGGTTTCCAGCCGCTGCTCGTCACGCGTTCGGTTAAAGGCGAGCAAGCCTGCCAACTGGCGATCAAACTGCAGGCGATCGTCATGCATCCAGCTGGCCCAGTCCTGCAAGGCGTCCACCTGCCGCATATCCTGCAACCCGCCGCGCTCCGCCTGGGTCAATACCCGCCCGCTGTAAAATCCGGTCACCATCACGAACAGCGCCACCAGTGACAGGGCCAGCATCGGCAGTCGCCAAGGTTTTAACCCGCAGCCGGTGCCAAGGCGCGGACTGACCAGCCGATCGAGCATTGCCAATAACAACAGGAACACCAGCCAGTGCAGTGCCGACAGGTAAAACGGGTATTCAGTTTGGCTGTGCAGCGCAATCGGCAACAGCGCCAGACACAGTGCCAATGCCTCACCCGACGATGATTTACCGCAGGCAAAAGCCCTCTTGTCACGCCAGTGGGCGTGGGCCAGCAGTTTGATGCCCGCCCGCACCAAGAGCAGCATACCCAGCAGCGCGACGACGCCCCCTTCCACCCACCACAACAGCAATTCGTTATGCGGATGACGGGCGATTTCGGTCACCGCCGTGGGCGGGGTTTGGTTAATGCGAAAATGCTGAAAACTGTACTCAAAACCGCCGTAACCCCAGCCAAGCAGCGGCTTTTCGACGATCATCGCCAGCGTATCGCGCAGCATGGTGTAGCGCGCATGGTTGGAACCGGCATGGCTGGCGTAGCGCAACGCACCGCCCAGCTCACTCCCCCACCACAGCACCAGCGCCGCCGCGACGGTGCCGCCGGCAACCAGCAGTGAGGCAATGGCGACAGCCTGCGGATAACGGCGGCAAAAACACAGGATAAACAACCCCAGCACCAGGGCTCCCGCCAGCCAGCCGGTGCGGGATTGCACCCACACTAACACCATCGGCAGCAGCACCAGCACCACGGCCAGGGCGCGGCGACGCCAGCGTTCTACTCGCGGATCCAGTCGCTGGAAGCCAGGCAGCACATACGCCGCCAACGCCAGCGCCAACCCGGTGGCGATAAAACTCGCCAGCACGTTTGGCTGCTGGAATATGCCAAAGGCGCGCGAGCTGCCGGATGGGATCCAGGATTGTGCAATTGCTGGCGCAAACAGCTGCAACAGCACAATTAATGCCTGAACCACCACCGCCGATAAAATCAAATACAACACCGCATGGCGCTGGCGTGCGGTCATGCGCACCTGCAGCCAGGTGAAATAGAACGCCACCCCGGAAAATAAGCCAACCAGCCGCCAAACGGCGGCGCTTTGCCATTCTGGCCGAGTAAATATAACCGGCAGCGCCAGCACTGAACATGCGACAAATATGGCGCGACAGGTCGGCGTTATCACAATTCGGCACAGCGGTGTTGCCCGCCAGCAAACACCCATTAATAGAGCCGCACCGCCGTAGACCAGCAGATTAAACGGCAGTGCCAGCCCCGCGCCACCGGGATTGGGGTTATAGATCGCCAGTGGTATAAAAAGTAAAAAGACAAATAGGAAAAAAACACGATCGAAGTTCATTGGCACTACCGTATTAAAAATTGGCGAAAACATAGCATGAGTAATTCGGATTTGAGCTTGATTCCCCCGTGTCTATTTCAGCCAGCCCCCTGCATCGGCGGTATGTGCCCATCATGACGGGCAGTATACCGGTGTCCGACGGCCGCCGCCGGGGTGTCATGGCTCGGGTGGGTTGGTGACATCCATGTCCGCACAATATTGGGGTGGACCCGTCACTAAATGATTAGTTGTACGACACGTTGACTATCGCGCTGCCCATAAATTGACCGGCACCAAGCAAATCGAGTCCCACCCCCTGTACACGCAGCGGGAGTTGCTCAGCGACGTCGCGGCGCGCCTTGACGGTTTTGGGTTTCCCAAACCCGGCGCCCCAGTCGAGGAGCGCGTAGGAGGACGAGGACCCGCCCAGAGGGATCCGTTCACCGCTATTCGTCTCGATCAACACTGACGCGTCGCCGGTACAGGTCAGGGTGACATCGTTAACATTCACGGTAGGCGCGCCACCCCCGAGTGCGACATGCAGATCCACGTTGATGTTTTTTGGTTTTAGTTCACAAGTCTTAGCCTGAACGATCCCTTTTGCGCAATTTGATATGATCGTCCCCTGTATCATTTCTTTCATGTCGCCAGCTGCTACCACAACACACGGGTTGTCCCCATCGAGACGCGGAAGGTAGTCCCGCCCTAAACGGTTTTTGTCTGTCACAGAAGCCCACCATTCCCCAAGAGTCTTATAGCTTTCTGGCGGTCTGGGTGATGAAAACCCATTGTCGTATGTACCGTAGCTCTCTTTTCCACCAACCGGCAGCCAACTTTCATCGATCGTAAAGAACAAAAGTTCGCAATACATGCCCTGTTGCCAACACGGGTTGCGCTGAGTCGAATCCGGTCCCCCGACCACGGTTGCGGTGAAATAATCGTTTACGTTCTCAGGCACGTCGACGACCGACACCGTCATTTTTGCTTCCAGGACTGTTGAGGATAAAAATAGAACGGTAAGGAAAAGTAGGTTCTTCATAGTAAGTCTCTGTATTTTCTCTATCCGGCAGATACCGCTAAATATCATCCAATGAATGACCCAGTATTCCTTCTGCCCATATTGCCCACCGTGCCTCGTACGTTCGCACTCGTTCCGCAGTTTCTGTCGATGACAGCCCCTGTCGGCGAGCCTGCTCGTAAAGCCGCGCGCGTCGTGCACGATGGTTTTCCAGCGCTCTGGGCGCTATGGTGGCCCCCGTGGGGGTAAACCATACCCCCAGCCAGTCAAAACCCTGTGCAATCCTGCCCAGTTGGGTTTTGTCCGGGTGGGTTTCAAACCCGCCCAGGTCAAAAAATTCATGCAGCCGCTTAACGCTGCGCCGCAGTTGCCAGCGGGTGCGGGTAAACAGCAAAAAGTCATCCATATATCGCGCATACCACAGGCCCTCCTGGGCGTTAAAAAAACTGTCAACATGATGCAACAGGCTGCCGCCAATCAGCGGGCTCAGCGCACAACCCCGGCAGATGCCGCTGGGTGGGGTATAAAACTCACCGCCGTCTTCTACGCTGTAATGCACGTATTGCTGAATCACATCAAACAACACCGGGTCGGCCACATGCCATTTCAGCTGATTGGTCACCTGATGCTTACGGATATGCCGGTAGTAACCGCGAATGTCCGTTCGGTAGACAAAGGCATATTCTCCGCCGGCCAGGGCAGCCCGTACTTCCGCTACCGAAACCACGCTACCGCCATGCCCTCGCAAGTGCATGCAACGGGCAGGTTTTGGCAGCAGCGGCTCCGCCAGCAGCGCAGCCCACTTCAATATCAGCGCATCCTGTGCACACCACTGCACCCAACTGCGGCTACCACGCCGCAATACCTGCATCGGTGCCAGCCGGTAATCCCCGTTTTGCAACTGTTGATAGAGGCGTTCACTCCGCTGCGCCCAGTGAAAGCGCAAATGCCAAATATCCGCATTGGGCGGCGCATGGCGGCGACGTTGGCACAGCCAGCGCCAGGCGGCTTGCCATGCCGCCGCGCGGTTATTCATAGTCCAGGCTAAAGGTCACCACCGCACTGAACGGCCCGCGTTCAATGGTTTTATGCTTCAACGCGTCCGGTTCACCCTGCACATAAGCCTGTGCCGTCAGGGTGTTGGCCCCGCTCACCAATGCCTGTGCCTTGCCTTGCTGGTTAATGGGCAAGGGATCACCCTGCGGGGTTTCCATACCGATGGCGATGCCGCTGGCCTGGCTGGCACCGTTTAGCGCCAGCAACCCCGGCAGCGCGGTGCTTTCATTACCGCTGAAGGTCACCCTGACCGTTTTGCCCAGGCTGAGATCGCACTGCGCCAGATGCAGCTTGAAGGGTTGGCCGTGGGTACGGGTGTTCAGGTACAGGTACTTGTCGATCACCGTGTCAAAATCCAGCACCACCGTTTCATCGCCCGGCGGGATCACGCAAGGTTCGGCCACCAGCGCGCCATGCAGGCGCATATTGTCCGCCGCCAGACTCAACGGGCTGCACAGCAGCAGCGCCGCAGTTGCGCACCAACCTGCTTTATTCACCATGGTTCTTCTCCGGCTCATTGGTACACCGCCAGCAGGGTGGCCGTGGCCTCAAATGCGCCTTCCTTCAGCGCTGCGCCCGGCCGTTTGACCGGCACTGCTTCCAGTGTGGGCGGCGCGTTCAGCTTGATGGGGATCGGTTGATTCAACGTAAACCGCTTGCCGTTTTGCAGCAGGCGAACGGCCAGATCGTCCACATTGCTCTCGATCGCCGCCTCGTCGTAATCCGCCGGGGTGCCGACCACTTCCAGCGTCATGCTCCATGCCCCGGCACCGGGGCCGCAGGTGATCCGGTAGTTCACCGGTTGCAGGTAGTTAACGCCATCCACCTTAGTGACCCCGACCCGGTTGCCGAAATCGACATCCACCTCGCCACCGTCGTTGATGGTGCACGGCGGCGGTTCGATCAGGGTGCCGGAAAAACGCATGTTGTCCGCCGCCACAGCCGGGCCGCCGAGGGCCATTAACAGAAAAATGCTGCCGTATCGCGCCATTGCCTCAGCCCCTTTCACTGGTATTCCACCTTCATCGTCGCCCCGGCAGAAAACGCCCCACCGCTCAGCGTCGCCCCGGCCTGCTTGACCGGCACCACCTCAAACGTCGGCATATTAGGATAGGTAAAATTCACCCAGGTGTTGATCGGCTGCCGATTACCGTTGCGCAACAGCGCCACCCCCAAATCATCCTTGTTGGTTTGCAGTACATCGCTGTCAAAACCGGCGCCGGTACCCTGAATTTGCATTTTCATTGCATTGTTCGGCGCATTTTTGCACTCCACCGAGTACACCACCGGCTGTTTCTTGTAGCTGCCGTCGATGCGGGTGGTCATGACGTCGTTACCGAAATTCACTTCAATCAGGTTATTGTTGTTAATCACACACGGCGGGGGCGCGACGATGGTCACTGTCACTTTGATCGTAGTGACCGCCTGCACCTCCGGGCCGTACAACAACACCAACGCCGCCAGCCCACAGCCGGGCAAATACCGTTGTAACTTTGCCTTCATGCCCATTCCCTTAGTCATAGCTGAGCTGGAAATCCACCACCGCCGCATAAGCACCGGGCAGCAACGGCGCACGGGTGCGTTCCGGCGTAATACGGTAGTTCAGCGCGTTCTGTCCCACGGCCAGGGCCAACGGCGCACCCCGGCTGCCGAGGCGGATATCCCCGCCGCGCTCATCATTAATGCGCAATGCCAGCCCGGAAGCACCATGCACTTTGACCAGCTCCGGGTTATCGGCGTCCGCCGGGGCGTTAAAACTGACCGATACCGCCGGCTGCTGGGCGCTCCACAACAGGTTGCCACTGCGTTCGTCCCGGTTGGCGGACGGGCCGCGCAGGCAGTCGCGCAGGTGCAACTGCACATTTACCGGCACGCCACGATCCCCCGCCTTCGCCAACTGTGCCGTCGCGGTACTGCCCAGCCACACCGCCTGATACGCGCTCGCCATCTCCAGCCGGCAGGCGCTTTCGGTCAGTTCACCGCGCACATGCAGCACGCCATGGGCGCCTTCCACCTGCCAGTTATCCGCCGCCATCGCAGGCGGCATCAGCCATAACATCACGCAGACGCACAATGGCACCATCAACGCCGCAGCAGTAATCACCAGGGCATACAACCATTCATGGCGGTGGTAACCGCCGCCGTTCCATCGCCGGGATGTTGTTCGCATCGCTTATCTACCTGTTGTCTCAGTGAGCCTTATTTGCTGCCCGCCACCGCCTGGCAGCTCGCGCCGTTACAGTTAAAACTCAGCTGTGGGCGGCCGCCGTAGTCGTTGACGTAGGTCAGCACCGGTGCGTTGCCCAGTGCAGACGCAGCAACCTTCAGCGGCGCACTGCCCTTGGGTGCCACCATCAGCGGTTCGAAGCCCGGCGCGCTGGCACCATTCTTTTTGCTGCTGGCATCCACCAGCGTCACGTAATACGGCGTCGGGTTATTCACCTGGTAGCTGTCGCCCTGTTTGGTCAGGGTCAGTTTTTCCTGCCACGGCGCGCTGGCTTCCGGGTTGGCTATCGCAATCGCCTTTGGCCGGTAGAACAGCTTGATACGGGTTTGCAGCGCCAGTTGCAGCGTATTCGGCTTGTCGCTCTTCGGCGGGATCTCGCGCAGGTTGAAGTAGAACAGCGTTTCGCGGTCCTGCGGCAGCGTATTGGCAGCCGGCAGCCCCTGCACCTTCACCTGGCTCTTGGCACCCGGTTCCAGACGCTGTACCGGCGGTAATACCGTCAACGGACTGGTGATCTTTTTGCCGTTGGCGTCTTCGATCCAGCCCTGCGCCAGGTAAGGCAGCTGCTTGTTCTCGTTGCTGATGCTCATGCTCACCGACTTGTCGCCGCCGCTGAAAATCACCCGGGTGCGGTCCAGCGCGATGGCGGCCGTCGCCTGTTGGGCGCACAGCAGGCCCGCCAGGCCGCCGGCAATTAATGTCACTACATGGTTGGTTTTCATTGCTCTCTACTCTTCAATAGTTTTTAACGCCTTGCCGTTGGCCACCAGGCCGCAAGGAAGTAACAGATTGGTTAATTCGCTCGGCGACAGAGTCTGCGGCAGGGTAAAGCCGCACTGCTCCGCGCCGCCCCAGCTCACGCTCATCGCTTCCCCGGCGTTGATGCCGCTCAGGTACACTTCGCCGTTGTCATTGATAATGCCCACCTCCTGCCGCTTGCCGTTGCGCACCGTGGCGCCAAACGGCGGGGCAGAGCCGTCCGCCAGCCGCACTACCGCCATCGCCTTCTCGCCGGCGATCACCTCAAAACGTCGGTAGCCGATGGCACCTTCGGTCAGGGTGGCTTGCGCCACGCTCTGGCTGACTTCGGCGTTTTCCGGCAGCGCGTTCAGATCGATACTGAACTGGTTGCGGTAGTAACTGCCGACGTCCACCACCACCGCTTTGCCGAAGGCGTTGCTCAGGGTCGGCGAGCTGTAACCGCGGATCGGGATCCCCGGTACGCCGTCGGTATCCAGCAACATGCGGGTGCCACCGCTTATGCTGCTGCGGTGCAAGGCCGCCCCTTTCAGGGTGGCGGTCGCGCCGCCCTGCATCGACAGCCCCAGCGAGCTGTACTGCCCGGCCTGGTAGCTGGCGCTGGCGTTCACCTGGCTGAGATCGCCGCTGTGGCTGTAGTAGCCGCTGGCTGTCGCGCCGCTGCGCGCAGTACCGGCGCTCACCTGATAGGTATCGCGCTCATTGAGCCGGTCGTAATACCCCACCTGATGGGTGTTATCGTTGCGGTTGTAGCTGCCGCTGTAGCTCAGCGAGCCATTACTGCCCCACGGCAGCGACAGCGACAGGTACATGCCGTCGTCGTTGGTGCCGTTATATTTATTGCGATAGCCGGTCAGCGACAGGCTGATATTCCGGAAACGCCCCAGGTCGAAATAGCGCGACAGCGTCAGGTTGTAACGGTCGTTCGCCGGCCGGTCCCAGTAGGTCTGGTGGTTGTAGTTGAGATAGGCACTCAACCCCAGGTCACGGAACTGCTGGTTAAAGGTGATGGTGTACATCTCCTTGCTGCTGTTGGTGCGCGTGCCGTCGCGGCGGGCATCCAGGTATTCGCCCATCGACATATAGTTGCGCTCCGAGAAGCGGTAGCCGGCAAAGGTCACCTGGCTGTCGTAGTCGTCAAAGCGCTTGGAATAGCTCAGGCGGTATGAACCGCCGCTCAGCGTGCCCTGTTGCGGCAGGTTGGCGCGCGACTGGGTGGCGTCAAAAGACAGCGCGCCGAACATCATCAGGTCACGCCCTACCCCCAGCGCCAGCGCGTTGTAATCGCCGCCCGCCACGCCGCCGCCGTACAGCGACCAGCCGTTGCTCACGCCCCAGGAAAACTCGCCGGTGCCGAACATCGGCCCGTCGCTGTGGTGCTCCCAGTCCGCCGGCCGACCGGCCGCCACCTTGTAACGTACCGAACCGGGCCGGGTCAGGTACGGGATGCTGGCGGTGTCCATCTTGAACTCCTGCACGCTGCCGTCCTGCTCTTCCACCCGCACGTCCAGCTGGCCGCTGACCGCGTCGTTGATGTCCTGAATGCGGAACGGCCCCGCCGCCACCTGGGTTTCATACAGCACGCGCCCTTGCTGGCGGATTATGACTTTCGCATTGCTGCGTGCTATCCCCGTCACCTCCGGCGCATAGCCGCGCAGGTTGGGCGGCAACATGTTGTCGTCGGTCACCAGGCTGGCACCGGCGAAGCGGAAACTGTCGAAGATGTCGGAATTTAAATAGTCCTCACCCATCGTCAGCCTGGCACCCAGCTTCGGCAGTGCGCGGTAGGCGTAGTAACGGCTCCAGTCCCAGCTGGTGCGGGTCGGCTCACCGGAACCGCCCTGGCGATCCAGCCGCGATTGCCAGTCAGCCCGCAGTCGCCAGGCCCCCAGATTGCCGCCCACCGTGCCGTTGCCGCTGAGGTTATAACTCTGCGTGCCCTGCTTTTGCTGACGCTGGCTTTGTGCATTCAGGTTGTAATCAAACAGCAGACCGGGAATACCTTCGTCCCAGCGCGAAGGCGGGTCCCAGTTTTCTGCGGTATATTCCAGGTACGCCTGCGGAATATTCAGGTACAGCGCCGCCGCGCCTAAATCGCCGCGTACTTCCATCCCCTCCAGGCTATGGGGATCCAGACACTGGTTTTGGTGCCACCAGGTCAATTTCAGTAATGCAGATTCTTTTAACCCCAGTTGTTCAACCAACTGCGGCGTAATACAGGCTTCACTGCCTTTGGCATCGTCATCCGGCGGGTAAAACGCCACCGGCTGATCGGTTAATGTCTGTTTATTAATGTGCACGGCAAACAGATAATCGCCGGGCATAATAAAGTTGCCGCGAGAAAACTGCTCCAGGTCAATATTAGCGCGATCCGTCACATCCAGTACGTCGGTATTGAATTCAATATCAGCAGCTGCGGCGCAGGCAGCATTCCCCGCCAGAATAAAGGCGATCAACAGCCCCAGAATTCGCGGTCGTATTTTCCCTATACAGCCATATGACGGAGTAGTTGACATCCGCAGACCCTTATCAATAATTATTTAATTCGCAGTGACAACGTTCAGACAGGTTTAGTAGTAATCCATTTTAAAGCGCACGGTGGAGTAATAACTCCCGGCCTTCATTACCTGATTATTGCCCATCAACCGCAGGCCATAATTAAATTCCATGGTACCGGGTTGTAATTCATTTTTTTCCATAGGCATACCCGGTGCGGCGACATTCCCCCGCTTATCGGATATTTGCAGGGCAATGCCCTTGGCGTTTCCGTCAATACCAAATAACCCGGCATCTTCTCTGCCATCAAAGGTCACGGCAAAATATCGCCAGTCATCCAATGCAGGGTTGAATTTCTCCAACGTGCAGTTCACCAGTTTAATATTAAATTCATGCAACTCACCCTGGCCATCACGAATAATCTGGCTGACGGGTAATGTCGCCATGGTAATGGTTTGGTCAAGGCTATCGGTATCAATGGCGCAGGCGGAGGCGATAATTCTGCCGTTCAGGGTAACCTCACCACGCCCTTGGTTGGCGGCGTGCGCCAAAGAGGAACACAGCAACAGATTAACTAACACCGCGCGCCGTAATATCCTTTTTCCACGCTGTGAATGCATACTCTCTCCCCACATAGCAAGTTAATAAGCAGCATGCGGGTTGCCCCGCATGCAATTAACTGTGCGAATTAATCGCCGTGGGCTTATTGATACGCCAGGGTAAAGTCAGCAACAGAGTTGAATTCGCCCGGGGTGATGGCAGCAGAAGCGCCGTCGCCCTGCAGGTGCGCGCTGAAGCGCAGGGTAGCCTGGCCGTCTTCAATTTTTTGCGCCTTGCTGGCTTTGGTCAACGGCAGCAGTTTACCGTCAAGGTCGTTGATGGCGATGCTGGCGCCACGTGCAGTACCTTTCATTGCCAACAGGCCAGGCGCTGCTTCAGACTCAGTACCGCTGAAGGTGGTGGTCACGTCTTTAGCCGTTTCTACATCACAACCTACCAGCTTGATCAGGATGTCCTGCGGCGTAGACTTGCCACCGTTTTTCAGTTGGGCAGAAGCGATATCGCCCAGCTTCACGGTCTGATCCAGCGTGCCCGGGTCGATAGAGCAAGGTGCATCAATGATAGAACCTTTAAAGGTCACGGTACCGGAACCCTGGTTAGCGGCGTTAGCCATAGAGATAGTACCCAGAGTCATTACGGCTGCCAGCATGATTTTGTTCAAAGTCATTTTTACTTTATCCTTAATAAAGTTTTATTCCATTTCTCATAGTGGTCGCTATTATTTCAGCGCCACACCGTCAACGCGTGACAGAGTAGTTTCTTACCCCGTCACTCCGTTGCGTTATGGCTACCGGCGACTGAGAAAAATGATAACTTCAAAAAAATAAAAAAGATAAATAATCTATTTAATGACAAATAATTAGACAAAAAAACCAAAATTAAATAAATTATTGATGATTATTAGAATTAAACACCAAATCGACGACGTTAATTAAAACCTAATACTCTTTTAATTTCAAAGACATCCACATGGGTAAACAATTCCCCTAAAAGGGGTTGACTGGCAGTGCGAAACTCCCATAGATTCTATCAATCGCAAAATAAGACTATTCTTATCATTGATTGATTTGTTGCTTATACACTAGGGATAAACAGGTATCATCATGAAATATATAATAAATCTTACTATCGTATTCGACCCAGAAGGTCGAATACTCATGCTGAGGAATAATAACCAACTAACAGTAGGGTTATCTAACCCGGCAACACGCTTGTTAAACGAATTGATAAAAAATAATAAAGTCGAATTAACGCGCGAAACGCTAATCAAGCACGTCTGGGAGGACTATGGATTTTCTCCTTCCAGCGCGACGCTGAGCAATCATATAAGCGAATTGAGAAAAGCCTTTGAAGTACTTGGGGTGAGCAAAAACATTCTGATCACAGTGCCGCGAATAGGCTTCAAAATGGAAGCGGAAATCCACCCCGAGACAAAGGCACTGAAAGAAAAAGAACTCGCCGCGACTGAAAAGATCGAAATGATCCCTCCTTCTCTCGAGCTGGTGTCAGAAGGAAATACCGCTCCTCCTTTAATAGACGCTAAATCAGAGAAAACACCGTACCGGATGAAAAAATCGGTACTTTTTCTCACCCTTGCACTGGTATCTATTGCAACAGCAACAGCATTCGTTGTCCTGACCAGAGATGACGAACCAACATTAGTCGACGTTCAGGATAAATGTAATATTTATACCCTAGATGATAATAAACAAAGTACTGAACTATCCGATAAGGCTCGAAAGATGCTCGTCAGCGAAAAGATAGATTGCACACAGGCAAATCGTGACATCTTCTATATGGAAGCCCGCCCCGCCAACGAACTGCTCAAGGTTCATTTTATGGCAGCCTGTACCAAAAATGACAATATGAATTACAAAAACTGCAACAACTACAAATCGGTCGAGTAAGCTGAAATGAATAGAATTATTATCGGGTTTACCGTTTTCTTCGTCGTCATCCTGAGCGGGGTTGCTCTTTACCTCAACCACTCGAGCTGGAAGCCTTTTCGCTGTCACACTCACGTGAGCTCGCACTTGGTTTCCCTGGATGGCAGGAAACTTGAGCTCAACCTGGATATCAGCATTATCACTGCACAAGAAGGCAGGAGTGAATTGCTCACGGTGGGTTCCCTCAAAGGGCTTAATAACAATTATGCCATTTCCAGGAGGATGTTCGTTTCCATCAAGGATTCTGACTTTAGAGGCTTTACTAAAGCCATGATTACACGAGAAGAACGCCAGCCCATCGATAACATTCCAGACGATATTTGGCAGCAGTACGTCCTGCCGGAGGCACCCGGCGTCGCGTTCTATATGGAAACAAAGCGGTTGAGTAAAAATCTGTTTCTTGTTAAAGGGCTAACCAATCCCTTTTTTGTCTGCGCAGTTATAGAGAATTAACCCTGAGAGCATGTAAGCCATAACCCTATAAAACCACTACAGTTAAGTCATCTAATTCAACCTGAAAATATGAACAAAATCCAGATAAAAAACTAACAACACAAGAAAACTAAGAATTTAAACCCACAATACTCCAATAAAATTCATTATGTTGAATACCCACAGTGCAATTGGGTAGCCTAATAGCGTCGCTGATTAACCGGCCTTAACGTGGCCACAAAACTAATAATCAATCATGTAACAGCGCCAAAGCAGTCTCCCTTATTAAGGCCATGAGGCATGAGGCATGAGGCATGAGGCATGAGGCATGAGGCATGAGGCATGAGGCATGAGGCATGAGGCATGAGGCATGAGGCATGAGGCATGAGGAGAGTGTCGTCGAATAGTAACTTCCTCAAAATTCATTAAAACGGCAAATCAGAGATTAAAAGCAGAGCACAAGGCACATGAATACCACCGTACATTCAATCATAAATAAAACATTTACCATCGCCATCATAGACGATGATGCTTTTTACAAAGCAGGATTGATTATGGCATTGTCCACCTACTTTAAAAATAAAAACAGGAATGTTAGTTTTATCCATGGGCATTCTATTACAGGGCCTGCAGATATTATCTTTCAGGCCATACGCTGTGGCACTTTCATTGACCCGCGTAGCCAACATCATGCAACAAGCGGCAGGTCGCATTGTTTTGCTATCGTAGATAATAGAGATTCCCACCTGCAACACCTCTATCGTCATGTGGAAAAAAACAATGTCTTTTATCGGCACCAGTCTGTGACGACTTTATTACAGCTGATTGAAAAAAAACTTGTCCTATCGCAACCGTTTACCGGGAACCACCTTGCCGAAGAACAGGTTTTTCTCCGTGAACCACTCACCCTGCGTGAACATGAAGTGTTGTGTCACCTCAAGCAGGGTAAAACGCATGCCAGCGCAGCAAATTGCCTGGGCATCAAAGTGAAGACCATCAGCTCTCACAAACGCGCAGCAATGAAAAAATTAAATTTCAGACGCACTAACGAACTTTTCCATTGGATGCTGCAAGGTGGTTTAACCCGCCACCAGCCAATAAAAGGACATTAAACATGAGTCATAAGCCCCTCGCCGTCACCGCCGCGTTAATAAGCATGCTGTTACTGAATGGCTGCCAGTCGGTCAAAAAACCTCTGAGCAAACCGACCTCAGCGGTAGCGCTGCAAGATGAAAAAGTGGAACGTGAAACCCAGGATTTAAAACAATGCCAACAGAATTTAAGCGCACTCGGCACGTTAAAAACGGATAACTACCTCGCTAAAAAGAAAGTGTTCGACGACCTGATGTCCGGAGCCTCTCAATATGCCGGCATTCGCGCGCAGGTTAATGAACACACCCAAAATACCGTCGATGCGCTCTATCGTTACCAGGTGAGCTATCAATGCGCCGAGATCAATCAGGCGCTGCTTGCCGAGCTGGCAAAACGGGGCGGAGCGGCGAAATGATCTCAGGAAGACTGGTCTGCAGAGCCCTGGCCGCCTTGCTGGGCAGCCTGCTGCTGTCTACGACTTTATCAGCAGCCTCGCAGAATAATAAAGCCGACATCCCAGCTTTATTACAGTTTGCCGAGCAATATCACGAACAGACCAATAAACCTGAACAGCCCTCTTCTCCTCCCCGTCGCACGCACTCTGGCGGCCAAGCTGCAAGCAGTGGCGCAAAAAACAGCCCTGATAAGCCAACAGGGCCACGAAGCGAATACTGGCAGATCAAAGATAAGGAGATCCAACGCCAAAATACTGAAATCACTCAGTTGAAAGCGCAAGTCACCCATTTGCAACAGCGCCCCGCGACAACGGCACCGACACTGGATTTTGCCACGCTGGGCAAATTAGCCCAGGGGTTGCGCCAGGCGCTGGCGATTACCCCAACGGAACGCCAGGCAAAAGCCAGCATTGCACAGATACAACAGCTGTGGGACAGGGACAGGGCAGCATTGCAGCAACAGTTGTCCAGGGCAAAAGCGGATAACCAAGCCTTGTCTGCCGCGACCAACAGCCAAAAGAATCTGCTGATGGAGGCGAAAAGCCAGGCGGTGGTACTGCGGGAAAAGCAGGAAGAAATGAGCACTCAGCGCCAGCTGATACAAGCCGAGTTGGACAATACAATAAAAGAGCTGACCAGCGCGCGGGCCGACTCTGCGTCCCTGCAAGCCAGAAGCCCACGGCAGATCACCGGTGACGCGCTAAAAGCCACTCAGCCGCGAGAAGATTATGCCGCAGGCGTCTCTTTGGGCGAAGAAATCCTGCAAATACAGGAAGAGCGGCGCCGATGGGGGGTGACTTCGGATAAGCAAATGATACTCGCCGGTATTGTGGATACGTTCGCAGGCAAGCGGATGTTGGCCGATGATGAACTCAATAAAGTGCTGGCTGCTGCCGAAAAAAAGGTGGTTGGCGCAAGAGAAAAAATCAGCGTAGCCCAACGGCAAAAAGGGACCACCTATGTTAACGAATTCAAGAAAGATAAACGCGTTCGTCAGTCTCCCTCTGGGTTTTGGTACCGTATCGACTATGCGGGCGACCTAGAGATCCCCAACACGGCCTCCGTCGATGTGGTAGTCAAGGAAACGCTGACCGACGGCACGGTGATCCAAGATATGGAAACCAATGGCGCAACGTTGTCGCAGCCGGTGGCGGATTTCCCTCCGTTATTTAAAGAATCCATCTCGCTGTTAAAAAACCACGGATCGATGATCCTGGTAGTGCCGCCAGAATTGGCTTATGGCGAGAAAGGTTACCCGCCGAAGGTGCCGCCGAACGCCACCATGATCTACACATTGCGCATTGCAGAGATGTACCCGGAAGCTCAGGCTAATAAAAACGAAAGTTCATAGTGATAGCCGCAATATTTTGAAGTGAGGAGCTTAATGGGGCTCTATGTTTACATAAAAATTATAAGTTATTAAACACAGCGCCCCTTTATTAAAACCATTGGCATCACTGAATTTTCAATAACAGGCAGAAGAAATAAATCAATAGACAAATTTGGAAATTAAGTCAAATAGAAATCTGCGTATTTTATTGAAAAGGAATCACCACAGAGATGATTCTTAGAATCTAAATCACCAGCTACAACGCGCTCATTATTATAACCTCCACACAAAAAATTATTAAACCATTTAAACAAAAAATTATAATTAATTATTATATAAGAGACAGATTTAACCATCGCTAACGGTAATTACAATTAAAAATTAAAAACAAAAAAAATAAATAAAAACCACTATTCCAGTGTTGACTTTGGAGGCTGAGCCGTTATTTAATGAAAGGGAAGTGCTTACCATAAAAAACAACGGCTACATTATTTTCCGGGTATTGTCGTATTTCATTATGAAATGCTCGTTATCCTCGATCACACCTTTTTCGATATACGGCGCCCAAGGGAAATAGACCTGAATCACTCTATCTTGTTGTTTACGAAAACTGCAGCAACAAGGAGTTACTTCCACAATGAAAGGAGTCTTTATGTCAGATCATCAAGTTACCTGCATCCGAAAGTCTAACCGTCAAAGTGACCATGAACGTATTCAGGCTATCGGCGGCGTGAATGCCGACGGCACCCGCTGGTCTTTAACTGAGGCCGATGCCATTGCCGGGATTGAATCCGGGAAATGGCGATTTTGGGTCAGTGCTAATGGCAAATCCGTATGGGTCATCGTGTCAACCAGCGCTGCGGGCAATAAATACCTGAAAACGCAGAATGATGGCGAAGCGCCAAATAACTTGCTCAGTCTGCCTGAGTGCCCGTAATCCCCTGCGCTCTCGCCATTCCACCAGGGTGAGAGCGGCTATTCACCCCTGATAAACACTGTGCCCTGCCATTTTTGGCTTCACGCTATTCATTAATTGCGTGGCTGCTGCCGTTGACCGAGGAAAGCGATATGAGTACTTCAACCACAGTCGCAAGAAATTTGCCGACACAGAAAAAACAACGTATTGCCGACTTACTGTCGCAAATTATTGAAACGTTGGACCTCACCAAAACCCAATACGCCAATATTGAAAGCGCCTACAACGGCGTGGGTAATTATCTTTCCGCAGGGGATGACCCGTTGTTGAAAGAGGCCGTTATCTATCCGCAGGGCAGTGTGCGGCTTAATACTACCGTTAAACCCAAGAACGAAGAACAGTACGACATTGACCTGATCTGTTATCTGCCTCATGCCACCGAAACGGATTATACCGGTGTTATTACTGCTATTCGTCAGCGGTTGGAATCGCATAATACTTACAAAGGTCTGTTAAGCGATTTACCCCGTGGATTCCGTATCAACTACGCCGGCGATTATCATCTGGACATCACTCCCGGCCGGAATTATCAGCACTATAACGAGCGCCTGGGCCAGCCCCTGTGGGTTGTTGATGACAAAACCGACTGGAAAGAATCCAATCCCCTCGGCTACGCCGAGTGGTTCGATGAGAGCGCCAGCCAACAACCGGTTCGCATTACCCTTCTCACGGACACGGCCAGCCGAGTCGGTAACGAAGCCTTGCTCCCTCTGCCCGACCAAACGGATAAAAAACTGCTAAATCGTATCGTGCAGATACTCAAACGTCATCGTGATGAATGGGCTTTTGAGCTGGACGAGGATACTCAGCGTTGCAAACCGATTTCCGTAATCCTCACTACGTTGGCTTGCCACGCCTACAACCAAATTATTGCCGAAAAGCGTGCCTACGACAACGATCTGGACGTTTTGCTTGATGTGCTTGAGCTCATGCCCAACTTCATTCAAGTCAATAATGGCGAGGTACTTGTCGGCAACCCCCATATGCCAGAGGAGAACTTTGCCGAGAAATGGAATCGGCAGGACGGCGGCGAAGGCCAAAAACGCAGTGATGCCTTTCAACAATGGCACGCCGCTGCAGAAGGCACCTTTAACACGCTGGCAGAGAGCATCGGCGAAGATAACTTGTTCTTAAACCTGCAGAAAGACTTCGGTAAAACGCCAGTTGAGGCCGTCCGGAGCCGCCTGTTGAACGAAATGCAACAGTCCAGAGAACAGGGTTCGCTGCTTGTAGACAAGAAAACCGGTGGATTGCTGGCAACCGGTATCGCCGCTACGGCAACAGCCAGTGCAGCCATGCCTAAAAACACCTTCTACGGTACGGGGCCAGCCCCCCAACCCGTCCCCAAAAACACCTTCTATGGTGCCTAAAATGGTTATCAAATATCACCTGAAAACCCTGACCATAGCCCAACAATACCAGGCGCTACAAACCGGCGGCCCGCATGAACGGCTTCTTATTACCGACAAAGATCGTACGCTTCTTTGGGAAGGTTGGCTGCAACCTTCATTGTTCAGCCGCCGCTATAAAGTCGTGGTGCGTTACAACCTTGGCACAGCGCCTATTTGCATAGTGACAGAACCAGATCTCTATTCATTGGCCGGCGCTAAAACCATCCCGCACCTCTACCGACAAGATAAGCATATCCCCGGAGCCAAACTGTGCCTGTTTCTACCCAGTTCACAGAGCGACGACAAACGCAGTGAATGGCGCAGCCAACTGAAAATCAGCGATACCGTCATTCCCTGGGCTTCTCTGTGGCTGTTTTATTTTGAGCAGTGGCTACACACCGGCCACTGGGAAGGGGGCGGCAAACATCCGGCGACCAGTGGGGTTAAGAATGAACACTGAACACAAATGCTTCATTTCGGTTGACGTTGAGACTTCCGGGCCAATCCCTGGAGTATGCAGCCTATTATCCATCGGCGCCTGTGTGATCGGGCACCCGACGGAGCGCTTTTACATTGAATTGCAGCCGCTAAACTTGCACTGCGATCCCGAGGCTCTGGCCATCACCGGTTTTAATCTGCATACCCAGATAATCCGCGGTATTGCCCCCGAGGAAGCCATGGAGCAATTTTCCCATTGGGTATCATCTGTCACCAACGTGCGGGTAAAACCGATTTTTGTCGGTTTCAATGCAGCTTTCGATTGGTCGTTTATTAATTATTACTTTCATGTTTACCTCGGGCACAACCCTTTTGGTTTTGCCGCCGTCGATATCAAGTCACTGTACATGGGAGTGACCGGATGTCATTGGCAAGAAACCAAATCCAGCCGCATCGATACCCGGTTCAACATAAAAAATCCCGGCAGCCACAACGCACTGGATGATGCTCTTTATCAGGCAGAAATGTTTATAAAAATCAGAGAGAAATCTCAAGGAGAAAGCTAACATGGAAACGTTGAAATACATTCTGATCAAGCTGGTTAATTGGAAAACACGGCAACGCAAGATCCAGTACCTTATTATGCTGCTTGGCGCGGGGATGCTGAGTGCAAACAAATATCTGGGGCAGTCTTTAACCCTTCAGAAAGGAGATCTCCAATTCGCCCTGTCGTTGTCTGAAGGCAACATCATCACGGATTACCTCTTCAATATCGCGGCTATCTTCATCATCTCGGGCGGATTTATCTGGTTGATCATCGACGCCTACCAAGAAGCTAAAATCACGGTGCGCAAAAAGGTAGTGGTGATCGAAGGGCGAGGTCTGCGCAAGGTAATAACAAACCCCTTGCATAAGACGGCAGCGAAGCACTTCACCGGCAAAATAGATAGGCTGGATATCGACATTACTCAACGGATTAGGGACGGTGAAGTTATCTATCCGCTGGATACCTTTAACAATAATATCAAAACCATTGTCAGTAATATTGCGACCCGCATCGACGGCATCGATCATCAGGACCTGACGCTGGTGTACGGGGGCCTGTTGCCCGTACCGTTCACTTTCTATATTGGGGCGATCCTCGACGACAATGGCCCGGTATCCGTATTTGATTGGGACAGGGCTCAGGAAGATTGGCACCTTATCGATAATAATGCCGACGATGACCATGCCAGCTTTACGATCACAGAAGAACTTCAGGATCACCCGTCGCCAGCAGAGGACGTGGTGTTGGCCGTGTCAGTTTCTTACCTGGCCGATATTGCGGGCATCCGTCGCACCTTTCCCAATTATCCGATGTCGCATCTGACGCTGGACTGTATGAAGTTTGGCAACCACTGGTCACTATCCAAACAGAGCCGACTCGCATTGCAATTCACTGAATACGCAAAAATACTGACCGCGAAAGGCGCAAAACGCATTCATATCGTCTTAGCCGCTCCCAGCAGCATAGCGCTTAATTTCGGCCGCCGTTATGACAATCGCAATCTGGCACAAGCTCTTGTGTACCAATACGAAAAAGATCACGCTATCACTTACCCTTGGGCAGTTGAAATTCCAGGGCATGGGAAGCGCGAAGGTTCGGTATTAATGACATCCAAACCTGCTGGTACAAGTTAACCCAGATTCAGTATTGGGTATGCACGCTCACACTGATTCAACGATAAGGGGTTTACAGCCCCTTGTTTTTCTCCCGTGCTGACGCCTAATCAACTCAGAACAATTCAATCAACCTGGTGGTTATCGTACCTCAGCAGGCATGCCATTTTTTCTGAAAAACGGTTAAGTATTAACTTAATTAAAAATTAAATACCCCTCACTCGCTTTACTGTTCATGTCGTTTGCCGTGTGTGAATTAAAAAGACAAAAAAACCGGCCTGGGCCGGTTTGGGGGACTGCTTTTATAATGTCAGCCACGGTATGGCCTGTCTAATGCCCTGGTGTTGCGGTATGTATCTTGTCCACTTCCACTATAGGCGACCTCAGCAACGGACGTCCAATGGGTTCGGCAGATCAATAACCGCCGATTGATCGGCCACACCGATCGTCAATGCCACATCATGCGCTATCGCACTTGGGCAACCAATCCGCCTCACACTCCTCACTCAACGTCAGGTTGGTCTGCATACCCTGATTCGTTCTGCGTTTAAGCAACGTCAGCTCATGCTCCCTGAGCGTTTGCGGTACGGCTAACCCGAATGAGGTCAGGTTCATGGTATTTTGATGCCCGCGCGCCTCCATAAACGACAGGTAGGCGTGATAGAGATAACGCCGTGGATTAGCCGGTCTGATATTGCCGTTCCCCATCAACATGCCCGCCGGGGTACTCAGGGTCGTCAAGTAGCCACAGAAGTCCATTAGCGGGTCTGATTGCCGCTTAATGGTTAACGCTTCCTCTGAACTCTGCTGTGCCAGCAGCAAATCACGGGCATCGTTCGGGTTGGCAAAGTGCTGCATCAGATGTCGGACAATCACCGCCAACTCCCCGCTGATTTTCTCCAACAGCTGTGGGTCACGCTCCTTCGCCGGTATCGCTTCGAGAAACGTGATAATCACCCGTCGACGCGAGACACCGCCGCTGCGGTCACTGAAGCGCATCGGGTTGTTATTCACGGCCAAAATCACAGCCGGAATGTGCGTGGAATAGGCATCGCGGTATTTTGGATCGATAGCCACTGCATCGCCCCCGGTGATGGCTTTAATACCGGCACCGTCACCGCTCCATTTCTCCTGGTCGGGCAGAATAATCAGCGAGTACCCCACCACAGAGGCACGTTCCCGCGCCGATTCCAAGTTGTCGATGGTGGCGGAGGTGGTGTTGTCCGCACCTGCCAGCAAGCGGGCAATGGAGGCCATCACGCTTTTACCACTGCCACCGGGGCCGGTCACTTCCAGGAACAGTTGCCAGTCGTAACGGTTCGCCAGCACCATAAATAGCGCCGCCAGAATGCGTTCTTGCTTGTCGTGGTTGTTCCCTGCCGCCCGCGTCAGCCACTGCCAGAAATGCGGGGCATGGTCGGCCAGGTTTTCACCGGCACGTGGTGGGGTGTAGTCCACGCTGTTGACGGTACGCAGCCAATGTTCTTTACGGTGTGCGCTGAATTGTCCGCTGGCGGTATCAAACACCCCATTGCGAAAGCCTATCAGGCGTCTCACCGGTTCGCCCATTTGCGGCACCATCAGCTTGAGCGTGTCCAGAATGCTGTTAATACCCGCCGCCGAGAACGGCGCACGGACCTTCTGAAACAGCGCGGCAATCTCCCGGCTGAGTTGCCGATGCGGCAACACCTGCCAGGCACCCTGCGTATAGCGGCACAGTTCCTCACCGACCAACGGCACCGCCAGGGTGTTGCCATAATGTTCTGACAGCAGTTCGGCCTTTTCACTGGCGCTCAGGGCTTTCAGGTCGGCATCGCTGAGTGTATCGAACGGGCTGGGCTGCTGGGGCTGGCTGAAAGCCGTCAATTGTGCGAGCGCGACCAGTTTGCCCTGTTGCAGGTAAACGTCGTTCCAGTCACCGGTTTCTGAGGGCAATGCAAGCTTGCCACCGCTCAATTGGGCAGCCTCGGCAGCGCGGGTCTGGCCGGTGCCGTTTTCGTCATTATCCGCCGCCAGCAGCAACAGCGCGTCAGGATAGTGAGCACGCAACTGCTGCGCCATCGCGGGCAGGATATTGGCGCTGAGCGCGACACAGACACTTTCCCCGGTTAGTTCATGCACGGTCAGGCCGGTAGCATAGCCCTCGGTCAGCCAGATAACGGCATTATCCTGCCCCGGCAGGAAGTGGCAGGCGTGTTTTGTTTGCCCCCCGGCCAGAGTGCGTTTGACGCCTGCGGCATTAATCAACTGGACGTTGACCACCTCCCCTGTGCTGTCGGTCAGGGGTAACAACAGGTCGCCGGGCTGGTAAGTGATACCGCCCACGCGCAATGACGGCCCCTGTAATGTCAGGGTATCGGTGTCCGGCCAGCCTTTGGCGGTCAGGTAGGCATTCCCCGCGTGTTGCCGGGCGCTGGCAAGCAGTTGTCTGGCCTGCTGTGCTGCGTTATTTCGCACCTGCGCTTTGTCCTGCTGTTCCTGTTGCAGGTTCTGCTCCGGCCATACGGGTTCGATTTGCCCACCCAATACCCCAGCCACCTTCACAGCGGCCTCTTTGGCAGTCACAGCCAGTGCTTTCTCAACCAGATTCAGACCATCGCCACTGCCGCACTGGTTACAGAACCAGGTTCCGCGCCCCTGTTGGTTATCAAAACGAAAGCGGTCTTTGCCGCCACAGGCCGGGCACGGCTGGGGCTTGCCGTTCGGTTGCAGGGCAATGCCGAGGGCCGGGAGTATCACCGGCCAGTGGCCGGTGGCGGTGCGTACGGTCTGTGATACGAAATGGGCATTCATCATTTTGCTCTCCCTTAATGCACAGTGGTGTGACAGGCGGTTGCCAGATGGTCACAACACAGCTCGTCCATCAGCTTTTGTCCCAGTGCCGTCAGGCGCGGCGGTGCCACCAGAATATCCGGCTGCACCATATCGCTGAGCATCGTGCACGCCATGTCCATGCCCGCTTCTGCGCCGTGCTGTTGCACAAAGTACCCTTCAAGGCGCATGGCAATCAGCATCTGCAGTTCGTCCAGCGTGTAGCCGAGGCTCACCCGGTAAAAGGCACAAGTGTCGCTATAGGCCTGTGCCACGGCGCGACGGAAAACGGCGGTACGGACTTCAATCGGTAAACAGGATTGGGTACTCATGCGACGGGTGCCTCCATGCTGGCAAGAAGTTGGGGTTCACAGGTGTTGACGACGTGGCCGAGCTGGTCGGTCAACACGGCGATGACCGAGGCGAAAGCAGCCTGTTGGAAGCCGTCGGGACGTTGTCCACTCAGGTCGAGGCTGTCCAGCATGTCGAGGAACAGCACGCCGGTAGCATGCGCGTGCTGAAGACGCAGGAAGTCCGCATGCGGAATGGCGTAATGGGTTTCACTGTGGAAATGGGCGGCCAGCGTATTCATGCCACCTCCTGCACGGGCAGGCGACCGGCAAACGCCAGAATGTAGTCACGTGCCAGCAGGCGGCGGGCACTGTGCTCGGAGTCTGCCACGGTGCGCAGCATGCACGGGGTTGCCGTCAGGGCGTTACGGCGAATAGCCGCAAACAGAAAGCAGAATTCAGGATGAGTCGGGGTAAGGATAGCGGTGCGTGTCAAGGTAGTTGTCGCCTCAGTTGATTCAAGCAGCCAGGGTTTCCCGCTCCCGATTCAACCATGTTTCATTCTGCCATTTCCAGTT
>NZ_JANUEI010000006.1:0-240966 GCF_024809915.1 Serratia sp. BIGb0234
CTGACCCCATGCCGAACTCAGAAGTGAAACGCCGTAGCGCCGATGGTAGTGTGGGGTCTCCCCATGCGAGAGTAGGACACTGCCAGGCATCAAATAAACGTTATCAGCCTGACAACTGGTAATGAGCAGGATCGCCAAGCGCGGTTTTGCCCACATCGAAAGATGTGACGTAAAAGAATCGGTGGAGCGGTAGTTCAGTTGGTTAGAATACCTGCCTGTCACGCAGGGGGTCGCGGGTTCGAGCCCCGTCCGTTCCGCCACTTATTTGATAAGCCCTGAGTCTATGACTCAGGGCTTTTTCATATGCAAAATTCAAGAAAATCCAAATCACTACGTGATTTATGCGGTGAAAATCTGCTTTTATAAATCATTATCTGAATTGTGCACCAATATAAAGAATAATATACCCGGCAATGTTATTCTCGCCGGGTAGTCTTTTTCTTTATCGTTATTTGATATTCTGACGGGCCAGTTCCAGTTGAATATCTTTATCCAGGTTGGCGACCCAGCGGTTATAATTCGGGTGAATATTTCCGCCTTTGGCATCCATATTACTGCTGGCAATATACTTAATCTGATAACTATTCGAATTGTAATTTATACGAATATCGGCGCTATGGCCACGCAGTAAGATCTTGCCATCGATCACACCGTCACTGACTGGGTTCATGATCCAACCACGGTTAAGCCCTGCGGCGAGAATGGCCTGACGCACCTGCACATTACTGTGGCTACCTGCAACGTTTTGACTGACGTTTTTTACTGGCGCAGTGCCTGCACAGCCGCTGACCAGAATCGCTGCGAATACACCAGTTAAAATGAGTTTTAAAGGTTTCATACTCTTTTCCATGAGTGTTCGTTATTAAGATGTGTAATATTCATACATGAGATGTTATGTATGCTTACCCTCAATAAGATACTCCTCCGGGAGATTTTCGACAAATATTGCGGCTTTTCATTGTGATAATTCCCTCTGCGCTCAAGTCTCATGGCGTTATGTCGATAAATAACTCTAATCGGTTAATCGCGCATTTCAACTAAAAATAGGAATTTTGGGAATGCAATCCAGGATTAAATATAATAGATTTAGCCACGGAACTTTTCTGACCGGTAATACCATTAATGGCGGGCGACATGAATATACTCAGTTGGTGGGCAATGGCTCCCGATCGTGGAACGCGTGAAGCATGGCGTCAATGGTCATCAGATGACTTTCTTGCCTCCGATTATCAGGGCTCGTTGCCTGCCTGTTCTCATATCCCCATGATGTCGCTGCGCCGAATGAGCGCCGGAACGCGTTTGGCAGTAGAAAGCGGGCTGATCTTATTGAAGGACTATCGGGCAGATATGGCGATCTTCACCAGTCGGCATGGTGAGCTGGAGCGGACGCACAAGATTCTTCAACATCTGCATCAGGAACAACCGCTATCGCCAACGGATTTTGCCATGTCGGTGCATAACACGGCGGCGGGATGGTTAACGATTATAGCGAAGAATACCTTGCCAACCACCTCGTTGGCTGCTGGCGAGGACAGTTTTCAGCAGGGCATGATAGAGGCTCAGGCCTTGTTAGCTACGGGCAGTGCGCAGCGGGTGTTATTAATTGATTTCGACGGTACCGTACCGGATGTCTACCGGCCTTTCGCGCCAGAAAATACATTCCCTTATGCCGTCGCCCTGTTGCTGGAAAACGGTGGCTCGTTACACTGCAAGGTTGCTGAATCGGCGCAGGTTGAGGCTAGCCGTCGGGAACCACAGAGTATGGCATTTTTGCGCGGTTGGCTTGGCGCTGATGATGCATTCACGGTCCCCGGCCAACGGCATGACTGGGTGTGGGGACGCTGATGGAAAAGGCGATGCCTGCAGAAAATACGCCGGAACAATCCTCATGGTTTAACCGTTGTTGGCGGGTGATAGCTACGGGTTTTTGTTTCTCGTTGTTTGGCCTGGGCGGTCTGTTATTGTCCGGTGTTTGGTTTAATCTTATGCGTCTTGCAGTGCGTGATCCTGCTCGTCGCAACCAACTGACGCAAAGTTCTATCCGCCACAGTTTCCGTTTCTTCCTGGCTACCACGAGGTTTTTCGGCGTACTGGACTACCATTTCGACAATGCGGAGCGCTTTCGCGAAGATCGCGGTTGTTTGGTGATCGCCAATCATCCCAGCCTGTTGGATTACGTGTTATTGGCTTCGCAAATGCCACGTTGCGACTGCATAGTGAAAGAGGCTTTGCTGAGCAATGTGTTTGTCAGCGGAGTGATCAAGGCCGCCGGATATCTGGCCAATGCGCAGTCGGATATATTGTTGGAACAGTGCGGACAAAGGCTGGCTGCCGGGGGGACAATCTTAATCTTCCCGGAAGGCACCCGCACCACACCAGGCAAGGCTCTGGCACTGCAGCGAGGAGCGGCCAATATTGCGCTGCGCGGTCAATGTAGCATCCGCATTGTGCATATCCACTGCCACCCCCCCATGCTGACGAAGCAAGGCAAATGGTATAAGATCCCGGCGGTAAAACCGCAATTCCGGATCACCGTTCAGGATAAGATCGACACCCGCGCATTCATTCATGCAAATGATGTTTCGCCCGCCCTTGCGGCAAGAAGATTAACCCAGCATTTAACTGACGCTTTACAGTCAGAACCTATAAATAATGAGAAATAGCGTAATGAATTTATTGAGCACCGAAATCAAGCAATTGATCATTGATACGCTCAATCTTGAAGGTATGACACCGGAGGAGATTGACGCCGAAGCGCCGCTGTTTGGTGATGGACTGGGTCTGGACTCCATTGATGCATTGGAACTGGGGCTGGCTTTAAAAAACCGTTACGGCGTGGTGCTGTCGGCTGAAAGCCAGGATATGCGCCAACACTTTTATTCCGTGGAAACGCTGGCGAAGTTTGTTTCTGCACAGCGTAGCCAATAAGGGGTTTTCATGGATAAGCAAGAAATTTACCTGCAAATTCAGTCGCTTCTGGTCAAGCTGTTCGAGCTGGACGCCGATGACATCAAGCCAGAGTCCCGTTTGTACGAAGAGCTGGAGCTAGACAGCATCGATGCGGTGGATCTGGTGGTGCACCTGCAGAAAACGACCGGCAAAAAGATCAAACCGGAAATGTTCAAGTCAGTGCGAACCGTACAGGACGTGGTTGACGCCATTGATGAACTGCTGAAGTCAGAAAGCTAAGGCTGCGGGCTAAGGTGGAGAGTCGTTGGCTGACCCCGATGTTGCGGTTGCTGCAGGGCGCAGTATGGCTGGTGCTGTTGCTGTATCCGCTGACGGTTTGGGTCGGCCTGACGCATTGGGGAACCGCTCTCCTGGCACCGTTATTGGTGGGGGTCTTTAGCTTGCGCCTGCTGATGTTGCGCGGGAAACTGCGCCAACAAATGTGGCTGGGAAAAGCCTTGGCCCTAGTGGGCATCTTGCTGGCGCTCGCCAGTTGGGCGTTAAAGCAGAGCCACTGGTTGCTGTACTACCCGGTGCTGGTCAACGCAATACTGCTGCTGCTGTTTGCCTACTCGCTGTTTGCCCCGCCTACGGTGGTGGAGCGATTGGCCCGTATAACGGAACCGCAGTTGGACGCTGCCGGCATTGCTTATACTCGCCGGGTGACTCAGGTGTGGTGCGGGTTCTTTATTGTTAACGGTGCGATAGCGCTGACAACCTGTCTGTCCGGTGATATCACACTCTGGACGCTGTATAACGGCGGCATCAGCTATCTGCTGATGGGGGCATTAATGGGTATTGAATGGATAGTCAGGAAAAGGATCCGGCACGCCTGAGTTTGCCAATGAACCGCTGGCTCAGCACGCAACGCGATGATTCGGTGCCGATCGCCTGGCGTGGCGATCAGCTATTCTGTCTCGGCCAATTTCGCCGTGATGTTGCCGCATTGGCCGCGATACTGGCGAGTAGGGAAGAGCACCGCTGGGCGCTGTGCTTTGATGATAGCTATCGCTTTGCCGTCGCCTTGCTGGCGTCGTTGTATGCCGGCAGGCTGCCGGTGATTTTTGGTCACCAGCGAGAAGCTATCCTCAAAGAGCAACGAGCGGATTACGATGCGCTACTGACCGATTTGCCTCTCGATCCTGGCGTGCCCGTTTTGGCAGTGCGCGAGGGCGGTTGTGAGGATATCGCGCTACCCGCCTGGCCTCAGGATCCTCGTTTTATTCTTTACACTTCCGGCTCGACCGGCCAACCGCAGGCTGTGTGCAAATCCGTCGCCTGCATGGACCGTGAAAGCGAACTGTTGGCTGCCGCTTTTGGTGACGTCTTGCGAGGATGCTGCGTCGTCGCATCGGTATCCCATCAGCATATGTATGGCCTGAGCTTCCGGCTGTTTCTGCCGCTGGCTTTAGGGCTGCCGTTTGATGCGCAGTTGACGCAATACCAAGAGCAGTTGATTGCCCGACATCAGGGCCGGCGTTTGGTGTTTGTCAGCAGCCCGGCATGGCTCAAGCGTTTGGATAATCGTTTGACGCTCGCCGAGTGCGTGGAGGTTTTTTCCGCCGGCGGCCCGTTATCCGAGGTGGAAGCACAGCTTGCCCGGCAAATGCTGGGGGTATTGCCACTGGAAATCTACGGTACCACGGAAACCGGTTCACTGGCCTGGCGCAGGCAAAATCGGGACATTGCCCTGTGGCAGCCGTTTGCTTGCGTCAGGTTAAAGGTGGATTCAGACAATCGGATTGAGGTTATGTCACCCCTGATACCTGACACGGGTAAAACGTTGCTGAGCGACATTATCGAACTGGCGCCGGATGGTCGACAATTCCAGTTAAATGGCCGCGCCGACCGCATTATCAAGCTGGAAGAGAAACGGTTGTCGTTAACCGAGGTGGAACGTCGCCTGGTGGCCTTGCCGGAGGTTGCCGATGCTGCCGTGCTAACGCAGCAGCAAAGAGGGCGCACGCTGCTGGTGGCCGTTGTCGTGCTATCTCCGTACGGCGAGCTCCGCCGACAAAGCTTGTCCGAAGGGGCTTTTACCCGTGAACTGCACCAGGCGCTGCGAGGCTGGCTGGAGCCGGTGGCTCTGCCGCGCAGTTGGCGCATTATCGATGCCATTCCGCTTAATCCGCAGGGCAAGCGCGCCTATGCTGAGCTACAGGAGCTGTTCTTATGATGCAACCTGAGGTGCTGCAACAGCAGGTGAGCGATGCCACCCATGCCAGCCTGCAGCTGCATTTGCCCGCTGAACTGTTTTGGTTTCGCGGCCACTTTCCGCAGCATCCGATCCTGCCGGGGGTCACGCAACTGAACTGGGTCATGCAGTATGCCCGTCAGCTGCTGGCTATCGAGGCCGGATTCAAAGGGATCGAGGTGGTCAAGTTTCAACAACCGTTACTGCCGGGGCAGAGGGTGTTGCTGCAACTCGAATGGCAACCGGAACGGCACAAGCTGTTGTTCAGCTATCGCGTCGGTGAGGCGATCGCCAGCAGCGGCAAGATCTCGTTATGTCAGTAAGCGCCCCTTTTTCCCCCTGTCTTCTTATCCCTTGTTTTAATCACGGGCAGATGATGGCCGCGGTACTGACATCGTTGGCGGATTATGGCCTGCCTTGCCTGGTGGTGGACGACGGCAGCGCTGCTGCCACCGCCGAAACGCTACAGCGGCTGGCCGCCGAACTGCCCTGGGTTAGCCTGTTGCGGTTGGAAAAAAACCAGGGGAAGGGCGCAGCGGTCATCGCCGGTCTGCAATTGGCTCAGCGACAGGGCTACAGCCATGCTTTGCAGGTGGATGCCGACGGTCAGCATCAACTGAGTGATATACCGGCCATGATTGCCGAAGCGCGCGCTCATCCGGACTGTCTGATTTCCGGCCGGCCAGTCTATGACAGCTCGGTACCCAAAGCGCGCCTGTATGGGCGTTACGTCACCCACGTCTGGGTGTGGATCGAAACCCTGTCGCTGTCATTAAAGGACAGCATGTGCGGTTTCCGCGTTTACCCGGTAGCGCCGACGCTGGCGTTGACGGCGCGCCAACCGCTTGGCAAACGCATGGATTTCGATACCGAAGTGATGGTCCGGCTGTATTGGCAGGGGGTGCAAAGCCGTTTCTTGCCGACGCGGGTTACTTACCCGGTCGATGGCGTTTCGCATTTCGATGCGCTGCGCGATAACTTGCGTATTTCCTGGATGCACACCCGGTTGTTTTTCGGCATGTTGCCGCGGATTCCGCGTTTACTGCGTCAACGCCAACGGGCGAAGAAAGCGCAGCATTGGTCAGCAACTCAGGAGCGTCATGGCCTGTGGGGGATCCGACTTATGCTGCAGGTCTACCGGATGTTTGGCCGCCGGGCATTTCAATGGCTGCTGTACCCGGTGATCGGCTACTTTTGGCTGACCGGGCGTGCCCAACGTGAAGCTTCGCGTGATTATCTGCAACGTCTGCAGCAGTTTGCCCACAATCGACAGCAACCATTACCCACGCCGCTCAACAGCTTTCGGCACTTTATGCGTTTTGGCGATGCGATGCTCGACAAGCTGGCGAGCTGGCGTGGTGAACTTCGTGACGTTCGGCTGGTAGATCCCGCAGCCTGTGAACGGCAGATCGCTTCCGGCAGAGGTACGCTGATCCTGGCCTCGCACTTGGGGGATATCGAGTCTTGCCGCGCGTTGGGTGAGTTGAATTCTGGCGTCAAGGTGAATGCTCTGGTGTTTACCGAGCATGCCGAGCGCTTCAATCAGGTGATGAAAGAGGTCAACCCTCGTGCCAACCTTAACCTGATACCGGTGACTTCATTGGGGCCTGAAACCGCCATGCGTCTGCAGGACAAACTCGACGCTGGCGAGTGGGTGGCTATCGTTGGCGATCGCACCTCGGCCGGAAAACATCAGCGCGGTGAGCAACCGAGGGTGGTGTGGAGCCGCTTTCTCGGTCAATCGGCACCTTTCCCTCAGGGGCCTTTTGTTCTGGCCGCTGCGCTGCGTTGTCCGGTATACCTGATGTTCGGTCTCAAACAGCAGGGGCGTCTGAACGTTTATTTCGAACCGTTTGCCGATCCGCTGTCATTACCCCGGCAGCAGCGCCAACAGGCGTTGCAGGATGCGGTGGACCGCTATGCCGCCCGGCTGGAGCATTATTGCCTGCTGGCGCCGCTCGACTGGTTTAATTTTTTCGATTTCTGGCAGTTGGCGGCACCGTCGCCAACGCAACAGGGGCCTGAGACATGAAGCTTAAAGACAATCCGCGATTCTCCGTCAGGGTTGAAATCACCATCCCTTTCCATGATACCGATGCCATGGGCGTGGTGTGGCACGGGAACTACTTCCGTTATTTCGAGATCGCCCGCGAAGCCTTGCTCAAACAGTTCAATTACGGATACCGGCAGATGCAGGCGTCGGGCTATGTCTGGCCGATCGTAGATACGCGGGTGAAATATATTGCGCCTGTCCTGTTTGAGCAGCGCATCATCGTCTGTGCAGAGCTGGAAGAGTATGAAAACCGCCTGCGCATCGGCTACCGCATTCTGGATGCAGAGAGCGGAATAACCACCACCCGCGGCCATACTATTCAGGTCGCGGTGGACGCCGACAGCAAAGAAATGTGCTTTGTCTCCCCGCAAGTACTGTTGGATAACATCGAGGGGGCACAATGAAGTTTTGGATGCTGGCTGTTGTGACTTTCTTCAGTCTGGGCGTGCAGGCGGTAACGCTGCCGGAGCTGCAGCAGCGGTTTAGCCAACAGCCGGTGCTGCGCGCCGAATTTGAGCAGCAGCGCAGTATCAGCGGCATGGCAAAACCGTTAAAGTCCAGCGGTGAGCTGTTGATTTCCCAGCAGAAAGGATTGTGGTGGGCGCAACAGAAGCCTTTCCCGCTGACCCTGCTGCTGGATGATAAACGCATGGTGCAAACCCTGGCGGGCCAGCCGCCGCAGGTGATAACGGCGGACAACAACCCGCAGATGTTCCAGTTCAATCACCTGCTGACTGCGCTGTTTCATGCCGACAGCCAGGCGCTGGAACAAAACTTTGCTCTGCAGTTCACCGATTTGGGGCATAACCACTGGCGGCTGGTGCTGACGCCGAAAACCACACCGCTCGACAAACTGTTCAAGCGCATCACCCTCAACGGCGAACAGTACCTGGAAACTATTGATATCGATGATATGCAAAGTGACGCCACCCATATTCGCTTCTTTAATCAACGTACGGTGCCGCAGGCGCTGACTGACGAGGAGCAACAGCGTTTTGCGTCCTGAACTGCATCGGCGGCTGGCATTTGGCTGGCTGGCGATTTGCCTGCTGCTGATTGCGGCCTTGTGCTGGCTGTTGCCGCGCAGTCAAATCAACAGCAGCGTCCTGGCGTTATTGCCGAAACAGCAACTGGTTGGCGTGCCGGATGAATTGGCCGACGGCTTCAGCCGCCGCCTGGATCGTCAACTGATGTGGCTAGTCAGCCCGCCGCCAGGGGCGGATAACGCCGCAGTGGATTGGTGGTGGCAGCAGCTACGTCAGATGCCCGAGCTGCAGCGGGTTGGCGGGCCTATGGATGCACAACGTCAGCAGCAGTGGGGGCGTTTTTTCTACCAGCATCGCAATGTGCTGCTGGATGATGCCACTCGGCAACGTTTGCAGCAGGGGGCAGACGCGCAGAGCCAGTGGATCCTCGGCCAACTCTATTCTGCTTTCGCCGGCGTCAGCGGCAAAGAGCTGGCGAACGATCCGTTGATGCTGGTACGTGCCTCACAGTTGGCGCAGCAACAGAACGGCGGCTTGCTGAGCCTGTCCAAGGGGTGGCTGGTGGCGCGTGATGTACAGGGGCGCAGTTGGTATTTGTTGCACGCCGAGCTTAGCGCATCATCTTATGACATCAGCAGTGCCCGGCTAACGGTAGATAAACTGACAGCGTTGCAGCAACAGCTGCAGCAGCGCTGGCCGGGAACCGAAGTGCTCAGCCGCGGCACGTTGTTTTACAGCAACTACGCCAGCCAACAGGCCGAAAAGGATATTTCCACGATTGGCCTGGCGTCGGTGGCGGGCGTGTTTTTATTGGTGTTGTTTATGTTCCGCTCACCTTTGCCGCTGTTGTTGTGCGCGCTGTCGGTGGGTATTGGCGCTCTGGCCGGCACCGTCGCTACGCTGCTGGCCTTTGGCGAAATACATTTGATGACGCTGGTGCTGAGCATCAGCATCGTCGGCATTTCGGCTGACTACACGCTCTATTTCCTGACCGAGCGAATGGTGCATGGTCGGCAGTCGACGCCATTAGCCAGTTTGCAAAAGCTGTTGCCGGCATTGTCGATGGCGTTGCTGACCACCGTAGTGGCCTACCTGGCGCTGTTGATTGCGCCGTTCCCCGGTTTGCAGCAGTTGGCGGTATTTGCCGCTGCCGGATTGAGCGCCGCCTGCATTACCGTTATTTGTTGGTACCCGCAATTGTCGCGACGGTTGCCGGTACGCCCAGCGCCGGGGTTAACGCTGATCCTGAATTGGCTGCATGCCTGGCGCCATCGGCCGCTGTTGCGTTATGGGTTGCCCGGCGCGGTGCTGTTGCTGGTGGTCGCGGGGTTCAGCCAGTTGAAGGTAGATGACGACATTGGCCAACTGCAGGCATTACCTGTGGCGTTACAGCAGCAGGAGCAGCGTATCGCCGTACTGACGGGCCAACATAACGATCAGAAGTGGCTGGTGGTCTACGGCGCCAATGCCGAGCAGCTGTTGCAACGTATCGAGTTGTTGCAACCCAAACTGGCTGAGGCCAAACGGCAAGGCGTGCTGGCGGATTATCGTCTGTTGCCTCTGCCTTCTCTCCAACGCCAGCAAGAAAACATCGCTTTATTGCAGCGCGTGGCGCCGCAGGTGATGAACAACCTGCAGCAGGCAGAGTTGGTACTGAGTACACCAGATTTAACGCCTGAATGGGTGAGCCCGCAGCAGTGGCTGGGCAGCGTGGTTAGCGAGGGTTGGCGTCTGCTGTGGCTGACGTTGCCCGATGGGCGCAGTGCGGCGCTAGTGCCCGTTAACGGCGTGAAGAACAGTGCGATGATGAAGACACTGGCGGAGCAGGTTCCCGGCACCGGTTGGATCGATAGGAAAACCGAGTTCAGTGACCTGTTTGGTCAATATCGCCTGTATCTTTCTTATCTGTTGGCATTGTCAGTTGCAGCGATTGCGCTGATTTACCTGTGGCGTTTTGGTCTGCGTCATGGCTTGCGCTGCATGGTGCCGACGCTATTGTCACTGGGTAGCGGTATTGCGGTATTGGCACTGAGTGGCCATACGCTAAATCTGTTTTCACTGTTGGCGCTGGTGCTGGTTTTGGGGATCGGCATCAACTATACGTTGTTCTTTACCAATCCCCGGGGCACGCCGACCACCTCGATGTTCGCCATTTTTATGGCGGTATTCACCACCCAACTGACGTTCGGCATGCTGGTACTGAGCCACACTCAGGCCATCAGTAGTTTTGGTATCGTATTGAGCAGCGGAATTGCCGTGGCATTTTTATTGGCACCGCTGACGTTAGTATCGAAAAGAAAAAGAGGGAAAGCCTGATGCGCGGCTTACGAATGGTGCTGTTAATGTGGATTGTCGTGCTGGCCGGCTGCGCTGGTTCGCAGGATCCGACGCTGCCGCAGGCGTGGCTAAAACCCGGTACGCAGGTGACCTTACCACCTCCTGCGCGGGCTCAGCCGATTAATCAGCAACAGTTGCTGACCGCCGAAGTCAAAGGGCAACAGCACTCGATGCTGGTGCTACTCAATGCCGACGGCCAGCGTTTGCAACTGGTGGGCATGTCGCCGCTCGGTATCCGTCTGTTTAACCTGACCTACGATCGTCAGGGGATCCACACCGAACAATTGATCAAGGTGGGGGAACTGCCGCCAGCCAGCCAGGTGCTGGCGGATATCATGTTGAGCTACTGGCCGGTGAAGGACTGGCAACCCTTGCTGCCAGCAGGGTGGCGACTGGAAGACCAGGCGCTGGTACGTCGCTTGTATGACGAGCATGGGGCGGTGATCAATGAAATCCGTTACCAGCAGATGGACGGAAGGCGAGAACCGGTGTCGATCGCGCAATCCGCTTTCCATTACCGCATCATCATTCAAACGCTGGGGAACGAATAATGATCTATTTCTCCGCCGTAGGGATGGTGAATGCGCTGGGCAACGATCTGCCGCAGATCGCGCAAAACCTGGCGCGCGGTATTTCGCCCGGCATGCAGCAGCAGACGCAGTGGCTGACGGGCGGCGCGCCATCCTGGTTTGGCAACGTACAGGGGGATTTACCGGTGATCCCCGAGTCGCTCAAGCGGCATAATTCTCGCAATAATCGCCTGCTGTTGGCCGCTTTGGCGCAGATCGAGACGCCGGTACGCGAGGCCATTGCCCGTTACGGCGCCGATCGTGTCGCGGTGATTATGGGCACCAGCACTTCCGGCATTCACGAAGGCGAACTGGCGCTTCACCAGTATCAAGCGGGGCAATGGCCACCGGGTTACCATTATCACCAGCAGGAGCTGGGCGATCCGAGCCAGTTTCTCAGCGCTTTTCTCTCGACCCGTGGTCCGGCCTATACCCTGTCGACGGCCTGTTCCTCAAGCGCGCGGGCCATCATCAGCGGTAAACGTCTGATTGCAGCCGGGTTAGTGGACGCGGCGATTGTAGGCGGGGCAGACAGCCTGTGCCAAATGCCGATTAACGGTTTCCACAGCCTGGAGTCACTGTCCGCGGAGCGCTGCACGCCTTTTGCAACAGGACGCAGCGGGATTAATATCGGTGAGGCGGCGGCGTTAATGCTGTTGACGCGGGAACCTGCGCCGGTGGCGTTGTTGGGCGTTGGCGAATCTTCGGATGCCTGGCACATGTCGGCACCGCATCCAGCCGGTGAAGGCGCCGAGCGTGCAATGACCATGGCATTGCAGCAGGCCGGTTTGAGTACCGACCAAGTTGGTTATATTAATTTGCACGGCACGGCCACGCGGCTTAACGATCAGGTTGAAGCCCTGGTGGTAAATCGCCTGTTTGGCGAACAAACGCCGTGCAGTTCAACCAAGCATCTTACCGGCCATACGCTGGGGGCGGCTGGAGCGGTGGAGGCAGCGCTGAGCTGGCTGTTGTTGACCCAGTCATTGCCGCTGCCGCAGCAAGATTTCAGTACAGTTCCCCGCGATGCCGAACTGGCGCCGATCGGTCTGGTGTGTGAGCCCCAGACGTTGGGAGCGCGCGCTATCCTCTCCAATTCATTTGCCTTCGGCGGCAACAATGCCTGCCTGTTATTGGGAGATGCTCCATGAACGCTTTCCGGACTGCAGAATATTACTTACCTCATGCCTCACCGATGGTGCTGCTGGAACGGGTGCTGGAAGTGGGTGAAGAGCATGCACGCTGCGCGGTCAACGTCAGTGCGAATAGCGTGCTGGCGCCGTTTCTCGACGAGCAGGGGGCACTTCCTGGTTGGTACGGCATTGAGCTGATGGCGCAGGCGATTGGGGTTTGGAGTGGCTGGCACGGTCGCCAGAGTGCCAAGCCGCCGCAGTTGGGTATGCTGCTCGGCGGGCGGGCCATTCACTGCGAATTGTCCGCTTTTCCTGCCGGCAGCGAGCTGGTGGTTAGCGTGCAGCAGTTGTTGAAAGACGAGAAATTAGCCAGTTTTGAGTGTGAAATCAGTATCGATAATGTGCCGATCGCACAGGGCAGGTTGAACACCTATCAACCTGATCAACAAGAAATTATTCAATTGACGACCTTAAGGGGAGACGCATGATGCGTTCCGTTTTAGTCACCGGCGCCAGTAAAGGGATCGGTCAGGCCATAGCCTGCCGCCTGGCTGCGGATGGCTTTTTGATTGTAGTCCACTACCACAGCGATAAGACCGGGGCAGAACACACCTTGCAGCAAATTGTCAGTGCCGGCGGGCAAGGGCGATTGATGCAGTTTGATATCAGCAACCGCATGCAGTGCCGTGAGGTGTTGGAGCAGGATATTGAAACCCACGGCGCCTACTACGGCGTGGTGAATAATGCAGGGATCACCCGCGACGGCGCTTTCCCGGCGTTAAGCGAGGAGGATTGGGATGGGGTGATCCATACCAATCTCGACAGCTTCTACAACGTGCTTCACCCCTGTGTCATGCCAATGATTGGCCTGCGCAAGGGCGGGCGGATCATCGCGCTGTCGTCGGTGTCGGGCGTCATGGGCAACCGTGGACAGGTAAACTACAGTGCGGCCAAGGCAGGTGTGATCGGTGCCTGTAAGGCGTTGGCTATCGAACTGGCGAAACGCAAAATTACCGTTAACTGCATCGCCCCGGGTTTGATTGACACTGGCATGATCGACATCGAGCCGGCGGCGCTGGATGAAGCGATGCGGGCAATCCCGCTTAAGCGTATGGGATCGGCGGAAGAGGTGGCGGGGTTGGCCAGCTACCTGATGTCGGATATCGCCGGCTATGTAACGCGGCAGGTCATTTCCATTAATGGAGGAATGGTATGACGCAACGAGTGGTCGTCACCGGCATGGCGGGCGTTACGGCGTTCGGCAATAGCTGGGCAGAGGTATCCAGCCGGTTGAAGCAGGGCAAGAATGCGGTGCGTTACATGACGCAATGGGAAGAATATCAGGGGTTGAACACCCACCTCGGTGCCCCTATCGAGAATTTCGTACTGCCTGATCACTATACGCGCAAGCGTATTCGTTCCATGGGCCGTGTTTCGCTGTTGGCGACTCGAGCGACGGAACTGGCGCTCGAACAGGCCGGGTTGCTGGGCGAGAAGGTGCTGACTAACGGTGAGACCGGTATCGCCTACGGTTCTTCGACCGGCAGCACCAAGCCGGTCAGTGAATTCGCCACCATGCTCACCGAGAAGCACACCGGCAATATTACCGGCACCACCTATGTGCAGATGATGCCTCATACCGCGGCGGTAAACACTGGCCTGTTCTTCGGCCTGCGAGGCCGGGTGATCCCGACATCCAGTGCCTGCACCTCCGGCAGTCAGGCGATTGGTTATGCCTATGAGAGTATCCGCCACGGTTATCAGACGGTGATGGTGGCCGGCGGGGCCGAAGAGCTGTGCCCTTCGGAAGCGGCGGTGTTCGATACGCTGTTTGCAACCAGCCAGCAGAACGATCGCCCCGAGTTTTCGCCACGGCCGTTTGACCGTCAGCGAGATGGATTAGTGATTGGCGAAGGGGCAGGAACGCTGATCCTGGAGTCACTGGAACATGCACAGGCGCGTGGTGCGACCATTTACGGCGAGGTTATCAGCTTTGCCACCAACTGTGATGCGGCACATATCACTCAGCCGCAGCAGGAAACCATGCAGATTTGCATGCAGCAGGCGCTGAGGGCTTCCGGGTTGGCAACCGGTGATATCGGCTATATCAGTGCCCACGGCACGGCGACCGATCGTGGCGATATCGCGGAAAGTCAGGCAACGGCGGCGATTTTCGGCAATCGAACGCCGATCTCCTCGCTGAAAAGTTATTTTGGCCATACGTTGGGCGCCTGTGGTGCGTTGGAAGCCTGGATGACGTTGGAGATGATGCGCGAAGGCAGCTTCGCCCCTACCATCAACCTCAGCGAACCGGACAGCGCCTGTGGCGACCTAGACTATATCATGGGCGGCTATCGTCAGATTGATACCGAGTTTGTGCAGTCGAATAACTTCGCTTTCGGCGGCATCAATACTTCACTGATCCTGCGCCGCTGGGCGTAATCTTGCACTGCCGGAGGTTTTCCTCCGGCAATTGTTGCTATCTAATCAAAAGTCTTATGCACAATAGGGCGTTTTTGATCAACAAAACAGTTGCCATAATCCTCCCATATCGCTTCAACATCCTAATGAGAGAATAAAATTATGAGCATCCCTGCATTTGGTTTAGGCACCTTCCGTCTCCAGGATCAGGTGGTGATCGACTCGGTCACTACGGCACTCGAGCTGGGATACCGCGCGATCGATACGGCGCAAATCTATGAAAACGAAGCGGCGGTGGGGCAGGCGATTGCCGCCAGCGGCGTACCGCGTGAAGAGCTGTTTATCACCACCAAGATCTGGATCGCCAATTTGGCGAAAGGCAAGCTGATCCCGAGCCTGCAAGAGAGCCTGAGCAAGTTGCAAACCGGCTATGTTGATCTGACCCTGATTCACTGGCCTTCGCCGAACGACGAAGTTCCTGTTGCCGAGTTTATGGCCGAACTGGCGGAGGCGAAAAAATTAGGCCTGACGCGCCAAATTGGCGTTTCCAACTTCACTCTGGATCTGATGCAGCAAGCGATTGACGCCGTTGGGGCAGAGCAGATCGCCACAAACCAGATTGAGCTCTCGCCCTACCTGCAAAACCGCAAAGTGGTGGAGTTTGCCCAGCAGCACGGCATTGCCATCACTTCCTACATGACGCTGGCCTATGGTCAGGCGCTGAAGGATGAGACCATCAAGGCGATTGCGGCACGCCGCAATGCCACTCCGGCACAGGTTATTCTGGCCTGGGCGCTGCAGCTGGGTTACGCGGTGATCCCATCATCGACCAAACGTGAAAACCTGGCGAGCAACCTGTTGGCGCAGCAGTTGACGTTAAGCAGTGAGGAAATGGCAGAAATTGCCAAGCTGGAAAGCAATGGCCGTTTGGTCAGCCCGGAAGGCCTGGCACCGAACTGGGATTAATTTTCCGTACCTTTACATCAGAGGCGCCCAGACGGGCGCCTTTTTTATTGCCCCAGATGTTTGCTGAGAAAATCGATAAAGCTGCGCAGGCGGTTGCTGACGGCACTGTCGCTGTAATACACCGCATTGATTGGCATGGCGACCGGCAGCGTCTCCTCCACCAAGATCGGCACCAGATCGCCGCGCTCGATGTCTGCGCTAATCATAAAATCGGACAGGCAGGCAATACCGTTGCCATGCAGGCACAGGTGACGCTGAGTTTCACCACTGTTGGTGGTCAGGCCTGGGGTGATTTCCAACTGCCGACCGTCGGCGCAGGCCAGTGGCCAACGATTCAAACTGGGCAGATCGTTAAAACCGATGCAGCAGTGTTGCGCCAGGTCTTCTACCTTTTGTGGCATGCCATATTGTGCCAAATAGGCAGGGGAGGCCAGCACGCGTCGATAGCTGGTCATCAGTTTGCGTGCCTTCAGGCTGGAGTCGGTCAACTCACCGACGCGGATGGCAATATCCACCTTACGCTCAATCAGGTTAATAAAGTTCTCTGACGACACCAGTGACAGCGACATTTCCGGATACAGGCCCCTAAATTCCGCCACTAGCGGCGTTAATACGTGCAGCACGACTGGCGTGGCAGCATCGACGCGCAACAGCCCCTGTGGACGCTGACGGCTTTCCATCAGCGCATTCTCCGCCGCGGCCATATCACTCAGTACCTTCTGCACCTGGCGGAAATAGTTTTCCCCCTCCTGCGTCAGGCTGATCTGACGCGTCGTGCGGTTGAGCAGCGTGACTCCGAGCTTGGTTTCCAGCTTTTTGACGGTGCGGCTAACCACCGAATTGGCCTGATCCAGCCGTTCGGCCGCACGGCTGAAACTGCCGCTTTCCACCACGGTCACGAAAGTAATCAATTCATCGGAATTCGCTTTCACTGTTGCTCCATTGGCAAAATTCATTTGATATTTTGAGCATTTTTATCATTTAAGCACAGGCCGATAATAGCCGCCATCAACCTGAACGCTATTTGGAGTAAAAAAGATGCCTCTCGCATTACTTGCATTGACCATCAGTGCCTTTGCTATCGGCACCACCGAGTTTGTGATAGTCGGGCTAATCCCGACTATCGCGGAACAACTGGGGGTGACAGTACCGTCCGCCGGGCTGCTGGTTACCATTTATGCTATCGGCGTGGCGATTGGTGCGCCGGTACTGACTGCTTTAACCGGCCGCGTACCGCGCAAGCTGCTGCTGATCAGCCTGATGGTGCTGTTTACCCTCGGCAACCTGCTGGCCTGGCAGTCGCCGAGCTACGAGTCGTTGGTTGTGGCCCGCTTGTTGACCGGTCTGGCCCACGGGGTATTCTTCTCCATCGGCTCTACTATCGCCACCAGTCTGGTTGCGAAAGAGAAAGCCGCCTCGGCGATCGCCATTATGTTCGGCGGCCTGACCGTGGCGTTGGTGACAGGGGTACCCTTGGGGACCTTTATCGGCCAGCATTTTGGCTGGCGTGAAACCTTCCTGGCGGTGTCGCTTATTGGCGTGATTGCCACGGTGGCCAGCGTCATCCTGGTACCCAACAACATTAAAAATCAGGCCAGCGCCAGCATTGGCGAGCAGTTTAAAGTGCTGACTCATCCACGCCTGCTGCTGATTTACGCCATCACCGCGCTGGGTTACGGTGGCGTATTCACCACCTTCACCTTCCTGGCGCCAATGATGCAGGAACTGGCGGGGTTCTCCGCCCCCGCGGTCAGTTGGATCCTGCTGGCCTACGGCATTGCGGTAGCGATTGGCAACATTTGGGGCGGAAAATTGGCCGACCGCCATGGTGCCGTCCGTGCCCTCAGCTTTATCTTTGCCGCGCTGGCCGTTTTGCTGCTGGTGTTCCAGTTCACAGCCAGCCATAGCATCGCAGCGCTGATGACGGTGGTGGTGATGGGCGTATTCGCCTTCGGTAACGTACCGGGGCTGCAGGTTTACGTGGTGCAGAAAGCCGAACAGTACACGCCGAATGCGGTAGATGTCGCTTCCGGTCTGAACATCGCAGCTTTCAACGTGGGCATTGCTCTGGGATCGGTCATCGGCGGTCAGACCGTATCCACGCTGGGCCTGGCGCAAACGCCGTGGATTGGTGCGCTGATCGTGCTGGTGGCTCTGCTGCTGGTGGGGGTTAGCGGGCGTCTGGATAAGAAGTACCGGCAGCAATTGGCTTGATAGCCACACTTTCCCCTTCTTTGGCCCGCAAAATGCGGGCCTTTTCGCATTTATCATCGATCACCGCTAACCTTTACACACATATACTGTCAGAAGATTGAAATCCCTACCTCACGCCCCTATAACTGGAAAGGATATACCCCGTAAAAGCCATGCCGTCAGGTGAGGGCAGGCGTATAATCGATTCAATGTTGGCGGGAATGTCACCGTCAGTTTCATCCTAATGGGAAATAGGCGAATAGCGTGCCGAAACGAACTTATGCAATGAGGTATGTTGCAGGTCAGCCAGTTGAGCGAATTTTCCCTGGCGCTATTAATCAACCGCTGCCGCCCGGGGCTGCATTGCCTACGTCCGGCGCGTTGCGAGTGATGGTGTGGAACATCTTTAAACAGCAACGGGCAGACTGGCTCTCGGTGTTGAAAAGCTATGGCAAGGATGCGCAACTGGTCCTGCTGCAGGAGGCGCAAACCACGCCTGAACTGGTGAGCTTTGCCACGTCAAACTATCTGGCTGCCGATCAGGTGCCGGCTTTTGTATTGCCGCAACACCCTTCGGGCGTGATGACTTTGGCGGCAGCGCATCCAGTGTATTGCTGCCCATTACGCGAACGCGAACCACTGCTGCGGCTGGCCAAATCGGCGTTAATCACCGTCTACCCGTTGTTTAACGGACAGCTTTTGATGGTCGTAAATATTCATGCGGTGAACTTCAGCCTGGGCGTGGACGTCTACAGTAAGCAACTGGGGCCGATTGGTGAGCAGATTGCCAACCACCACGGGCCGGTGATTATGGCCGGGGATTTTAATGCCTGGAGCCGCAAACGAATCAATGCGCTGTATCAGTTCGCCAGCGATATGGCACTGCGTGAGGTGAACTTCACGGACGATCATCGTCGTAAGGCGTTTGGCCGCCCGCTGGACTTTGTGTTTTATCGCAATATGGGCGTGGCGGAGGCTTCGGTGCTGGTGACCAGCGCGTCAGACCATAATCCGCTGCTGGTGGAGTTTCATCCCGAGGCTGACAAACCGCACTGGTGATTATCGTCCGTATTCAGACAATAAAAAAGCACCCCGAAGGGTGCTTTTTTTGTGCCGAAAATTTAGGTATCCGGCGACGACTTATCACTGACAAACAGGGTCAATTTCAGACCCGGTTGCAGATTGTTAGCCTTGGCTAGCGTTGAGTTCCAACGCATCACGTCGTTAATATCGACGCCGTGACGACGTGCAATACTGGCCAGCGAATCACCTTTGCGAACCTGATAGGTGATACTGCTGTTACTGCCGGTGTTGCTGGCCACTTGCAGGGTTTGCCCAACTTTTAAGGTGCTCTTGGCACGTAAGTTGTTCCAACTCTGCAAATCGCTGGATTTAATATTCAACCGCTTGGCAATGCCCGATACCGTGTCGCCGGAGCGAACCTTATACGAGCTACCGCCTGTCAAACCGCTGTTCTTCGCCAACTGAGTGGTTGGCTGAGTCACTGCGATCTGGCCATCGGCCAACGAGTCTTTCAGCTGATCGGCATGACCCTTGGGAACCATAATGTAATGGGGCCCGTTGGGTGCCGTAACGCCTTTTTTGTAGCCTGGGTTATAAGCTTTCATCTTGGTGATTGAAAGCCCAGCCATCTCAGCCGCCTGAGTTAACTGTATTTGCTGCCCAACATCGATACGCGCCAGTGCACGGGTATTATCAGTCTTCGGAAGATTGATACCGTACTTCTTGCTGTTTTTAATGATGTCGCTCAGCGCCAGCATTTTCGGAACATAAATTGACGTTTCACGCGGAAGCGACAATGCCCAGAAATTGGTTGGCTTACCCTGGCGTTTATTCGCCTTAACCGCTTGCATGACACGGCCTTCACCACTGTTATAAGCGGCAACGGTCAGTAACCAGTCACCGTTAAACATGCGGTTCAAATACTGCATCATATCAAGCGCAGCAGTCGTCGAGGCGACGACATCGCGTCGCCCGTCATACCACTGGTTGTTTTTCAAACCATAATTGCGACCCGTTTGCGGCACGATTTGCCATAGCCCTGCGGCGTTGGCACTTGACGTGGCGTGTGGGTCAAAAGCGCTCTCCACTATGGGTAGCAGTACCAGTTCCATCGGCATATTGCGTTTCTTAATCTGCCCGACTATCCAGTACATGTACGGCTCTGCCCGTAATGTTACATCGTGGAGATAGCTCTTACTTTTTAGGTACTTTCTTTTTTGATCACGGATCCGGGAATTTTCCGGAACCTCCATCTTCAGCTCGTCGCTAATGAAGTTCCACAGGTTCTGTTGCGCGGCACCACTATTGTTATCTAGCCACCGCGCCGAGCTCGCTCGACCATTCGCTGTGTACTCTCCTGCTTCACTCTCTTGACCTGCCGAAGACAAACTCTGTGCATGCTGTTCTGGGGCCGGTGCGTCCTGCCTGGACGACTGGCACCCCACTAGCAAGACTGAGGCGAGAAATATCGCTTTAGCCTTCATGTGTGTGTCAATGTAGTTGCTTAAAAGACGAGCAATCATACTTTGCTTCGTCAAATAACACAACTAAAAGCTCAGAAGTTGTCTTTTCGCAGGCGTAATTCGGAAAAAACCGAATGAAGGTGCTGTGGTGGCGAGTGAAAGCCTAATTTTCTTTGTAAATCAGTGTCATGACAGCGTAAAAATAGGTTAATTTTACGCTCTAATTGTAGCTGAGTGGGGACGCTAGGCAGGCCTTTTGCCCGTAACGCTTCAACTTGTTGCTGATATGTTTCAATTCCTCGATCTTCCGGCAAAATAGCCCGCGCAAACTTAAGATTTGAAAGTGTATATTCATGCGCGCAACAAATTAAGGTGTTATCGGGAAGTTGCGCGAGTTGTTGAAATGAGTCGTACATTTGTTCTGCGGTCCCTTCAAACAACCTGCCGCAGCCGGCAGAAAAAATAGTGTCTCCGCAGAAAAGATAAGGGGCGCTATAGAATGCAATATGACCCAAGGTATGTCCGGGAACCGCGATTACGGCGAATTTTCGGCCATCGATCTCGAGGGTTTCTCCGTCATGAACGATGTGGTTAGCGCCTTTGTCGGCAGTTTCCTGTGGCCCATAGACCTTCAGCCCAGGATAGCGTGCCACAATTTGCGCTACGCCACCGACGTGATCGTGATGATGGTGGGTCAACAGAATCGCGTCAGGCGTCAAATTCAGGCGTTCCAGCGCATCAAGTACCGGCTGTGCCTCACCGGGATCGACAATGATGCCGTGCCCCTGCTGGTTATCTAACAACCAAATGTAATTGTCCTGGAAGGCGGGAATACTGATAAGATTCATCTTGGACCTCTCGTTGGCAACGGCTTGAAAGAAGATAATAAATCATGAAACCAGCCCATACTCTACAAAAGCTCGCCAGCCCACAGTCTTGGGCCGAGTTGCCGTGGGGGGAATACTATCGTGAGGCGCTAGAGCGGCAGTTGCAACCCTGGTGGCCGAAGCTGTTTGGTTTCCACCTGCTTAAAATCGGTAATCTCAGCGCCAGTCTGGCAACGGATAAATGCGCCATTTCCCACCAGGTCAACGTCAGCCTGGAAGGCGATAACCTGCAGGTAGTCGCAGATGCTTACCAATTGCCCTTCGCCGCCAAGTCGGTAGATGCCTGTTTGCTGGCACACACGCTATCCTATGCTGACGATCCGCACCGCATGCTGCGTGAAGTCGATCGCGTGTTGATCGACGACGGCTGGCTGGTGATCAGCAGCTTCAACCCGTTCAGTCTGTTGGGGTTGGGGAAACTGGTGCCAGGGTTACGTCGCCGCCAGCCTTACGTCAGCCGGATGTTTACTCAAATGCGCCTGCTGGACTGGCTGAGCCTGTTGAATTATGAGGTGTTGCATCAGTCGCGTTTTCACGTGCTGCCGTGGCAGCGTAAGGGCGGGAAGTTTTTGTGCACCCATTTACCGGCGCTGGGGTGTATGAGCGTGATTGTGGCGCGTAAGCGCACTTTGCCGTTGACGCCAACGCCGATGAAGTTCGGGGCGCGAAAGCCTTCTCTCAGCCGCGCCGTCGGCGCGACCAAGAGTTATCGCAAGCAGCCTTAGTTTTCCGGTTTGTAACCCACGTCTTCCTGCGTTGGATTGCCGGCCGCCTCGCGTGCCAGTACGTCGCAGCGTTCGTTTTCCGGATGGCCGGCGTGGCCCTTGACCCATTCCCATTTGACGGTGTGGCGCTGAATGGCCAGGTCCAGACGCTGCCAAAGATCGACATTCTTGACCGGCTTTTTGTCGGCAGTCTTCCAGCCACGCTTTTTCCAGTTATGGATCCAACTGGTAATGCCCTGGCGTACATATTGGCTGTCGGTGCTGAGGATCACTTCGCAAGGCGTGGTCAGCGCTTCCAATGCGACAATCGCCGCCATCATCTCCATGCGATTGTTGGTGGTCAGGCGGAAGCCCGCGCTAAAGGTTTTTTCCGTCTGCTTATAGCGCAGTATGGCGCCGTAACCACCGGGACCCGGGTTGCCAAGGCAGGAGCCGTCGGTGAAAATTTCTACCTGTTTAAGCATCTCTGGTAGACTCTTCCTATCAGTTTTATAAAAGCCAAGTCTGACATAAACGAACGCTGTGAGCACTGCAATATGATCACTACAACCACCAGACAGATTGTCCTCGATACCGAAACCACCGGTATGAACAAGCTCGGGGTGCATTACGAAGGCCATCGCATCATTGAAATTGGTGCGGTCGAGGTCATTAACCGTCGCCCGACCGGTCGCCACTACCACGTCTACATCAAGCCGGATCGGCTGGTGGATCCGGAGGCCTATGGGGTTCACGGCATCAGCGACGAGTTCCTGGCGGATAAACCGACGTTCGACCAAATTGCCGATGAGTTTATCGACTTTATCCGCGGCGGTGAGTTAGTTATCCATAATGCGGCGTTCGACATCGGCTTTATGGATCACGAATTCCGCATGCTGCAGCAGGGCATTCCGAAGACCGATACCTTCTGCACCATCACCGACAGCCTGTTAATGGCGCGTCGCCTGTTCCCGGGCAAGCGCAACAACCTCGATGCCCTGTGCAGTCGTTATGAGATAGACAACAGCAAGCGTACGCTGCACGGCGCATTGCTCGATGCCGAGATCCTGGCGGAAGTCTATCTGGCGATGACCGGCGGTCAGACGTCAATGGCCTTCCAGATGGAAGGGGATACGCAAAACAACAATTCGACGCAGGACATTCAGCGCATTGTGCGTCCGGCAACGGCAATGAAAGTAGTCTACGCCAGCGATGAAGAAGTGATGGCCCATGAGGCGCGTCTGGATTTGGTAGCGAAAAAGGGCGGCAGTTGCCTGTGGCGTACGGAAGCGGAATAACGGTATTTTCGCCGTAAATAAACCGGGCGTTATCACCTTTGGGTTCCGTTAGCTGAAAAACTGTGCAAACGGTTCATTTGGTAAGAAAAAGGCATTGACGACATAGTGGCTCAACCGTAATATGCGCCTCGTTCCTCTCGCAAGAGAAGAACGGCGCGGAGCGGTAGTTCAGTTGGTTAGAATACCTGCCTGTCACGCAGGGGGTCGCGGGTTCGAGCCCCGTCCGTTCCGCCAACATTTAGAAGCCCTGAGTTAGCAATAACTCAGGGCTTCGTTGTTTTTAATCTTTGCTCAATTGCGTTTTGGCGAAGGTCACCGCCTGATTGGCTGCCCACTCCCGGCGAGCAATGATCCGATAACAGCCCCCACCCAACGCTGCCCCGATAAACCAACTGAAGTTAGCCACCTGATGCAAACTCGGCGTGAAGCTGATCGCCAACCCGATAATCACTGAGGGTACCAGTGCCCAAATCGCATTCGGATTGAAGCCGTTTTTATACCAGTAACGGCCGCCTGGCGTGGCATTGTACAGGTCGTCGACGTGCAGTTCACCGCGTTTGATAATGTAGAAATCCACCAACAGAATGCCGAACAACGGGCCGATAAAGGCCGCTAATACGTCCAGCGTGTAGTGAATCAGCTCGGGTGACTGGAACAGGTTCCAGGGGGTCAACAGGAACGAGCCGACGGCGGCAATCATCCCGCCGGTACGGAAGCTGATCTTCTGCGGCGAACAGTTGGAAAAATCAAAGGCCGGCGAGACAAAGTTGGCCACGATATTGATGCCGATGGTGGCGACGATCATCGTCAGCAACCCAAGGGCCACGGCGATATCGCTGTCGAGGCGGGTGACGGTTTCGATCGGATCGGTGATCAGTTGCCCGAAAAGCGGCAGGGTGCCGGAAACGATCACCACGGTTACCAACGAAAACAGCAGGTAGTTGAAGGGTAAACCCCAGCGATTGCCGCGCTGTACCTCAGCAAAACTTTTTCCGTAGCGGGTAAAGTCGCCGAAGTTAAGCAGCGGGCCGGAGAAATAAGAGACCACCAGCGCGGTGGCGGTCAGCATCAGCCAGCCTTGCTCACCGGCACTCAGGTTTTTGCTCGCCAGAGTAAGGGAGAGATTAGAGAAACCGACTCGGTATACAATCCAGCCAGCCAGCGCGAACATCACCACGTAAACCGCCGGCCCGGCGATGTCGATAAAACGCTTAATCGCCTGCATACCGTGCCAAAACACCATCGCCTGCAGCAGCCACATGGTGATGTAACAAACCCAGCCAAGCTGCGACAGCCCAAGAAAATGCGGCTGGGTCATCGGTTCCAGCGACGGGAAGAATTTCAGCAGTGTGAGCATCAGCGCGTTGGAGGCCAGATAGGTTTGGATGCCATACCAGGCGAAGGCGATCATGCCGCGGATCACCGCCGGAATATTGGCGCCGAACACGCCAAACGCCTGGCGGCTTAAGACGGCGTAGGGCACGCCGCCGAGCTGGCTGGGCTTGGCCACCAGGTTAGCGCAAAACTGCACGATGCAAATCCCCACCAGCAGGCAAATCAGGACCTGCCAGCTCGACAGGCCGAGGGCGAAGAAGCTGGCGGCCACCACATAGCCGCCCATGCTGTGTACATCGGACATCCAGAAAGAAAAAATGTTGTACCAGCTCCAGTTCTGGTCACGCGTTGGTGCCAGATCGTCGTTGCACAGCTTGGGACTGTAGTTTTCATTAGGGTTTGGCATAAATCGTGCTCCTCTCAAGAACGTCACCCGGATGTTGTTATCTGTTTTTTGGCAAAGGTTGCTGAGAGGGCTTTTGCAGGATCCAGGCCAGACTTTTCTTTTTTGTATACAAAAGATCTTCATCTTGTATACGATTTGACTATTCAAGGGGACGGGGAGCAGAAAAATGGTCGGCACGACGATCGGTACCAACGCCGCGTGGCATGGGCAACAGGCCACTTATTTCATTGAAGATAAAGACGATCATATTTACAACTCGTTGGTGAAAGCCATTGTCGAACATCGGTTGCTGCCCGGCAGCAAATTGCCGGAAGAAGCCTTGGCCGAGACCTTCGGCGTAAGCCGAACCGGGATCCGTCGGGTACTGCAGCGCCTTGCCGCAGTGCAATTGGTGACCCAACTGCCCAAACGTGGTGCACAGGTCGCTACGCCCGGGCAGGACGAGGCAACCCAGGTATTCCAGACGCGCAAGATGCTGGAATGCACCAACCTGCCGCAGGTGCTTGCCCACTGCGACGAAAATCATCTGCTGGCGATGGAAGAGATCGTGGCGCAGGAACAGCAGGCGCACCGCGATCAGGACGGCGCTGCGGCGATCCGTCTGTCCGCCGCGTTTCACGTTCAACTGCAGGCTATCGCCGGTAATCAGGTGCTGACCGAAATGGTGTCGCAGCTCACTTTGCGATCGTCGCTGGCGATTGCCGTTTATGGTTCACCCTGGCAGCAGGGATGTCGCTGCCACGATCACAGCGATTTGCTGGCGTTGTTGAGGGGGAAAGACAGCGCGGCGCTGGCAGATCATATGGTCCGCCATTTTGACGATATTGTGGCTAATTTACGGTTTAACCACGACGCGAATGAAACGCCGGATTTCGCCCATATTTTTGCCGACGCCGATCCACGGGAGACGCTATGACAACTCGCTGCATTATTCAGGTCATTAATCCGAACACCAGCCAGGCAATGACCGAAACCATCGCCGCTGCGGCGCGTGCGGTGGCTGCGCCGGGCACCGAAATCCTGGCGGTCTGCCCGCAGGAAGGGGCGCCATCGATAGAGGGACATTTTGACGAAGCCATTGCTGCCATTGGCGTTTTGCAGCAGGTGAAAGCCGGCCGAGAAGCCGGTGTGAGCGGTCATGTCATTGCTTGCTTTGGCGATCCGGGTTTGCTGGCCGCGCGTGAGCTGGCCGACAAGCCGGTGGTCGGTATCGCCGAGGCGGCAATGCACATGGCGACGCTGGTGGCGACGCGTTTTTCAATTGTTACCACGCTGCCGCGCACGTTGGTCATTGCAAGGCATTTACTGCATCAATACGGTTTTGAGCGGCACTGTGCGGCGCTGCATGCGATTGATCTGCCGGTGTTGGCGCTGGAGGACGGTAGCGGTCGGGCTCAGCAAAAAGTGCGTGAGCAGTGCATCCGGGCTAAGCAACAGGATGGCAGCGGGGCGATTGTGCTTGGCTGCGGCGGCATGGCCGATTTGGCGCGCGAACTGACGCTGGAATTGGGGATCCCGGTAATCGACGGCGTCAGCGCTGCGGTAAAAATGATCGAATCGCTAAGCGCGCTCGGTCTGAGCACCAGCAAGCACGGCGATCTGGATTTTCCGCGGGCAAAACCTTTGTCCGGCATGTTCAGTCATTTTAACGGGTGATCGGTAAGGGGAAACAACGATGAGTGATTTCGCGTTCAATAAAGATTATCCCCGTGATTTGATCGGCTACGCCGGTCGTCCGCCGCATGCTCGTTGGCCTGGTCAGGCTCGCATCGCGGTGCAGTTTGTCCTCAATTATGAGGAAGGGGCTGAAAACAACGTGCTGCATGGCGACGCCGGCTCCGAACAGTTTCTTTCCGATATCATCGGCGCGGCCAGCTATCCAGAACGGCATATGTCGATGGATTCCCTTTACGAATATGGTTCACGCGCCGGGTTCTGGCGCATCCACGATGAGTTTCAGCGTCGCGGCCTTCCCTTGACGGTGTTTGGCGTGGCGATGGCGCTGGCGCGTAACCCGCAGGTGGTCGAAGCGATTAAAAACGCTGGTTACGATGTGGTCAGCCACGGCTGGCGCTGGATCCACTATCAGCAGATGGATGAAGTGACCGAACGGCAGCACATGCAGCAGGCGATGACGGTATTGCGGGATCTGTTCGGCCAGGCACCGCTCGGTTGGTATACCGGGCGGGACAGTCCCAATACCCGTCGTTTGGTGGTAGAGCACGGTGGCTTGCAATACGACAGCGACTATTACGGAGACGATTTACCGTTTTGGACCGAGGTGCAGTGCGCCAATGGTGAAACAAAGCCGCACCTGATCGTACCCTATACCCTCGAGGCCAACGATATGCGCTTTGCCTCGCCACAGGGGTTTAACACCGGCGAGCAGTTCTTTACCTATCTGAAAGACAGCTTCGACGTGCTGTATGCCGAAGGCGAGGAGTCGCCGAAGATGCTGTCGATCGGCATGCACTGCCGTTTATTGGGCCGTCCGGGCAAGTTTCGCGCGCTGCAGCGATTCCTGGACTATATCGAGCAATACGATCGGGTTTGGGTATGTCGACGCCAGGATATTGCTGACCACTGGCTGGCACAGCATCCTTTTAAGAAGTAAAAAAGGGCCGATGTGGCCCTTTTCGTTATGTTTGAGCGCAGGATTGCGCTCGGGCATGGATCAGAACAGTACGGAGTAGTTCAGACCAAAGGTACGGCCGCGGCCTTTATAGCTGTAGAGCTCGGATGAGCCGTAGGTCGGGCTATAGAGAATGGGTGCGCGCTGGCCCCAAACGGTGGTGTATTCCTTATCCAGCAGGTTTTCCACGCTAAAGCTGAGTTTACCCACCGGCAACGCGTAGCTGCCGAGGAAATCGATGGTGTTGTAGCCATCAATTTTACGCCCCTGGGTAGAGCCGGCCTTGGTGTAATCGCCGTCATCCGATACGTCGAAAGTCTGCTGTGACTGCAGGCGCAGGTTCCAGTCGCCCGGCGCCCAGCCGACATAGGCAGTCACTTTGGATGGGCTGGCGGTATCCACTACCAGCTTTTTCCATTCGCCGTTGACCTTGGTCTCGGAGCGGATGAAGTTAAAGTTGGTGCCCGCGCTCCAGTCGCTGTCTTCGAAGAAGTAATCGACCGCACCTTCCATCCCGTAAATACGGCGTTTGTCCGAGTTGACGTTAATGGTCATGTCGGTTTTGTTGATCGAAATACTCTTATCGGACAGGGAGTAGTAGCCGGCAATCTGCGTGCGCAGGTTATCGCCGGTGTAACGCCAGCCAAGTTCGTAGGAGTTAACCTTAATGCCTTCCAGCTTGGAGTCGCCAACGTTGACGCTTTTGTTCAACTGGTAGTGGCCGTTGTTCAGCGCATAGGTACCGTTGCCGTAATATTTGCCCGGATCCGGGATCTCGTAACCCTGCGAGAAGTTGATCCAGGTCTGCTGGCGTTCGGTCAGGTGTGCCAACAGGCCGGCGTTGAACAGGGCGTTGTTGTAGTCCGTTTTCCCGCCCGGGATAGCATCAGCCGAGGTGGCGGCGCCGGTAGCGATAGCCTGCTGCTGGTTGTAGCCGACGAAGTCATCAATCTTGTTTTCTGTGTACTGGTAGCGCACGCCGCCGCTCAGGGTAAAGATAGGGTTGATGTCGTAGCTTGCCTGCAGGAAGGACGCCAGGTTGGTGGTGCTGTAGCCCGGGTAGCGGCCGGTGTTATAGGCGTTTTGCAGGTCCATACCGCCAGACTGCTGCGCTTTCGCCAGATCGAAGAACTGCTGGTTGGAGTTGAACGTCTCATGCTCGGCGTCGATGCCGTAGGTTAACGTCAGGGCCTCGATCGGCTTACTGTTCAGCGTCAGCTTGCCGCCGTAAAAGTCGGTCTTTTGCTGGGAAGCGCCGATGCTGCTGACGTAATAATCCGGGGCTTTGCCTGCCAGCGTCGGGAACGGATAGAAGGTCAGCGACTCATCGCGATAGTAGACCTGCGCCACCAGATCCTGGCCGAGGAAATCGGTGTTGGAGTACTGCAGGTTGATCAGGTGGCGTTCGGTGCCTGGAATACGATCCGAATTGAGATTACCGCTGTTGTACGCCTTGGCGCTGCCGGTCACCGCGGCGAAATTTTCCCCCAGGAACAGGCCGTGGTCGCCATCGGACTGGCTTTTGTAATACTGAGTGGTCAACTGCAACTGCTGGTGGTCATCGATATTGATGGTGCCGGTGCCCATCACGTCGAGGCGATCGGAATATTGCAGGCCGGTCTGAGTATTATCAATCAGGACTTCGTTGCCCTTGCCGTCATACCAGCCACCGTAGCGCTGATAGGAGACCGACAACCGGCCCGAGGCGTTGTCGTTGCCGCCGCTGACCGCTGCCGCTACGTTCTCGTCGTGGTCGGTGTGGCCGCCAAAGCCGGTTTTACCGCCGATCTGCAGTTCAACCTGCTGCTCTTTCTGGCCTTTTTTGGTAACGATGTTGATCAAGCCGCCGGTGCTGCCGCCGCCGTACAGCGAGGTAGCACCGGAGATCACTTCAATGTGATCGATATTAAAGGGATCGATCGAATCCAACTGGCGACTGTCGCTGCGCGATGAGTTCAAACGTACGCCGTCGATCATCACCATCATTGAGCGGCCGCGCAGGTTCATGCCGTAGTTGGTACGCCCCTGACCGCTGACGTCCATACCCGGGATCAACTGCGCCAGCATGTCCTTGATCTCTTTGCCGCCCTGGACTTGCTGCTCAATTTCCTGGCTCTCAATCACCCAGGTGGTCTGCGCCATTTCTGCCACTGTACGGTGCGTACGGCTGGCGGAAACCACCATTTGCTCTTCGCTTTTTTGTTCTTCTGCCCAGGCCGTAGGGGCGAGCATCGCCAGCAGGCAAGGGTTTAATACCCAGAGGTGTTTGCGTTTCATCGTTATTTTCCAGAGTGTCCCATATTGGTGTGTAGTTAAAACTCGGTGTAATTGAGCATGACGTGCTCGGCGCGGGACGGAATACCCGGCTGCCGACTACGCCATTGGATCACAGCCGGGGTGGACGTTAAATCGAACTGGTCGCGTCCTAAAGCCCGGTTGAGAATGCGTGCCGAACGCCAGGCCATCAGGCTGAGCTGGGGTTCGGCGATGCCGTGGCTGTGCATGCCGGCATTAACGGCAAACAGGCAGTTTTCCTTGGGGCCTTCCCACTCCAGGCTGAAGTCGGGGGCTACGCGGAACTGGTCATCGGCGGTGGTCAGCAGGCGATCGGCCAGCGGTTCGAGGAACGCTGGGCGATCCTGCTGATAGCCGGTGGCGAAAATCACCACGTCGGTGTCGAAGGTTTCTTTACCCTGATCAAGATGGTGATGGGTAACCAACTGCCAGCCATCGCCTGCGGCCTGGATTGCCGCCAGCGAACGGCTTGGCAGCAGGTGCGCCCAGGGCTTTTCGCGCAACACTTCAAACTGGTGATACATCGCGCGGTAAATAGCCAGCAGCGAATCGCTGGTGATGCCGTCAGAGGTCATCTTCTGCTCGGTCAGCATGCGCTGCTTCGCACCGTCGTTCAGGCCATAGAAGCTGTCAACGTAGTCCGGCGTGAAGTACTCGTTGGCGAAGGCGGCTTCATCCAGCGCGTTATAGTTATTGCGGCGCGAGATCCAATTCAGTTGTGCAGGCTGCCCCCATTCGGCGCGGAAGATGTTCAGGAACAGGTCTGCACCGCTCTGGCCGCCACCGACGATGGTGACGCGTTTTCCGGCCAGGTTCGGGTTGCGCATCGTCATTTCGCTGGCATGGAAGCAGCGATCGTTTTGCTCGGTAACGCAGTCCGGCAGTTTTATGCGTTTGCCTATGCCCAGGCAGACGTGGCGCGCCCGGTAAGTCGCACGCTGGGTAGTGACGACGAATTGGCGCTGCTGGTCGTCAAAATCGACGCTCTGAATATCCTGACTGAACTCCAGCGACTTCAGCCCGTTGGCGGCCCAGTCGAGGTAGTCGGCGAACTCTTCGCGCGACACCGTACGCAGCTCGGTGGTCAGGAATCGATAAAACTTCTTCCTTTTCACCAGGTAGTTAAGAAAGCTGTAGGGATTGGTTGGCGATACCGCGCTGACCAGATCTTTCAGGAAGCTGGTCTGCATATGGCAATCCGGCACCATCATGCCGGGATGCCAGGAAAAGTGCGGCTTGCGTTCGAGGAATTTACTGTTAAAACCGGCAACTTCACTGCCGAGTGCGGCAATGCTGAGGTTGAACGGGCCGATACCAATGCCGATGAAATCCAGGGGCTGATTCATTGGGCAAACTCCTTGGTGACCAAGTAAAGAGGGTTATCCAGATCCTGCAGATAGTTTGGCAACATGCGGCTGCCGCCATCCTGCTCTGAGTAGGTGAGTTTTACCGGGTTGAGCACCACGCGAATAATTTGTGGTTTGAAAAGATCAAACAACGCAAAGCGTTCCGCCATGTCCGGATGCTGTGCCATATAGCCTTTCAGCACCTGTGCCAGCAGTTGATAGAAGCGGGTTTCACTGACCCCACAGGCCTTCATCAGCGGCGAGATAAAGCGCAGCACGGTGACGAAATGCCCGGTTTGCAAATCATGGATCAAATAGTCGGCGGACAGGCGCACGGTGACGTCTCTCACCACTTTCGGCAGTGATGTCGCTTCGGGGAAGTCCTGATCCACCAGACGCATATCGCCCTGGAAGTCTTTCAACAGCACGCGCTGCGGCACATGATCTTTCATCACCAGCGTGATGTTTTGCCCATGGGCGATCAGCGCTACGCCGTAGCGGCACATCAGGTGGTACATCGGCACCACCACCACCCTGAACATCTGCTGCAGCCAGGCTTCAGCGCTCAGGCCGGAACGGGCGATATAGGCGGCAATCAGCGGTTGGCCGTGGTTGTCGGTTTCCATCAGCGTCGCCATCAAGATGGCCTGTTCGCCTTCCTGCAGGTAGCAAGAGGGGTTTTCACGCCAGATCACCCCCAGCATTTCCTGGTAGCGATAAGGCGCTTTGGCCAAAGAGGCGTAGGTCGGGTGGGTCATATAGCCTGCCGCCGGCTCGCCGAGGATCTCGGCACCGCTGGCGCTCAGCGTATCGTCCTCGGTAAAAATCTGCTGCAGCCAACGGGAAGCGGCCGGCCCGGCGCTGATGTACTTGCCCGGAATGCCGCGATAGCACGAGGTGTTGTAAATGGTCAGCGGTAGCTTGATGTCGAAAGCGGAACGGCGGCTGATGTTGGTCAGCGTGCGTAAAGATTGCTGCGCCAGATAGCTGTCGCCGAATTCACCCAGTTCCACCAGATCCCCTTCGGCCAACTGCGGCAGGAAGTGCAAAGCGATCTTTTGCTGCCACTGCCACGGGTGCAGCGGGACCGGGATCCAGTCATGGGTCAGTTTCAGCTCGCGCCAGCGGCGGTCGAAGCGTTGGCGTTCGGCACTGTCCATCGCGCTGTTAAGCAGGTTATCCAGTGAATACTCTTCGTCGGCGCACCAGACAAAGCTGCCGCGTTTAGCCGCCACCCAGTGCAGTTGGAACTGCCCCTGGTATTCGGGCGCGTACTGATGCAGCGCGGTCAGGCCCCAGCCACGACGACCTTTATTGAAGATAAACTTGGGGTGTCCGGCCAACAGGCACTGCAGCGCGTCAGCATCCAGGGCAATCAAATCCTGTGCGCTCATGCCGTGACGGGCGGACAGCAACTGCATATCGCCGCGCAGCGTGGCGTACAAATCCTCCAGATGCTCGGCGACCTGCGCATCGTCCATTTTCAACACCTGAGCCAGTTGGCGCAGCGTTTGGTCGGCGGCTAACGGCGATTGATCACAGGTCAGCGTTGCCGGGTCGATGTGCAGCCAACCCCAAATGCCGCGTTCGGCGCTGAAGCTATACTGAGCGTCGCCCAGCAGAATGCGCCATTGCTCGCCGTGCTGTTCGGCCTGCAGCGTGCGTTCATATTCCAGCTCTGCGAGGATCTTGGCGATCATCTGGCGGTTTACGCGCTGCCAGTCGGCGTAATCTACGGTGTTCATACTGAAGCCCCCCGGAAGAATTCATCACGCTGATTCATGATCAAACGCGAGCGCTTATGCGGGAAATCGAACTCTTTGACTGTGTGGTAGCCGGCTGTCGGCAGGTGACGGAACAGTCGCTGGTTATCCGCGCGCGGTTCGGCGACCACGCGCGTGGTGCGCGGTTCATCCAGATACAGATAATGCGTCAGGCCGCGTAGCCAACTGCGGATGTATTGCGCGCCGCGGCAGTCTTCTTCACCGACCAGCATGTGCAGCCCGCGGTCGAACGGCTGCCAACGGTAGTGGCGACCGATGCGATCTTCCGGAGCCCAATAGACTTCGAAATAGCCGAACGGGCGATCGTCAAAGCACCCCAGCAACGGATAGCAGTAGCTGGAGTCCAACTGACGCTGCAGGTAGGCGGCCTGGGTTTCGAGCGGGCCACTCATTTCCCAGAAGGCATCCACGCGCGGTGAATTCATCCAGCGGGTGAACTGCTCGGCGTCGTGTGCCACTTCCGGCAGGCGGAAGCTCAGGGTTCGCTTGAGCTGCGGATCGTAACGGTGATACACCTCGCCGCTGGGGCGTGCGGGGCGCTGTGGGAACCACAGGCTACGCTCGGCGTCATACTGCATTTTCCCGGACGCGGAGTGGCGCTCGGCACCGAGCCACAGCGGTAACTGATAAAAGGTTTCGCGCGCCAGATAGTCACTGCTGGCTAACGCGAACAGCGCCTGTGCCTGCGGTTCTTCGCACCATTGCGCATAGGGCAAGGTGACACCGCTGAGCTGCGGTGCCGCCACCAGCAACTGGTCCAGCGCCTGCACCAGCCAGTCCTGCGGCAGTGGCCCCGGATAGTGCAACACCGCGCTACCGTCCAGGCCCAGACTGAGTTGCAGCGCCTTTCCCAGCTGCTCGCAGCAAAAACCGTTGCCGGCATGCGTCAGTTTGGCTTGCGGCATCATTGAGCAGCTCCCTGGCGCAGCGGGTTGACGAAGTCGAAATAAATCACCGCCGGATCGACGATGGTGTTTTCGTTGTGGTCATGCAGATAACAGAAGAAGTTGCCTTTGCAGTTCCAGTGGCTGCTGTCGAGGACGTAGTCCAGACACAGGGTGTTTTTGGCGTTGGCACGCAGACCACTCAGCGCATCGCGCACCCGGGCCATCAGCTGTTCTTCAGTGTCGAAGCCGGCCGCGGCTAACGCCGCAGTGACCGCCAGGCTGGAGTTCACCAGCAGGTAGTAAGGGAAGTAACGCAGTAACTGCTGTTCGCTGAAGCGGTTTTCCGCCTCGGCCTCGCCAATTTCTTCTAACCACGGCCCGGCATCGCGGGTAAAGCCGCTGCCCTGACAGTCGCGATACAGCATGCCGATCGGCAGATCCTGCTGCATTTCCACCAGAATATTTTGTTGGTGGGCCAGCAGCACCAGCCCGTAATCGGCTTCGGTGCTGAACAGCGGCAGTAAGACGTGTTGGCAGTAAGCATCCAGCCAGGTATGAGCGGCCTGTTGCACCGGCAGATTCAGTCGGGCGGCTAAACGCCGCACCGCCGCTGCCAGCAGGCTGTCGCCGCCGTCCGGTGCGGCCTGGGTCAGGGTTACCAGCACATTGGTCTGGCTTTCCGGCTGCTCAAACAGCAGGTTATCGCGCAGTGCCATCAGGCTTTCTTCCTGAATCGTCCCGTCCGCAGAACGCAGCCCGGCCCAGCCGTCTTCCTGCATCACGCGGAAGGTGGGATAACGTGCCTGCAGTTGCTGCCAACGTGGCGTTTGCGCCAAACGAGCCAAACGGATGCCGCGCTTCACTTCTTTTACCGACAGGGTACGCACCGAGTTGGTCAGGCGCACGCTGAGGGAGAATTTAATCATGTCGCGATTGCTGGCGCTGTACAGCGAGCGGGAAGAGCTGGTTGGCAGCCAGCGCTCGCCGGCTTCGCCCAGATCGCTGAGTAATCCCTGGGTCACCAGTTCCTGGCACCAGGTCTGAGTCAGTAAATGGTCGGCCTGCCACGGATGCATCGGCAACAGCCAGACGTCATCGGTAAAATGCGCCAGCAGTTGCGGTGCGCTTTCGGCGGCAAAACGCTGCAGGCGCTGCTGCAACGTCAGGTTCAGGCTGTCGCCGCACAGGTGGTTTTTATCGACGGCAAACCAGCGCAGCGGGAAACGGGCACCAAAATCTGGCAGGTAACGGCGCGCCTGCTGTTCGTCGAAAGGTTCATGGGATTTAGGCGCCGGGTGGAAGGCGTGGCCTACCAACAGACCCTGTTCCGCCTGAGCGAAGTTGAGCGGCTTGTCGCGCAGCGTCGGCCAGTCCAGGCGAACCGCGATCGCCTGTTGGGTATTGTCATGACTCTCCAGTACGCGCTGGCGGAAACGGGTAACGACCTCATCCGGCAGTTCCCCCTTCACCGACGGTTTTTCCAGCAACAGGGTCACCAGTTGCTCCACGCTCAGCGCAACACCAGCGCCGTCGTCTTGCTGATGCAAGCGGGCAGGGAACAGATACTGGTGATGTTGGGTGGGGGAGGTGTGACGTAAAGTGATGCGGATAGCCTGAGAAGGCGAAAGTGGAATATGAAGCTGCGGATACTGTTGGTTGTTGGCCGCCGGAACGATTTGCCAGTCCCGGGTTTCACGCATCAACGCGTTGAGAAAACATTGCGCAGCCACGTCGGTCGTCGCGGTTTCAAACTGGATTGTCATGATCCCATTTCACTATTGAATCAATTGAGAATGATTCTTATATCAATAATATTTATTGTTATCAATCGTCGTATGATACAATTTTTCAATGAATTGAACATAACCTTATAATTTTATTAACGGTAAATTTACGTTTGATGCATATTTCATCTCCCCCTAAATCACCGCCAATAGCGAATACGTCTCCTTCCAACTGGCCGCTGGCGTTGTGCGCCGGGCTGCTGGGTATCGGGCAAAACGGCCTGCTGGTGGCGTTACCGGTGCTGGTCAGCATGACCCAGCTGTCGCTTTCAGTCTGGGCCGGGCTATTGACGCTCGGCTCGATGCTGTTTTTGGTGGGGTCACCCTGGTGGGGCAGGCAGTCTGAAATTCGCGGCTGCAAGTTCGTAGTAACCATGGCGTTAGCAGGGTATTTGTTCAGTTTTGCTTTACTGGCATTGGCGGTTTGGGGGTTGGCGGCTGGCTGGCTTTCATCGACGCTGGGGCTGGGCGGCCTGATTGCGGCACGCATTATCTACGGGCTGACGGTGTCCGGCATGGTGCCAGCGAGCCAGACCTGGGCGCTACAGCGTGCCGGCTATGAACAGCGTATGTCGGCGCTGGCGACCATCAGTTCCGGGCTGAGCTGCGGGCGACTGTTGGGGCCGCTGTGCGCCGCGCTGGCGTTGTCGATTCATCCGATGGCGCCGCTGTGGTTGATGGCGCTTGCGCCATTGATCGCCCTATTGGTGGTGTGCCGCCAGCATAACGATCCACCGCTGCCGCCGGTTGCCCATCAGCAAAACCGACTTCGCCTCAATATGATGCCCTACCTGCTGTGCGCACTGTTGCTGGCCGCGTCGGTCAGCTTGATGCAATTGGGATTGGCACCGCATTTGACCGGTTTATTCAGTCATTCCGCCACCACCGTCAGTCATCACGTTGCGGTGTTGCTGAGCGTGGCGGCGGCCTGTACGCTGTTGGCTCAGTTTCTGGTGGTGCGCCCGCAGCGTTTTAGCGCGTCGCAGCTGCTGCTGATTGCCGCCGTGCTGATGATAGTGGGACTGGGCCTGATGTGCGCTCAGCCTTTGGCGCTATTCTATGTCGGTTGCGCACTGGCCTCTTTTGGCGCAGCCATGGCGACGCCGGGTTATCAACTGATGTTGAACGAGAAATTGTCTACCGGCAAAGGGTCGGGGGCCATTGCTACCAGCCATACGCTGGGTTACGGCCTGAGCGCATTGATGGTGCCGGTGGTGGCCAAATTTTATGGTGAGTCGCAGCTGATTGCGGCGGCTTTGACGATGGCGGTTCTGCTGGGGGGTATCAGCGGCTGGCTGTGGCGCCAGCACCGCATCAGTGCAAATTCTGCGGGAGAGTAACAAGTATGTCCGGCGCATCAAGCTACAGAATTTTTGATATCACACTGAAAATAAAAGAAAACGTATCACCTTCCTTGCTGCGTTGCGTTTTTGAGGGGCCGGATGTCCATCGCATGAAGCTGGAGGCGCCGGATCAGCGCATCAAACTGTTGTTCCCGGCCGAAGAGGGGCAGATTCTGCGTCTGGAAAACAGCGACGACTGGTATCGCGACTATATGGCGATACCGAAAGATCAACGCCCGGTGATGCGCACCTATACGCTGCGGGCGCTGCGTGCCGAACAGAATCAAATGGACGTCGAGTTTGTGCTGCATGGCGTGAACGGCCCGGCCTCGGCGTGGGCGACCCATGCCAAACCGGGGGATGTTATTCAAACCGTAGCCCCCAATGCCGATTTTGACGGTGACAGCGGCGGTTACGAATGGGTTCCCCCGAGCGAGCTGCAGCAGGCGCTGTTAATCGCCGACGAGACGGCGGTACCGGCGGCGGTAGGCATTCTGGAACAGCTGGCGCAGCGGGCCAATCCGCCGCGGGTACAGGCTTTCTTCGAGGTTCCTGTGGCGGGCGACTGCCTGAACATGGATCGCTTCCCATTCGCCGAGGTCTATTGGCTGCCGCGTGACGTCGGGCATCAGCAGATGCACGGTACGCTGCTGGTGGAGTCGGTGCGCCAACGGGTAAATATTCCCGAATCGGCGCGGACGCAAGCGCAGTCGCTGGCGGAAAACAGTTTGGGCGGCGATCTGCTGTGGGAACGAGCCGAAGGGGCGAAAAGCTTCTACGCCTGGGTTGCGGCAGAGTCTTCCGCGGTGAAGGCGCTACGCCGTTATCTGATTGGCGAACGCGATCTCGATCGCTCCACCGTTAACTTTATGGCGTACTGGTGTTGAGGGACCCGGTCAGTAACCGGCTTCACTTTGATAGCGCACTGCCAGCAGTACAGCGGTGCTGCCATCAAAATGATACAGGGCAATATAGCCGCTGTTGCCGAAATCGTTCGGCCATTCCCTAAATTCAATTTCCATATCTTCAATGGGCCGACCGGCCTGAGGATGATGGGCCAGGATATTGATGCTGCTACGAATGGATGCCACGGCCTTTTGCGCAGCGCTTCGCGCTTTTCTTCTCGCTCGACGTATTCACGGATAGCCTCGCGCATAATCCAGTGCGCACTTCGCTGACGCGTGGCCGCGATTTGTTGTACCCGTTGCTTGAGCTCATCATCAATTTTTATCGATGTAGCCGTAGTCATAAGTAGCCTCAGTTAGCTAAAGGTAATACCTCTGACGACTATAAGGCTCAACATGCCAGACTATCCATTTTTTGTGCGCCGGGTTTGCCTTAAGCCATCAAGCTCACGTGCGCGGCGACGATGCGCCAACCGCAGGGCAATTTGACCCAGGTTTGCATCTGGCGGCCAACGCTTTCGCTGCCGGGGCGGCGGAATTCGGTACTGGCGACGGCCATATCGTCACCGTAGGTGGTGATAACGGTGTTCTCCAATAGGCGATCCAACCCTTTGGAAGGACGCTGTTGGCGGAAGTCACGGATCTGATCGATGCCGTACAAATTCTCCGTCGCGCCGTAACGGACGGTACGACCATCGTGCCAAAACAACTCATCCAGCACCTCAATATCATTGCCGATCAGCGCCTGTTCGTAACGGTAAAAGGCGGCGTTCACCTCTGCCAGCACCGCCGGACGATCGATATACTCACTTTTCATCATTTAGTCCTGTTTTCCCGGTAAAACACATCTTGCCACGCCACGTTGTTCCAGCGCATAGGCGGCACGCAGTGCCAGATCCTCTCGCCAGGGGGGGGCAATCAGCTGCAGGCCTATCGGCAGGCCAGAGTCGGTTTTCAGCGGCACCGTCACTACCGGCAGGCCGAGGAAAGAGACCGGCTGCGTCAGCATGCCCATACTGGCGCGGATCGGCAGATCCGTGCCGTTGATATGCATGGTTTCCTGGCCGATCGGCGTGGCGCTGCAGGGCGTTGCGGGGGCGATGAGGATGTCCCAGCGTTCGAACAGCGGCAGCACCTGTTGCTGAAAATGGGTACGAAAGCGCTGCGCCTGCACATACCAGGCGGAGGGCAGCATGGCACCGGCCAGCAGGCGTTCACGCGACAGCGGCTCAAAGCGGTTTGGCTGGCTGCGCAACAGCGGCAGATACTGATTGCCCCCCTCGGCGGCGCTGATGATGAACGCTGCCGACCGGGCCAATTCGGCCTGCGGAAATTCAACTTCAGCCACGGCCTCCAGTGCCTGCGCAGCCTGTCTTACAGCGGTTTTAGCATCATCGTTGCACCATTGCTGAAAATACCCGCCCAGCACCGCGCAGCGCAGGCCTTGTTGGCCACGGGGCAACAGCGATTCGGTTTGCGTGACCGGTTTATCCGCCTGAAAACGGTCTTCAATATCCGTGCCCTGCATCACGTCATACACCGTTGCCAGATCTCGCACCCGGCGGGCAAAGGGGCCGAGATGATCCAGACTGGCGACGAAAGGCTGACTACCGCTGCGCGACAGACGGCCAAAGGTTGGCTTCAGCCCAAAGATGCCGCACAGCGACGCGGGTACGCGTATTGACCCATTGGTGTCGCTGCCGAGGGAAAATGTCACCAGCCCGGCGGCGACCGCCGCTGCCGAACCGCCTGAGGAGCCACCGGCAATACGCGTGGTGTCATGCGGGTTACGCGTCGCGCCGTAGTGGCTATTTTCGGTGGTAAAACCGTACGCATAGGCGTCCATATTCAGCATGCCGGACAGCAAGGCACCTTGGCCGGCCAGTTTGCCGATCGCCCAGGCGTCCTGTTTGGCCGGCGGGTTATCGCTGAACAGACTGGCCCCCGCCAGGGTGGTTTCGCCGATGACGTCGAACAGGTTTTTTACCGCGTAAGGGATCGCCGCCAGGCTCGGCAATGGGAGACCTTTGGCACGTGTGCGATCGAGGTGATCGGCTTCGCTCAACATGCGTTCGCGCGTGATGTGGGTATAGGCGTTCAGCGCCGGATCCCGTGCGTCAATATTCTCTAACGTCTGTTGGGCAATCTCACGTGCAGAAATCGCACCTTGCTTCAGGGCCGCGCGGATCTCGGCGATCGATAGGGCACTTAACGAATTCATGCGCGATACACTCCTGCGATCTCCAGGCGTGGATCGAGCGGGAAGGCCATCAAGGGTTCCGCCAGTGCAGCAATGCGATTGAACTGGGTCAGCAGTTCCTGACGGCGCGCGTCATCCATTTCCAGCGCCAGTATCGCTTCCATTTGGCTGATATAGGCCGCCCAGTCGACGACAGGTTGGTTTTTCATTTTACTTCTCCCCAATAAAAATGGCGGCTAGAAGCCGGCGGCACTGCCGTTGCTGCGGGGATCGAAAGCCCCTTCAAGCATGCCGTTAGTATGGCGAACAATGGCGCCGGCATGGCCGACCGCTTCGCTAAAGTCCGGTAACAACTCCACGTCGTGGCCCCGTTGGCGCAGGTAGTCGACGGTTTCCGCGCTAAAGCGACCTTCCAGCTTCAGCGAGTCAGAGCTTTCACCCCAGGTGCGTCCCAGCAGCCAGCGCGGCGCGCTGATCGCCTGCTGCAGCGGCAGGCCCTGCACCACATGGCGAACAAACACCGCCGCCTGGGTTTGCGGCTGGCCGTCGCCGCCCATGGAGCCATACACCAAGGTGCGTCCGTCATACAGGCGAGCCGCCGCGGGGTTCAGAGTGTGGAAAGGCTGTTTGCCTGGCGCCAGTGCCAGCAGATGGGCGGCATCCAGGCTGAAGGACGCACCGCGGTTTTGCCACAGCACGCCACTTTGCGGCAATACCACACCGCTGCCGAATTCGTGGTAAATGCTTTGGATAAAGGACACCGCCAGACCGCTGCTGTCCATCACGCCCATCCAGACGGTATCGCCCGGCCCCTTGCCTTTGCCCCAGGCCGCGGCATGCTCAGGATCGATATGCTTGGCCAGCGCATCCAGGCGTTCTGTCGTCAGGAGTGCCTGCGGATCCTGCGTCATTTGGCGTGGATCGGTGATGAATTGGTCACGCAGACCGAAAGCCAGCTTGGTGGCCTCGACGATGCCATGCACCACTGCGCCTTCGCTTTTGCTGGCCAGGGGCAGGCGATCGGTCAAACCGAGGATTGCCAGCGACACCAGGCCTTGAGTCGGTGGGGTGAGGTTGAAGACTTCACCTTTCTGATGCTCAAGTCGCAAAGGCGTGCGCCGACGCGGCCGATAATCCGCCAGATCTTGGGCGGTGAGCGGCATGCCCAGCCGGGCCATATCGGCCGCCATGCTTTGCGCCAGTCGGCCGCGATAGAAGCTGTCCAATCCCTCTTCAGCCAGGGCAATCAGGGTATCCGCTAACCGTGGCTGGCAGAAACGCTGTCCGGCAAGGGGGATTTCCCCCTGCGGTAAATAAGTGCGGGCAAAATGTTCCACATCCGCCAGTTCATGATATTTGCTGCGTGTGGCGGCCTCCTGTGAGGCGGTAACCGGAATGCCGTCCGCCGCATAGCGAATGGCATCGGCCAGCAGACGCGGTAGCGGCAGCTGTTCGCCGCCCAGCTCGCCGGAATAGTCTAGCGCTTCACGCCAGCCGCCAACGGTGCCGGCAACGGTCAGCGCCGCCCTGGGGCCGCGATGCGGGATGTGGCTTTCACCGGCGTAAAAATCCAGCGTGGCTAAGGAACCGGCAGCGCCGCTGGCGTCGATCGCCACCGGATCGCCCTGTGGCGGCACAATCAGCCAGAAGCCGTCACCGCCCAGGCCATTCATGTGCGGATAAACCACGGCGATAGTCGCGGCGGCGGCGACCATGGCTTCGATGGCGTTACCCCCTTCACGCAGAACCGCCAGCGCGCTTTCGCTGGCGAGGTGGTGAGGCGTGACGGCCATGCCCAATGGCGCGGTATTGCTGTTAATCATTTCTTGGCCCTTGTTTGAGGTCAGCTTCTGTCTCAAAGACAAGCAAGAGGCGTTCCATGTTTTCTTCGGTGGTAATAAACGCTTGCCAGCGGGTAGATTGGCCGTGCTATGTTCCGCTGAAACAAAGGTTACAAGCAGGAGCAGCAATGAAGCAGATCGATGAACGCCTTCGCGGGGAATATTCGCAGCTTACGCCGCAGGAACAGCGGGTAGCCGATTTTATTTTCGATCACTTTGACGACCTGATCAGCTACAACAGCGCCGAGTTGGCGCGCCTGAGCGGCGTATCCAAAGCTACCGTCAGCCGTCTGTTCAAACGCCTGGGCTACCCAAGCTACCGTGCAATGCGTGATGAACTGCGCACCCTGCGCCAGAGCGGTATGCCGCTGACGGATAATCGTGATGCGGTGCAGGGCAACACCCTCTTGGCGCGGCACTACAAGCAGGAAATGGCCAACCTTACTCAGTGGGTGAACCATATTGACGCCGGCCAGTTCAATGCGGTGATCGCCGCCCTGGTGCAGGCTCGGCGTGTGGTACTGATGGGGTTTCGCAACAGTTATCCGATTGCCATGCACCTGCGCCAGCAACTGATGCAGGTACGTGAGCAGGTGTTATTGATGCCGCAGCCCGGGCAAACGCTGGCGGAAGAGCTGGTCGATTTGGACCACGGGGACGTGGCGGTAGTTGTGGCTTTTCGCCGCCGGCCGCGTCAGTTGCGGGCCTTGCTGACGCAGTTGCAGATTCAGCAGGTTCCGACGCTGCTGGTGTGCGAACCGCAGGCGCAGTCGCTGATCCCACTGGCGAACTGGCACCTGGCGGCGCCGCTGGATAGCGTTTCCGCCTTTGACAGCTATTCCGCCGCCATGAGCCTGGCCAATCTGCTCAGCAATGCCTTGCTGCATGAGACGCTGACGCAAGGACGCCAACGGATCCATCAGATCGCCGATCTGTATGGCGATCTGGATGAGTTGGAACAGCGCTAATTTCCGCGCCATTTTGGTGCCTTCGCACTTTGATGGTGCGCATTTTTCTCCGTGATATCCCTTCCTCCTGCCACAGTCATGGCAGGGGAGTTTCCTCTTAGCCCCCTAACTCAAAGACAGAAAAGGTTAAGCTGGTTGACGCTCTCGATTGGCACATTAGTTGCAAAGTGATAATCAAAGAATCTTTTGTTTCATCATTTCACCATCGGGGATAGTCTATGAACTTCAAGAAAATCGGGATAGCGGCGTTAGGGGCGGTGCTGTTGATGGCGCAGGCCACGTCGGTGATGGCGGATCAACTACAAGAAATCCAGCAGCGCGGCGTGCTGCGGGTAGCGGTACCGCAAGACTTCCCGCCGTTTGGCTCGGTAGGCACCGATCTGCAGCCGCAGGGTTATGACATCGATATGGCGCAGTATCTGGCCGACAAGATGAAACTTAAGTTGCAGCTGGTGCCGGTCACCAGTGCCAACCGCGTCCCTTATCTACAGACTAACAAAGTGGATTTGGTGATTTCCAGCCTGGGCAAAAATCCTGAACGCGAAAAGGCTATCGCTTTCAGCCGTGCCTATGCGCCGTTCTTCCTGGGGGTGTTTGGCCCTAAAGACACCGCGTTGAGCGATGCCGCTCAATTGGAAGGCAAGACCGTTGGCGTGACGCGCGGGGCGGTAGAAGACATGGTGTTGAGCGACACTGCGCCGAAGGGCGCGCAGATCAAACGCTACGAAGACAACAACACCACGCTGTCGGCCTACCTGTCCGGTCAGGTGCAATACATTGCTACCGGCAATCTGGTGGTGAGCGCTCTGGCGCGACAGAACCCGACCAAAGCGCCGGTGGCCAAGTTTATGTTGAAGGATTCGCCATGCTTCGTCGGCCTGCGTCTGGGCGAACCGGCGCTGAAAGCCAAAGTGGATGAATTGATTGAACAAGCGCTGAAAGACAACACCCTGAATGGGCTGTCGGAAAAATGGCTGAAAGCGCCGCTGCCCGCCCATCTTGGCGCGTAATGGGAGCACCCGATGACCTATCAGCTAAATTTTCCCGCGCTGTGGCCCTATCTGCCGGAGCTGTTGGCCGGTTTGCTAACCACGGTTGAGTTGACGGCACTGGCCACCCTGATGGGCGTTGCGCTGGGGATTTTCGGGGCGGCGATCCGCAGCGGCAAAGCCAACCTGTTTAGCCGTGCCTGGGGGATTTACGTCGAGGTGGTGCGCAACACGCCGTTCGTGGTGCAGCTGTTCTTCATTGTCTTTGGTCTGCCGAGCCTGGGGTGGAAGCTGACCGCCGGGCAGGCGGCTCTGTTGGCGATGGTGATTAATCTGGGCGCCTACAGCACCGAAATTATACGCGCAGGCATTCAGGTGACGCCGAAAGGGCAGTGGGAGGCCGGGCGGGTGCTGGGCTTTAGCCGCAGCCAGACATTTTTGCGCATCGTGTTACCGCCTTCGCTGCAGCGCATTTACCCGGCGTTGGTCAGCCAGTGCATTATCGTCATGCTGGGCTCGTCGGTGGTGTCGCAGGTGTCGTTCGAAGAATTGACCTTTGCCGCCAACCTGATCCAGTCGCGCACCTTCCTCAGTTTTGAGGTGTATTTAGTGACGGCGTTGTTCTACCTGCTGCTATCGATACTGATGCGCCAACTGTTGCTGGCCGCCGGCCGCCGCTTTTTAGGGAGCCAGAACTGATGCTGACTTTTACCGACTGGGACATTGTGCGCAACCTGCTGCTGGCCGCGCGCTGGACGCTGTTGCTGTCGCTGACGGCGTTCTTTGGCGGCACACTGGTGACGCTGCCGCTGTTATTGCTGCGCCTGAGCAAGCGCCGGTGGGCCCTGCGTTTTGTCCGCTGTTATTCAGAGCTGTTTCAAGGCACGCCACTGCTGATGCAGCTGTTCCTGGCCTTCTTTGGGCTGGCGCTGTTCGGCATTGATGTTAGCCCCTGGGCCGCTGCGGCACTGGCACTGACGCTGTTTACCAGCGCTTTTCTGGTGGATATCTGGTCCGGCAGCATCGCCGCGTTGCCCAAAGGCCAATGGGAAGCGTCGCGCTGTCTTGGGCTGAGCTTCGGCCAGACCCTGGTGCGGGTAGTGGTGCCACAGGCGGTTCGCATTGCCATTGCGCCGACCGTCGGTTTTTCAGTTCAGGTGATCAAGGGCACCGCGTTGGCGTCGATCATTGGTTTTGTCGAACTGACCAAGGCAGGCACCATGTTAAACAACGTCACTTATCAACCCTTTAAAGTGTTCGGCCTGGTCGCGCTGGGCTATTTCCTGATGTGTTACCCGCTGTCGCGCTACAGCCATTATCTGGAGAGGAAGTTCCATGCCGCTCATCACAATTAATCAGGTTCAAAAATATTACGGCCAGAACCACGTGCTGAAGGGCGTGGATCTGGATATCGATATGGGCCAGGTGATTTCGATTATCGGCCGTAGCGGGTCGGGCAAGAGCACCCTGTTGCGCTGCATCAACGGGCTCGAGGGGTACCAGGAAGGCAGCATCAAACTGGGTGGCATGACCATCACCGACCGTGATTCGCAGGCGCGTGAGATCAGTCGCTCCATTGGCATGGTGTTCCAGAACTTCAATCTATTTCCCCACATGACCGCGTTGGAAAACGTGATGTTGGCACCGCGTCGGGTGCTGAAGAAAAGCCCGGCGGAATGCCGCGAGCTGGCGGAAGAGATGCTGAACAAGGTTGGGCTGGGTGAGCGGATGCATTATTCCCCGGCTAACCTTTCCGGGGGGCAGCAGCAGCGGGTGGCGATTGCCCGGGCGCTGGCGATGAACCCGAAGGTGTTGCTGTGCGACGAAATCACCTCGGCGCTGGATCCTGAGCTGGTGGGCGAGGTGCTGAAAGTCCTGGAGCAGTTGGCCAAAGAGGGTATGACGCTGATTCTGGTGACCCATGAAATGAACTTTGCCCGTGAGGTCGGTGACCGGGTGGTGTTTATGCACCAGGGCAAAGTGTGGGAGCAAGGCGACAGCCGCACGCTGTTCGCCAATCCGCAAACGCAGGAATTAAAACAGTTTATTGCTTCAGTTCGCGGCCTGTCCGAGGCGTGATATGCCATGAGGCGTGTGCTGAGTTCTGAGTTTACTGAGTTATTAAGCTGGTAAGGAATTAACATGTTGGATATTACCCAGTTCGATCAGATTAACCCACCTGCCCGTCTGCTGATGGGGCCAGGGCCGATCAACGCCGATCCGCGCGTGCTGCGTGCCATGTCTAGCCAGTTGATTGGGCAGTATGATCCGGCAATGACCGGCTACATGAATCAGGTTATGGAGCTGTATCGCGCGCTGTTTCGTACCGAAAACCGCTGGACGATGCTGATCGACGGCACCTCCCGTTCGGGCATCGAAGCGATGCTGGTCTCCTCCATCCGCCCCGGCGACAAAGTGCTGGTGCCGGTGTTTGGCCGTTTTGGCCATTTGCTGTGTGAAATTGCCCGCCGCTGTCGTGCCGAAGTGCACACCCTCGAGGCGCCGTGGGGGGAAGTGTTCAGTGCCGATCAGATTGAAGATGCGATCAAGAAGGTGCGTCCGCGTCTGCTGTTGACGGTGCAGGGAGACACTTCGACCACCATGCTGCAGCCGCTGGATCAACTGGGGGATATCTGCCGCCGCCACGGCGTATTGTTCTATACCGACGCGACCGCATCCTTCGCCGGTAACCCGCTGGAAACCGATGCCTGGGGGCTGGACGCGGTATCCGCAGGCCTGCAGAAATGTCTGGGTGGTCCGTCCGGCAGTTCGCCGGTCACCCTAAGCCCGCAGTTCGAAGAGATCGTCCGCCGTCGCAAGTGCGTGGAGCAGGGGATCCGCACAGCCGACCATGCCGACGGCGACGATGAGATGATCTACTCCAACTATTTTGATCTCGGCATGATCATGGATTACTGGGGCCCCGAGCGTCTGAATCACCACACCGAAGCCACCAGCATGTTGTTCGCCGCGCGCGAATGTGCCCGGGTGATCCTGGAAGAGGGGCTGGATAACACCATCGCTCGCCACAGGCTGCACGGCGCGGCGATGCTGGCCGGCATTCAGGGCATGGGGCTTGAGGTGTTCGGCGATCTCGATAACCGCATGAACAACGTGTTGGGGGTGGTGATCCCGCCGCAGGTGCATGGCGAGCAGGTGAGGCAGATGATGCTCAATGATTTTGCCATCGAGATTGGCACTTCGTTTGGCCCGCTGCAGGGCAAGATTTGGCGCATCGGCACCATGGGCTACAACGCGCGTAAAGACTGTGTGCTGCAAACCTTGACTGCGCTGGAAGCGGTGCTGAACCGTCTGGGTTTCGCCAGCAAGCAGGGGGAAGCGCTGCAGGCGGCCTGGAACACCTACGACGACGGGAGCCGGTGATGGCGTTGCGGTTAACCGTCCAGGAGGCGGAACAGGCGGCCGCACGGGTGATGGCGCGTTGCGACGCGCTGGCGGCGATCAGCGCTACGCCAGGCCAGCTGACGCGGGTTTATCTGTCGCCGGAGCATCGGCGCGCCAACCTGTTGGTAGGCGACTGGATGCGCAGTATCGGTATGCGGGTCTGGCAGGACGCCGTTGGCAATGTTTGTGGCCGCTACGAAGGTCAAACGCCAGGTGCGCCCGCGCTGTTACTCGGTTCGCATTTGGATACGGTGCGCAATGCCGGCCGTTATGACGGCATGCTCGGCGTATTGACCGCCTTGGAGGTGGTGGCGCATTTGCATCAGCAGCAGCGGCGTCTGCCGGTGGCGGTTGAAGTGATTGGCTTTGCCGATGAAGAAGGGACGCGATTTAGCGTCGCCCTGCTGGGCAGCCGGGGCATTACCGGCCAGTGGCCAGCCGAGTGGTTGGCGCGGACTGATGCCGAGGGCATCAGCGTGGCGCAGGCGTTGCGCGAGTTTGGCCTGGATCCGGCGGCGGTGGTTGAGGCGCGGCGAGCACCAGGTGATATCTGCGCTTATCTGGAATTGCACATTGAACAAGGGCCTTGTCTGGAGGCCGCCGATCTGGCTCTGGGCGTGGTGACGGCGATTAACGGCGCGCGTCGACTCCATTGCACCTTTAGCGGCGAGGCAGGCCATGCAGGCACCGTGCCGATGGGGCAACGCAAAGACGCCTTGGCGGCCGCGGCAGAGTGGATGGTGGCGGTTGAAGCAATAACCCGTACCCGCGATGAACATTTGGTGGCGACTGTCGGCTGTATCGAAAGTCTTCCGGGGGCGGTCAACGTCATTCCCGGTGAGGTGAAACTGTCGCTGGACGTTCGCGGCCCGCAAGATGGCCCGCTGGCGGCATTGCTTACGCAGCTGTTGGAACGGGCGCAGGAGATCTGCGCACGTCGCGGATTAGGTTTTGCCAGCGAGGAGTTTTATCGCATAAACGCAACGGAATGTGATGCAGATTTGCAGCAACGTTGGCAGCAGAGCGTGGCGGCGGTGCAGGGGAGCAGCATGGCTTTGCCCAGCGGTGCCGGGCATGACGCGATTGCCGTGGCGGCTTGCTGGCCGGTGGGCATGCTGTTTGTCCGTTGCGATCGCGGCATCAGCCATCATCCGGCCGAAGCCGTAAGCCAGGCCGACGTGGCGCTGGCTATTCAGGCCTACTGCCAGACGGTGGCCAGTTGGGAGAACACCGATGAATCTGCAACAGTTTAATCAATTGCCCGTGGCGGAAGCCGAGCGATTGCTGCAGCCCTGCGTGAACATTGCGAGTTGGATAGCTTCAGTGATTGCGGCCCGGCCGTTCAGCAGCAGCGATGCCGCGTTGGCGGTGGCCTGGCAGGCGGCGCAGCGTTGGCGACCTGAAGAGGTCAGCCAGGCATTGGCGCAGCACCCGCGTATTGGCGAACGTGCCGCAGGCCAGGGGAAAGAGGCGCAGTTCTCCAAGCGTGAACAGTCGGCGGTCAATGCCCGGGATCCGGAATTGGCTCAAGCGCTGCTGGTGGGCAACCGGCGTTATGAACAGCAATTTGGCCAGGTGTTTTTGATCCGTGCCGCCGGCCGAGATGGGCGAGCCATTCTGAGTGAGCTGGAACGACGCTTGAGCAACGACGTGGAGCAGGAGCGGCAGGAAACCGCCGAACAGCTGCGCGAAATCGTGATGCTGCGTTTTAAGGAGTTACTGAGCGATGAGTAATATCAGCACCCATATTTTGGATACCTCCCTGGGTAAACCGGCGGCAAAGGTGCGAGTCTGGCTGGAGCGGGAACAGCAGGGGCAATGGCGGGCGATAGCCGAAGGCACCACCGATGCCGATGGCCGCGCCCGTGAGCTAACGCCGGATGAGCTGCCCGCGGGTCATTACCGCCTGCATGCCGACGTGGGCGGTTACTTTACCGCAGACAATCGTGAAACGTTATACGCCACGGCGATCATCGATTTTGTCATCAAGGATGCGGCGCAGCATTACCATTTACCGCTGCTCATCAGCCCGTATTCCTATTCAACCTACCGGGGCAGCTAGACGCCCTTAGCGGTTAACCCGCATTGACGAGGTATCTATGGCTCTGTCTCAGGATAAGGGCGCGGCTTCGTGCTGCCCGGAAGATGAAAAATTGCCGCTGGCAAAAACCTTCGCCTACGGCCTGCAGCATATTCTGACCATGTATGGCGGCATCATAGCGCCGCCCTTGATCATAGGTTCTGCCGCAGGGTTAGACGCCGCGCAAATTGGCCTGCTGGTGACGGCAGCGCTGTTTGTCAGCGGTTTGGCGACGTTATTGCAAACGCTTGGTGCGCCGGGTTTCGGCTCTCGTTTGCCGTTGGTGCAGGGCGTTTCCTTTGCGGGAGTCGCGACCATGGTGACCATAGTCACTGGCGACGGCGGGTTGCCTGCGGTGTTTGGTGCGGTGATCGCGGCGTCGTTGATTGGGTTACTGATCGCGCCGTTTTTCTCGCAGATTATTCGCTATTTCCCGCCGGTGGTGACCGGCACCGTGGTGACGGTGATTGGGCTGTCGCTGATGCCGGTGGCGGTACGCTGGGCGATGGGGGGCAACGCCAAGGCCGCAGATTGGGGATCAACCGGAAATATTGGCCTGGCGGCTTTCACACTTGCGGTTATTTTGTTGCTGAACAAGGTGGGTTCCCCGGCGTTAAAACGGTTATCGGTGCTGCTGGCGATGGCTGTCGGCTGTGTGGCGGCTGCGTGGGTGGGTAAGCTGAGCTTCGCTGCCGTAGGCCACGGGCCTTGGCTGGCATTCCCCGCGCCTTTTGCCTACGGTTGGCCAACCTTCGAACTGAGCGCAGTGCTATCCATGCTGTTGATCGTACTGGTATTACTCACGGAAACCACCGCCGGGCTGATGGCCGTCGGTGAAATTGTCGGCTCGCCGGTGAATGCGCGCCGTATCGCCAACGGGTTGCGTGCCGATATGTTGTCCAGCGCCCTGTCGCCGGTATTCAATTCGTTTCCGCAAAGCTCGTTTGCCCAGAATATCGGGCTGGTGGCGATCACCGGCGTGAAGAGCCGCTTTGTGGTCAGCGCCGGCGGGGCGATTCTGGTGCTGCTGGGGCTGTTGCCGGTCCTGGGGCGACTGGTGGCCTGCATTCCGCTGCCGGTCTTGGGCGGCGCGGGTGTGGTGCTGTTCGGCTCGGTGGCCGCCAGCGGCATCCGCACTCTGGCCAAGGTTGAGTATAAGGACAACATGAATCTGGTGGTGGTAGCGACGGCGATTGCCTTCGGCATGATCCCTATCGTGATGCCGACCTTTTACGATCAGTTTCCGAACTGGGTGCGTACTTTGCTGCATTCGGGCATCAGTGCCTCGTGCCTGGTGGCGTTGTTGCTGAACCTGTTGTTTAACCGCATTGGGGGGACAGAAGAAAAAGCGGCGGAAGAAGAGCTTTCCTGAAGCAACGGGCGCGGTGTACCGGTACCGCGCCCGAAATGCTTAATCGTGGCGCAGGAAACTGTCGGCATCCCGCCAGGCCGGGAAGGCACTGCGATAGCTTTGCAGGGTTTCCAGCGACAGTTCCGCGTCAAGCCTTGCGGCAATGCCGGGTTCCGCCTGCGCCAGCGTTTCGCCCTGCGGGCTAAGGATCAGGCTGTCACCGCTGTAGTTCAGACCGTTGCCGTCTTCGCCGACGCGGTTGCAGCCGGCCACGTAGACCTGATTCTCAATGGCCCGTGCCGCCAGCAGCGTTTGCCAGTGTTTGCTGCGCGGTGCCGGCCAGTTGGCGACGTACAGCGCCAGATCGTAATCCTGCTGGTAGCGAGACCAGACCGGAAAACGCAGGTCGTAACAAATTTGCGGCAGGATGCGCCAGCCGCGCCATTCGAAGATTTCACGCCGTTTGCCTGCCTGATAGTGCAGGTGTTCACCCGCCATGCGGAACAAGTGGCGCTTATCGTAGGCATGCACCCGGCCGTTGGGCTCCACCAGCAGGAAACGGTTAACCGCGCCCTCGGCGGTTTTCAGCGCCACGCTGCCGCCAACCAGCGCGTTGTTTTTGTTCGCCCAGCCGTGCAGCCAGTCAATCACCAGCTGTTCCGGCAGCGCACTTTCCCCGGCATCCATGGCAAAACCGGTAGTAAACATCTCCGGCAATACGATCAGATCGCGGCCGCTTAAGGGGGCCAGCAAGGCGTCAAAATGTTGCAGATTGGCTTGGCCATCTCGCCACACTAGGGGTTGCTGCAACAGGGTAATTTTTAAAGTCGACATAACCGCTCCGCAGCTGCATCCAGCGTGGCATCCTGTTTAGCGAAGCACAGCCGGATCAATTTATGAGGGAAAGGATCGGCACAGAAGACCGACAGCGGGATCGCCGCCACGCCTACGTGCTCGGTTAACCAATGACAGAATGCCACGTCGTCCAGATCCGAGACCGCGCTGTAATCCGCCAGTAAGAAGTATGTCCCTTCGCAGGGTAAAATTTCCAGTCGGCTACTGGACAGCGCCTGCACGAAACGGTCGCGCTTGGCGCGGTAAAACGCAGATAGCTGCTGCCAGTGTTCCGGTTCGCTGCGCAGCATATCGGCCAGCGCCAACTGTGCCGGGGTGTTAACCGAGAAGGTCAGGTACTGGTGTACCTTGCGCACTTCCGCACTCAGCGCTGCCGGGGCGACGCAATAACCCACTTTCCAGCCGGTCATGTGGAAGGTTTTGCCGAAGGATGACACCGCAATGGCGCGTTGACGCAGCTGCGGGTGGGCCAGCACGCTGGCATGTCCCCCTTTGGCGAAACAAATATGCTCATAGACTTCATCGCTGAGCACATAGATTTCACGCTCGCTAATGGCATGCCACAGCTGTTGCATATCTTCCGCCTGCCAGGCGGTGGCGGAAGGGTTGTGCGGCGTATTGAGGATCACCAGGCGGGTGCGGGGCGACAATAATTCTTCGAACTGTCGCCAATCGACGCTAAAGGCCGGTGGCTGCAGCGCAATGCGTTTCAGCGTACCGCCGGACAAGGTGACCGCCGGCGCATAGCTGTCATAGCTGGGATCGAAGCAAATTACTTCATCTCCCGGACGCACCAACGCGCTGATGGCGGCGAACAGCGCTTCGGTAGCCCCAGCCGTGACGGTAACTTCGGTGGTCACGTCCGGCAGCCAGCCATACAGCGCCGCCGTTTTCTCGGCGATGGCTTCGCGCAGAGACGCGACGCCGGTCATCGGTGCATATTGGTTTGCGCCCTGGCTGACATGCCAGGCCAGACGCTCTTTCAGGTAGTCCGGGCCATCGAAATCGGGGAAACCCTGAGACAGGTTGATTGCCTGATGCTGCGCTGCCAGCGCGCTCATCTGGGTGAAAATGGTGGTGCCCAGAGCGGGCAGTTTGCTTTCGGGAATCAATGCTGAAGTGCTCATAGCAGGCTAATACTCCTGGCGCTTATGTTGCCGTCAATATAACACGATGTTAGTATTTGGCAATCAAGACGCTTAGATGGCTAAATGAAGAAAAAATCTAATCATTAATCAAATCATTCTAAGCTTCACCTGCTGGACGACCTTACTGACCGGGAAACGATAATGACCGAAAATCCGCAACTTACAGCGCTGTTGTCTGCCTGTCACTGGATTGGCGAAAAGGGCTGGTGCCCGGCGACCGGCGGCAACATGTCGCTGCGTCTTGATGACCGACACTGTCTGGTGAGCGAATCCGGCAAGGATAAAGGCAGCCTGAGCGAATCGGATTTCCTGCTGGTGGAAACCGCCACCAACCATGTGCCGAGTGGCCGCACACCCTCGGCGGAAACCGGCCTGCATACCTTGATTTACCGGCTGTACCCGCAGATTGGCGCGGTGTTGCATACGCATTCGGTGAATGCGACAGTGTTGTCACGCGTTGAATCCAGTGAGCGTTTGGTGTTGCAGGGCTATGAGATGCAAAAATCTCTCGCCGGGCAGAGCTCTCATCTGGATACCGTAGCGATCCCCATTTTCGACAACGATCAGGACATTCCGCGCTTGGCCGCGCGCGTCGCGGCCTATTCCGAAGTGACGCCATTGCAGTACGGTTTTCTGGTGCGGGGTCACGGCCTGTATTGCTGGGGCTGCCAGGTTGCGGAGGCTCGTCGTCACCTTGAAGGGCTGGAATTCCTGTTCCAGTGCGAACTGCAACGCCGTTTACTGGAGGCAAAATGATCCGCGCCATCGTCACTGACATTGAAGGTACCACCAGCGATATCCGCTTTGTTCATCAGGTGCTGTTTCCCTATGCGCGTGAACGTTTGGCACCGTTTATCCGTCAGCACCAGGCAGAGGCTGAGGTGGCTGCGCCGCTGGCTGCCTTGCGTCATGAGATTGACCAACCGCAGGCGGATATTGAGCAGCTTATTGCCGCGCTCTACCGTTTTATGGACGAAGATCGCAAATCCACCGCGCTGAAGGCACTGCAAGGCATCATCTGGCGCAGTGGTTACCACAACGGTGATTTCCGCGGGCATTTATACCCTGAAGTGGCCGGGCAGCTGAGCGCCTGGCAGCAGCAGGGGCTGAAGCTATACGTTTACTCTTCTGGCTCGGTGGAAGCCCAGAAACTGCTGTTCGGCAACAGTGATGCCGGCGATCTGCAGCCATTGTTCAGCGGATATTTCGATACCCACGTCGGGGCCAAGCGTGAAACCGCCTCGTACCGCAATATTGCCAATGAAATCGGTATCGCCGCCGACGAGCTGCTGTTCCTTTCCGATATTCATCAAGAGCTGGATGCCGCGCGAGCCGCCGGTTGGCACACCTGTCAGCTGATCCGCGACGACGCCGATGCGCAGAGCCAGCACCCGCAGGTTAACCGTTTTGATCACATCGATTTAGGGGAGTTTGCCTCATGAGTGGATTGACGATTTTCAGCGATAAAGAGCCGCAGCAGCCGCTGTGGCAGAGCCGCGATGCCGAAGCTATTCAGCTGCAACTGGCACAAATCGGCGTGCGTTTTGAACGCTGGCAGGCCGATCGTGAACTGGGTGACAACCCGGAACCGGCGGCGGTGATTGCCGCTTACCAGCATGAAATTGATCGTCTGGTGGCGGAAAAAGGCTACCAGAGTTGGGATGTGATCAGCATGCGTCCGGACAACGCCCAGCGCGAAGTGCTGCGCGAGAAGTTTCTTTCCGAACACACCCATGGTGAAGATGAAGTGCGGTTTTTTGTCGAAGGCGCGGGGTTGTTCTGTCTGCATCTGAACGGCAAGATCTACCAGATCCTGTGCGAGAAGAACGATCTGATTTCAGTGCCGGCAGACACTCGCCATTGGTTTGACATGGGATCGGCGCCGAATTTCACGGCGATCCGCGTGTTCGATAACCCGGAAGGCTGGGTGGCACATTTCACCGGCGATAAAATCGCCGATGCTTATCCGCGTCTCAACTGATACTGCGCGGGCGTTAGCCTAACGCCCGCTGGAAGATCCCATCATTGACCTGCTGTGGTGTAATCACACCGCTGTCAAACACCCAACCGCTGATAAGCTTCGCCGGCGTGACGTCAAACGCCGGGTTGTAAACCTGCGCATCGGTTGGCGCCCATTGGCATGAGCCAAAACTGCCCGACACACCGGTCACCTCAGCTGCGGCGCGCTGCTCGATAGGGATGGCTGCGCCGTTCGGACAGTGGGGGTCGTGCGTTGTATGCGGGGCGGCAACGTAGAAGGGGATGTTGTGGTAATGCGCCAGGACTGCCAGGCTGTAGGTGCCTATTTTATTGGCAACGTCACCGTTGGCAGCGATGCGATCGGCACCCACCCATACGGCGTCGACCTGGCCCTGCGCCATCAGGCTGGCAGCCATGGAGTCGCAAATCAACCGATAAGGAATACCCAGTTCGCCCAGCTCCCAGGCGGTCAAGCGGCCACCCTGCAGCAGCGGCCGGGTTTCATCCACCCACACCTGCTGCACTTTGCCCTGCTGATGGGCGCGTAGTAGCACGCCAATGGCAGTACCGACGCCAGCGGTCGCCAAGCCACCGGTATTGCAATGGGTCAGCAGGCGACTGCCGGGTTTTACCAGTTCGGCTCCGTGGTCGGCAATGCGATCGCACAATTTGCGGTCTTCTTCCACTAGCCGCAAGGCTTCTTCCACCATCGCCGCCACCCAGTGCGGTTGCGCCAGCGCCAGCTTCATGCGGTCCAGATTGTTCATCAGATTGACCGCCGTCGGCCTTGAAGCACGCAGAGTGATCAGTGCCTGCTCAAGCTGTTCACGCGGCAGCCCACGTTCTGCCAACAGGGCCAACAGCAGGCTGGCGGACAGGCCGATCAGCGGTGCGCCCCGCACCCGCAAGGTATGAATATGATCAACCAGTTCCTCTACGCTGTCGCAGGTTCGCCACTGTTTTTCCTGCGGCAAAGCCTGCTGATCGAGGATCCAAAGTCGGTTGTCACGCAGGGTCAAACTGGTGGTGTTAAGCGCTTGCATCGGCGGTTAATTCCTTGTTGCGTAGTTATTGCATCTGGAAAGCTATTCTGCCAACATGACTTCCAGATGTATAGACGTCCAAATGCTTTTACGTCTAAAAAATAATAATCGATGTGTCAGAGAGACAGGAAAGAGGGGTTGGGAATGTCGCATTATCGTACGTTTACTGCTGCCGATGCCGTTGAGTATGCTCGCCAATACGGGCAGTTAGCCGATCCGCAGGCGCTGGTGAGCGCTGACGAGATTGGTGACGGCAATCTGAACCTGGTGTTCAAGATCCGCGATCGTGACGGTGTGAGCAGGGTGATCGTTAAACAGGCGCTGCCGTATGTACGCTGCGTGGGCGAATCCTGGCCACTGACCCTGGATCGGGCACGGATCGAAGCGGAAACTCTGTTGATCCACGGCGGTTTTTGCCCAAGACATACGGTAAAAGTGTTGCATCATGATCCCGAGTTGGCGGTGATGGTGCAGGAAGATCTTTCCGACCACCATATCTGGCGCAGTGAATTGCTCAAGGGCCACTATTACCCGCTGGCGGCCGGGCAATTGGCGGAATATTTGGCGCAGACCCTGTTCCATACCTCCGACTTTTATCAGACGGCACAGGCAAAAAAGGCCGAAGTTAGTCGCTTCACCAACCCTGAACTGTGCCAGATCACCGAAGATCTTTTCTTTACCGATCCCTATATCGATCATGAGCGTAATCAGTTTGACCCGGTGCTGCTGCCCCAGGTGCTAGAGCTGCGTAGCGATTCCGCGTTGAAACTGGCGGTGGCTGGACTGAAACATCGCTTTCTGAGCAAGGCGGAAGCGTTGCTGCACGGCGATATCCACAGCGGCTCAATTTTTGTTGCGGAAGGCAAGTTGAAGGCGATAGACGCCGAGTTTGGTTTCTATGGGCCGATCGGGTTTGACGTCGGCAGCGCCTTGGGCAATCTGTTGTTGAACTACTGCGGTCTGCCGGGACTGTTAGGGCCGCGTGACGCCGCCGCCGGGCGAGAACAACGCCTGCAGGATGTGCGCGAACTCTGGCTGATTTTTGCCGATCGCTTCCTGGCGCTGTGCCACCAATACACTCGTGAGCCGGCGCTGGCGGTGCCAGGTTACGCCGAGCAGTTCCTGCAGCAGGTGTGGACGGATGCGGTAGGTTATTGTGGCAGCGAACTGATTCGCCGCACTATCGGTCTGGCACACGTGGCCGATCTGGACAGTATTAGCGATGCCGAGATGCGTGCAGAATGCCAGCGCCACGCATTGAGCCTTGGCCGAGCGCTGATCGTTAATGCGTCGCAGATCGAACATATCGATGCACTGCTGGCGCGCATTCGCCAAAACGGCTAGCAGCCTGACGGATACGGCGAGGAAGGGTGCTCATGGATCTGTCGTAACAACCAACAGGCGGGGCGAGCCCCGCCGTTGGGTTGCCTTACCGTTCGGGTTCGTAAGCCAAAATGGCTGCAACCTCCGTGTCCCCCAGTTTGATGCGCAATTCACACAGTGAACCGCGAGTGATCCACATCAGCGCGATAAGCGTTATGCAGATAATCATCAGCCTAAGAACGACCCGTTCCTGCTGCATTTTTGACCTCCTTATCCTTGCCTTCCGGCGGGTAAGAGGCTAACCTGACGTTGCTTAGACGTTCAGAGTGGCCTCGGGTTGATGTATCGACTCGGGGCCTTTCTCTTTCTATCCTCGACTAAACTCAAGCTCCGGACAGAAAGATCCAGAGCACCCACCGGCAGTCTATCCGATAATCCCCAGGGTTAAATTAGCCGTTCTGGTAACGTTGCGAACGGCTGCGCATTTCTCAGTGGAAATAAAAAAGGGGCGATGATTATCGCCCCTGAGTGCACGTGTTTATTGCCGTTACGCGGCTTCGGTATGCTTCTGGCGCTTATCCTGCTTTAGCGGCTTTTCCGGCTTGCTGGCCGCCAGCGCATCCGGCTCGAAATCATCCACGTTGATGGAACGCAGACGGCTCTCTTCGGCTTTCACCAGGATCTTCGCTTCATCGGCGCTGATTTTGCCTTCTTCCAGCGCCCGTTGTGCCAAACGATCCAGTCGGGTGAATGGCAGGTTTTTACCACTCTCCTTACACAGACGCAGGTGAATCGGCTCTGCGGCAATCACGTCCGCCAATGCGGCTTCCAACAGGCCTACCGGGTTATGCTCGCTCGGCGTCAGATACTGACCGCGCCCCAGACGGCTACGTGTGGCAGACGGCTGTTGGAGGATCTTGGCCAATTGGTGATCCAGACGGTCAGAAGGTGCAGTATGCACGCGGCCGAACGGGAAGATCACGAAGCGCATCGCACCGGCGATAAAACGGTTCGGGAAGTTGCGCAGCAGATCGTCCAACGCTTGTTCCGCCTGGTGCAGACTGTCCTGCACGCCCCAGTGGACCAGCGGTAAATCTTCTTTCTGACGGCCTTCATCTTCAAAACGTTTCAGCGTAGCGGAAGCCAGGTACATTTGGCTGAGAATATCCCCGAGACGAGCGGAGATACGCTCGCGGCGCTTCAGGCTGCCGCCCAGCACCCCCATAGAAACGTCCGACAGCAGCGCCAGGTTAGCGCTCAGGCGGTTCAACTGCTGATAATAGCGACGAGTCGCGTCTTTGGTCGGTGTACCACTGGTGCGGCCGTTGGTCAGGCCCAGCCAGAAGCTGCGCACCTTGTTGCTGCCTACATGGCCCAGATGGCCGAACAGCGATTTATCGAAGGCGCTCAGGTCGTTATTTTGCGCTGCCGCCATTTCATCCAGTACATAAGGATGGCAACGGATAGCGCCCTGACCGAAGATCATCATGGTACGGGTCAGGATATTCGCGCCTTCCACCGTGATGGCGATAGGCGCGCCCTGATAGGCACGGGCCAGGAAGTTGGATTTGCCCAGCATGATGCCTTTACCGCCGGCAATATCCATTGCATCGATGATTGCCTGCTGGCCTCTGTGGGTACAGTGGTATTTCACGATGGCCGACAGCACCGCCGGTTTCTCGCCCAGCATCAGGCCGCTGGTGATAAGCGTAGCCGCGGCATCCATCACATAGGTGTTACCGGCGATACGCGCCAGTGGCTCTTCGATGCCTTCCATTTTGCCGATCGAGATTTTGAACTGACGGCGGATATGGGCGTAAGCGCCAATGCCCAATGCCATGGATTTTACGCTACCGGTGGAGTTGGAAGGCAAGGTGATGCCACGGCCTACCGACAGACATTCAACCAGCATGCGCCAGCCCTGACCGGCCATTTTTGGCCCGCCAATGATGTAATCGATAGGTACGAACACGTCGTTACCGCGGGTAGGGCCGTTTTGGAACGGCACGTTCAGCGGGAAGTGACGGTTACCGATTTCAACGCCCGGAGTGCTGGTTGGGATCAGCGCACAGGTGATGCCCGGTGATTCGTTATTGCCCAGCAGGTGGTTCGGGTCATAAAGTTTGAACGCCAGGCCCAGCACGGTCGCCACCGGTGCCAGCGTGATGTAGCGCTTGTTCCAGGTCAGGCGCATGCCCAACACCTGCTCGCCTTGCCACTCACCCATGCAGACGGTACCGACATCCGGAATAGCGCCGGCATCGGAACCCGCTTCCGGACTGGTCAGGGCGAAACAAGGGATCTCGTCGCCGCGCGCCAGGCCCGGCAAGTAATGATTTTTCTGCTCGTCAGTCCCGTAATGCTGCAGCAGTTCGCCCGGACCGAGGGAGTTGGGCACGCCAACGGTGATCGCCAGGATACCAGAAACGCCAGCCAGTTTTTGCAGCACGCGAGCCTGAGCATAAGGAGAGAAGTCCAGGCCGCCGTACTCTTTCTTGATGATCATCGCGAAGAAGCGGTGTTCTTTCAGGTACGCCCACAGTTCCGGCGGCAAATCGGCCAGTTCGTGGGTGATCTGGAAGTCGTTGGCCATGCGGCAAGCTTCTTCCACCGGGCCGTCAATAAACGCCTGCTCTTCGGCGGTCAGCTGCGGTTTCGGGTAATTATGCAGCTTGTTCCAGTCCGGCGTCCCGCGGAACAGATCGCCTTCCCACCAGGTGGTACCGGCTTCGATCGCTTCCTTTTCGGTGGTGGACATAGGCGGCATTACCTTGCGGAACGCACGCAGCGCCGGTGCAGACAGCATCGAACGGCGCAGTGACGTGATGTTCAGCGGCAGCAGGATAATCGCCAGCGGCAGCAGCATCCAGAAGGTCCAAAGACCGATGGCGCCCATGGCGGCGGTGTATGCCAGCAGGATAAGGCTACTGAGGGTGAGGTTCACTCGGTGATAGAACACCACACCAATGAGTGCCAGTAAAACAACAATACTAAGAACCATCATAAGAAGCTCCAAAGTGGCAAGAGGTCTGACCTGTTGTGTGTATGTAATAGGTTTTAGTACAAGCCCATATTTTTATCAATGCATTTACAGTTTAATTACAACTTAAGTCACAATCTGACCGCACCAATCATCAAAAACCTCAGCGGCACCTCAACGAAGGCGCTGTTTGACTCAGAGTGCTTCTCGGTTTTTCCCCGATCCGGTACACTGCGGGGCGGAAGATTGACGATAACAAGAGGTTCCTCATGTACCACGACCTTATTCGCAGTGAACTGAACGAAGCGGCCGATACCCTGGCGAAATTTATCAATGACGATGCCAATATCGACGCCATTCAACGCGCGGCAGTGCTGCTGGCCGATTCCTTCAAAGCCGGTGGGAAAGTCATTTCCTGCGGTAACGGTGGCTCCCACTGTGACGCCATGCACTTTGCCGAAGAGCTGACCGGCCGCTACCGTGAAAACCGCCCAGGCTATCCGGCGATTGCCATTTCCGACGTTAGCCACCTGTCTTGCGTCAGCAACGACTTCGGCTACGAGTATGTGTTTTCACGCTATGTGGAAGCGGTAGGCCGTGAAGGCGACGTACTGTTGGGCATTTCCACCTCAGGCAACTCCGGCAACATCATTAAAGCTATCGAAGCGGCGCGTGCCAAAGGGATGAAAGTGATCACCCTGACCGGCAAAGACGGCGGCAAAATGGCCGGTTCCGCAGACGTGGAAATCCGCGTGCCGCACTTCGGTTACGCCGATCGCATCCAGGAAATTCATATCAAAGCGATCCACATCTTGATTCAGCTGATCGAAAAAGAGATGGTTAAGGCTTAACGGCTTTAGGGGGCGCACTGCCCCCGCTAATATTGTATTGGGGTGCGCGTGCTGCGCTCCAATAGACGGCGTCAGGGTGGTTAAGGAGTGGCAAGCGATGTGTGAACTGCTCGGGATGAGCGCAAACGTACCGACCGATATTTGCTTTAGCTTTACCGGGCTGGTTCAGCGCGGTGGCCGTACCGGGCCACATAAAGATGGTTGGGGCATTACCTTCTATGAAGGGAACGGTTGCCGCACGTTTAAAGATCCCCAGCCGAGTTTCGACTCGCCGATCGCCCGTCTGGTGCAAGAATATCCGATTAAGTCCTGTGCGGTGGTTTCGCATATCCGCCAGGCTAATCGCGGTGAAGTGGCGCTGGAGAATACCCACCCTTTTACCCGTGAGCTGTGGGGCCGTAACTGGACCTACGCGCACAATGGCCAATTGAAAGGTTATCGCCAGTTGGAAACCGGCAACTTCCGCCCGGTCGGCCAGACTGACAGCGAATATGCTTTCTGCTGGTTGCTGCACCAGCTTTCCCTGAAATACCCTCGTACCCCGAGCCGTTGGCCGCCGGTATTCCGCTATATCGCGCTGTTGGCGGATCAACTGCGTCAGAAAGGGGTATTCAACATGCTGCTGTCGGACGGGCGCTTTGTGATGGCGTACTGTTCCACCAATTTGTATTGGATCACGCGTCGTGCGCCATTCGGCAAAGCGACGTTACTCGATCAGGACGTGGAGATTGATTTCCAGCAGCAGACCACACCCAACGATGTGGTCACGGTGATTGCCACCCAACCGCTGACGGCGAATGAAACCTGGCACAAGATTGCGCCAGGCGAATTCGCGTTATTTCACTTCGGTGAGCGGCTTGGCCTGAGCGAAGGGATTGGTGCTGACAGCGGGAGCCGTGGTTGACGCATACTGCGTCATCTGGCTGCTGCTCATCAACGGTTGGCCCAGCACGTACTGACCGTTGGATACCCCCACCATTGGCGGTTGATGGTTTTTGACGAAGTAGTCATAACCCGGCTTCAACTGGCGCCAAAAAGCGATGTAGTTAGACGAACTGTGTCGCTTCAGGTTTTGATCGGTCATGCGGAACGGGTAGATACTGATATCAATCCGGCTCTGACCATAAGCGAACGCGGCTTCGACATAACGATAAATCTCATCCATATAGGTGTTGGTCATCGCGTAACACCCAATTGATTTGCATTCACCGTGGATCATCAGATAAGCGCCGGAATACCCCTGTGATTTATCGTAATCATTAGGGAAGCCGATATTTATTGCCCGATAATACTTACTGTCGGGTTTCAGATGGCGCGAGTCGACGCTATAAAAGCCTTCCGGACTTTTAAAGTCACCTTCACGACGTTTCGGGCCCAGGCCGCCGGAGAAATTGCAGATAGGGAAAGAGTTCACCAGGCGGAATTCATTGCCCATTTTGGCATACAACTCCAGCGTGCGTTCTTCTTTGAATATCTGAATATAAACCGGTGAACCCACTAATTGCTGCTTAACCACCGGCGCCTCGGGAACCTGCTCGCTGGCGCTGCAGGCCGTGATCATCGGCATAGAAAAAAGCATCGCAAACAACAACGCGATTTTGCTCATTATTATTCCTGCTTATATTTATCTGCTGGCTCAATGTAGACATGGCCAACATGCCACTGATTATTGTTTTACGGTCTTAAAACACCGTCAGATTACCAGCGTGTTCTTTTTTAGCAATATGCGATGTGTATAAAAAAACTACAAACTTCGATAAAAGTGAATCGACAGGCAGATTTTAACGATTAGTGGTGTAAAACAGCGAAAATTTAATTGCGTTTGCTTGACTCAGGTCACTGCCCAGCGCAGAAAAATGTTGTGAAAAATGTTAATATCCCGGCTCGAATTAATCTGCTGTTACGTCCGCAGAATGAGGTGTTGAGCTTACTTCTCGGGGGGATTGAATCACCCCTGCGGCAACAAAGTATTAACAGCGTTTTTAGCGCGCAAAAATGGATCCAGGAGTTATCAACGGAATGTTCGCGACCCCATTTTGTCAGTGCGAAAGATTTCATGTTGAGCGTGATGCCGTTGCGCTTAACCCAGAGGCTGCTAATGCAGTCTCATCATCCAGGTATCGTCAGCACCAGCCTCTGGGGCCGGTAAGACGTGTGAAACTAACCAACATCGTATAAATCTTATGATTAAAATCAGAAAAGGGTTAGATCTGCCCATTGCCGGAACACCGGTTCAGGCAATTCATGACGGCCCAATCATTCAGCATGTCGCCCTGCTTGGGGAAGAATACGTCGGAATGCGCCCGTCCATGCTGGTGCAGGAAGGCGATAGCGTTAAGAAAGGTCAGGCGCTGTTCGAAGATAAAAAGACCCCCGGCGTATTCTTCACTGCGCCAGCCAGCGGCCGCATCGTAGCCATCAACCGTGGTGAACGGCGCGTTTTGCAGTCGGTGGTGATCGCCATCGAAAATGGCGGTGACGAACAGCTGGAGTTTGCCCATTACCCGATGGCGGAACTGGCCATGTTGCCGCGCGAGCAGGTCGAAAGCGAACTGATCGCCAGCGGCTTGTGGACGGCGTTGCGCACCCGCCCTTTCAGCAAAACCCCTGTACCGGGAACGACGCCGCGTGCCATTTTCGTTACCGCCATGGACAGCCAGCCGCTGGCTGCCGATCCGTTGGTGATCATTACCGAACAGCTGGCGGCATTTAACGCCGGGTTATCGGTATTGGCACGCTTGACCGACGGTAAAGTCCACGTCTGTCACGCATCAGGTGCGAACCTGGGCAAGCAGCCGGATGCACAGGTGACCTATAACGAGTTTGCTGGCCCGCATCCTGCCGGGTTGGTGGGTACCCATATCCACTTCCTCGAACCGGTCAGTTTGAAAAAAACCGTCTGGCATATCGGTTATCAGGACGTGATTGCTATAGGGACGTTGTTCACTACCGGCAAGCTCGATACCGATCGGGTGGTGGCGCTGGCCGGCCCGCAGGTGGAACAGCCGCAGCTGCTGCGTACCCGCCTGGGGGCCAGCCTCGATGAACTGACCGCCGGCCGTCTTAAAGCCGGTGAAAACCGGGTGATTTCAGGCTCGGTGCTGAGCGGTACCCACGTCGCCGGCCCTAACGCCTATCTTGGCCGTTTCCACTCGCAGGTTTCCGTGCTGGAAGAAGGGCGTGATAAACAGCTGTTCGGCTGGATCGCGCCGTCGCCGGATAAATTCTCTATCACCCGCACCACGCTGGGCCATTTCCTGAAAAACAAGCTGTTCGCCTTCTCGACCACCACCCACGGTGGCGAACGCGCCATGGTACCGATCGGCAACTATGAGCGGGTGATGCCGCTGGACATTCTGCCGACGCTGCTGCTGCGTGACCTGCTGGCGGGTGACAGCGACAGTGCACAGGCGCTGGGCTGTCTGGAGCTGGATGAAGAAGATCTGGCGCTTTGCACCTTCGTCTGCCCCGGCAAGTATGAATACGCTCCGGTGCTGCGCGACGTGCTGACCAAGATTGAGCAGGAAGGATAACCGATGGGCCTGAAGAACTTTTTTGACAAAATCGAGCATCACTTCACTCCGGGCGGCAAGCTGGAAAAGTGGTACCCGCTGTTTGAAGCCACGACGACGGTGTTTTACACCCCGGGTTTGGTGACACGCGGCGCTTCGCACGTGCGCGACGCCATCGATCTGAAACGCATGATGATCCTGGTATGGCTGGCCGTTTTCCCGGCGATGTTCTGGGGTATGTACAACGTTGGCCAACAGGCCATTCCGGCGCTGCATCACCTCTACAGCGGCGATCAGCTGCAACAGGTATTGGCGGGCGACTGGCACTACCGGCTGGCGCAATGGTTGGGGGCTTCTCTGGCGGCGGACGCCGGCTGGGTCAGCAAAATGGTGCTGGGTGCCTGCTACTTCCTGCCGATATACGCCGTGGTGTTTCTGGTCGGCGGATTTTGGGAAGTGCTGTTCGCTATCATTCGCAAGCACGAGATTAACGAAGGTTTCTTCGTCACCTCGATTCTGTTTGCGCTGATTGTGCCGCCCACGCTGCCGCTGTGGCAGGCCGCGCTGGGGATTACCTTCGGCGTAGTAGTGGCGAAAGAGATTTTCGGCGGCACCGGGCGCAACTTCCTTAACCCGGCATTGGCGGGGCGCGCTTTCCTGTTCTTCGCTTATCCGGCGCAGATTTCCGGTGACCTGGTGTGGACCTCCGCCGACGGTTTCTCCGGCGCAACGCCGCTGGCGCAATGGAGCGCGGGTGGGGCGCACAGTCTGAGCAACGTCGCTACCGGCCAGTCAATCAGCTGGATGGACGCGTTTCTCGGCAACATTCCCGGCTCCGTCGGCGAAGTTTCCACACTGATGATCCTGCTTGGCGGGGCGATAATCCTGTTCGGTCGTGTGGCATCCTGGCGCATCGTCGCCGGCGTGATGCTGGGCATGATGGCTACCGCCTTCCTGTTTAATTCCATCGGTTCTACTACTAACCCGCTGTTCGCCATGCCGTGGTACTGGCACCTGGTGTTAGGTGGTTTCGCCTTCGGCATGATCTTTATGGCCACCGATCCGGTTTCCGCCTCGTTCACCAATAAGGGGAAATGGTGGTACGGCATCCTGATTGGCGTGATGTGCGTGCTGATCCGGGTGGTCAATCCGGCCTATCCGGAAGGCATGATGCTGGCGATCCTGTTCGCCAACCTGTTCGCGCCGCTGTTCGATTATCTGGTGGTGCAGGCCAACATCAAGCGGAGAAAAGCCCGTGGCGAATGAATCTAAAAACGACAGCATCGGTAAAACGCTGCTGGTGGTACTGCTGTTGTGCCTGGTGTGTTCTGTGGTGGTGGCGGGTTCCGCCGTCGGCCTGAAGTCCAAACAGCAGGAACAAAAGCTGCTCGACAAGCAGCGCAATATCCTCGACGTGGCCGGCCTGCTGCAACCGAAAATGGAGGGCGAGCAGGTCAAAACGCTGTTCACCCAACGCATCGAACCCCGGTTGCTGGATTTAAACAGCGGTGAGTTTGTTACCGGCAAGGCCGCGGCGTTCGATCTGGCTGCGGCATTGCGTGACGACAGCAAAAGTGCGGCGTTGCCGGCGGCTGACGATCCGGCGGGCATCAAACGCCGCAGTAACCAGGCGGAAATCTATCTGGTGCGTGACGACAGCGGCGCGGTGAACAAAATTGTGCTGCCGGTTTACGGCACGGGCCTGTGGTCAATGATGTACGCCTTTGTTGCGCTGGATAATGACGGTAACACGGTGAAAGGCATTACTTACTACCAGCAAGGGGAAACCCCGGGCCTGGGTGGTGAGGTTGAGAATGCCAGCTGGCGCCAGCAGTGGGTCGGTAAAAAGCTGTTTGACGATAACGGGCAACCGGCGATCCGCGTAGTGAAAGGCGGGGCGCGTCAGGGAGATGAACACGGGGTGGACGGCTTGTCCGGCGCCACGCTGACCTCCAACGGCGTGCAGCATACTTTTGACTTCTGGTTGGGCGAGCACGGCTTTGGCCCGTTCCTGAAAAAAGTTCGTGAAGGAGCGCTGAAAAATGGCTGATTCCAAAGAGATTAAACGGGTCCTTTTAGGGCCTCTGTTCGACAACAACCCGATTGCCCTGCAGGTGTTGGGCGTCTGCTCCGCGCTGGCGGTGACCACCAAGCTGGAAACGGCGGTGGTGATGACCATCGCGGTGACGCTGGTTACGGCGTTTTCCAGCTTCTTTATTTCGTTGATCCGTCACCATATTCCGAACAGCGTGCGCATTATCGTGCAGATGGCGATTATCGCCTCGCTGGTGATCGTGGTCGATCAGCTGCTGCGCGCCTATGCGTTCGAGATTTCCAAGCAGCTGTCGGTGTTCGTTGGCCTGATCATCACCAACTGTATCGTGATGGGGCGCGCCGAAGCCTATGCCATGAAGTCGCCGCCCATCGAGAGTTTCATGGACGGTATCGGCAATGGGCTGGGGTACGGGGTAATCCTGGTGCTGGTTGGCTTCCTGCGTGAGCTGTTCGGTTCCGGCAAGCTGTTCGGCATCCCGGTGCTGGAAACGGTACAGAACGGCGGTTGGTATCAGCCAAACGGTTTGTTCCTGTTGGCACCGAGCGCGTTCTTTATCATCGGCCTGCTGATATGGGCGCTCCGCACCCTGAAACCAGCGCAGATCGAAAAGGAGTAATGGCCGATGGAACATTATATCAGCCTGTTTGTACGCGCAGTGTTCGTAGAGAACATGGCGTTGGCGTTCTTCCTGGGGATGTGTACCTTCCTGGCGGTATCGAAGAAGGTCTCGACCGCCTTTGGTTTGGGGATTGCGGTTACCCTGGTGCTCGGCATCTCCGTGCCGGTGAACAACCTGGTCTACAACCTGATCCTGCGTGATGGCGCGCTGGTGGAAGGCGTTGATCTGAGCTTCCTCAACTTCATCACCTTTATCGGCGTGATTGCTGCGCTGGTGCAGATTCTGGAGATGATCCTCGATCGCTTCTTCCCATCGCTGTACAACGCACTCGGCATTTTCCTGCCGCTGATCACCGTGAACTGCGCCATCTTCGGCGGTGTGTCCTTCATGGTGCAACGTGACTACAACTTCGCCGAGTCGGTGGTGTACGGCTTCGGTTCCGGCACGGGCTGGATGTTGGCGATAGTCGCGATGGCGGGGATCCGCGAAAAACTCAAGTATGCCAATGTCCCCGCAGGGTTGCGCGGCCTGGGCATTACCTTTATCACCACCGGGCTGATGGCGTTGGGCTTTATGTCCTTCTCCGGTGTTCAGTTGTAAAGGCGGGAAGAATTTATGGAAATTATTTTAGGCGTCGCGATGTTTACCGCCATCGTTATGGTGCTGGTACTGCTGATCTTGTTCGCCAAATCGAAGCTGGTGAACACCGGCGATATTGCGGTGGAAGTGAATGGCGATTTGGACAAAAGCTTTACCGCTCCGGCGGGCGACAAGCTGCTGAATATGCTCTCCAGCCAGGGGATCTTCGTTTCGTCCGCCTGTGGCGGCGGCGGTTCTTGCGGGCAATGCCGGGTGGTGATCAAAGAGGGCGGCGGCGATATCCTGCCGACTGAACTGTCGCATATCAACAAGCGTGAAGCGAAAGAGGGTTGCCGCCTGGCCTGTCAGGTGAACGTGAAGCAAAACCTGAAAATCGAGCTGCCGGAAGAAATCTTTGGCGTGAAGAAGTGGGAGTGCGAAGTTATCTCCAACGATAACAAAGCCACCTTTATCAAAGAGCTGAAGCTGAAAATTCCTGACGGTGAAGACGTGCCGTTCCGTGCCGGTGGTTTTATTCAGATCGAGGCGCCGGCGCACGACATCAGCTATGCCGATTTCGATGTGCCGGAGGAGTACCGCGGCGACTGGGACAAATTCAACCTGTTCCGCTATCGCTCAGTGGTGAATGACACCACGGTGCGCGCTTATTCCATGGCGAACTATCCGGATGAAAAGGGCATTATCATGCTCAACGTGCGTATCGCTACGCCACCGCCGCGCGATCCTGACGTGCCGCCGGGCATTATGTCTTCCTATATCTGGTCGCTGAAGGCCGGTGACAAGGTGACCATCTCCGGGCCATTCGGCGAGTTCTTTGCCAAGGATACCGACGCCGAAATGATCTTTATCGGCGGTGGTGCCGGCATGGCACCGATGCGTTCACACATCTTTGACCAGCTCAATCGCCTGAAGTCCAAGCGCAAAATCACCTTCTGGTACGGCGCGCGTTCGCTGCGTGAGATGTTCTACGAGGACGATTTCAATCGGTTGCAGGAAGAGAATGAAAACTTTACCTGGCACGTGGCGCTTTCCGATCCGCAGCCAGAGGATAACTGGACGGGTTACACCGGCTTTATCCATAATGTTCTGTTGGAAAACTATCTGCGCAACCACCCGGCGCCGGAAGACTGCGAATTCTACATGTGCGGTCCGCCAATGATGAACGCGGCGGTGATCAAGATGCTGAAAGATCTGGGCGTCGAAGACGAAAATATCATGCTGGATGACTTTGGTGGCTAAATGCGCGTAGGGGCAATGAAGGGCTGGATGACGACGGTGGTGCTGAGCGCCACCCTGTTATTGACCGGTTGCGGGCCGGAGCAGGTGAATCTCGAGGGTAAAACCATGGGGACCTCCTATTCGATCCGCTACGTCACCGGCGACGACACGCCGTCCGCCGGCAAGATACAGGCAGAGATCGACAAGCGGTTGGAGTTGGTGAACGACCAAATGTCCACCTATCGTCCTGGCTCGGAACTGAGCCGCTTCAACGCCAGTCGCGCAGTGGATAAACCCTTCCCGGTGTCGGCCGCGACGGCAGAAGTGGTGCTGGAGGCGCTACGTATCAACCGCGTTACTGACGGCGCGCTGGACGTGACCGTCGGGCCGTTGGTTAACCTGTGGGGCTTTGGGCCTGAAGGGCGGCCGGACAAGGTGCCGAGCGCCGCCGCACTGGAGCAGCGCCGCGCATGGACTGGCATCGACAAGCTGTCGGTACAGGGCAACGCGTTGGTCAAACGCATTCCGGAGCTGTATGTCGATCTTTCCTCGATCGCCAAGGGCTACGGGGTGGATGTGATTGCCGAGTACCTGCAGTCGCAGCAGGTGAAAAACTACATGGTCGATATTGGCGGTGAGGTGCGCACTCGCGGCCACAACGGTGAGAATAAACCGTGGCGTATCGCCATTGAGCGGCCGACCGCCGGCATGGAGCAGAAAGCGCAATTGGTGATCCAACCCGGTGAGATGTCGATAGCTACCTCGGGGGATTACCGTAACTATTTCGAACAGGATGGCGTGCGGTATTCGCATACTATAGATCCGATCACCGGCCGGCCGATCCATCACCACCTGGTGTCGGTCACGGTGTTGAGCCCAACCTGCATGGCGGCAGACGGTTTGTCGACCGGATTAAACGTACTGGGGCCGGAACGCGGCATGGCATTGGCGAACCTGATGGGGATCCCGGTGTTCATGATTGTGAAAACTGCCACCGGTTTTGAAGAGCGCTACTCTGAGGCGTTTAAACCCTATTTGAACAAGCACTCGTGAGGTCGCTATGTTGACGGTATTTGTCGCCACCTTCGTGTTGTTTCTGCTGATTGTCGGCGGTATGTCCCTGGGCTACGTGTTTAAACGTAAAAGCCTGCAGGGCAGCTGCGGCGGCATTACGGCGCTGGGGATGGATAAGGTCTGCGACTGTCCGGAACCTTGCGATGCGCGTAAAAAACGCCTGGAGAAAGAGGCGTTGCGCCAGCAGCAGCTGGAAAAGCACCGGATTATCTGACTACAAGGGGCGCATGCAGCGCCCCTTTTTCTATCGGTTATTTGGCCTGGCGAAAGTTTTTCGCATCGGCCGGTGAGTTGACCATCACCCCGTCTACCCCAAGCGCCAGCGCCTGCTGGTAGTCTGCCGGGGTGTTGATACCAAACAGAATGATGTGCGCTGGGCCTTGCGAACGGAAGCAGTCGATCGATTCTTTATCCCAGGTCAGAAACGCCTTGGAGCGCCCCTCGCCCAAGGTAAATTTCTCCACCACTTCCACTTCCCGTTTCAGTTCCAACCCGTACCAGCGTGGCTTCTGGTTATCCGGCTTCAGTTCGCACAGGTGCGACAGGCTGATATTCGCCAGCAGGTCGCGGGTTTCATCGCGGGTTTCGAAACGCTTGATAGTCGGCGGTAGCGCCTGCAAATATTTGGCATCGGTGGAGTAAACGCGGGTGCGGTTCAGGCTGTCGGTTTTTTCCAGGGTTGCCAGCAAGGTTTTACCGAACTGGGCCGGATTGGCATCCGGTGACTTGATGTCCAGATAGAAATTGACCTTGGGGAAGTCGTTGAGTATTTCATCCAGCCGAGGAATGCCAATGCCTTTCCCCCGGAACGGGTGCGTTTCCCCTTTGGCGAATGACCAGCCGGCGTCAACTTTCGCCAGTTGTTCGGCGGTGTAAGCGGAGACCAGGCCCTGTTGGTTGGTCAGCGCTTTCAGGTCTGAGGGACGGTATAGCACGATAACGCCGTCTTTGGATTCCTGCAGCGTGATCCAAATGGCGTCCGCGCCGTTTTTCAGTGCGGTTTCAATTGCGACGCGAGTGTTTTCAGGTGCGTCGGCAGTGCCACCGCGGTGCGCAATAATGGCAGGGGCTGCGCTCGCGGCAAGGGATATCAGGGATAATGCTGAAGCGAATAAATAGACCGATAATGCTTTCATGTAGGGCACCTTCCTGTGCAAGGTTTATTGTTATCAATAACTGAGGCGATTAATTTGCCACAGCGTACTATTCAAAAATTACGCTTTTTTAACAAGTCGAAGATAATTGGGTGAATCCCTGTTTTATCCGAGCTGATCCGAGTTTTGCCGAGGCTTGAGCTTTCCATTATTGGCTGTATACTTATACAGTGTTATTGGAGGGGCGATGCGTAAAATCATTCATGTCGATATGGACTGCTTCTTCGCGGCGGTAGAAATGCGCGACGATCCCAGCCTGCGCGATATTCCGTTGGCGATTGGCGGCAGCGCCGACCGGCGTGGGGTGATCAGCACCGCCAACTATCCTGCACGTCGCTATGGCGTACACAGTGCCATGTCGACGGCGATGGCGCTCAAGCTTTGCCCGCACCTTAAGCTGCTGCCCGGCCGCATGGCGGCGTACAAGGAAGCCTCGCTGCATATCCGTGAAATTTTTGCCCGCTACACCCCGTTGATCGAACCGCTGTCTCTGGATGAAGCCTATCTGGACGTCACTGACTGCAGCCAGTGCAACGGCTCGGCGACGCTGATCGCCGAACAAATCCGCCAGGCGATAGCCGATGAACTGAACCTCACCGCGTCTGCCGGTGTCGCGCCCATCAAATTCCTCGCCAAAATCGCCTCGGAGCTGAATAAGCCGAACGGCCAATACGTCATTACCCCGGCGCAGGTTCCCGCGTTTTTACAGCAACTGCCGTTGAGTAAAATCCCGGGCGTGGGAAAAGTGACCGCCAAACGGTTGGAAGAAGTGGGATTGATCACCTGCGCTGACGTGCAGCAGTACGATCTGGCGGCGTTGTTAAAGCGCTTTGGCAAATTTGGCCGCGTTCTTTGGGAACGCTGTCAGGGCATCGATCTGCGTGAGGTTTCGCCAGAGCGGCTGCGCAAGTCGGTGGGGGTAGAACGCACGCTGGCGGAGGACATTCATGCCTGGGAAGAGTGCGAAGCGCTGATCGTCGACAAACTGTATCCGGAACTGGAAATGCGCTTACGCAAGGTAAAACCGGATCTGCATATCGCCCGCCAAGGCGTAAAGCTGAAGTTTCAGGATTTCCAGCAAACAACCCAGGAACACGTTTGGCCAGTACTGAATAAAGACGATTTGATCAATGTAGCGCGTCAGGCATGGAGCGAAAGGCGTGAAGGGCGTGGGGTGCGGCTGGTAGGCTTGCACGTGACGCTGCTGGATCCGCAGCTAGAGCGCCAGCTGTTGCTGCCGTGGGAATAACAAGGGCGCAATGCAATATTGCACCCTTGCTTGCACAGCACGGTATTTTTTAGGGTTCAGTACACCGAACCCGGCAAATTACGCGCGCTCTGGGATAGCCTTCAGCAGTGCCGTCAGCAGTTTCCAGTACAGGCCCACGCTTTCGATATGCACCTGCTCATCCGGCGAATGTGGCCCGGTGATGGTCGGCCCAATCGACACCATATCCATATTCGGGTACGGCTTTTTAAACAGGCCGCATTCCAGCCCCGCGTGGATCACCATGATGTTTGGCGTCTTGTTGAACAGATCCTGATAGATCTCGCGTACCAAATGCATGACCGGTGAGTCAGCGTCCGGTTGCCAGCCAGGGTAGCCGCCTTTCGGGGCCACGTTGGCGTTGGCCAACTGGCCCAGCGCGGTCAGCATGCCGACCACGTAATCTTTACCGCTGTCGATCAACGAACGGATCAGGCAGATGATTTCTGCTTCGCTGTCGCTGGTGGTCACTACGCCCACGTTCAGTGAGGTTTCCACCACGCCTTTCACCGCGTCGCTCATGCGGATCACACCGTTTGGCGTGCCGTTGAGCAGTGCCAGGAAACGCTGTTGGCTGTCTGCGGTCATGGCCTGAGACGTGCTGGTGGTTGGCTCCAGCAGAACGGTGATGTTCTTCTCTTTAGCGGACAGCTCATTTTGCAGGGTGGCCAGGAACGCCTGGCTCAGTGCTTTGAGCTCATCGGCCTTAGCTGCCGGTACGGCAACCACGGCAGAAGCTTCACGCGGGATGGCGTTGCGCAGGGTGCCGCCGTTCAGGTCCAGCACACGCAGATTCAACGCCGCGGCATTATCGAACAGGAAGCGTGCCAGCAGTTTGTTGGCGTTGCCCAGGCCGACGTGAATATCCGCGCCGGAGTGGCCGCCTTTCAGGCCCTTGATCGTCAGCTTCAGGGTCTGGTAACCGGCCGGTACGGCTTCACGCTGCAGCGGCAGGGTGGTGATGAAATCAATACCACCGGCGCAACCCATGTAGATCTCACCTTCTTCTTCGGAATCGGTGTTGATCAGGATATCGGCCTGCAGCCAGTTAGCCTGCAGCCCGAATGCACCGTCCATGCCGGCTTCTTCGGTCATGGTCAGCAGCACTTCCAGCGGACCGTGCTCGACGCTGTCGTCTGCCAGCACAGCCAGCGCGGAGGCCATGCCGATGCCGTTGTCGGCGCCCAGCGTGGTGCCGCGCGCTTTGATCCACTCACCGTCGATATACGGCTGAATCGGATCCTTGGTGAAGTCGTGCACGGTGTCGTTATTCTTCTGCGGCACCATGTCCAGGTGCGCCTGCAGGGCAACCGGCTTGCGGTTTTCCATGCCTTTGGTGGCCGGCTTGCGCAGCAGGATATTGCCTACCTGGTCACGCTCGGCGTGCAGGTTTTTCTCTTTGGCCCATTCGAGGATGTGCTGCGCCAGCGCTTCTTCATGATAAGAAGGATGTGGAATAGAGCAGATTTTGGCAAAAATATCCCACAGCGGCTGTGGCGAAAGTTGAGACAATTCAGACACAATAAGTCTCCTGTAACGGCATTCACGGCATAGCGGGAATACCGCTCGGTTAGGGTTAGGGGCATCTGTGCGGTTTTGGCACGATCTCCAGAGAATATCACTTTCTACCGGGCGGTGCCCGTCCCGAATTGTGCTGTTTAAGCGCTTGATCACACTAGTTTGCTGCGCTGCAGTTCATTTTTTCAGCATCAATCACCAGAGGAAATACTTATGATTTCCACGGTACAACTGGTATTCGGCGCGCCCAGTCTCTATAATCTCGCGCAACCTTTTTTCCCCTGATTACTGAATAAGCCACACCCTGGCTGGCTGGGACACCATTCTATGAGCGAAAAATACGTTGTTACCTGGGACATGCTGCAAATGCAAGCGCGCAAACTGGCTCACCGCCTGCTGCCCGTAGACCAATGGACAGGCATTATTGCCGTAAGCCGCGGCGGCCTGGTGCCGGCAGCCTTACTGGCGCGTGAACTGGGTATTCGCCATGTGGATACCGTGTGCATTTCCAGCTATGACCATGACAACCAACGCGAAATGAAAGTGCTCAAGCGCGCTGAAGGCGACGGTGAAGGCTTTATCGTCATCGACGATCTGGTGGATACCGGTGGTACTGCAAAAGCGATCCGCGAGATGTACCCGAAAGCGCATTTCGTCACCATCTTCGCCAAGCCGGCAGGTCGCCCGCTGGTTGACGATTATGTGGTTGATATCCCACAGGATACCTGGATCGAACAGCCATGGGACATGGCGGTGACCTTCGTGCCACCGATCGGCGGTCGTTAAGTTCGACAGGCTGTTCCATTAAAACGCCCGGTTTCGCCGGGCGTTTTCGTTATTTTGGTTTATCGCCCCAGAGTTAGGTACACTACCTCCAGTTGATTAGGCTGTTTGCGGCCTATAGCCAGATTTACGGAGGCTGTTGTTACCATGGCACAAGCCAACCTTTCTGAAATTCTGTTCAAACCCTCATTTAAACATCCTGAGACCTCGACGCTGGTGATGCGCGCGCGCAACAAAGTCAGCGCCGATCTGCATTCCACGCTGGAAGGCAACACCGTCAGCAACTGGTATCGCATGCTTAACCCGCTGTTGTGGGCCTGGCGCGGCGTTGATCCGATCGAAATCAACGAAGTGCTGGCGCGCATCGCAGTCGCCGATGTGGAGCACACCAACGACAAATGGCTGGATACCGTGGTCGGTTACCGTAACGGCAACTGGATTTACGAATGGGTTCACCAGGGCATGCGCTGGCAACAGAGCGCGTTGGAACAGCAGGATCCTTTGATCGGCGGTCAGCACTGGCTCAACGCCGCCAATTTTTACAGCATCGCCGGCTACCCGCACCTGAAAGGGGACGAACTGGCCGAGCAGGCCGAAGCGCTCTCCTGTCGGGCTTACGAAGAAGCCGCGCTGTTGCTGCCTTATCAGTTGAAAGAGCTGGAGTTCCGCATTGAGGGCGGCAGCAGCATCAATGGTTTCCTGCACCTGCCGGAAAAGGGCGAGGCCCCGTTCCCGACGGTGTTGATGTGCGGCAGCCTGGACACGCTGCAAACTGACTACCACCGCCTGTTCCGCGATTATCTGGCACCGCACGGCATCGCCATGCTGACCATCGATATGCCTTCCATCGGCTCTTCATACAAGTGGAAGCTGACGCAAGATTCCAGCTTCCTGCATCAGCAGGTGCTGATCCAGCTGGCCTCGGTGCCGTGGGTCGATCATCAGCGCGTCACCGCGTTTGGCTTCCGTTTTGGTGCCAACGTGGCGGTACGTCTGGCCTATCTGGAGCCACAGCGGCTGCGTGGCGTGGCTTGTCTGGGGCCGGTGGTGCATCGCCTGCTGTGCGACAGCAAAACGCAACAGCATGTGCCGGACATGTACATGGATGTGCTGGCCAGCCGGATGGGGATGGCCAACGCGTCGGATAACGTGCTGAAGGTGGAATTGAATAGCTATTCGCTGAAAACCCAAGGGCTGTTGGGCCGCCGTTGCCCGACGCCAATGCTGGCCGGTTACTGGGATCAGGATCCGCTCAGCCCGAAAGAAGAAGCGCAGCTGATCGCATCATCCTCGCTGGACGGCAAACTGATCGCCATACCGCGCGCCCCTGTCTACAGCAGTTTCCACAAGGCGTTGCTGCAAATGACCCACTGGATGAAAGATAAAATGCGTTAATTAGTTGCTAAATTTTAACAGTTTGTTAAAAAGAGTGGTCTACATTGAGGAGGTTAAAGAATGACGTTACCGAGTGGTCACCCTAAAAGCCGACTAATGAAACGTTTCGCCAGCTTGGGGCCGTACCTGCGTGAAGGGCAGTGTGAGAACGACCGTTTTTTCTTTGATTGTTTAGCCGTGTGCGTCAATGTTAAGCCCGCTCCAGAGAAGCGCGAGTTCTGGGGTTGGTGGATCGAACTGCATGCCGAAGATACGCGTTTCACCTACGCCTATCAGTTTGGCCTGTTTGATAAAGATGGGCACTGGACGCCGGAAAAGATTAAAGATGCTGAAGTGAAAACCAAGTTGGAAACCACCCTGCGTGATTTCCACCGTCGTCTGGGCGAGCTGCTGACCACCATGGAACTGACGCTTGAACCGGCCGAGAATTTCAAAGAGAAACTGATTAAACTTTCCGCCTGACCCCGTTAGACCACAAGTATTCTGCTGATTTCGCGTTGTGCCTGTTGGCATAACGCGTCTCTCCTGCTACAAAGTCCTTTGCACTCTTATTCTCATCATACACGGCAGAAATACTATGAACGGCAGCCAGACACTGGTTGTGAAATTGGGCACCAGCGTGTTGACCGGCGGATCGCTGCGTCTTAACCGTGCTCACATTGTCGAACTGGTACGCCAGTGCGCACAACAGCATGCAGCGGGTCACCGCATCGTTATCGTCACCTCCGGCGCGATTGCCGCCGGGCGCGAACATTTGGGTTACCCCGAACTCCCCGCCACCATCGCCTCCAAGCAGCTGCTGGCGGCGGTCGGGCAGAGCCGGCTGATCCAACTGTGGGAGCAACTGTTTTCCATTTACGGCATCCACGTCGGGCAGATGTTGCTGACGCGCGCCGATCTGGAAGACCGCGAACGCTTCCTCAACGCGCGTGACACCATGACCGCGCTGCTGGACAACCGTATCGTGCCGGTAATCAATGAGAACGACGCGGTAGCGACCGCAGAAATCAAGGTGGGCGACAACGACAACCTGTCGGCGCTGGCGGCGATCCTGGCCGGGGCCGACAAATTGCTGTTGCTGACCGATCAGCAAGGCTTGTACACCGCCGATCCACGTAATAACCCGCAGGCGGAACTGATCCGTGAAGTGCACGGCATCGACGATGCGCTGCGTGCCATCGCCGGCGACAGCGTTTCCGGCCTGGGCACCGGCGGCATGGGTACCAAGCTGCAAGCTGCCGACGTGGCTTGTCGCGCCGGCATCGACGTGATCATTGCCGCTGGCAGCAAGCCGGGCGTGGTGGCGGACGTTATTGAAGGTAAACCGGTGGGCACGCGTTTCCACGCGCTGGAAACCCCGTTGGAAAACCGCAAACGCTGGATCTTTGGCGCACCGCCGGCTGGTGAGATCACCGTTGACGACGGCGCGGTCGATGCGATTATGGCGCGCGGCAGTTCGCTGCTGCCGAAGGGCATTCGCGAAGTGAAAGGTGATTTCTCCCGCGGTGAAGTGATCCGCATCCGCAATCTGGCGGGGCGCGATTTGGCCCACGGCGTCAGCCGCTATAACAGCGACGCGATGCGTATGATTGCCGGTCATCACTCGCAGGAAATCAGCGAAATTCTCGGTTATGAATACGGCCCGGTGGCAGTGCACCGCGACGATATGATAGTCAGTTAAGGAGTGAGCATGCTAGAGCAAATGGGGAAAGCCGCCAAACAGGCTTCCTGGCAACTGGCGGTGCTGAGCACGGCGAAGAAAAACCAGGTGTTGTCGGTCATCGCCGACCGGTTGGAAGCCGAAAGCGAAGTGATTTTGCAGGCTAACGAGCAGGATATGGCGCAGGCACGCGCCAGCGGGATGAGCGAAGCGCTGCTCGATCGCCTGCTACTGACCCCGGCGCGACTGGCGGCGATCGCCAACGATGTGCGCCAGGTGTGTCGTTTAAACGACCCGGTCGGCCACGTGTTGGACGGTAGCCTGCTGGACAGCGGGCTGAAACTGGAACGCCGTCGCGTGCCGTTGGGCGTGATTGGCGTGATTTATGAAGCACGGCCAAACGTCACCATCGACGTTGCCAGCCTGTGCCTGAAAACCGGCAACGCGGTGATCCTGCGTGGCGGTAAAGAAACCCACCATACCAATCAGGCGACGGTGAAAGTGATCCAGCAGGCGCTGGAACAGTGCGGCCTACCGGCGGCGGCGGTACAGGCTATCGACAGCCCGGATCGCGCGTTGGTGAATGAACTGCTGCGCCTGGATCGCTACGTCGATATGCTGATCCCTCGTGGTGGCGCGGGGCTGCACAAGCTGTGTCGTGAACAGTCGACCATCCCGGTGATCACTGGCGGTATCGGCGTTTGCCACACCTACGTTGATGACAGCGTTGATTTCGACAAGGCGCTGACGGTGATAGAGAACGCCAAAATTCAGCGCCCAAGCGCCTGTAACTCGCTGGAAACGCTGCTGGTGAACCGCAGCATCGCCGCAGAGTTCCTGCCGGCGCTGAGTGCCAGAATGGCGGCGGTGGGGGTTACCCTGCACGCGGCGGAGAATGCCATGCCGCTGCTGCAAGACGGCCCGGCAACGGTGGTGGCGGTGGCGGCAGAAGATTATGACGACGAATGGCTGTCGTTGGATCTGAACGTGGCGCTGGTGGACGATATCGATCAGGCCATCGACCATATCCGTACCCACGGCACCAGCCACTCCGACGCGATCCTCACCCGTTCACTGAGCAGCGCCGAGCACTTTGTGCGTGCGGTGGACTCCAGTGCGGTATATGTGAATGCCAGCACCCGCTTCACCGACGGCGGCCAGTTCGGTCTGGGTGCAGAAGTGGCGGTCAGCACGCAGAAACTGCATGCCCGCGGTCCAATGGGCCTGGACGCTCTGACCACCTACAAGTGGATCGGCTACGGCGACGATTTGGTTCGCAGTTAACGTTTAGTATGGCGTTGAGATTTCATGTAGGGGCGCAGCATGCTGCGCCCTTTTTGTATGCTGGGTCATACCAGAACTGGCATTGTTGCAGGCCTCAGCGAAACCTACTCTGACAGTCGGCTTGGTGCCAGGAGCGGACCTTTCTAAAGCAATTGTGTGTCAACAAAGTGGGCGCAGGTCAGTGACACTCTTCAATAGCTATGGAGTGCCTAATTTGCTCATCGCGCCCGGATATGTACTGATAAGCGCATTCGTAATGCGAAGGTCGTAGGTTCGATTACAAAGAATGAAATCGCTCGCCGTTTTCAACCTTGGCGATAAACGACTGCGGGCGTCCCAGCGCTTCGGCCAGTTTGGCCTGAGTGATGCCTTTTTCCATACGTGATACCCACACCAGCGCAAGAAAAGTGAGCTGCGGGTGGGTGCATAACAGGGCAGCGAATCTAACGCCGATTCAACCAAGGCAGCATACGCACCAGCGCATTGTCCTTAACGATATAGTGATGGAACAGCGCTGCGGCGGCATGCAGCCCGATCAGCCAATAGCCGAAAGCCGCCAGCGTCTTATGCCAGCCGATAATCGTCCGCGCTTGCGGCCGGTCGGCAATCTCGGCGAAGGGCATCGGCAAGCCGAATAAAAACCACTCTTTCCCCCCCAAATAGCGGGAATAGACGCCCAGAATCGGCAACGTCAGCAGCAGCAGGTAAATCAGGCTGTGTACCAGATGGGCTACGCCAGTTTGCCATTTTGCCGGTTTCGGCTCGATAGCGGGGCTGGTGTGGCGCCAGCGTAGAAGCAAGCGGGCGATCATCAGAACAAATACCGTCACTCCGCAACTGAAATGGGTCACCACCAGCACGTACCACACCAGGGTGCCCGGTACGGCAAGCCCTCTCAGCTCAATCGTCGTGCAGGTCACGACCAGCAGGATCGCCACCAGCCAGTGCAGACGGATCTGCATCGGCATATAAGAGTTCTGCACCGGGTTACCTTTTGATGTTAAATCACAGTGTTGATGAGAGTAACCAAATGTTACAGGAGAGGAAAGCGCCGGATGAGAATTTCATCCGGCGGATTGCCGGTGTGGCACCCAACGCGGGTGCCACACTTTTCACTCAGTTGATCTTGGCCTTGGCAAAGTCGCTGCCGTTAACGTCAACCACATAGCCGCTGACGTTGCTGCGGGTGGCGTAGAACACCTTGCCGTTAGCCAGCGGCAGCAGCGGAGCCTGCTGGGCAAAAATCACCTGTGCCTGCTGATAAAGCTTGGCACGTTCGGCCGGGACGCTAACCTTAATCGCCTGCTGGATCAGCTTGTCGTAGCTGCTGTCGCACCAGCGTGCCGCGTTGGCACCGGTTTGCACGCCGGCGCAGTTGAGCAGGGTAGCGAAGTTGTCCGGGTCGCCGTTATCCGACATCCAGCCATACAGCGCGCTCTGCTGTTCCCCTTTGCGCAACCCGGCCAGATACTGGCCCCATTCCCAGGTGACGATTTTGGCTTTTACGCCCACTTTCGCCCAGTCGTTTTGGATCATCTGAGCGATGCGGCGTGAATTCGGGTTGTAAGGGCGGGCTACCGGCATCGACCAGATATCGGTCTCAAACCCTTTCTCCAGCCCGGCCTGCTTGAGCAGTTCACGCGCTTTTTCCGGGTTGTAAGCGTATTCGGGCAGTTTGTCGTTATAGCCCAGCATGCCCGGCGGCAGTATCGAATAGGCCGGCGTGCCGCTGTCTTTGAATACCGCCGCAACGATGGCCTTTTTGTCCACCGCATAGCTCAGAGCCTGGCGTACCAACACGTTGTCGAACGGCTTCTTCTGGGTGTTGAACGCCAGATAGCCGACGTTCAGGCCGTCGATGTTGTGCAGCTGCAGGTTTTTGTCGCTCTTGATGGCGTCAAACTGCTCCGCCAGCGGGGCAGGGATAATCTGACACTCGTTGGTTTTCAGCTTGGCCAGCCGGGTTTCCGGGTTTGGCGTAATGGAGAAAATCAGGTGTTTGCTGGCCACTTCGCCCTGCCAGTAATGCGGGTTGGCGATGTAGCGGATCAGCGAGTCCTGTTTGTACTGCTGCAGCGCGAACGGACCGGTGCCGATCGGCCAGTTATCGACATATTCCGGGGTGCCTTTTTTCAGCATGGCATCGGCATATTCGGCGGAAAGGATCGAGGCGAAGTCCATCGTCCAGTCGGCGAGGAACGCGGCGTTAGGCTGGCTCAGCGTAAAGCGCACGTGGTCATTATCCACCGCCTCCACTTTGGTGATCAGCTTGTCCAGCCCGGTGTCGGTGAAGTACTCGTAGTTGCCGCCGGACACCTTGTGATACGGATGATTGGGGTCCTTTTGACGCATCACGGTGAACACCACGTCCTCGGCGTTGAAGTCGCGCGTCGGGGTGAAGTATTTGTTGCTGTTGAACTTCACGCCCTTGCGCAGCGTAAAGGTGTAGGTTTTGCCATCCGGGCTGATGGTCCACTCGGTCGCCAGTGAGGGCGCCGGGGTTTTATCGCTTTCACGCAGCGTCAGCAGGCGGTTGTACAGCACCTGCGAGGTGGCGATAAAGGTGGTGCCGGAGCTGGAAAGCTGCGGGTTGAACGATTCGGGCGAGGCTACGGTGCAGTAGACCAGGGTATCCGTGGCGGCCAGTACGCTGCCCGTGGTCAACAGGCCGGTTCCTGCCAACAACAGACCCGCAGTGCTTTGTTTTAAACGCATAAAATGGATGGCTCCCTCAGGTTGATTGAGGACACTGCCGCCGCGGTGGCATTCAGGCAGCCCTCAATTTAAATATAAGTGATTGATCGCGAATATGGGAACTGAGGAATGACGATTGTTCGACGGTCGCAGACGGGCCGGGCGTCAAGATAGCCGATGAAATTGTATGCTTAGGTAAATAACCCCGGTTTTTCGGTTGTCTGACAAAAATGTTATCGACGAGTCACTTTGGGGTCAGCAACCCCCACTTAGAATCACCTCACCAGGCAGAACCTGGTCTGGTCAATCTAATGAGGTGGTTATATGAAAGCGATTAAATATGTCATGGCGGCGTTTATCCTGGCGGTGGTGTCCACCAGCAGCTTTGCGGCCAACAGCGTCAGTTCCGAGCAGGGGCTGACTAAACTCGGCGTGGTCTCCGCCAGCGGAGCACTGACGCTCTCAGGTCTGGAAAAGCAATTGGCGAAGAAAGCCGATCAGGCCGGGGCCAGTTCATACCGCATTATTTCCGCCAGCGGAGGCAATAAACTGCACGGCGTAGCGGTAATTTACCAATAATGGCAGGTGCATGCCGTTAGACCGGGGCGGTACTTGTTTTTACCGCCCCAGAAGGTTTCTGTTTTGTTGGTTTGTAGCCCTCATCCTCCGTCACTTAACCCTCGGTCATTCCTCAAGCGCACTCTCCCCGTCAATTAAGTTTGCAGCATGAACAGGTTGTTCTATATTCATGAAAATGATAATAAGTGTTATTATCATTTTCATTTGTAACCAAACCGAAACATCTTCAGTGCGTTGCCCTGGCCTTGGAAAAGGTGGCTGCGCCGTCTCGCTTTACGTGCGCCAGGGAGGTCAAGCACGCCAACCACAACACAATAATAAGGATCACGCCGGGCAGCCCTTGGGCTGGTCATCCAACCGTGTCCGCCATTTACCTCGCTTTTGGCCGTTATCGGCGGCAGCGGGGTTTTCGCTTCCGTTGTTTCAACATTTGTTTATGGCTTATCAAAGGTAGGTAACATGTCGGAAACTGTTTTGGCTACTGAATGGCTGCCGCTGACACCGGCGCAGTTAGACTTCTGGGACGAATTTACCTTGCATCCCGGACAGCCTTTTTCCACCGTCGCTCACGTCACCGAACTACGCGGCGCGGTAGATGAAGAGGCGCTGTGTCGGGCTATCACTCAGACGATGGCGGAAACGCAGGCGTTTGCATTGCGTTTTCGCGGCGGCACTGGCGAGAGTTTGCCGCAGCAGCGTTACGATCCCCAGGCAATACCGCAACTTAATCGCCTAGATCTTCAGGCACAGCCCGATCCCTACCAGACCGCGATGCGGCTGATGCAGGCGGATGTCGATCAACCACTGGATCTATGCAGCCAGCCGGTGGCCGCGGTGTGGTTGATCAGGCTGGGGCCTTCGCGTTTTATTTGGTACATGCGCGCCCATCATATTGTGATTGATGGCTTTGGCATGGCGTTGGTTGAACATCGTTGTGCCGCGCTGTATGCGCATTTCCTCGACGACGGCGCGGCAGGGCACGCATTGGGCGAGATTCGTGCTTTTCAGCACCATGAACTGGCCTATGCGGCTTCTGAACGCTGCGCTAAAGACCGGTATTTTTGGCAGCGGTATTTGCCACCGTCGCAGACCTTGCCAACGGTGCGCAAAGGCGGCAGGGAATATGGCGTGAAATCCCTGAGTACCAGCACGCCGTTGCCGGAGGAGATCCCGCAGCGGTTGCGTTGGCTGTCGGAACGTAGTGGTATCGGTTGGCCCGATCTGTTGCTTTCCCTGTCCGCCGCCTGGCTGTTCTTTACCTTGCCGCCGTTGCCGCATGATAAGGGCGATTCGCGCACCATGTGGATGCCGGTGATGAACCGCCGCAGCAGCCAGGCCACCAATACGCCGGCGCTGGCGGTCAATACGCTGCCGCTTTTGGTATCGCTGCGTGCGGAAGAGACTTTGGGCCATTTTCTGTCGGGCATGGCGAAGATGCTGCGTGAGCTGCGCAGCCACGCAGGTTACCGTCTGCGGCACATTGCCGCAGATCGCGGTGTGACGTCGGCCTCTCGTTTGTTTATCTCGCCGTTTATCAACGTCCAGCCGTTTGATCCCGCCGGTTTCAGCGGCTGCACCTGTACGCGACGGGTACTGGCAGGAGGATCTGGCGACGGCGCTAACCTGACCTTCCGCGGGCGCACCGATGCTGGCGATCTGCACCTGGATATCGATGTTTACGTGCAGCAGTTTGCCTGCGATGGGATCGAAGACTACGGGCGTGACCTGCAGGCGTTTTTATTGCGTGCGTTGCGGGAAGAAGCACTGGAGACGGCGCTCGGCGAACTGGTGGCGGTGCCCGCCTGATGGCCGAAAGGTCAGCGTAATGGTTGGGGCCATACTCGACCCGATATAAGTTTGAATGAGGTGATAGGGGGCTGCATGCAGCCCCTTTTAGTTTGAACCGTTTAACGTGCCAACAACGCCGCCACTTCCCGCGCATTTTTGCAGGGGATTAACAGCGTTGGCGGCAGTTGGGTGCCAAAGGCCTGGTTAAGCTGCGCCGCCACCTGGCGAATGTGCGGCAGCTTCAACCCCATGCTGATAAAGGCCGTTTCTTCTCCCCATTCCGGGCGCGGCGTTGCGCCGATGGCCTGTAAATAGATCGACAGGATCTTGCCGCTGTGCGCCGGTGGCGCACTCGGCAGCGGTGCCGCACAGGCATTCAGGCCCGGAGCGGCACGATCGGCGCTGAAGGCTGCGCGGATGCGGTGACGGTCGGTCTTGCCGTTACCCGACAGCGGCAGCAACTCGGTATGAATAAAGCGTGTCGGGATATGGGTACAAGGAAGGTAGCCGGTCGAAAAAGCGCGGATCGCCGCCAGCGACAGCGGTTTGCCGTCGAGGGTGAGGTACATCGCCCCGAGCGTCGCTTCGCCATTGTCACCGCCAGGGTAATCCACTACCACGATATCGACAATAGCCTCGTGTCCGCGCAACACATCTTCAATTTCCGGCAGCGAAACGCGCACGCCACGGATTTTCACGTAGCCGTTCACCCGGCTGGCGAACAGGATATTGCCGTCCGGACGATAGTACCCTTGATCGCCGGTACGGAAGGCCCGCAGCGGTTGCCCGTCGGGCCCATCCAGCGTAACGAAATCATGTTGTTTTAAATCGCCGTCCTCCAGATACCCCAGCGCCAGATTCACCCCGGAGGTGTGGATGCGGCCGACCACGCCGGTCGGGCAGTGGGTACCGTCGTCATGGCAGATAAAGTATTGGTTAGCCGGCAGCGGCTGACCATAAGGCACGGTGCCGGTGTCCTGCGGCGCTAGCGGGTGCCAGATGCTCCAGATGGTGGTTTCGGTCGGGCCACCGAGTGAGAACAGGCTGATGTCCGGACGCAGACCGCGCAATTGCTGCACCGTCGCCGGTTTGATGTAATCGCCCCCCTGAGCCACCAATCGCAGTGAACGCAGGCTGTCGTCGGTTTTACAGGTAAGCAGCATTTCCAGAATGGCGGGGACCGAACACCACAGGCTGACGCCATGGCGCTCAACCAACTGGTTCCAACTGATGGCGTCCTTTTCCTGATGTGGTGCCGGTAACACCAGCGTGGCACCGGCGCTGAGCGAGCCGAACAGATCAAACATCGACATATCGTGGTGTGGCGGCGTGACCGAAATCATCACGTCGTCGGCGGTGACCGCCCAGCGCTGCAGGGTCTGGCCGATAACGTTGGCGGTGGCGCGGTTATTGAGCACCACGCATTTCGGTTTGCCAGTGGTACCGGAGGTATACAGATAATAACTGGCTTCGGTGCTGACGCTGCGCTCGGTCAGCGTCTGGCTGTCCGGCCGCTTGGCGGCGCCCGCCGTCGGGTCAAGCAGTTCCTCTGGCGTAACCCCGAACGAGGTGTCCAGCTCACCCTTGTGTACCACCAGATCCGGCCGGCAGTTGGTCAGCAGATAGGCGGTACGTTCCGGCGGTGAGTTGATGTCGATCGGCACCCAGATAATGCCCAACAGCGCACAGGCGAGTGAAATGGTTACATGCTCCGGGCTGCGCGCCAGATACAAGGCCAGCACGCTGCCTGGCTTCAGGCCACGCTGTTGCAGATTTGCCATCACTGCGCTAACCCGTTGGCCCAACTCCGGGTACGTCAGGCTTAGTTGGTCGCAGATCAACGCGGGGCGCGGCTGCGGATCGTTAAACAACCTGTCGGCCAACTGCGCAAGATAAGAGTAAGCGCTGAATGACGTCTCGCTGTGGTTATGGCGGTAATGTTGGTAATCGATAAATTGCGCGGGGGGAATTTCCACATCGCCGTCCCGGCACATCAACATTACCCGACGTTGCAATGCGTCCAGCATTGCCTGCACTTGCTCGCCATCCAACGCTTGCTCGGCGTAGTCGACGCACAGCAGCAGGTTCTTGTCGGCGTCCTGCATCAGGCGGATATCGATCGCCACCTGCGGCGTCTGGGTCACGCCGTCATGGTAGCGAACCGGCGCGTTGCCAGGCAGCGTCTCCCACCCCAGGCAGTTGGTGAGGATCACCGGCAGCGCCGGGGAGCCCTGGCTGAGGTTTAGCAACTGCCGCGCCAGGTCAACGCCGGAAAATGCCAGATGGTCGAGCGCCCCTAGCACGTCGTCCTGCAAGGCCTGGGCGCGGCTGATAAAGGTGCCCCCCAGGCGGGAATAGCGTACCGCCACAAAGGTAGAGGCGTTGCTGAGCGCACCATTTGCCGCAGGAAACGCCACCGGCACGCCGACGCAGAGTTCGCCGTCGGTGGTCCACTGCGCCAGCGTATCGAGGATCAGAGCCGAAAGGCTGCTGTTGCGCAGCAGGGCATGGGCGGAACCCAGGCGCGAGAACTGTTTTAGAACCTCGCGCGGCAAAGTCAGGTTGGCGCGGCGATAGCGAGAGGATTTGATATTGGCCAGCGGGGTGCGCCACGGCAACGCCGACGGCGTGGTGACGTCCTGTAGCTTGGCTTGCCAGTAGGCGGCATCAATCTGACGCTGTTCCGCCGTGGCTGCAGCCGGTGGGCTTGGCGGCACGACAGGCGGCAGCGGGGCGTCGTCGAACAGCCGGGCGATGACGGTGGAGATACCCTGGCCGTCGAGGATCAGCGCGTCGAAGCTGGTGAAAATCACGGTGTCGTAGGGGTTGCCGGTGGCGTCCTGCGTCTCCGAGAACTGAATGGCGGCAATACGCCACAACGGCTGCGCGGGATCGTGGCGCTGATGCGAATATTGCTCGCGCAAGTCAGCCAATTGGCGTTGCGCTGCCTGATGGTCGAGCGCACGCAGATCGTGCCGATCCAGATTCAGCGTGGCCTCTGCCCGCACGTGTTGGGTGAAACGCTGGGTATCGATGCAAGTGCGCAGCGCCGCATAGTGCTGCACCAGTTCGCTCAATCGGCTTTCCAGGCGGGCCAAATCCAGTCCCAGACCGCGATATTCGCGAAAGTCGTGCATCGCTACGCCGCCGAGCGGCCATTGTTCGCTGCGCCCGAGCAGGTAAGCCTGCTGCAGTGCGCTTAATGGTGTCTCCATGGTATTTCCCTATTGATTGTCACTAACCCACGAAATAGAAAGCAGGGCGCATGAGACCACGCGCCCGGATCGGTATCAGGCTTTGGGTGCCAGCACCTGCAATAACAGTTGAGCGCCCTCGGCGGCATTGGGGGCTCGCTCGCAGATCACTGCGGCAAGAGCGGCCGGAGTCGGGTTCGCCTCTATATCCTTCGGCGCCAGCGCCACCGGCAGGTATTTGTTAAGTACCGCCAATAGGGCCATCAGAGCGTCCTGCGGCAGTTGCAGGGTACGGATATCGTCATCGTCACCCAGCATGGCGTCCGGCGCGACCCGCGCCAGCAGCCGGTGCAGCAGTTGGCGAACCGGCATCTGACGTGCCTGGCCCGCTGGGGAGCATTGCGCCAACCATTGCGAAAGTGGCTGATTAAAGCTGTCCGGCCGGTTGGCGGCCCGTTTCAGCAAGGCGCCGTAAGTGGCGAACAGCTGCGGTAACAGCCGATCAGGGAAGGCGTCCAGGCGGACGTCCCAGTTGATCAGAATGCCGCCGTTGGCGTGTGCCACCTGCGCGTCCAGCGCCACCTGCGGCCCCTGGGAAATTACCCACTCCAGCGGGCCAAAGGTACGAGTGACGTTGTCAGAAAACAACGCTTTGCCACGGATGCCAAACCCGGCGGTAAACACGACGGGTGAAGGCTGCATGCTGCCTTGCAGGCGCGACAAATCGCGCATCACGCTGACGCCGGGGTAATCGGCGTGAGCTATTAACTCCGCCAACTGGGCCATCAGGCGGCGGCTGAAAGCCGGCAAGTTTTCAGCCGGGTTCAGCTCCACGCCCAGCAGCACCAGGTTAGAGAAGTCGCCAATGATCGTGGCGAGGTTGGCTTCATCCCGGTGGAACAGCGGCACGTTGAGCCTGAAGCGCGACATGTTCCAGCCATGGCCGACGGTAACGGCAAACAGCGCCAGAAACAGGGATGACAGCGTGATGCCGTGCGCTCTGGCGGCATCTTCCAGCGCTTTGGTTTCGCTCGCGCTCAGGTGCAGCGCCAGCCGATCGCTGCGGCAAATATCCGGCGTGCGCAACAGGTGTGGTGCCGGCGGCAGCTGAGGCAGGCGTTCACGCCACCAGGCCTGAGCGCGAGTGCGACGTGCCTGCTGCGCGGTATCGGCATAGTGACGATCCAGATAGTCAAAGTAGGGTACGCCATTGTCGGCGGGGGATGCCGGACATTGGTGATAAAACCGCGCCAAATCCTCCATCAACACGCGGAAACCCATGGCATCGCCGGCGATCATATCCAGATCAACATGCAGCCTGCTGTGGCCGCCCGGCAGCAGGCTGAGGCTGATATCGCAGGGGATACCTTGTTCCAGCGGCAGTTTTTGGCTGCTTTTTTGCTGCCGTTTGGCTGTGAGCCGGTGGCTCGCTTCGGGGGTATCGAACTGGCTGAAATCGTCCAGATGCAGGCCATGCTCAGGGCCGCAGGGGCTGATGGTCTGCTGGCCATCGGCCGTGATGCACAGGCGCAACATAGGGTGATGCAGGTAAAGGGCGGCAACGGCCTGTCTCAGTCGTTCGACGTCCAGGTCGCAGCAGTTAAATTCCGCATACAGGTGGGCGGATACGCCCCCCAGCGGCGCTTCGGATTGCCGACCTACCCAGTAGGCGGCCTGCATCGTGGTCAACGCTTTCATCGGGTTTCCATCAGTATTGAGAGACTGTAAGAATATATTGCAATGTTAATGGGAATGAAAATTATTACTATTTTTATTTGTTGGTATAAAACGTAAGGGTAATGTGGAAAGGGGAGGTTCGCGCTCGCTTATAGAAAATATTAATACCGATATAATTATGTTTTATATTCATTTTAATTGAAATTATTGGTTTTAAAGAACCCACAATAACTGCGTTTTATCGTTCAGCACTTTACCCGCTGTGCATCCTGTTTATTTGTTTAGTTGATAATGATTTGCATTAAAAAATGTAAAACATTATCATTATTAACATTTCTTTACGTTTCCAGACAAAAAATCTGCGTCCGCCCCCGGTTTATCTGGGGTGGGGCGGCTGTCTGCGGCAGGGATATGCAATAGCAAGGTCAGGAAGGCCGCAATGCCATTGTCAGTGTGAGAATCAGCGTCGTTACCTATGTGAAATAAAACATATTTTTGTGCATCTGGGATGAAAGGAGAATACATCTATGAGCAAGCATTCAGCGGCTCAAAGGCATAAAATCGTAGGAAACAAGGAAAAAGCAGGCTTGCAGGCCATTGGGGCATTTTCCTCACTCTTTCTGGGTCTTTGTTCTTTATCTGTGGGCAGCGTTAACGCCGCCGCAGTGGACGAAAAGGTGCAGGAAGCCGCCGACAGCAAACGTAACGATAATTGGCAGGACTCCGAAAGCCTGCTGGTGACCGGCGAAAAGATAAAGCGCAGCATTTTCGACACCGGCTCCAGCGTGCAGGTGTTCGACAGTGAGCGGATCGCCGCTATGCCCAATGCGTTGCAGATCCCCGATTTATTACGCATGACGGCCAACGTCATGGATGTCGGCATCGGTAACGATCTGCCCACCGTGCGCGGTATCGACGGTTCCGGCCCGAACACCGGCGCCAACGCCTTCCTCAGCGGCACCCGTCCGCGCCTCAATTTGTCTCTGGATGGTCGCTCCCTGACCTATAACGAGCAGGCCTATGGCCCGCAGTCGCTGTGGGATCTGGATCGCGTCGAAGTGTTCCTCGGCCCGCAGAGCTATATTCAGGGGCGTAACGCCATTGCCGGTGCGATCGTGATGGCCAGTAAGGATCCCACTTTCGATTGGGAGAGTGCCTTCAAGGGCGGTGCGGGCAACCAGCACTCTTCGCAATTGTCCGCTATGGTTTCAGGCCCGCTGGTGGAAGATCAACTGGCGTTCCGCGTCAGCGTCGATCGCCAGCGTCGCCGCAGCGATGTCGATCTTCCTGCTTATGAGCCGGTGGGCGATCCGCGTGAGGTTGAAGCCACTACCGCTCGTGCCAAACTGTTGTTCAATCCGGCAGGCCTGCGCGAGCTGACCACCAAGCTGACCTTTAACCACTTTGGCAGTACCTCGCCGCAAAACGAGAGCCTCAACCCGCTGGTTCACCCGACCAGCCTGCGCCACGATCCGCGCCGAGCGGTGTTTAAAAGCAACACCAACAGCGGCGTTTGGGATCTGTCCTGGGAGCAATCCGACAGCCTGACGCTGGAAAACCGCGTTATTTATACCGACTTCAATATTAACCGTCCTACGGCTTATGCCTTGCCGTACGCCGATATCGGCGGAAAAGAGGTGCACGTGGAGCCGGTGGCGCGTTTTGGTGGGCCAGACAGCCGCCTGCGCGGGCTGGCAGGGCTGCGTTATTTCCACTCCAAGCAGGATGAGTTCGTTAACATTTTCGGCGGTTCGACCTTCAAGGATAAAACCGACACCAACTCGGCCTTTGCCGAGCTGACCTACGCCATCACGCCGAAGGTGGATATCACCGCCGCCAGCCGTTTGGAGCGCGAGCACCGTCAGCGTACCGGCGGCAGCAAGGCCGTGCGTATCGATTTCGATGAAACCTACGACGTATTCCTGCCGAAGCTGGATCTGGCCTGGAAACCGACGGATACCCAGACCTACGGCGCCAAGGTGGCGCGCGGCTATAACGCCGGTGGCGCAGGCATCACCATCGGCACGCCGGTAGTCAATTACACCTATGGTTCGGAATATGTCTGGAACTATGAGTTGTACACCCGTCACCACCTGAAAGATGCCAACGTCATCCTGACCAGCAACATCTTCTACAACGACTACAAGGACATGCAGCTGCCGTATTCCCTGGGGCCGAACTCCTCGGTGATCCGCAATGCCGACAAGGTAGAAACCTACGGCGCGGAAATGGGGGCGACCTGGCAGCCGCGTTGGGACTTCGAACTGTTCACGAACGTCGGTCTGCTGAAGACCAAGATCAAGAAGTTCTCGGGCAGCGGCGTAGATGGGCATGAACTGGCGCGTGCGCCGGCTTATACCGCCAACATGGGCGCCAAGTACCAGTTGATGGCCGGGTTGGAACTGAGCGGCAACGTGGCGTTCTCGGACTCCTACTACTCGCAGTACGACAACGACTCTCGCGGGCGCATCGGATCTTACTGGTCGGCGAATACTCAACTGGCGTACACCTTCGCCTATGGCCGCGCCACCCTGTATGCGCAGAACCTGTTTGACTCGGAACGTCGCGTGATGGTCAGCGGCAACGACGTCTACACCGCGACTCAGCAGCGTCCACGCATGATCGGTGCGGCGCTGGAACTGACATTCTGATGCGATAGCAATCGGTCTGCAGCAGGGGCGTATTCACGCCTTGGATTGTTGGCGCTTGCGCGAGTTTGTCAGCGATCTGTGGTGGATACGCCCCTGTTTATGACCCGCGTTCCCCCCGAGGTTCCGGTATGGCCGGGCACAAGGAGATAGAGCAGTGAGCGGTTATTTTGACAATATTCTCAGCGATGACGAGGCCCAGCGTCTGGACCTGGCGTTTCAGACGCTGGGCGAGCGGGCGGCGGATGCCTCACAGCCATTGAGCGAAGCGGAAGAACTGGCGTGGTTCATGCACCAGCAGCGCGGCGACGGCGGCTGTCAGCAGGCGATGGCCTGGCGACTGGGCGGCGAGCCGGATATCGGCAGACTGGCCAGCGCGCTGGAAGCCCTGACCCGGCTGATGCCGGAACTGGACGTTCGTTACGATTTCGACGATGAGCAAGGCTTACGCAAACTGCGCGGCAACGCAACGCTGAACCCGGTGAGCATACAGCCTGTCGCGGACGCACAGCAGGCGGTAAGCCGTCTGTTGCAGGCGCAGGCGACGCCTCTTGAGTTGGCAAGCGAAGCACCAGTTCGTTTTCTGTTGTTTACCGGTGCCTGTTCGGTGCTGGGCGTCGTTGCCCACGATATTTTGGCTGAAAGTCTGTCGTGTCGACAATTATTGACGATGCTGTCGGCGCTGTATAATCGCCATGATCCCCTGCCAGTCCCGGACACTCTGCCGCCGGTTGCACTGAATACGCCATTGCCGGAAGCGACGGAGCTGGTTCTGCCGTGGCCACGCCATGCGACAGCGCTGCGGGACTACCGACAATTGGCAGCACAGGACGAGCGTCTGGCGCAGGCCGGGGTACGTATAGCGACCCGCGTGGCGCGCAAGATTTTGCCCGTAACCGATAACCCAACCACCTTACTGGCGGCGATCGCCGTTCGCTTTGGCCGCTTTATCGCCGCTCAGTCCGGCGGGCAACCGGTGCAGTTGTGCGTGCCGCTCGACGACGCACAACAGGCAAATGGCATGGACGGCTGGCAGGGCGCCAGCCGATTGAAACGCCTGACCTTGCAGCCTGCGGATCAGGAGGCGGAAAGCCGACTGCTGGCGCAGCAAACGGCGGAAGCGCCCAACCCAGAATTGGCTCAGCTTCTGGTGAGCTGGCTGGCGGATCCTTCGGTGGCGCTGCAGTTGGATGGGGTTAACGCTGAACGCCTGCTGTTACCGCCGCTGCATACGCCTTTTGAACTGATGCTGGCTTTGAGCCTGCCCGAGCCGGACTCGGTGGTGTTGGAGCTAGTGGCGGATCCGCGCCTGACCCCGCATGTCGCGCCGTTCCTGCTGGAGCAGTTCGTCGCTTATCTCGCCGGACGGACGATCACGACAGCCCTGCTGCCTGCCGCTGAGCAACCGTTGGCCCAGCCCGAAGCTGTCCTGGCGGGAGAGGATGCACAACAACAAGAAAATGATGAAATCGCTCAATTGATCCTGGCGGAATTCCGCGATGCCCTGGTGGCGCCGGACATGACCGTCGATGAAGATTTCTTCGATCGCGGCGGGCATTCGCTGGTCGCGACCCGCGTCATCGGTCGCTTGTTAAGCCTGCACCGTATCGAACTCAACATTAACGACCTGTTCAGTCACGCCACGGCCCGAGGACTGTCGGCCTACGCCAAACGTCAGGCTGTTACGGCACCGGCGGTACAAGCGCCCAATACGCAGCAGCGGGATGAGGTGGTCCAGGCACCGCTGTCGCTGGCCCAGCACTCCCTGTGGAAAGTGTACGAGGCCTTCGGTCACGACGAGATTTTCAATCTGCCTTTCGCCATCAATTTCCTCGATCCGGTGGATGAAATGGCCCTGCGTCAGGCGTTTGTCGACGTCATGACGCGCCACAGCGTATTGCGTTCACTGTTTATCGAACATCAGGGGGAGGTTCGCCAACAGGTCGTGCCTGCGGCTGAACTGCTCGATTACGAGTGGTTCCACTTCTCTCATGAAACACCGGCCGGTAACGCCAGCGAACTGTTGGCCAAGGCCGGCGACCACCGCTTTGATCTGACCCGCGAGCTGCCGCTGCGCGCTACCTTCCTGCGTGACGCGGCAACCGGCCGGCAACTGCTTTCGCTGCTGTTCCACCATGTGGTGCTGGATGAATGGTCGCTGAACCTGATGATGGACGAGCTGGGCATCGCCTACAGCCACCGTGTGGCTGGGCAGAAGCCGCAGTGGAAAGGTGAAGTGCCGCAGTTTTATGCCTTTGCCCGGCAGCAGCAGGCCGGCGGCGTCGCACAGCAACACCTGGACTATTGGCTCGATAACCTGCGCGATGCGCCGGTCGGTCAGCCGCTGTTCCAGCAGGAACCTTCGCACCATCCTGCAGTCCCGGCCGATGCAGACGTCAACGGCGGATGGCTGGAATTTGACGTCGCACCAACGGTGGCTGAGGGGTTGTACGCGCAGGCCAGGAAGAACAACGCCTCACTGTTCAACGTGGTCTACGCCGGTATCACTACGGCGCTGCGCCTGTTGGGCGGTCCGACGGATCTGCTGGTGGGGACTTCCACCTCCGGCCGTAACGACGCCGAGTTCTTTGACACCATCGGCTACTTCACCACGGTGGTGGTGCACCGGGTGCGCTTCGCCGACCAGTTGACGGTCGCTGGGCTGATTGACCAGGTGAAAAACACCATCAACGGTTCTATGCCTTACACCGATATTCCTATCGATCTGGTGGAAGAAGGGCTGTTTGGCGCTCATGCCGACCGCAAGAACCACATGTTCGAAGTGTTCATTCAGATCCACAGCCGTATCAAGCTGAACGGGGCATTTACCCTGCAGGACGGCAGCACGGTGGCCTATCGTCAGGTGGAGCCGGAGAAAACCGAATCGCTGCTCGGTTTGCAGTTTGAAGTGATGGAAGAAAACCTCGACGGCGTGAAATCCCTGCGCGTGATGATGACCTACCGTACCGATCATTACACCGCGCAACAGGCGGGGTTGATCGCTTCAACTATTCAGCACGTTTTCTCTCACTTTGCCCAACAGGCCGGCGGGGACATGCCACTGTCGGCCTTGCCGCCGGCGCCACAGCAATAACGTTGTTCACCCTAACTGACTTTATTACTTTCATGGAGATAAACGGATGTCTGGAACAATAGGAACACCCCGCGCTTTACTGTCGCTGTTGATTGCAACGTCGTTGGTGGTGGCCGGTGCGGCGCAGGCCCGTGACGCAGGGATCACTCAGCAGGATATCAAGCGCCAGCCGTTGTCGTCGGCGCTGGTGGAAATGGCCTACAGCCCAAGCCAGAAGTCGCTGTTCGTCAGCGCACCGGACTGGAAGGAAGAGGCGAAATCCCGCGTGTTGCGTCTGGATCCGACCACGTTGGCGGTGCAGGCGGAGATCCCTCTGCAGGTGAAGGGGTTCGGCGTAGCCCTGGATGATGCCGGCCACCGGCTGTATCTGACTCAAGGGTTCAATGGCTCGGTCGGCGTGGTGGATACCACCACCAACCGTGCGCTGGACAGCATTCCAGTGACCGAAAAAACGATGCTGGAGCAGACCTACAAGGAGGCCGGTATCAGCGGCAAGCGCCTGGAGTTCCTGCTCAAGGAGCTTAAGCGCTTCAAGATCACCGAAGACTACCAGTACCGCATCCGCGAAATGAAGTATGACGCGCAGAGCGGTCGCCTGTTCTTGCCGGGGTTGGGTTTTGGGGTAGATAGCGTGCTGTTTGTGGTCAACACCCGGACTCAAAAGCTGGAGAAAATGATCCCCGGTTTCGGCTACAACGCGGTGGGCATCACTCTGGATGAGAAAGGACGGCGCGTATTTGTCTCTAACATGCAGGGGCAACTGATTACCCTGAATGCCGATACCCTGGCGATCACCTCCACCAAAGAGATTCAAGCGGATCAGCTGCTGAACCTGGTGTACGACGGGAAGAATAACCGTCTGTTAGGGGTGGATCAGGGGATCGACCGCGACAACTACCGCAACACCCATCTTGAGCGCGACTACGTGAAGCGCAGCAGCGGTCACCGGGTGTTTGCGCTGGATGCGGACAGCGGCAAAGTGTTGGCCAGCGAACTGACCGATGAAGTGCCAATTGGCCTGCTGTTGGACGATCGCAACCAGCGTGTGTACGTCGCCAACCGCAAAGGGATCCGCGTCGATCATGGCGCAGGTACGTTGACGGTGTTTGATTCAAAAAGCCTCAAGCGCCTGCAAACCGTAGAACTGCCGCCGCACCCTAACAGCCTGGCGCTGGACACCAGCAACAACGTGTTGTTCGTGACGGTGAAGAATGACGGAGCCAGCACCAAAGCCGGCAAACCGGAAAGCGTTGTCCGTATTCAACTGCCAAAAAACTGAGTGTGATCCCGCTGCGTCAGTGAAGGCTGACGCAGCGTATTCTTGGCATAAGTCTTCTTGTCCGCAGTGAATCCATACTCACCAATGTTGTTATTAATTAACGGCATACTCATTTCGCTGCCGCCTCTTCTGAGGCGGTTGTGTACCATGACGTCTGGGGCGCAGAACGCCACTGACGGCCCGCATGGCCCCTTGATGTGAGCCAATCCCACATAAACACAAGGTAATAAAAACTGGTCTTGTTCCGATTATTTGATTATAAACACCGCCGTTAGGGACAATGTTCTCATCTGAATTGGAGTAGTTATGTTGGCTAAAGTTAATCGGTTGTTCGCCGGTGCGCTCCTGGCGCTATTGCTTCCTGCTGTCGCCGTGGCGGCGGATTACCGTGCTGGCGAGCAATATTCTCGCCTGGATAAACCGGTGGCGTCAGCCCCTGCGGTGGTGGAGTTTTTCTCTTTTTATTGCGGCCCTTGTTATCAGTTTGCCGAAACCTACCATGTGGCCAGCACCGTCAGCCAGGCGCTGCCTGAGGGCACCAAGCTGACCAAATATCATGTCGGCCTGATGGGCAAATTGGGCAATGAGCTGACTGAAGCCTGGTCGATCGCGATGGTGATGGGCATCGAGGATAAAATCGAAGGCCTGCTGTTCGACGAGCTGCAAAAAAAGCGCGCCATCAACAGTGAAGAGGATATTCAGCGGGTGTTTGCCGCCGCCGGCGTAGATGCCGCGGCCTATGAAAATGCGCGCCATAGCCTGTTGGTGAAGGGCTTGATTGCCAAGCAGAATGAAGCGGTGAAAGTGCTGGACGTACGGGCAACCCCATCGTTTTATGTCTCCGGCAAGTACAAAATCGATAATGCCGGAATGGCGAGCCAAAGCGTTGACGGCTATGCAAAAGAATACGCGGCCGTGGTGCGTTATCTGCTGGATAGCCAGCCTTAATCCTCCCGATTTTCCCGTTTTTATCAACCCGGCTACGGCCGGGTTTTTCATGTCTGGAGCCATAAGGCGCAATTTGTGATCCCAGCGCCAGATCCCACTGTCGGCATTGCTTGTATGTTACTGGATTGTTATGTTGATTTTCTGTTCATTGCCGCTTGCGGTTCGAACGCGTCCATCGCTGATGTGTGAAGGGGGGATCCATGGCAATTTCCGTACCGGTCAGGGAGGTTGGCTTCGAAGAGTGGTTGGCGAAAATCAACTCCGCCTGCGGCCGGTTCTGCGCCCGAACTCTGGGGCCGGGATTTAGCGGCGCGATGCAGGAGTTTCGTGCCCATGCGTTACGTATGAGCGTGGTGGATGCGACGCAAACCCGCCTGTATCGAACCCAAAAAGAAATTAACCGCAGCGACGGCTCGCATTTTTTCACGGTCTTTCAACTGCGCGGCAGTTCATTGATGGAGCAGGGTGACCGACAGGCAGTCTTGTCCGCCGGTGACGTCACGCTGATCGACGCTTCACGTACCAGCAGTTTTACCTTTCAACAGGACTCCCGCCAAATCTCATTACTGATGCCGCGCAGCTATTTTGAACGGTCGGCACGTTTTAGCGATCTGCAATTCGCACGACGGCTGGATGGGCAAAGCAGCATGGCGCGCCTCAGTCGGCAACTGGTCTTGGGCTGCATGCAGGACGCGCAGATGAGCGCACCGGAGAGCGAGGCGATACTCAGTGCCGTGGCAACTCTGTTGCGCCCGGCGCTGGTGGAACCTGAAGTGGGAGCGGAGGTTTTCCCGCAGGCTTTCACCCGTACGCTGGCGTTTATCGATACGCATATCCAGTCGCCGCAGTTGCGGCCTGAGTGGATCGCCGCTGAACTGGGTGTTTCGGTACGCAGCCTGTACCGGATGTTTGCCCGTCAGGGACTGGTGGTGGCGCAATATATCAAGCACCGCCGTCTTGATTTGTGCGCTCAGGCGCTACGCACGGCGCCTGAGCGGCAAAAGTTGGTCACTATCGGCCATGACTGGGGTTTTGCCGATCACAGCCATTTCTCCACCGCCTTCAAAAGCCGTTTTGGCGTTTCGCCCAGCGAATACCGCAAGCAGTATCAGTAGCGCCCTTAAGGCGCTACTCAGATTATTGACAAAGGGGGATAAAAGCGTGGTTTTTCCCCCTTTGAGTTATCAGCCGAAAATCAATAATTTGATTTTCCTGATCTATTTTCAAAACCTTTAGCGCCTGCTGACAAACATTTTATGTTTATCAGCAGTATCAGTAGCGCTCTGAAGGGCGCTACTGGCCATTAAGGCGCGGTTCAGTAACGAATGCACACCGATTTGGATTCGGTATAAGCATCCAGCCAGTCCGGGCCGAAATCACGGCCGCTACCCGATTGTTTGAAGCCGCCGAAAGGCATGTTGGCGTCGATCAGCGTATGGGTGTTGACCCACACCGTGCCAGCCTGAATTCGTGGCGTGAAGGCCATCGCCGCTTGCAGGCTGGTGGTCCACAGGCTGGCGGTCAGGCCGTAGTCGGTGTCGTTGGCTTTGCGCAACGCTTCTTCAGCATCCGCCACGCGGATCAGATTGACCACCGGGCCAAACACTTCTTCGCGCGTCAGGTTCAGCTTGTCGTCCGGGTTAATTACCAGCGTCGGCGGAATATAGAACCCTTGCGAGTCCGGCCCGGTCGCGCCGCTGATCAACTCAGCGTGCTTGGATCTGGCATCGTCCAGATAGGCCGCCACTTTATTGCGGTGGTCGCTGGAGACCAGTGGGTTGATCTGCGCACTGGCATCCATGCCCGGTCCAACGGACAGGGATTTCACCGCCTGCTCGAACCCGGCCACCAAAGTGTCGTAGATTGGCGCTTCAATATAAATCCGCGAGCTGGCGGCGCACACCTGCCCCTGGTTCAGGAAGCTGCCCGCCATCAGGCCTTCGATAACCTGCTGCGGGTCGGCATCTTTCAGCACGATGGCCGGGTTTTTACCGCCCAGTTCCAGCGTCACGCGTGTCAGCCGGTCCGCCGCTGCGCGGGCGATGCCTTTGCCGACCGGCGTGGAGCCGGTGAAGCTCACTTTGGCGATCAGCGGGTGTTCGGTCAGCGCTTTGCCGCAGCCGGTACCTTTACCCGTCACCACGTTGAATACCCCCGGTGGAATGCCGGCTTCGGTCGCCAGTTCAGCCATGCGCAGCAGGGTGAGCGGCGTGGTCTCCGAGGGTTTGATCACGATGGAACAACCTGCGGCCAGCGCCGGCATCACTTTCCACATACCGATCATCAGCGGGAAGTTCCACGGCACAATGCCGGCCACCACGCCAATCGGCTCTTTACGGGTATACACCTGATATTTGGCCCCCGGCGGCATGGGGATCGACACGTCCAGGGTTTGGCCGGTGATCTTGGTAGTCAGCCCGGCGGTGTAGCGCATCCAGTTCAGCGTGCAGCCTACCTCGAACATGCGGGCAATATTGATCGACTTGCCCTGTTCCAGCGTTTCCAACTGGGCCAGTTCTTCGGTGTGTTGTTCAACCAAATCGGCATAGCGCAATAAAATACGCTCGCGCTCGGCAGGTAAACGTTGCGCCCAGACCCCAGAGGTAAACGCCTGATGAGCCGATTGTACGGCGCGTGCGACGTCTTGCGCGTTGGCGTCGGCGGTGGAAGAGATTTGTTGTCCATTGGCGGGGTTATACACCGCCAGCCGGCCTTCGGCGGTGGAACCACACCATTGGCCGTCGATATACAGCCCATGATGACGATCGAGAAAACGCGAAACGCTGTCCATCACTGCTACGTTATTGTCAGGCATACGCCCTCCTGTCAGACAAAAAAGGTCGCTATCGTTAACCTTAAAAGTCTATAGCAGGCAGAGAAAGAGGGCTTTTGTCTGTCTGACATTCGGTTTGTCGTGCGTGACAGAGTAGAGAAAACGGCTGAGGGGATCAGCCGTTAATGCGGCGAACTAGGAGCTGAGGGTAGCCAAACGAGTGGCGAAGCCGAGGAATAGCAGGCCGATCAGGCCATTACCCAGTTTTGCCAGGCCTTTCTTATGGTTAAAGAAATGCGCCAGCATCGCGCCGGAGAAGATCAGCGTGGTCATGTAGATAAAACTGACCGATTCGAGGATCAGCGCCAGAATGGTGAACGACAGGCCGGTGTGCGCATAGTTGAAGTCGATAAACTGCACGAAGAACGACACGTAGAACAGGATCGCTTTCGGGTTGGTCAGGCTGAGCGTCAGCGATTTGCGCAGGATGCTGTGGCCGCCTTCAATCTGTTGTTGCTGCGCCGTATTTTTCTGGATAAAGGTGGCGTAGAGAATTTTCGCACCGAGGAACAGCAGGTAAATTGCGCCGAGAAAACGCACCAGGGTAAACAGGAACGGCGTGGTACGGATCAGTGAAGCCACGCCAATATAGGCGCAGAAAATCAGGATCGCATCGCCGATAAACACGCCCAGCGCGGCGGTATAACCGGCACGTACGCCACGTGTCACACCGGTCTTCAGTACGTACAGCGTATTCGGGCCTGGCAGAATGATGATAAATACCACCCCGGCCAGATAGGTCCAAAGATTCAGGACGCCAAAACTCTCTAACACAATAACCTCTCCATGCGCGGAACTGACAGCCAATAACACTGGCTACACCCGTAGCCGGGCGCGATCCTAACGCCGCAGCGGCGGGTTGGCAACGTATTAAACTTCATGTTGTTTGCCGTATTTTGCTACAGGTCGGCGCCAGTCAATACTGCATCGAGCGGCGCCAATTGAAGGGATTTTAGGGTTTACGCGCCAGCAGCGTGGCAAAGCGCAGCGAAATGCGGTTACCGGCGGCGTCGGTTTTGTGCAGTTGGCCGACATCCTCGTTGTACTTCAGGATTTCCCAGTCGGCGTAATACTCCTTAAGCTCGCCCGGTTTAAAGGTGAAGGGGAAGGGCAGACTGCAAGGGTAATCCGGAGTATCCATCGCGGCGACAATCAGGTTGTAACCGCCGTTCAGGGTGCTGTCCTGCATGTTTTTTACCAGCCCTGGAATTCGCTCGCGGCTGAGGAACATAAACACCACGGTGGAAAGAATAAAGTCGTAATCGCCGTTGAAGGTGTGAGCATTGAGGTCTTGCACGCTGGCGCGAATGTGCGTCAGTCCTTCGCTATCGATGATGCTATTGAGGTTGTCGATCGACGGGCCATGTTTGTCCCAGGCGGTGACGTCAAAGCCTTTCAGATTGAGATAGAGCGAGTTGCGCCCGCCGCCGCAGCCCAGATCCAGCGCTTTGCCGGGTTTTATGCGCTGCACGGCTTCGATCACCTCGGAATGGGTGCGCGTCAGTTGGTGCTTTTTGTGGTAGTAATCTTCCGGTGAACAGTAGAAAGCCAGTTGGCAGGTCATATCATCGGAAAATGAAACGATGCGGTGCCATTGCTGTGGTTCGATAAACGGCGGCTGGCTCTCAGGGCTGAACTGCCAGGTTTCGGTAGTTTCGCCCTCTTCGGTCATCAACGCAAAGGTCAGGGTGCCGCTCAGCAGCGTGAGTTTGGCCCAGGTGCCGCTTTGGGTGTTGTGCTTTTGCTGGAAACTCTCCGGCAGCGTCACGCTGTTCCATACCGGCAGGGTTTTATAACAAAGCAGCTCATTCATGCGTCTCTCCTTAAATTTTGCGTTGCCCCAGTGTGGGCGAATAAAATGATTTTATATGTTGCATATAAAATACATGTTTATCGGTTCGTTGAAAATGCCCGCGATCATGAAAGGTGTGATTAGAAGTGTGCAAGGCAAGATGCTTAACCCCACGGTCATTCCTTTAAGGTGTATTTCCTGGCAGACGCCTGCTCTCAGCTCCGAATCAACACATTTAGACTGGATCGGGGTCCGCTGCTGGGCTAACGTCACTGCAGTGTATGTCAAAACGATCAGGGAAAAGATGCCAATTCGCCGTTTTATCAACCCGATGACCTTGCGTCCGTTGAGCCTGGCCGCGCTGCTGGTGCTGGCCGGTTGTACCACGAAAACCACCACGACTTCACCGGTGCAGCGCCCGGCTGACGTCAAAGCTCAACTGGTGCGCTTGATGCCGGCTAACACCGCCGATCGCCAGGGCTGGGCCACCGATATCACCGCCGCTTTTGCCGCACAGGGTATCGAGCCCAGCGACCAAAACCTGTGTTCAGTGCTGGCGGTAACCGAGCAGGAGTCGACCTTCCAGGCCAATCCGCCGGTGCCGGGGCTGCCCAAAATCGCCTGGAAAGAGATCGACCGCCGCGCTGATCAGTTACATATTCCCAACTTTCTGGTGCATACCGCTTTGCTGATCAAATCATCGAACGGCAAGAGCTACAGCGAGCGTTTGGATAAGGTGCGCACCGAAAAAGACCTGAGCGATATCTTTGACGATATGATTGATTCGGTGCCGATGGGGCAAAAGCTGTTTGGCAGCCTGAACCCGGTGCATACCGCCGGGCCGATGCAGGTCAGCATCGCCTTTGCCGAAGCGCATGCCAAAGGTTATCCGTATCCGATCGACGGCTCGATCCGCCGTGAAGTGTTCAGCCGCCGCGGCGGCATGTATTTCGGCATTGCCCACCTGTTGGGTTACCCGGCTGACTACAGCCAGCCGATCTACCGTTTCGCCGACTTCAATGCCGGTTGGTACGCCAGCCGCAACGCCGCTTTCCAAAGTGCGGTCAGCCGCACGACGGGCATTCCGTTGGCACTGGATGGCGACTTGATTAACTACGGCACCGACAAACCTGGCACCACCGAGCTGGCGGTGCGTACCCTCGGCAAGCGGCTCAATATGAGCGACTCGGCAATTCGCCGGGCGCTGGAGAAGGGTGACCTGCCCGAATTTGCCGATACCGACCTGTATGAGCGGGTGTATGCGCTGGCAGAGAAAACCACCGGCAAGAAACTGCCGCGGGAAATGCTGCCAGGCATTCAGTTGGAAAGCCCGAAAATTACCCGTAAGCTGACCACCGCCTGGTTTGCCAAACGGGTGGATGAGCGGCGCCAACGCTGCATGACGCGCGCTTCGGCAGGTTAAACCTGCGGCAACACCCGCTGCTGCAAAGTTTACAGCGGCAGGTGGTGCAAGGTCTGGAGGGATCCGCCGCGCATTGAGCTACGGCGGATGTTGACGCGGTTAAGCGCGACGCGGGTTGGTCAAGCCGAAGTTAAAGTTATTGCAGCGGTTGCAGAATTCCTTCATCACCGGCGGGGTGTCCATCATCGGCACCTTAACTTCGATAAAGGCCAGCCGATCCTGACGCGAGGCGTGTTCCAGCGCCAATTCCAACTGGTGGGTAGTTTCTACCGCCACGCTGAACGGCTTCGCCTGGGTATTGAACACCGCCGGCAGTTTGGCGTAGTCCCAGGGGCCGATATCGTTGTACGACGAGTTCTCGCCAAGAATATAACGTTCGATGGTGTAACCATCATTGTTAATCAAGAAGATAATCGGCTTCTGGTCGTAGCGCAGCAGGGTGGAAACTTCCTGAGCGGTCAGTTGGAAAGAACCGTCGCCAATGAACAGCAGATGCCGGCGGTCTGGTGCGGCCATCATGGTCCCCAGCAGCGCCGGCAGGGTATAGCCAATCGAGCCCCAGATCGGTTGATTGACCACCTGAACACCGTCCGGCATACGCATGCCGCCAATCGCCGCGCCCGAGGTGCCATTCTCCACCACAATTACGTCATCGGCGCGAATAAAGCGTTGTATGCGTTGCCATAAATAAGCCTGATCGATAGGGGCATCGCTGGGCGTTGCCAACCGATGCCGCGCTTCAGGCAGGGGCGTCGGCGGGTGGCCTGTTACCTCTTCACCCAGTGCCAGCAGCGCCTGCAACAGGTCGGTGGTCGCCACTGCCGGATAAGAGGTGGTGCCCAGCTTCACGGAGAACGGCTGAATATCAATTTGCGCGTCAGCCGGGATCTGGTGCGAAAAATACCCGGTTGTCGAGTCCACCAGGCGAACGCCAAAGCTCAGCACGCAGTCGGCGTGCGCCATATGTTCATAGAGTTCGGGGCGCGAAAGGTTGCCGCTGTAACCGCCCATCCAACCCGGCGTGGTTTCCGGAATGATGCATTTGGCCGTCGGCATATTGGTGAGGGGAATGGCAAATTTATGTGCGACCTCGATCACTAATTGCTGCAGTTGAAAGCGATCCACCATTTGGTCGACCAGAATAATCGATTTCTTTGCCTGTTTTATTCGCGCCAGCAATGCCATGGCCGCCAACTGGACATTATATTGGTCGCTGGCTGGCAATTGCGGCGCGACCATTGCCTGAGTGATTTCAATTTCCACATCACAAATATCAGAAGGTAACTGTAAATAAACCGGTTTCTTTTCCGTCCAGGCACGGGAAATAACGCGAGGGATCTCCATCGCCGCATTTTCTGGCGTGATCAACGCTTGGGCGACGGTGAATTGTTTAAAACAGTTCATGACGTTATCAAAATTGCCGTCCGCCAGCGTGTGGTGCAGCAGCTCATGATTTTTCATTGCGTGCAGCGGCGGGGTACCGGCCAGACAGACAACCGGTGCGGACTCGGCGTAAGCCCCGGCAATGCCGGACAGCGCGGCCAGATCGCCGACGCCGTAGGTGGTGATCAGTGCCCCGGCCCCTTTTAACCGTGCATAACCGTCGGCCGCGTAGGACGCATTCAGCTCATTGCAGTTGCCAATAAATTCAATATTGCTGTCGTGCTCGATCAATTCCAGCAGCGCCAGATTATAGTCGCCGGGTACGCCATAAATACGATCGATGTTCAGGGTGCGGAGCTGTTGCAGGATGAATGCCCCGATAGTAATTTTCATGTGTTTCTCCGGATTTTTTATCTTTCTTTTATCAGGCAGAGAGCAGCAAATAACTTGCTGGCGATGTTGTGCTATGAGCAATTCAATAAACGTTCAGCCCTTGCAGACCGGGTCATGCTCGTTAGCTTTAACAATTATTTAAACTATCGGCTTGTTCAAGTTGAGTGGGGCGCATGAGAGGGTAGCTTGTTGTATTTGCGGGTTTACGTTGGGGGTGATGGGGATTAACCGCAGCGATGTTGTGGGTGGTATTTTTCACCTAATGTAATAGATATGTGAAATATGGCGACTGTGGCCGGAACATGGCGCGCGGGATGATCATCGGTACTTTTGCTTGCCGCTAAAAATGACGGTGGGAAGTCATCCGTTTTTGCCGTTGCAGGTCTCTAAAACAGCGTTGTAACTGCAAATTTACAGTCGTGTCGCCTGACAGGGCCTTGAGGTTATTGAGATTGCCGCAAAATGGGGGGAGAGAACCCACGAAAAGCGTGACGGCGATTACAGTTGCTCTTTGGGCGGCAGTAAAGATTTCGCTACGTTCAGAGCAGGAAAGAAGTTCTCTGGCAGGCTGGTGAGCCGCCGGGTTTTACTTCGGCAGCGGCATTATTGCGGAGTATTCCGACAGACGGTGCATAGGGAGCGCAGTAGCCTGAGCGCCCGGAGTCGACCCGCCGGGCGCGCTTCCCTTTACCTGCGGCTAAACTTAACCAAGTGACAACGAGGTAGGAGAAAGCAGTTGGATAAATAAGATACAGCTTGATCTTGATGGGTCGATCGGTAAGAATCGCCGGCCTTATTTTTTACAGGAGTTTGATGATGTTTTTTAAACGGACAATTTTGGCTTGCTCAGTGGCGCTGCTATTTCCTGCACTACCTTCTTACGCTGAGGTTGGTGCAGAAAATGGCAGCGCGGCGCAGGCTGAAAAACCGGGGTTGTGGCAGCGTTTCACCGATAACGTGGCGGAAACCTGGAACAACTCGCCGAATAAAGACATTTATCTGCCGGCCATCACCTGGCATAACCGCTGGACTTACGACGACGAACATATCGATAAGTACAACGAGCGCCCCTGGGGCGCCGGCTATGGTATTTCGCGTTACGACAGCGACGGTGACTGGCACGGTATCTATCTGATGGCATTCAAAGATTCATTCAATAAGTGGGAGCCGATCGGCGGTTACGCTTATGAGAAGATCTGGCGTCCTTTGGACGACAAGGACTTCCGTCTGGGTCTGGGCTTCACCGCCAGTGTTACTGCGCGAGATAACTGGAATTACATTCCTATCCCGGCCCCGCTGCCTTTGGCTTCTATCGGTTATAAGCGCCTGACCTTCCAGGCCACTTATATTCCTGGCACCTATAATAACGGCAACGTGTTCTTCGCCTGGCTGCGTTGGCAGTTCTGATCCCCAGCGGGTCGCCCAGTTTGGCGGCCCATAGCGCCTAGCTGTACATTCCTTGCTCAAAAAATTACCTGAATTCTGAAAAAACGCCGTATTGCCGGCTAAAAGGAACTTGTCGCCGTAGGTGACGTCCCAAGAGGTGACCCGGCGCATTGCGCTGATTGCACACGATTCGCCCATCCGCTTTGTCCTGTTGCCAATGGCAAGGGGGGATGCTGAAAAGATGGCGAGATAAACAGGAGCTTTACCCCATGAACACCAAGCATCGTTTACTGCTGGCGCTGACATTGACTTCCGCCATGACTTGCGGCGCCGCTCAGGCAGCCGGCCTGATGGATTCCCTCAGCAGCGCGGCCGGTGAACTGAGTAAATCGGGTGGCAGCACCAGTGGCACTTCACTGTCTTCCCTGACCGGTTTACTGAACGGTGGCGACAAAGCGCTGAGCTCCAGCAGCATGACCAACGCGGCCGGCATCTTGCAGTACTGCGTGAAAAATAACGTCCTGTCGGCCAACGGCACCGAAGCGGTGAAAGACCAACTGCTGAGCAAATTGGGCATCACCAGCACGGAGAACGCTAAAAGCCAGGACTACCAGCAAGGGCTGGGCGGTCTGCTGAAAACCGGCGAAGGCAAGAGTCTGGATCTGAACAGCCTGGGCACTTCGCAAATCACTGAAAAAGTGAAGCAAAAAGCCTGTGATTTGGTCCTGAAACAGGGCGCGTCCTTTATTTCCTGATAGCTTGAACGGCGGTATGCTCCGGCTGCCGCCGTTTTTAACTTTCCCCGCCGTATTTCAAACGGGCCGGCTATCTGCGACGTGAAATAGACCGGGAGTGGTAAGAGAAAAAATGAAAAAAATTCTGATGGTTTCCCTGCTGGCAGGGATGGCGATATTACAGGGCTGCAGCATGAAATCTAACGATGCGCCACCGCCGCCGCAGGTAAAACCAATTGGCATGGCGAACCCGGCGGACGTGTATTGCACCAAGATCGGCGGCAAGCTGAACGCCAAGCAAAATGCTGACGGCCAGTATTCCACCTGTACCTTGCCGAACGGTCAGGAAATCGAAAGCTGGGAATTATTCCGCCGCGATCATCCGGTGAAGAAATAAGCCTCGCGATTAAAACTCGCGGTCGCTGATCGGCTGGTATTGCACACTGCCGTCCGTTTGCAGTTTCAGCGACAGCCGCCAATCCTGATGACGACTCAGGGTGAAAGGTTTGGAGCGGAAGTTACAGCCGGTTTTGATGTTTTTAATTTTCATCACGTATTCCCCGGCCGGGTTGGTTTTGATATTAAAACTGCCGGCTGCGGGAATAAAAACTTCCGCCAAACGCTGTGGCGCACCCGGCGTCTCCAGTTTGACCAACACCGCAAAATTGTTGTTTTGATTATCCAGCGTCAGTTGTTGCAGTGGGTTGGCGGCTTTGCCTTCCGGCTGATGCAGGTAGCCAGCCGAAAGAGGCCAGGGTTGCCCGGCATTGTCATGCAGCGGGCCACCACACTGTTCGCGTGCTTCGCGCATCGGCATTTCACGCTGGATGGCCCGGTTGTAATCTGTGGTAGCCGTCGCGACAAACTCATCGTCATTTTGATCGGCTCGCAGATAGCGTTTGGCGCTGAAAACCCCTGCGGCAATCAGCATAAAGAAGATAAAAATCGTCAGGCGGCTCCTGAAAATGCCCCCAAACAGCCTGCCCGGCAATTGAAATAGCCACTTCGCAATTTTTGACAGCATCCTTTTCCCTTAGCGCCCAAGCCGTTACGTTCTGCGGTAACCTTGCTCGCCTCAGTATAGCCAAATCACTTGGGGTGAGGTAATAACCCCGTAAAATTCCTGAGTTTTAACCCATCCCTTCTTCCAGCAGCAACAGCAGTAAAAAACCGACAAAAAACATCGCGGTGGCGAGCGGGGTATCTTTACCTCCTTCATGCGCCTCAACCAGCAACTCCTCCGTGACCAGATAGAGCAAGGCAATCAGGCCGAAGGCCAGAAACGCGGTTAGCCAGAATGCCCCCAGCATGGCAATCGGCGCACCCAGCATACCGCCTAGTGGCAACAGCAGAGCCAGGCCGCCAATCGCCAGCATGGCTTTTATCCGTCGGCCGAAAAAATCACGTAAATCGCCCACGATCGACAGCCCCAGAAACAGCACTTCCAACGTTAGCGCGAGCGTCAATAACAGGCCCGCTTTTGCACCGGCAGCGAAGGCGATGCCCAGCACCAGGCCATCGATAAAAATATCCACGCCGACGGTTGCCACAAAGCCCACCGGCCCCTGAGCCCGTTCGCCCAAACGCCTGACCAGCAGCATCATCAGCACACCTGCGGCACCACCGAGCAGCACTGCCCAGGGCGATTGTTGCTTGAGGTCGGGCAGAATTTCGGTCGCGGCCGCGGCAAAGACGATACCAGCGGTAAAGTGATGAATGATGCGCATGGCGGCATCGCCAGGGCGGCGGTACAGCGCGATGGCGGCGCCAATGACGGTTGCTGCGGCGGGGAATAAGGTATAAAGCACGGCTGAGGTCATCAATAGTCCTTTATTTGAGACGTAAAGTTTCAGTCTAGCCCAGCGCTGCCCTTTCGTAGCGTTGCATAAAAATTTGTACGTTTATGCACGTTTGTGTACATTTGTGATCACTTGTTCGCCATCGAGAAGCCGAATGTCCAAAATGTTGCCCAATCAGCGCCACGACGCGATCCTCGCTACCTTGCAGCAGCAGGGGCGAGTGCTGGCGGTTGAAATGGCGGAACGCCTGAACACCACCGAAGCCACCATTCGGCGCGATCTGCGCCAGTTGGCGGCACAAAACCTGTGTAAACGCATTTATGGCGGTGCGCTGGCACCCACGCCGGCAACCGGCCCTATCAGCGCAAGGCTGCAATTGAGCGGTGACGAGAAGCAGGCACTGGCGCTGGCTGCGCTGGCATTGGTCAAGGAAGGGCAGGTTATTTTCCTCGATGCCGGCAGTACCCACCTTTATTTGGCCGAGCTGTTGCCGCGCGATTTGCGGCTGACGGTGGTGACTAACGCATTGACTATTGCCGGCAAAATGCTGGAACAGCCGGGGATCCGCACGATTTTAATCGGCGGCGAGCTGGATGCCGACATTGGTGGCTGTGTGGACGCCAAGGCGGTACAGGAAATCGACGATTTTTACTTCGACCTCGCTTTCGTCGGCATTTGTGCTTATGACCCGGGCTGCGGTTTCTCGGCGCTGAATTATCAGGATGCCCAGTTCAAGAAGCGTCTGCTGGCGCGGTCAGGCAACTTGGCGGTGCTATGTACCGGTGACAAACTCAACACCTATGCCCCCTACAGCTTTCTGCCCGCCCATCGGGTCGATTATTTAGTCACGCCGCCTGGCCGTCATCCGCAGCTCGAACAGCAGATCACGCACAGTGGCGGCAAAGTATTGTACAGCGATTAACCCATTGGAGACTGAGATGAAAATAGCCCATGTTGCACTCTGGACCCGCGATATTGATGCCCAGGTGACGTTCTGGCAGCGGTACTTTGACGGCGTTGCCGGGGAACAATACGTTAGCCGGAACCGTCCGGGGTTTGTTTCCCGCTTTGTCAGCCTTGCGGCCGGGCCAACGCTGGAGATCATGAGTTTGCCGGATCTGCTGTCAGCGGAGCAGGCCAGTGAACGTGTGGGTTGGGCGCATATTGCTTTGTCGGTGGGAGAGGAAAGCCGTGTCGATCAGTTGGCGCAGCGCGCGCAGCAGGAGGGGATCCTGCAGGCGGCGCCACGCTGGACAGGGGACGGTTTTTATGAGGCGATCATCCGTGATCCGGACGGTAACGCCATCGAAATCACCGCCTGATCACTCCTCTTCGATGCTGGCGAACTGCTGCCCCAAATAGTCGAGCAACAGCCGCACCGCAGGCAGCAGGCCGCGGCGTGACGGGTAAACCGCATGCACCACGCCGCCCTGCGGTTGCCAACCCGGTAGCAACTGCACCAACTCACCGCGCAGCATATCGTCACGCATCATCATTGACGGCAATTGCACGATGCCTGCACCGGCAATCGCCGCAGTTCGCAGCATCAGCATATCGTCCGTCACCAGCCGTGGCCTGTGTTCCCACTCCATTTTTTCTCCCTGCGGCCCGGTCAACTGCCACAGGTGCTGTGCGCGTGCCGGACCGAGATCCAGGGTGGGGTATTTATGCAGCTCTTCCGGTTTTTCCACTGGGCCCAGGGTTCGAACCAGCGCCGGGCTGGCGGCGATGCACCAGGTACGCTGCGCCAAAATTTTCAGTACCAGATCGCTGTCTTCCAGCGGCGGCGGCCGCACGCGGATGGCCAGATCCAGGCCTTCACCCACCACATCTACCCGGCGATTAGTCGCTTCCAGATGCACCGTGACCTTCGGGTAATCGGCCATAAAGGCCGCCACCATGCTACCGACCCGGGTGTGCAGAATGGCCACCGGGCAAGTCATGCGCACCGTGCCACAGGGTTCGGCGCGGGTTTGTTCGATAGCTTGCTGTGCGGCATCGGCTTCTACCAGCATGGCCTTGCAGTGCGCATAGTAATTCAGACCGACGTCGGTGACGGAAAACCGTCGCGTCGAGCGTTGGATCAGGCGTACGCCCAGGCGTTCTTCCAGTAGCGCTATGCGTCGACTCAGTTTGGACTTGGGGATACCCAGCGCCCGGCCGGCGGGGGCGAAGCCCTGATGGTCGACTACGCTGGCGAAATAAAACAGATCGTTCAAATCGGTGAACATTGCCTGCCCTTACCATCGTTCTATATGTAGAACACTGAGTGTACATCTTGCCTACTACTGCGGCAAACGCCGCAGGATTAAACTTCTGACATCAACTTAAGGTCGTGAGACCTGAAACAGGAGTTCAAGATGAAAAAGATCCTCGGTATTTACAACAGCCCTGAAGCCCACTGGGTCGGCAACGGTTTCCTGGTGAATTCGCTGTTCTCCTATAACGATTTGGGGGCAGAAATGAGCCCGTTCCTGCTGTTGGATCATGCTGCGCCAACCAAGTTCCGCTCTGCCTCCGGCACCCGCGGCGTGGGTCAGCATCCGCATCGCGGGTTTGAAACGGTCACCATCGTCTACCAAGGCGAAGTGGAGCACCGTGATTCCACCGGCAGCGGCGGGGTGATTGGCCCCGGTGACGTACAGTGGATGACCGCCGCCTCGGGTATTTTGCACGAAGAGTTCCATTCACGGGATTTCTCGCGCAACGGCGGCACCATGGAAATGGTTCAGCTGTGGGTAAACCTGCCGGCCAAGGACAAAATGGCTGAGCCGGGTTATCAGACGCTGCTGAATGCGGATATCCCGGTGGTTCCACTGGCGGACGGCGCAGGCCAGGTGCGGGTGATTGCCGGTAACTTCGGCGGCCACGCCGGTCCTGCGCGCACTTTTAGCCCGCTTAATGTCTGGGACATGAAGCTGAATGCCGGTCACACCACCACGTTGACGGTGGAAGAAGGGCATACGCTGGCGCTGGTGATACTGCATGGCGCGATTCATGTAAACGGTGAGGAAGTGGTGCGCGAAACCCAAATGGTCAGGTTTGACCGTGCAGGGGATTCAATCACCCTCGAAGCCAACAATGATGTCAGCTTGCTGGTACTGAGCGGCGAGCCGATCGATGAGCCTATCGTCGGTTATGGCCCGTTCGTGATGAACAGCGACGCGGAAATCCAGCAGGCTTTCCGTGACTTCAACGGCGGCAAGTTCGGCAGCATGACGGCAGAGAAGCACGCCGGCTAAGCCCTCACCGCACACCTTAGAGCCGATCCGGAAAAACACCTCCGGATCCGGTTCTACACTTAGGTTACCTCTGCACTTTGGCCTCTTGGCCAAGGCAACCTTTAACCGCAATAATCAACACCCCACAGGAGTAAACCATGACTGCAAATTACAAACGCCTCGATAAGGATCAGGCTGCCGTTTTGCTGGTGGATCATCAGGCAGGGCTGCTTTCACTGGTACGCGATATCGATCCCGATCGTTTTAAAAACAACGTACTGGCACTGGGTGATTTAGCGAAGTATTTTAACCTGCCGACTATTTTGACCACCAGCTTCGAAGACGGCCCCAACGGCCCGCTGGTCCCTGAACTCAAAGCTCAATTCCCCGATGCACCCTTTATTCCACGCCCTGGGCAGATAAATGCCTGGGATAACGACGACTTCGTCAAGGCAGTGAAAGCCACCGGTCGCAAACAGTTGATTATCGCCGGTGTCGTCACCGAAGTGTGCGTGGCCTTCCCGGCGTTGTCTGCCCTGAACGAAGGTTTCGAAGTGTTCGTAGTCACCGATGCTTCCGGCACCTTCAACGAGCTGACGCGTCAATCGGCCTGGAGCCGTATGGAAGCCGAAGGCGCGCAACTGATGACCTGGTTTGGCGTCGCTTGTGAGCTGCACCGTGACTGGCGCAACGATGTCGAAGGGCTGGGGGCCTTGTTCTCCAACCACATTCCCGATTACCGCAACCTGATGACCAGCTACAGCACGCTGACCAAAGGCAAGTAATCAAAATAGAAAGAAAAGCCAAACGACCTTTACACAATCCTTAAGCTTTCATCACGTTAGCGGTGGGATGTAAGCAAAGATCATCGGGATGCAAAGGTCGTGAAAAGCGGCTTTCTCATCGGCCGGGGGCGGGGTAGGTTAGGCCCAATCCCGGCAAATGAGATCGACAACATGAAAAATGCAATCAAAGTACTGACGCTTCCTGTGCTGGCTACCGTGACGCTGTTCAGCGTTAGCGCACTTTCCGCTCCGGCTCCGGTAGAAAAAAACGTCCCCCCTGCAGAACAGCAGTTCCGCTTACCTCCTTTCCCTGGTGGGCATATGCCTAAACCGGGCTTCTGCCACGGCGGTGAGCTGTTCTGTGCGACTTCCGCCAGCGATAATCCCACTGAAACCATCAATAAGCTGACTTCGGTGATCCCCGCCGGTAACGCCAAGCATTACGAAGTACGAATCTCGGTAGTGGCATTGCCGGATACGCCACCTGCGTCCCCAGCGCCGTAAGCGGCCCCGCTGGTTCTGAAGGGGAATGCGCGTTAGTCTGGGGTAAACCTCAGGAGGCAGGATGAATCCGTCAACGCTCCCCCCTTATCTCCAGCCCGGTGACCGGGTGCTGTTATTCGATGGCGAATGTAATTTGTGTCACGGGCTGGTGAGATTTTTGATTCGTGCCGATCGACAGGGCAAGATCCTGTTGGCCACGGTGCAATCCGAAGAAGGTCAGGCAATTCTGAATTGGCTGGCCTTGCCCACCGATCGTTTTGACTCCATCGTCTATCTTGAACCGGGCCGACATTGGTTGCGTTCGGCGGCGTTTTTTCAGGCGTTGCGTCAGCTTGGCTGGCCATTTCGCCTGTTGGCGCTGGCGCGCTTTTTGCCGCAGCGGCTGGCGGATAGGTTTTACAATGCAGTGGCGAGCAATCGCTATAGGTTATTTGGCCGCAATGCTGGCACGTCGTTGCCTGGAGAGGTTTTGCCGGGGCGTTATCTGCGCCATCGTCGTGAGCAATCTCGCTGAGCTTTACGCTTCTTTACCCTTTAATCGATTGAATTATCATCATTCCGCCCCAATATAGTGGAACGTTCAGCTAAAAAGGAGCGCGTATGGGGATCAGTGAAGAAGAGTACATCCGCCGTTTGAGTCAGGAGAAAAATGCGGTGGGAAATACGGCAAAATGGGTGGCGATTGTCTCCGCTATTTATTTCGCCCTTATGGTGTTTTACGGCCACCCGATCGGCGTGCTGACCATGTCCGGGCTAATTTTTATTGTCTCAACCACCACCTGGTTGAAGAAGCGCCAAAAGGTTAAGTCCTACCGTCGGGCGCTGGCGAAGATCAATGATGAACCGCCGGTTCAGCAGCCCTGATACTCACTGCGCGTAATGCTGTAAACCAGGCTTGGCGTATCGCCGGGCACGTCATCCAGAGTATCGACCAAACGTAACCCCGCTTTTTCCAGCACGCGGCATGAGGCCAGATTTTTTTCGCGCACGATAGCCGAAATTTCTGTCAACCGCAGATGCTTGAAACCATACTCCAGCGAGGCCTGCGCCAACTCAGTGGCCAACCCGCTGCCCCAAACCTGCGTATCAAAACGATAGCCCAAGTTCACCGTCCGCTGTGCCCCTAGCGGCCGCCAGGACAACCCGCCAAAGCCAATGACCCACTCCGGCTGCTCACGCAGTGCAATTGCCCAGGATCCATAGCCGTGTTGCGCCCAATTTTCGATCCGCCCCGTCAGCGCCAATCGTGCCTGTTCTTCGCTGGCGATGGGGCCTGCGGGATTAAATCGCTGGGTGTCGGGATCGCCAAAAATGGCGTAAAAACGCGGCAAATCGTCGGCCACCGGCGGACGCATCAACAGGCGAGTGCTTGCATAGGGGGCGATAGGGTTCATCTTCGGCATAGCTTGCGTAACCTGCTGTGATTGGACAGGTTTAACTGTAGACCAGCGGTGCGGAAGAAGAAACAGAAACCCCCTCTCCGGGTGGAAAGGGGGGAAGGATCAGATAAACGAATCGTCGTCGCTGTAGTCGTCGTCGGCGAAATCGGTGTTATCGTCGTTTTGATAATCCGCGTTCTGGAAGCCGTTATCTTGGTTGAGGAAGCGGCTATCACCGCCGTTGTTAAAGGTATCGAGATTGTTGGACGCGTCGAAATTATTCATCGCGCTGTCATCCACCGGTGTTGCCGGCGTTTCATCGATAATATTAACAATTTCCTGTGGTTGTGAATGGCGGAACATACCGGTCAACATGTCGGCCAGCACCACACCGCCCGCCACGCCGGCGGCAGTCTGCAATGCCCCGCCGAGGAACCCGCCGGCACGTGAAGGTGCTGCCTGCTGCGGTTGGCTGTAGGCTGGTTGCTGCTGTTGAGCATAGCCCGCCTGCGGCTGGTTGTTCCATGCCGCGTTATTCTGCTGTTGCGCCTGATACCGCTCGCGCGGGCTTGGCGCGTTGCGATTACCGCCACCAAACAGCCCGGCCAGAAAGCCGCCGCTGCTTTGTTGGTTGGCGTTATTTTGCTGTTGCTGGGCAATCTGGCTCTCCAGATCCTTCACCCGCTGGTCGAGCTGCTTCAGCGCCGCTTCCTGAATGATCATCGCCTGAGCCATGTAATAAGGCGCGGAAGGCTGTTCACGGATGTGTTGGTTGATTTGCTGCTCTGCCTGGAGATCCCTCTGGCCCGTCTTGGTCTCGGCTTCTTTCAAGCGGCCAAACAGACCATCGATAAGACGTTGTTCTTCGGATTGCATAGGATTACCTCTAGGAGATGAATAACGATACTGGATGATAGATATCATCGGTAACTGTCACCCTAGCGCGTTTAGATGAACCAATAAATAAATGGCAGGTAAACCTGTTTATGAATTTGTTACCCGTTACGTCAGAGGGATCAGCATCACCAGTTTCAGACCGCTATTTTCCGATGGATTAAACGTCAGTTGACGATAGCGCAACTCCCCGTGTTGCACATGAGAGAAGGTACGCTCGCCCCCCTCGCGTGCCAGTACGTCATGCTGTTTCCACCAGTGATGGAAGGCTTCGCTGTTGTGCGTCATGTTGCGCACGAAAGCGCGCATCTCTTCGGTATTTTGATGGTGGCTGGTTTCGGCACGAAACTCGGCGACCACGCGGCGTGCCCGTTCCTCCCAGTCGCTGACCAGCGTTTTGGCTAACGGGTGGAAAAACATAAAGTGCAGCAGATTGGGCGTAGCGGCTTGGCCCAGCCAACCACAGAACAGGTTTTCCGCCGCCGGGTTCCAGGCGACGACATTCCAGGTGATATCCAGCAGGTAGCAAGGCACCGTCACCTGGTTAACGCTTTGCAGCACCGCGCTGTTGTCGGCTTCGTGAGGCTGTTCCTGTTCGGGGTCTGCGACTCGCGCCAGGGTAAACAGGTAGTGGCGCTCGGCATGCCCTAACCGCAGTGCTTTGGCGATACGCGCCAGCGTATGCGGCGAGATGGATACCTCGCGGCCTTGCTCGATCCAGGTATACCAGGTGGCGCTGATACCGCTGATTTGCGCCAGCTCTTCACGGCGCAGTCCACTGGTGCGGCGGCGTGGTGCGGTGGGTAAACCCAGCATTTCCGGCGTGATGCGTTCACGGTGCGCACGCAGGAAAGCGCCGAGGGCTTTGGGGCCGGATAAGGCTTCAGATTGCATAGGCTGGTACCTGCTCATACTAGGATAAATGCTCATATTGTACCCGTATATTAAGCTGATTATAGTAATAAAAAAGCCATCCGGCACCGGCGCAAGCCAGACAAAAAAGGAAGCACATATGAGCAACAGCAACAGCCATAAAAATGCGGTCGACCGTCAATTTGGTGAGCAGGCCAACGCCTATCTGACCAGCGCAGTTCATGCACAGGGGAAGGATCTGCAGCGACTGGCTCAGTTGCTGGAGCCTTATCCCGATGCCAGGCTGCTGGATCTGGGGTGTGGGGCCGGGCATGCCAGCTTTACCGCCGCAGCGAAAGTGGCTCAGGTTGTGGCCTACGATTTGTCGGCGCAAATGCTGGCGGTAGTGAGCCAGGCCGCGGTAGAGAAAGGTTTCAATAATATTCAGGTGCAGCAGGGCATCGCGGAATCACTGCCGTTTGAGGACGCCAGCTTCGATCTGGTGATTAGCCGCTATTCGGCCCACCATTGGCATGATGTCGGCCAGGCGCTGCGCGAAGTGCGCCGGGTGTTGAAACCGGGCGGCAGAGCGATCTTTATGGATGTGGTCTCACCGGGGCATCCGCTGCTGGATATCTATCTGCAAACCGTTGAGGTGCTGCGTGACACTTCGCATGTCCGCAATTATGCGCCGGGTGAATGGTTGGGGTTACTGACTGAATCAGGGCTGCTGGTACGGGAAGTGACGTCGGACAGGTTATATCTGGAATTCAGCAGTTGGGTAGCGCGTATGCGTACGCCGGAGCATTTCATTACCGCGATCCGAGCGTTGCAACAGGGGGTTTCTGAAGAGGTGCTGCAGCATTTTGCCATTCAGCCGGACGGCTCATTCACCAGCGATATTATGATGTTTGAGGCGGTCAGAGGGTAAATAATTTCAGGGCAGCCTATATACCCTCTATCTTTACGATTACCGCGTGATTAGCGATAACCGGAAGTCCATTGGATATAGCGGCTGCCCTGACAGAACATTACCGGGTATAAATTACTTCTTGTCTTCCAACAGGCAGCGATAAATCAGGCCGCCGATAGCACCACCAACTAATGGCACCAGCCAGAATACCCAAAGCTGTTGCAATGCCCAGGTTCCCTGGAATATTGCTACACCGGTACTGCGTGCCGGGTTAACAGAAGTATTGGTTACCGGAATACTGATCAGGTGGATCAGCGTTAATGTCAAACCGATGGCCAGCGGAGCAAATCCTGCCGGTGCACGCTTATCGGTCACGCCATGAATAACGATCAGGAAGAATGCGGTCAATACCAATTCAATAACAATCGCGGATTGCAGAGAATAACCGCCCGGTGAGTGTTCACCGTAACCGTTGGAAGCAAAGCCGCCGCCGGTAGGATCAAAACCTGCTTTGCCGCTGGCGATCAAATACAACACCGCCGCTGCAGCAATCCCGCCAATCACTTGAGCAATCACGTAGGGAATAACGTCTTTCGCGGCGAAGCGACCGCCGGCAAATAAACCTACGGTAACGGCCGGGTTAAAGTGCCCGCCAGAAATATGGCCAACGGCATAAGCCATAGTGACTACAGTCAGACCAAAAGCGAGTGCGACACCAAGAAAACCAATACCCAGTTGTGGGAATGCAGCTGCTAATACTGCGCTACCACAACCACCGAACACCAACCAAAATGTGCCAAAAAATTCGGCAAAAAGTCGCTTTGACATAGATTCCATCCCACGGAAAATACTAACGGGCGTTAGCACTAAAAACTATAGAACACCTTTTTAAATTAATGCAGGTTTCTATAAGTAATTTCTTAATGCACCTTGAGTAACAGCGGGTATTAAATCCCCGGGAATTAATTTTGTCTATGCGACTTCATCCCTATTCTTAGGTTTTTCGTGCGTTTGCTGTTTTTTTTATCGCTGTTATAAGAATTTACCCTAAGCTTAGCTGGTATAGGTATTTTTAGCGGAAAATAGCTATGGTTAAATTTGATTTTCTATCTGTTTTTTCCATTCGAATTGTCTGCGTTAATTGCTAATTCCTATTTGCCATATTTAATTGTTGCTGCAATTCATAGCATTAGGTCTGTTTGTCATCAGGCTGTCATGTAAGACTAATACCTTAGCAAGCTGCCAACTCTACCCCCATAACACTGAGCCAACATCATGAAAATAAAATCAGTTTCGCTGTTAATCAGCGCGTTGTTCCCCCTGTTTTCTTATGCTGCCACCGACGTTGAAGTGGCGCGTTATATTGTCAGTTTTCCGGGGGGCGAGCATGTGAGTTATCAGGGAGCATTCGCCAAGAATTTCCCGCAAGGATTACCGGTGGGTATCGGATCGGGCCTGGTATTCAATGGGCGTGAGGGTAAGGACTTGCTGTTAACGACGTTGACCGATCGCGGCCCGAATGCCGACGCGCCTGCGGTAGGCGATCAGGAAGCAAAAATCTTCGCTAATCCGCAGTTTGTGCCGTTGCTGATGGACATTCGCGTTGGCGACGGCAAGGCGGTCGCCAGCAACTTGCGCCCGCTGCATGACCAGCAAGGCCCTATCAGCGGATTACCGCTACCGGCGGGGTTGATTGGTTCAACCAATGAAGTGGCGCTGAGCGACACGCTGAAAACGTTGGAAAGCGATCGACGTGGGCTGGATACCGAAGGCATCACGCCGGACGGTAAAGGCGGCTATTGGCTGTGTGATGAATATGGTCCATTCCTGATCCATATCGACAATCAGGGCAAGATCCTCGCCAAATACGGCCCGACCCCGGAGCAGGGGGAGCAAGCAGTGGCCAGCGGGTTACCGAATATCATCAAGTGGCGCCAGCCGAACCGGGGCTTCGAAGGGATCACCCGTTTGCCGGACGGACGCATTCTGGCTGCGGTGCAGAGTACGCTCGACGTCGACGGCAAGAGTAAAAACAAGGCGCAGTTTACGCGCTTGGTCAGTTTTGATCCGGCCAGCGGCAAAACGGCCATGTATGGCTATCCGATCGATATCGACAGCTATAAAAAAGCCAAAGACGCCAAGGTGGGTGACATCGTGGCGGTGGACAACCAACATATCCTGCTGGTTGAGCAGGGCAGCGATAAAGACAAGCAGATGATCAATAAGATCTATCTGGTCGATCTCAGCCAGGCGAGCGATCTGACGGCTTTCGACGGTAAAGGAAAGGCGCTGGAGTTTGACGATGCCAAAGATCTCGCCAAGCGCGGCGTGAAGCTGGCGCAGAAACGTGAAGTGGTGGATCTGCGTAAATTGGGTTGGCAACAGGAGAAGGTAGAGGGCCTGTCGCTAATTGACGAACGCACCCTGGCGGTGATTAACGATAACGATTTTGGCCTGCAGGCCAAGCTGGTGGACGCACAGCCCAAGGCCAAGAAAATCGGCGATTATCAGCTGGATAAACAGGGCAGCCTGAGCCTGGACGGCAAAGCGGTATCCACCCGTATCGAGCTGCAACCGCTGGAGAAACCGGAATCGCTTAGCGAGCTGTGGGTGCTGACGCTACCGCAACCGCTGAAGTAAATAAGGCAACAGGGGGCGACGTCTCAATAGCGCGCTGCCCCCTGTTTTCTGGTTTATCAGTGAACGCCGCCGGCCTGCGGCGTTCTGCCGCGTGAAATACTCTCCCACACCGCGACGGCCACCATAATCAGCGTGGTCAGGCCATTCACCATCAGTAAATCGGTGAGGTAGGCTATCGGCGCCAATACCGCCAAAGCGATCAATCCCACCAGGTGCGAAAGCGGGAACCGACGATACACCAACCGCTTGTAAAGTGCGTTGGCGAGCAGGTAAATCGCCGGGCCCAGCAGCAGCACTGCTGCCGTCACATTGTCGATATGGCCGTCAGGGTGGGCGATCACCAGTTCATTGGCAACGGCACAGACGATGATCGCGCCAACCAGCACCACGTGTACGTAATGGAAGTTAGCGCCCAGTTGGCCGGGGTTTTCCGCCTGGCTGATAGCATGGCTGCCGGCTTTGCTGCTGGTATCAAAATAGACCCACCACATCGCCAGGCTGCCGAGAAACGCCACCAGTGAGGCAATCAGCACCGGTGCGCTCCAGGACTCCATTTCGCTGAGGGTCGAACCGGTAATCAGAATGGTTTCCCCCAACGCTACGATCACGAATAGTTGGCAGCGTTCCGCCAGATGATGGCCTTCGATAGTCCATTCGCTGCTGCTGTCGGAGCGACCCAGCACCGGTAAGCGGAAACCGAACATCGGCGAAACGTATTCGCACAATACTGCCAGCGCCCACAGCAACAGTCGGTTATGACCTTCCGCCAGGCCGCCAAGGATCCAGAACACCGCTGAAATACACATCCAGCCAAAAATACGGCGGAAGTTTTGTTTCAGTGGATGGCCGGCGGGCAGCAGGTTCAGCACCACGCACGATCGGCCCACCTGGATCGCCACGTAAAACAGCGCAAAAGTCAGCCCCCGTTCGCCAAAGGCCTGTGGCAGAGCAGAAGAAGCGAACAGGCCCAACAACATAATGCCAAACAGCAGAATACGGATAGGACGGGTATCCGGGTTAAACCAGTTGGTGACCCAGGCAGTGTATTGCCAGGCCAGCCAAACGGCGAACCACAGCAGCAGCGTTTCCACCGCGCCGGTCAGCGTCAGATGGTGCAGCAGGTAGTGGGAAAGCTGGGTAACGGCAAAAACGTAAATCAGATCGAACAGCAGTTCCGAAAACGAAACCGAAGCACCATGACCATCACGAACACGCAGTAAGGTTTGCGACATAGGGAGTCCTTCCATAATGATAACCTTCAGAAATAGCGTAGTTCAGTCGCGGTTGCGGGGAGAAGAATCTTAAAAGAGGCGGTTTTTATATTCCCTGGCCAAACAGACTTTAAATTGTCATCTGTCAGGGGTAGAGTGACGGTATAGACCCGCTTTGTCCTGCCAGAGACATACCTGCACGTACTTCCTCCTTATTTTCATCACAATGATTGATGTTCTTTACATTGGATTACGTCTGCTTTCATTGCCTGGTAGATAATTAACTCCACTGATACGAGAAAATAAACAAAAACATCTGGAGTTCATTATGAAACTATTACCTGGCATCGCAGCAGTTCTTTTGGCAGCCGCTTCATTCTCTTCCTTTGCAGCGCCGCTGTCATCGGTAAAACAGATCAATACAGAGCAGGCCAGCGGTATGCAAAGCCTTGGCGTAGTGTCGGTTTCCGGCGTTAGCGGTTCTCCGGGCGATGCGGTTCACGCACTGAAAGAAAAAGCTCAGGCGGACGGCGCCAGCAGCATTCGTATTATCGGGCTGGACACCCCGGGGGATTCCAGCAACTGGCGCGGTAATGCAGAAATATATCGTTAATCGTCTGCAGTAAATAAAATTCGGCTACTGTAACAGGTGGCCGATAAAATAAACGGGTGTGGATAATAATCTGACCGGTAATGCAATTACTTGATTACCCGATGATGATGTCCACACCCTTTTTTATCTGCGCTCGGTTGCATTTTATTACAACTGTGTCGGCGGTTTTAGGAAACATGTTAATGAATACTTAAGGAATTGGGGTCAGATTGGTGACTACTCAACCTAAGGAGGCCCCAATGTTAAACGCGACACGGCTGCAACTGAAAAACCACTTTTCCTACCTCCAGCAGTTTATGGCTTCGCCGCGCACCATTGGTACGCTGGCACCTTCTTCCCCCTGGCTATGTCAGGCGATGTTGAATCAGGTTGAATGGACCGGGGCGCTGTCGATCGCCGAACTGGGCGCGGCGGACGGCGTGCTGACCAAGCGGATATTAGGCCGGATGCGTGCAGATGCTTCGCTCGAGGCCTTTGAAATCCAATCTCATTTTGTTCATCAGCTGCGGAAAATTGACGATCGTCGTCTGCAGGTGATGGATCGCTCGGCTGAAGAGATGGCCGGCGATTATGACGTGGTGTTCTCTTGCCTGCCGTTGCTGTCGATCCCGCTAAAAATCAGCATGCGTATTTTGCAGCAGGCACAGCAGCGTTTGCTCGCGCGCAACGGAACCTTGGTGCTGTTTCAGTACAGCCACCTGTCGGAAAAGCTGCTGTCCCGCTATTTTCACTGGAAGCGGCTGCGGGTGGTGCGCAACTTCCCGCCAGCGTTGGTTTACATCTGCACGCCGCGTTAGCCCAGTTTTTTTTCCATCACCACCACTTCGCCATCATATTGCCGTCGGCGTTCGATGGTCTGCCAGCCCCAACCCGCATACAGCGCCTCGGATTTATCGGTGATCAGGTGCAATACGGGGTGATTGCGTTGGCGTGCCAACAACACGATGGCCGCCTCCAGCCGTTGCGCAATGCCCTGGCGACGGTGATCCGGGTGGACGAATACGCCGGCCAGCCAGGGAGAAAGGTCCATCCGATGATGATCGTCGCTCGGCCACAGGCTGGCCATGCCCAGCGGGCGTTCGTCCTCGATCGCCAGCAGGGTGGTGTAATCTTCGCTCGGCTGCGCGCACTGGGCAAAGCGTTGGCGCGTGCGTTCCAGTGAACCGCCGCGTTGCGAACCCCATTGACCAAACGCCCATGCGGCGCAAACGTCGCTGAACTGTGGGCACTCCGCCAATGGAATAATACGTTGGGTCATCTCGGTACCTCCTGAATTATCTGCAATCTGGCTTGCCACAGATCGCATTATCGACCGATTTTTTAACTTTATAAAACGGCATTTACAGCGATTTTTCACGTATCAGCGCCGAAATAGCGTGATTCAGCGGATTTAACCGATCCGCCAAGCGTTGTGATTGAAAGTGTTAATGAGAGTGATTATCATGCGCGCATATTTTACCGATCCGGCTTACCCATGCGCAATTCCCTCATGTTACTGCTGTTTTCCTTGCTGCTTGGCGTTTTTAACGTTCAGGCGAAAATGGTCACCGACATCACTGGTCGCCAGGTTGAGGTGCCGGATAATCCGCAGCGCATCGTGGTAGGCGAAAGCCGCATGCTGTATACCCTGGCGTTGCTGGAGCCGGGTAACCCTGCGCAACGTATTGTCGGCTGGCCGGAAGACATGGCGCGTTTCGATGCGCAAAGCTGGCAGCTGTATACGCAGAAATTTCCTCAGATCAAAGCCATACCCTCTATCAGCAAGGGCAACTTCCGCCAGGTTAACATTGAAAATCTGATCCAGTTGAAACCGGATCTGGTGATCCTTGCCCGCTATGCGAAGGAGGAGGGCGACAGCGATTTGCTGCTAACGGCGCTGAGTAAGGCGGGTATTGCCGTTATCTACGTCGATTTACGGGTCGACCTGCTGCATAACACCGTACCCAGCGTTCGACTGCTGGGTGAGGTGCTCAACCGTCAGCAGCGTGCGGAGCAGTTTATCGACTTCTACCAGCAGCATATGGCGGTGATCCAGCAGCGTCTGGCCAGCTATCGGGGGCCAAAGCCCAAGGTCATGCTGCATTTGCACCTCGGGCGGCGTGAAACCTGCTGCACCACCGCGGCTCATGGCAATCTCGGCGATCTGCTGGCCTTTGCCGGCGGCGACAATATCGCCAGCGCCAGTATCAAAGGGGTTTATGGCGAACTGAACCCCGAAACCATTCTGACCGCCAATCCTGATATTTACATTGCCACCGGCATGGCAGGTCCACAGGGTAAGCGCTTTTCCGATTTGCGTCTGGGGCCGCTGGTTACCCAGCAGGAAGCGGATGAAAGCTTCCGTCAGATCATGCAAAAACAGCCGATGCTCGCCAACCTGAAAGCGATAAAAAATCATCAGGCCTGGAGTATCTGGCACAACTTCTATCTCAGCCCGTACCACGTCGTGGCGGTCGAAATGTTCGCCAAAGCGTTTTACCCGGATCTGTTTGCTGACATCAACCCGCAACAGACCTTTAAGCAACTCTATCAACAATTTTTGCCGTTACCTTTTTCAGGGACCTATTGGAGTCAGTTACAAAATGAATAATACCCAGCGCGGCTGGTGGTGCGCACTGCCTCTGGCGGCCTGTGCTTCTGCTCCGGCGATCGGCGCCGACAAAACCGCCGAAAAAGAACCAGGGGAAACGCTGGTGGTGGTCGGCCAGGCCTCTGCGAAGGGCGTGCAAAGTTATCAGCCGCTGACCAGTGTGACCGGCACCCGAACCGAGACCAGCCTGCTGAACGTGCCGCAGGCAATCGACGTGGTGCCGCAGCAGGTGATTACCGATCAGGCGGTCAGCAGCCTGGATGAAGCGCTGTATAACGTCAGTGGCATTACCCAGGCGAACACCTTGGGCGGTACCCAGGACGCGGTGATGAAGCGCGGTTTTGGTGATAACCGCGACGGCTCCATTTTGCGTGACGGCGTGCGTTCGGTGCAGGCGCGTAATTTTACCCCGACCACTGAGCGGGTTGAGGTGCTGAAAGGCCCGGCTTCGATGCTTTACGGCATGGGGGAACCGGGCGGGATGATCAACATGATCACCAAAAAGCCGCAGCTGCAGCAGCACACCCATGTGGAAGGCTGGGGCAGCAGCTTCAAGGGCGGCGGCGGTCAGTTGGACGTCACCGGTCCGCTTGGTACCTCCGGGTTCGCCTACCGGATGATTGTCGATCACGATGAAACCGATTACTGGCGTAACTTTGGCCGTAACCGCCAAACGGTGATTGCGCCGTCGCTGATGTGGTACGGCGAGAGCACCACGGTACGCGTTGCCTACGAACATATGGAATATCTGGTGCCGTTCGACCGCGGCACCATCATTGATTCGCGCACCGGCAAACCGGTAAATACGCCGCGCGACCGCCGCTTCGACGAAAGTTATAACGCCACGCGGGGCGATCAGGACAGCGTCACCCTACAGGTTGATCAGGTGCTGAATGAAAGCTGGAAAAGCTCTCTGACCTACGCCTATAGCCGTAACAGTTACAGTGACAATCAGGCGCGCGCGCTGGCTTTGGATCCTGAAACTGGCGTGCTGTCGCGCCAGGCCGACTCCACCGCCCATGCTGTCAGCCATGCCAACGCGGTACAGCTGACGCTCAACGGTGACGTTGACTGGGGCAGCATCAACCACCAGATGCTGTTTGGCTTTGATTTTGAAGATAACCGTACCTACCGCGGCGATATGATCCGTGGCAAGAAGAACAGCGATTTCAATATCTATGATCCGGTGTATGGCCTGATGCCAACCTCGAACGCCGTCAGTGCCAAAGACAGCGATCAGCGTGAAAACCTCACCAGCTACGGCTGGTTTATGCAGGATTCCGTTCAATTGACCGATAAATGGTTGGTGATGGGCGGGCTGCGTTATGACGCTTTTGACGTTTTTGCCGGTAAAGGGCGTCCGTTTGTCACCAACACCGACAGCTCCGACGGCAAATTAGTGCCGCGCGCCGGGGTGGTCTACAAACTGACGCCCTATGTGTCGCTATACAGCAGTTACACCGAGTCCTTCAAGCCAAACTCGTCCATTGCCAGCCAGATTGGCTCATTGCCGCCGGAACAGGGTAAGGCCTGGGAAGTCGGCAGCAAGGTCGAATTGCCCAACGGCGTTACCGGGACCCTGGCGTTGTTCGACATCACCAAGCGTAACGTGATGGTCAGCGAACTGGTGGATGGTGAAACCGTCACCCGAACCGCCGGACGCGTACGCTCGCAGGGCGTGGAGTTGGATGTTGCCGGCAACATCACTGATTCGTTAAGCATGATCGGCTCTTACGCATACACCGACGCGCGTGTGGTTGATGACCCGGACAACAAGGGTAAGGAGATGACCAACGTGGCGCGCCATACCGCCTCGCTGTTCCTGACGCAGGATCTGGGCTCCCCGGGGCTGTATAGCGGCGACAACGTACGCATTGGCGCAGGGGCGCGTTATGTTGGCCGTCGTCCAGGCGACGCCGCCAACAGTTTCAGTCTTGATAATTACACCGTTGCCGATGCCTTCGCCGCTTACACCATGCCGGTGCAGGGTTATCGGGTGAAGTGGCAATTGAACGTGAAGAATCTGTTCGATAAAACCTATTACCCTTCCAGCGGCGGCAATTTGCGCGTGGCGGTAGGGGAACCGCGAGAAGTGGTGCTGCGCGCCAGTGTCGACTTCTGATTTTTCGTACAGGAATACGTCCCGGCGAGCAGGTATCTGCCGTCGGGGAAATCTGGTTAAATAGCCGGCCCCGTTGTTAAGGAGAACCCGATGAGCCTGCAAATCCGTTTGGCGCAGCCGCAGGATATCGCTCAACTGATAGCCGTTGAGCGCTCGGCGGCGCAGCTGTTTCATCAACAACCGGCCTGGCGTTTTATCGCTGAAGGTCCGGTGATGAGCGCAGAGCAGCATGCTGATTTTATTCAGCGACAGCATGAATGGCTGGCGGAAGGTGCGGCGGGGGAGGTCGCCGGCTTTATCGCCGTCGTGCCGCAACAGCAGGATTGGCATATCGCCGAACTGTCTGTGGCTGCCAACTGGCAACGTCAGGGCATCGGGCGCCACCTGCTCGTTGAGGTTGCGGCGCAGGCCGCGTTGTCGGGCGCGCAGCGCCTGACGCTAACTACTTTTATTGACGTGCCCTGGAATGCGCCTTATTACCGGCGTCTGGGGTTCAGTCCGATAGCCGCCGAACGGCTCAGCTCGTCGTTGAGGGCAAGGTTGGCGGAAGAGGTGGCGCAGGGTTTTGCCGCAGGCAGCCGCTGTGCCATGGAATTTACACTATCGTAAATATTGAAATACAGGCTGATGGCGGTATGATGCAGCAACTACGCCATCGCACGATCTGCACGCTGGATTCTGGCGTGCTAACGCATTCAAGTCACCGTATAAGGGACAACCCGTAATGACACAAACCATTTTCATGGTGGGCGCGCGCGGCGCCGGTAAAACCACGGTGGGCAGTGCACTGGCGTTGGCGCTGGGCTATCAATTCACCGATACCGATCTGTTTATGCAACAGACCACGCAAATGAGCGTGGCGGAAATGGTCGCAAATGAAGGCTGGCTGGGATTTCGCCGCCGTGAAAGCATTGCTCTGCAAACCGTCACCCAACCGTCAACTGTAGTTGCCACCGGCGGCGGCGCGATCCTGGCGGAAGAGAACCGTCAATTTATGCGTCAGCACGGCACCGTCATTTATCTGCGCTCACCGGCCGAGGTGTTGGCGCAGCGGCTGGAAGAGTACCCGCAAGACGCGCAACGCCCCACGTTGACCGGTCGTCCGATCGCTGAGGAGATGCTGGAAGTGCTGGCCGCACGCGAGGCCTTGTATCAGGAGACCGCACACTACGTGATGGACGGCACCGGTAACCCACAGCAGGTGGTTGAAAAGATCCTCGCCGTACTGCAATTGGAAACGGTAAAGTAATCCCCTCTGACATTTTCGGGCACCGCGCTGCGTGCCCGATCTCTTCGTATCTTCCCTTGGTTTTTGCCTTCGCCGCAGATTGCGCTTGCTTTTATAAATGATGAATGACATATATAAAATAATGATGACCATCATCTATTTTGATAAATGCAACGTAATCGTGAGGTTTTACCATGAAATACACCACCTTTGGCCGCAATACCGGCCTGCGCGTTTCTGAACTGGCATTAGGAACCGGCAACTTTGGCACCGGCTGGGGCTACGGTTCGGAAAAAGAACAGGCCAAACAGGTTTTCGATCGTTATGTCGACGCCGGCGGCAACTTTATCGACACGGCTGATACTTACCAATTCGGCCAGTCAGAACAGATGGTAGGGGATTTTATCGCCGCCGAACGCGACCGTTTCGTGGTCGCCACTAAATACACCTTGGGTGCAGCGCCGGACGCGGGTATTGCCTATACCGGCAACAGCCGCAAAAACATGATTGCCTCGGTAGAGAACAGCCTGAAGCGGCTGAAAACCGATCGTATCGATCTGCTGTGGGCGCATTTTTCCGACAACCTGACGCCGCTTGAAGAGATCGTTCGCAGTTTTGACGATCTGATCCGCGCCGGCAAGATCCAATATGCCGGGTTGTCCAACTTCCCAGCCTGGCGCATTGCCCGTGCAGATACGCTGGCAGAATTGCGTGGCTGGGCGCGCATTGCAGGTATACAGGTGGAATACAGCCTGGTAGAGCGGACCGCAGAACGTGAATTGCTGCCGATGGCCGAAGCGCTGGGGATGGCCGCCACCCTGTGGTCGCCGCTGGGCGGTGGTTTGTTGACCGGGAAGTATCGCCATAGCGATGCTGGTCGATTGAGTGAGTTGGGGCGCCTGGTGCATCGCGAAAAAGACACCGCGTTGCTGGATGAAGTGCTGGCGATTGCGCAAGAACACCAGGCCCTGCCGACCCACGTTGCTATCGCCTGGCTGCGCAACAGGGCCGCGCATTCCAGCACCAGTCTGATCCCTATTCTGGGTTCGCGCACGCTGGACCAGTTAGAGGATACGCTGGCGGCGCTTGATTTGACGTTGGACGAGCAGCAGATGGCGCGTCTGGATCGGGTCAGCGCGATTGAACCGGGCACGCCTCATCGGCAGATTGCCGACACGCTGGCGCGTGCGCAGGGCGGTGACAGTTCCCGCTTTGCCGCGCCGCGTACCCCGCGCGCCTGACTCTTTGGATGAAAGGCATCATCTATTGAGCGCTGTCGGTGGATAGCCTAAGATGATGCCTGATTGATAAGGAGAAAACGCCATGGCACGGGTTTCAAAGCAGCAGATGGAGCGCAATCGCGAGGCGATTGAGCAGGTGTCTTCACAGCTTTTTCGCGAACGCGGCCTGAATGGCGTCAGCGTTAACGATCTGATGGCGGCCGTGGGGCTGACGCACGGTGGCTTCTATGGCCATTTTGCTTCCAAGGACGAACTGGCGGCGGTGGCCAGCCGCAGGGCGGTAGAGGAATCCGCTCAGCGCTGGGAAACCGCCAGCCGTCAGCCCGACCAGCACAATTTACAGACTCTGGTTGACGCTTATCTGAACGTCAGGCACCGCGACTGCCCGGGCGAAGGTTGCATGGTTGCCGCTCTGGCCGGTGACGTGGCGCGCGAAGAGGCGGATAAACCCGTGCATCAGGCTTACCTGAGCGGTGTGAAAGCCATGTTGGCGCGGCTGGAGTCGCTTTCGCCAGATGAACAACAACCCCAACGACAACAGCAGGCGCTGGTGCAGATGGCGATGCTGGTGGGGGCACTGACGTTGGCAAGGGCAACGCAGGGCGATGCGCTGTCAGAACAGTTTCTTAACGCGACGCGTCAGGCGCTGTTACCGACTGAGGCTGACTAAAATACAGCCCCGGCGTGGTGCCAAAACGCTGACGGAAGGCGGCAATATAGGCGCTGACATTGTCATAACCGTATTCACCGGCGATGCGACCGACCGATTCACCACGCGATAACGGCTCCAGCGAGCGAATCACCCGTGCTTGCTGGCGCCAACGGGCGAAGGTCACACCGGTTTCGCTAATAAAACGGCGACTGAGGGTGCGTACGCTCACCCCGGCCCAGGCGGCCCAGTCACTTTGGGTACGCGCGCTGGCGGGTTCATTCAGCAGGGCGCGGGCGATTTTCAACAGCCTGGCGTCCTGCGGTAGCGGTAACTGCAGCGGTACGCTCTCTTCCACAGAAATCTCATCCAACAAGACCCGCAATAGGCGTTGTTGCGCCGGATCCAGCTCTTGTCCCGCAAAAGGAGCAATACGTTCCATTAACGCCTGAATCAATGCGGAGGCAGGGCTCAGATGCGGCTGCGCCGGCAGCGTCGCACAGTAGGACTCCGGCAGATACAGACTCCAGCCGATGACGTTGCCGCATGCCAGTGCCTGGTGCGCACAGTTGGGTGGCAGCCAGCCGATACTGCCGGCGGTCATTGCCCATTGGCGCTCCCGGGTTTCCAACGCCATCATGCCGTGGGTCAACAGGTAGATCTGTCCGCTGGCATGCTGGTGCCAGGGCGTCAGGTGTTTTTTCTCATGCCAAAGTCGCTGGCTCTGCAGGATCATAATGATTGGCCGATTTGCAGTATTAAAAGTCCAAGTGCGGTTATTATGCCATGCTCTGTTCGTTTTATGATCTCCGCGTCATTCAATTCTGGAGATCGACCATGACCCCGAAAACCTCCACAGCCCTGGTGCTCGATGCCTTGCAAAAGGTTGTCGCCGCCCCGCAACATCAGCCGACGCTGATCGCTGAGCTTTTCAGTGCGGATTACCGTCAACAGGTGGACGGCAAGACGCTGGACTACATGCAGTTTGTGCAACATATGGCGTTGCTCAAGCAGTTGACTCGCAGCATGACGCTGGAGATGGTCGCCATTGCCGGGCAGGACGATTCGGTGTTGACGCATCATAGGGTGCGGGTGGAAAAGCGCGATGGCAGCCTTAGTCTGGTTAAGGTGCTGGCGCATTTCACCGTACGTGACGGCAAAATCTGCGCCTGCGATGAACTGACGCAACTGATGGAGGGCGATCACGCCGATCGCGATCTGGGGTCACGCATGTCGGTATAAATCGCGCTGCTATACTTAATCCTGTGGAATCACACGGGAGATCAACATGCGCGAAAATAACCGACCAGGCTATCCGAGAACCGCCCGAGTGGTCGCCGTTGACCGGGGCGATCCCAGCTTGCATATGCACCGTTTCGAGGTGCGCACCGACGATATAGAACCCAACACGCTGCTCAGCGAGCATGCAACCGAGCAGGAAGCGTTGGATGCCAAGCACCGCTATGAGGACCCTGCGTTGGAAGACTAATCGTTATCCCTCAGAAACCGGCGTAAAGCCGGTTTCTTGTTTTTCCCGCTATAGCCTCTGTTTTCCAGTCTTTTATTGATCATCATTTGTGTGATTTTTATCGCGCTCATTGGGTGTTTCACTTCTGGGAAAAGAGATGTCCAATTCCGAGTTACAGGCGTTGTTTCAACGCCATATGCTGATGTTGTTGCAGCAGGCGTAGTCGTCTCAACCGCCTTAAACGTTATCCCAAAGACGCGTTTCGTTTTGCCTACGCTGCCGGGCGACACTTTCTATAACGGTGTGGTGGAATTAACTGTGCCGATCGATTTCAGTCTGCATAACGCTCGCTTCTGATTCTGGGGTGGCAAAGCGTATTTTGTTTGCTCAGGTGAATGGCGTTTTCAGCAGCTTGTGCTGATATTTCCCCCAGCTTAAGTAGATGTGCAAATTAATTTCCCTCATGACTTTGGCGATCTGTCCGCTATTTTATTTTCAAAAGCATCATTCTCTTTAATTTTCCGCAGCGTAAAAAATAAACTGCTTGACGATAAGTTGTGCGAGTTTTAGTTTCTAATTATCGAACAGGAACTAAGTTCCATATAGTGGAACAAGGCGTGCCATGACAACCCTGGAAAATGCCGCAGCGGTATTAAAGTTATTTTCACAACAACGAATGATGCACGGGCAACCCGGTATTTCATTCAGCGATGTGGTGAACCAACTGGCGCTGCCGAAAAGTACCGTATCGCGCCTGCTGCAGACCATGGAAACACAGGGCATGCTGGAGCGCGATCCCGACAGCAAGCTGTATAAAATCGGTCGTTTGCTGTTATCGGTTTCCAGCCACTATCTGTCGACGCCGCTGGTGGACAGCGTGGCGGCCAGCATGGTGCAGCTCAGTCAACTGACTTGCTGCACGGGTTATGTTTCGGTGCTCGAGGGGCAGGAGATCATGGTGATGCGTATGTTCCCGGGCCGTCACTTCCTCCAGGTAGTGACGCCGGCGGGCAGCCGTTCACCGGCGGCGGAAACGTCGGTGGGCAGGGCAATTTTAGCGCGTGCTAGCGATGAACAGGCTATTGCGCGCTATGCTGCGGGTTACCACGTGGCTTCGCCCAACGCCCCGCAATCGCCGGATGCGTTGTTGAGCAAGCTGGCGCAAATTCGGCGGCAGGGTTGGTCCCTGGCGCGTAACGAAACCTTGCAGGGGATCAGTTCGCTGGCGACGGCGGTGACCAATAAACACCGCAATGAGACGGTGGGGCTCTGTTTATCCTTTGCCACCCAAGCGGACGAACAACCGTTTTCTCCTGCCGTATTAGAAGCGTTGATGACGGTATCTCGGCAATTAGCGGAAAAGTTCGGTGATGATTATTGGCAACAGATCAAATAACGCATCGAAATAGTTCTGCTAGCACGGAGTAATTAATGAAAGCCAACACCAGGGAATTCGTTAGTTATTTCACTTAAGGTTACGGGTCAAAAAATTATTAATTCAAATCGTAGTTCCAAATACCGGAACTACGACGGCAGCTTGACGCCGAAAAATGACCTTTGCCATGCGCCAGCGAATATTCAGGGAAATTGACTCTATGAAATCCAATACCACCATAAATCCGTTGAAAGATATCGGTACGCTGCTGGTGATGGTGATTCTGTCCATCGTTGGGGCGATCATCGGTGTGCAGCTAATCACTACGTTGGGCGTGACCCCCAATACGTCGATCATCGGGGCGCTATTCGCGATGCTATTGGCGCGCATTCCGCTGCAAATGTTCCAGCGTTATCGATCGGTACATACGCAAAACCTGGCGCAAACGGTGATTTCCTCCGCCACCTTTGGCGCTGCCAATTCATTGCTGATGCCCATTGCCGTGCCTTATGTGATGGGGCAGCCGCAGCTGATCCTGCCGATGTTTTGCGGTGTGGCCGTGGCAATGTTGCTTGACGCCTACCTGCTGTATCGCATGTTTGACACCAAAATCTTTCCTGCCGCCAACGCCTGGCCGCCAGGCGTTGCGGCGGCGGAAGCCATCAAGGCTGGCGATCGGGGGGGCAAACAGGCCTGGTTGCTGGTGGTGGGCGTGGCGGTGGGGATCGCCGGGTCGATGCTTAAAATCCCGATGGCGGCCTTCGGCACCGCATTTATCGGCAATATTTGGGCTTTGGGGATGTTTGGCGTCGGCCTGCTGCTGCGCGCCTACGCAGAACCTATGGCGGGTTTCGACATCAATGCGCATTTTATTCCTCATGGGGTAATGGTTGGCGCCGGATTGGTGGCGTTGATCCAGGTGGTGCAGGTGATCCGTAGCAAAAGCGTCGACGCCGCCGGTTACAGTCAGGCAGATAGCGAAGTCAGCAAGGCGCTGGGGCTGGGAGCCGTTGGCTATATCGTTATCGCTGCGTTGCTGGCGTTGGCCGGCGGGCTGTATAGCGAGATGTCGCTGACCATGCTGGTGTTGTTTGTGATTTACGCTGCATTTGCTGCCTTTGTGCATGAGTTGATCGTCGGTATCGCCGCCATGCACTCTGGCTGGTTCCCGGCCTTTGCGGTGGCGCTAATCACCCTGATCATCGGCATTTTGATTGGTTTTCCGCCGGTGGCACTGTGCGTGCTGACCGGGTTTACCGCCGCCACTGGCCCGGCGTTTGCCGATATGGGGTTTGATCTGAAAGCCGGCTTTATTCTGCGCGGCTACGGCAAAGATTTGCAGCAGGAGCTGTTGGGGCGTCGCATTCAACTGTTTGCCGCCTTGATCGCCTTTGTTATTGCCATCCCGGTGGTGTACTTCGCTTACAGCAGCTACTTCCTGCAGGACCTGATCCCACCGGTAGCGCGGGTGTACGCCAAAACCATCGAGGCGGGCGCGCAGCCGGGCATTGCCTTCAGCTTGCTGATCTGGGCCATTCCCGGGGCCATCGTGCAGCTGATTGGCGGGCCCAAACGCCAGCTCGGCGTGCTGTTAGCTACGGGCCTGCTGATCAACAACGCGTTGGCGGGGTGGGCGGTGCTCCTTGGCATTGCGCTGCGCATCCTGATTATCCGTCGCTGGGGCGACAAGGGCCGCACGCCGATGGAAATCATGGCGGCCGGTTTTATTGCCGGTGACGCGTTGTACAACTTTTTCAATTCGATTTTTTCCAGCAAAGGGAAATAACCCCCCGGTTAAATTGTGAGGTCAGCCGATTATGAGTTTGCAACAAACGCTGCAGGTTTTTGAATTAATAGATAATGCCTATGTGAGCGGTCAGGACGTCGTCGATCTGTTTGCGTCTTATCCCGGCATCCGGGCCAGTACGTTGCGTGCCAGCGGACCGAAAGGCGCCACCGATTTCGTGCGAATCGATATCCCCGGCAGCGCCGGTAAAAACCAGGGTGGGGATGCGCCAACCCTGGGCATTGTCGGCCGGTTGGGCGGCATCGGTGCGCGGCCTACGCGCATCGGCTTGGTGTCCGACGGCGACGGGGCAATTGCCGCGATTGCCAGCGCGTTGAAGCTGGCAGAAATGCAGCGCAAAGGGGACGTGTTGCCGGGGGATGTCATTATCACTACCCATATTTGCCCTGACGCGCCAACCCGCCCGCACGATCCGGTCGATTTTATGGATTCGCCGATCGACGACGTGACGATGAACGACAATGAAGTGGTGGCGGAAGCCGATGCAATCTTGTCTATCGACACCACCAAAGGCAACCGCATCATCAATCACAAAGGTTACGCGCTGTCGCCGACGGTGAAAGAAGGCTACATCCTGCGGGTGGCGGAAGACTTGCTGCGGATTATGGAGATGACCAGCGGTCGTCCGGCGGTGACGTTCCCGATCACCACGCAGGACATAACGCCGTACGGCAATGGGGTGCATCACCTGAACAGCATCCTGCAACCTTCCACCGCGACTTCTGCGCCGGTGGTTGGCGTAGCGATCTGTACCGAGTCGGTGGTGCCGGGCTGCGGTACCGGTGCCAGCCATGAAGTGGATATTGCGCTGACCGTGAAGTTCGCGGTGGAAGTGGCGAAAGAGTTCGGGCGCGGTACCTGCCAGTTTTACCAGGCCGATGAATACGCGCAGCTTCTGGCGTTGTACGGCAGCCTCAGCCACCTGCAAAAAAGGAAATAACCGGATGAATGCCTCATTTGCCACGCTGACTATCGGCCAGGCGCCGCGTAACGACATCATGCCGCTGCTGTCGGCCTTTCTGCCCGCGGATCAGGTGAGGCATGTCGGGCTGTTGGATGGACTGAGCTTCGGCCAGATTGACCAAGGCTACGCTCCTATGGCCGGTGAGAAGGTGCTGGTTTCACGCTTGTTGGACGGTACGCAGGTGAGGCTGGGCGCCTCGCGGGTCGAAAAGGGATTGCAGCAGAAAATCCGTGAGCTGGAAGCCGAGGGCTGTGAAGTGATCCTGCTGCTATGCACCGGAGAATTTGGCCGACTGCACGCCGAACGCGCGCTGTTGCTGGAGCCGGATCGCATTATTCCGCCGCTGATTTCCGCCATTGTCAGCCAGCATCGGGTCGGCATTGTGGTGCCGGTAGCGGAGCAAATCAGCCAGCAAGCAGGCAAATGGCAACGTCTGGCGACGCCGCCCTGTTTCGCCGTGGCCAGTCCCTATCTGGCGGACGACGCGGTGCTGGAACGGGCGGCAAGTGAGTTGCAGCGACAAGGGGCGCAGGTGGTGGTGCTGGATTGCATCGGCTATCACCGCCAGCATCGCGATTTCCTGCAGGCGCGGCTTGAAATACCGGTGCTGCTGTCCAACGTGCTGGTCGCCAAGTTGGCGGCTGAGCTAATTAACTGATTTAATATAGAATAAATCCTTAGCCTGGCGAATGACAGCGGCTGTCTGGCGCGTTTTTATCAGCGGATCCAGAGTGGCAGGCTGAGGAGCCATTGCCCGGCAGAATTTTACTCTGCGTCGCGATCGCATTTCGCGTGAAAAACCAGTGACAGATCAACCACAATCCCCCAATATGGATTTCCCATAAAGTTGATTACGCGGGTGCCAGTCTATGCTGAAAGTGAACGAGTATTTTGCCGGAAAAGTGAAGTCTATCGGTTTCGATAGTAGCAGCATCGGCCTTACCAGCGTCGGTGTGATGGAAGAGGGTGAGTACACCTTCACCACCGCCCAGCCGGAAGAAATGACCGTGATTACCGGGGCGTTGAAAGTCCTGCTGCCGGGCTCGCCGGACTGGCAGGTATTTATGCCGGGTGAGAAGTTCTTCGTACCGGGCCACAGTGAGTTCAACCTGCAGGTTGCCGATGCAACCGCTTATCTGTGCCGTTATTTGAGCAAGTAATCCATACCCTTCTTACTTGAAGCTGCTGCGTTGTTGGCTGCATGCGCTCACCCCAGTCACTTACTTGAGTAAGCTCCTGGGGATTCCCGCACTTGCCGCCTAGCTGCAACTCCAATTAATTTGGGTATGCTATCTGTGTTGCGAAGCTACTCATGTGGAACAAAGGCGCAGCGATTTGCGCCTTTGTGTACTTAACGCTGCGCTTCGCCACCCAGAGCTTCGATGGTGTTTTTGATTAACGCCGCCAATTCGCTGGTCATCAGGATGAAATCGGCATCAAAACGCTGGGCGAAGTCGTCACGATCGATATCGTCATTCTGCTCACGCAGCGTATCGGCGAACTTCAGACGCTTCAACGAGCCGTCATCCGCCAGCACCAGCTGAATGCGCTCTTGCCAGTCCACTGCCAGCTTGGTTACCAGTTTGCCGGCTTCAATATGTACCGCAATTTCATCGCTGATCAGGTTCTGCTTCTTGCAGCGGATCACGCCGCCGTCTTCCAGAATCGCTTTCAGTTCCGCCTCGTCCTGAATAATAAAGCCGGCCGGCAGTTCACCTGAACGCACCCATTCGGTCAGCGTCAGCTCGATCGGGCTTTCCATGGTCAATGGCACTACCGGCAGAGAGCCCAGGCTTTTGCGCAGCAGCGCCAGGGTATCTTCCGCGCGCTTGGCGCTGGCGGCGTCAACCATGATCAGATCGTTAACGGTGTCGATCCACATAAAGGTTTGGTTAAAACGGCTAAAGGCGCGCGGCAGCAGGCTGTGCAGCACTTCGTCTTTCAGCGCGTCTTTTTCGGTTTTCTTCAGTTTACGGTGCTGTTCGCCTTCGAGGCGTTCAATTTTGGCCTGCAGCTCTTGCTTGATGACCGGCGACGGCAGGATTTTTTCTTCCTTACGTGCGCAGATGACGATCTGGCCGTTAACCGCATGCGTCAATGCGTCGCTGTGGGAGCCCATCGGGGAGACCCAGCCGGTTTTCGCCATGTCCTGGCTGCCGCACGGGGTGAAAGCAAAAGCGCTGAGCTGTTTTTCCATTTCATCCGCGTTTAGCGCAACTTCGCGGCTCAAACGGTAAACCATCAAATTCTTAAACCACAGCATAATGTTATCCCTGGCTGGGCGTGCACCTGGCACGCTTATTCATCAAAAGCAGGGCGGCATAATAACGAATCAGAGGCGAAAAATCGCCTCATTCCCTCCGAATTGCGTCGCCGTCCGCGTTTGAACGTCGTGCTCGTTGCAGCGCTAACGCCAGTTGCCGCTGGCTGAAAGGCTTACGCAGCAGTTCAACGTTTGGCAGATTTTCTTCGTGCTGACGGCGGATGTCCTGGCCGCTGATCAGCAGGGCGGTAAGCTGTGGGTTAATCTCTCGCGCCAGCCCAATCACCTGTACGCCGTCCAGTTCGCCCGGCAGCATCAGGTCGCTGATCAGTATGTCTATATCCGGCGTCTGGCGCAGCAGCGCCAAAGCTTCCTGACTGTCCGCGCTGTCCAGCGTCAGGTAGCCGAGCTGGTGCAAGTGTTCGCACAGCGTATGGCGAACGTCATTTTCATCTTCCAGTACCAGCACCAGATTATCCGTGTTCTTGCATTCTTCGAGCTGCGGGGCGGGAACTTCCTCTATCGCCGCCGTAGGCGCTCGTGGGAGCTGCAGGCGCACCAACGTGCCTTTGCCCGGCGCGGTTTCAATCTGTACCCGTCCACCGGACTGGCGGACAAAGCCGTAAACCATCGACAGCCCCAGGCCACTGCCGCTGCCTACCGCCTTGGTGGTGAAGAAGGGTTCGAACACCTGAGCCTTCACCTCTTCCGACATGCCGCAGCCGGTATCAATCACTTCCAGCGCCACCATGTCCTGCTTTTTGCCGCCGCTGCGCACCACCCGTTGGTTGTAGATGCGAATATTCACCACGCCGCTGCGGCCTTCCATCGCATCCCGCGCGTTGACCACCAGGTTGATGAGCGCGTTCTCCAACTGATTGGCATCGATCCAGGCAGGCCAGCCAGGACGCTGTGCCTCGATGCTCAGTGAGAGCGTGCTGGGCAGTGAATGGCGCAACAGCTCCTGCAAATTTTCCACCAGCGATTGCAGCGTGATGGCCTGCGGGTGCAGCGCCTGTTTTCGGGAAAACGCCAACAGCCGCTGGGTAAGCTGTGCGCCGCGTTCGGCGGCCTTCAGCGCCCGAATAATGCGCTGTTCGGTCTGTGCGTCCTGCGTTTGTTGAGTGGTCAGTTCCAGGCTGCCGATAATCACCGCCAGCAGGTTGTTGAAATCATGCGCCAGGCCGCCGGTGAGCTGGCCGACCGCCTTCATTTTCTGGCTGTGCAGCAGCGCTTCTTCCAGCGCTTTGCGCTCGGTGCGTTCCAGCACCACGTTGACTACGCCACGGTTCGGTACCGGACTGAAGCGTAGCTCTACGGTACGACCATCGCTCAGGCGCAGTTCCTGCGGCTGTGGCAGTTCGCTAGACAGGTTGGCCAGCACCGCTTCCCAACGTTGACCCGCCGGTGGCGTAACCTGTTGCAGTAGCTCGCGGTAGTGCAAGCCGCGGTGCAGCTGGTGTTCGTTGAGCCCCAGCAGCAAGGGGTATTGCGGGTTCCACACCACCAGTTGACCGTCGTTATCAAACAGCGCAAAACCGTCGCGCATCGCCAGAAAGGTGGTTTCCAACTGGGTGCTTTTTTCTTTCAGCAGGCGGGAGGTCTGCTCCAGCGAGGCGGTGTTACGGGCAAAGACGTTAAATGCCCGAGCCAGCTCGCCCAGTTCGTCGCGGCGTTGCAGCGCCGGTACGCTGACGTCACGTTCGCCGCGCGCCAGCCTCGTCATGGCTCCGGCGATCGCCGTCAGGTTGGAACCGAGATTGCGGTAGATATACAGTCCGGCGAAGCCGGTAATCACCAGTGCCAGCAACGCGAACAGGCCGATAAACCAGCTTATGGAACTGAGCTCATGATGGGTTTGGTGGGTGCGCAGCTCCGACTCGTTGGCCACCTTTTGCACGTAAAGGTTGATATCGTCGTTGAGCATCGCGACTAACGCTTTGATATGGTAGGTGTAATAGGCCAGGGCCAGGTCGCTTTGCTCCAGTTCCAGCGTTTCGGGCAGCAGGCGCTGTTCGCTGAGCCGAAACTGCCGCATTTTCTCGTCTACCAAGACATCCGGGCTGTGTTGCGGCCAGTAGGCCATAACGTTGTCGATCTGCTGGGCTGCGGCCTTGGGAGTAGGGGTCTGTATGGCGATCGCCAGCAAGCGGTCGATCTGGCTAAGCAGCGGCTGCGAGGGCTGGTTGAGGTTATTGCGCTGATTGAGGGTGGCGATATGCCGCAGCGTGCTCTGCGACTGATACAGCCCGCTGAGCAGGATATTGCGCTGCAGATGCCGTTGGTGTCCCAGATCCAGCATGCGCGTTACGCTGCTTTCCAGCGCGTTGCTGCGGCTGATGATGCGCTTGACCAGCGCCGGTTCGCTGTGGGCCAACGGGGCGTCGGCCAGCCGGCTGAGCGAGGTTTGCAGCACCAGTTGCGTTTGTTTCAGCCGGGCGGATTCGCTCTGGTATTCCAGCGCACCCACCACTTGCGAGAGCCGAATAGCCGCGGTCGCCACGTTGGAGGTATCCCGGCTCAGCGCCATGCTGCCGTTCATTTCTGCCAGGGTTTGCGCCTGCATCTGTTCCTGCAGCTTGCCCGCATGGTAGAAACCGAAGATCGCCACGCCGCTGACCATCAGCGTCACCGCCACCACCAGCAGATTGAACATCAACAGGCGCCCACGCGCGCCGGCAAGGAAAGGCAGTCTGCGCATTGAATCCCCCGTAACTGACTGTTCGCAGTATAAATCCCCGTCCCATTAACAATATGACAAAGATGAACGGGCGCTGACATTTTGCATTTATTTATGCGTGGTTAACTGCATGCCATCCGAACCGCAACCTGAGGTATGACGATGAGCGCGACCCCGATTCTGGAAATGCACAACATCGCCAAGAGTTTTGGTCAGTTCTATGCGCTGAAAGGCGTCAACCTGACGGTGTATCGCGGTGAGATCCACGCGCTAATGGGTGAAAACGGCGCGGGTAAAAGTACCTTAATGAAAATATTGGCCGGCGCTTATATCGCCAGCAGCGGGGAAATTTTTATCGATGGGCAGCCGTTCGCCATCAAGGGGCCAAAAGATGCCCTGGCGGCAGGCATCACGCTGATTTACCAGGAAATGAACTTGGCTCCGAATCTGACGGTGGCGGAAAACATTTTTCTGGGCAGCGAGATCCAGCGTGGCGGCCTGGTGAAGCGCGGGCAGATGTTGCTGGAAGCGCAGAAGGTGATCGATCGTTTGGGGGCGCAGTTCAGCGCCGGCGATCGCGTGATGAAATTAACCATCGCCGAGCAGCAACAGGTGGAAATCGCGCGTGCGCTGCACCGTAACAGCCGCATTCTGGTGATGGACGAACCTACAGCGGCGCTTTCTTCACGCGAAACGCATCGACTGTTCGAGCTGATCAAACGGCTGCGCGATGAAGGCATGGCAATCATTTATATCAGCCACCGCATGGCGGAGGTGTACGAGCTGTCGGATCGCGTCAGCGTGCTGCGCGACGGTCAGTATGTTGGCAGCCTGATGCGCGACAAGCTGTCCGCCAGCGAGTTGGTGCGCATGATGGTGGGCCGCCCGCTGAGCGACTTGTTCAATAAGGAACAGGGCATCCCGGTGGGGGAACCTCGCCTGACGCTGCACGGCCTGACTGACGGCAAAAAGGTGAAGCCGGTCAGCCTTCAGGTCCGCGCCGGTGAAATTGTCGGCCTTGCCGGGCTGGTGGGCGCCGGTCGTTCCGAACTGGCGCAGCTGATTTTCGGCGTGCGCAAGTCCAGTGGCGGTACGGTGGAAGTCGACGGCAAGCCGGCCAGTATCCACTCGCCGCGCGATGCCATTGCTCTGGGCATCGGCTTCCTCACCGAAAACCGCAAGGAGCAGGGGTTGTTTCTCGATCTGGCCGCGCATGAAAACATCGTGATGGCGACGCTGGAACGTGACGGGCGCTATGGCCTGCTCAATCGCCGCAAGGCGCAGCGTATTTCCAGTGACGCTATCGGCCTGCTGAATATCCGCGTGCCACATGCTCAGGTGCGGGCTGGCGGCCTGTCCGGCGGTAATCAGCAAAAGCTGCTGATTTCACGCTGGGTAGCCATTGGCCCACGGATCCTGATCCTCGATGAACCGACACGCGGTGTGGACGTGGGGGCCAAGAGCGAGATCTATCGCATCATGAGCCAGATGGCACAGCAGGGCGTGGCGATCCTGATGATTTCCAGTGAATTGCCTGAGGTGGTCGGCATGAGCGACCGGGTTTACGTGATGCACGAAGGCAGCATTGTCGGGGAACTGGGCGGCGGTGAGATCAGCCAGGAAAACATCATGACGCTGGCCACCGGCGTTGACACCACCCAACCGCAGGCGACTACCGCATGAATAATTCCATCCCTACGCTCAAGGAGCCGACCATGACTTCGAATCCATTGCCGCCAGGCGCAAAAAATCCGACGCTGAAACGGGCACTGTTGGGCGATATGATGCAAACCGTCGGTATCTTGCCGATATTGATCCTGATCGTCGCGGTTTTCGGCTTTGTTGCCCCGAATTTCTTTACCGATGCCAACCTGCTGAATATCGCCCGGCAGGCGTCGATCAACATCGTGTTGGCGGCGGGCATGACCTTTATCATCCTGACCGGCGGCATCGATCTTTCGGTCGGTTCGATGCTGGGCACTACCGCGGTGGTAGCGATGGCGGTGTCACTGATGCCTGGCATGGCTGGAATGTCGATCCCGCTGGCGCTGTTGGCCGGTTTGGGCATGGGGCTGTTTAATGGTTTTCTGGTGGCCTACGCTGGCCTGCCGCCGTTTATCGTCACCCTCGGTACCTACACCGCACTGCGCGGTGCCGCTTATCTGTTGGCGGACGGCACCACCATCATCAATTCCAATATCAGTTTTGAATGGATCGGCAACGCCTACCTGGGGCCTATCCCCTGGTTGGTGATTATCGCCTTTGCGGTGATTGCCGTGTGCTGGTTCATTCTGCGCCGCACCACGCTGGGGGTTCATATCTACGCGGTAGGCGGCAACATGCAGGCGGCGCGCCTGACCGGGATCAAGGTCGGTGCCGTGCTGCTGTTCGTCTATGGCATGAGCGGCCTGCTGTCCGGGTTGGGTGGGGTGATGAGCGCCTCCCGGCTTTACAGCGCCAACGGCAACCTCGGTATGGGCTATGAGCTGGATGCGATCGCCGCAGTCATTCTTGGCGGCACCAGCTTCGTCGGCGGCATCGGTACCATTACCGGCACGCTGGTAGGGGCGTTGATTATCGCCACCCTGAACAACGGCATGACGTTAATGGGCGTTTCTTATTTTTGGCAGTTGGTGATCAAAGGGGCGGTGATCATCATCGCGGTGTTAATCGACAAGTACCGCACTCGCAATTATCAACACTGATCTACCCGTCCTCTTTCAAGCCGCAGCGTTGTGACTTGCACTCGCTGCCACTGGAAATCCATAGGGCAAGGTTGAGTGAGAAAGAAAGGTTGGTTGGCGCCCACCGGGGCAGTTTTTTCGTATCTCAGAAAATAATGAGGAAAACACTATGCGTTTCAAACCATTGATTACCGCTTTGCTGGTTACCGCCGCGCTCGGCAGTGCTTCGTTGGTGCAGGCGAAAGAGTTGAAATCGATAGGGGTGACGGTGGGCGATCTGGCCAACCCGTTCTTTGTGCAGATCACCAAAGGTGCGGAACTGAAAGCGCGCGAACTGGCCGGTGACAAGGTTAACGTGACGCTGGTGTCGAGCGGTTACGATCTCGGTCAACAGGTGGCGCAGATCGATAACTTTATCGCCGCCAAGGTCGATATGATCATCCTGAACGCCGCAGATTCCAAGGGTATCGGCCCGGCGGTGAAACGCGCCAAGGACGCCGGCATCGTGGTGGTGGCGGTTGACGTAGCGGCCGAAGGTGCCGATGCCACCATCACCTCGGACAACACCCAGGCCGGCGCCATGGCCTGTAAATACATCAGCGATCGCCTGAAAGAGAAAGGCAACGTGGTGATCATCAACGGCCCACCGGTGTCCGCGGTACAGAACCGGGTAGAAGGCTGCATGACCGAACTGAAGAAACACCCGGAGATCAAGCTGCTGTCCTATAACCAGAACGCCAAGGGCAGCCGCGAAGGCGGACTGGAGATCATGACCGCGCTGTTGGCGGCCAATCCGAAGATCGACGGCGTATTCGCGATTAACGATCCTACGGCGATCGGTGCCGATCTGGCCGCCAAGCAGGCGCAGCGCAGCGAGTTCTTCATCGTTGGCGTAGACGGATCGCCGGATGGCGAAGAGGCGCTCAAGCGCGGCAACTCGCTGTTTGTGGCAACCCCTGCACAGGATCCGCAGGTGATGGCGGCCAAGGCGGTCGAGATCGGTTACGAAATTCTGCAGGGTAAACCCGCACCAACCGGGCCGGTGCTGATCCCGGTCACCATGATCGATAAAAACAATATCGGCAGCTACAAAGGCTGGACGGTGAAATAACCTGCTATCGGCGGGGTCTGCTACGCCAGGCCCCTCATTTCATCCCCACTTTCGGAGGCGATATGAACCGTTCCGCCGTGAACCAGATTCTGCAACAAACCCAGCATTTTTTTGCCCGCTTCGACGTCCATCTGCCACCCTTTGCGCACTTTAGCCCAACCGTTTGGCGTCAGCTCGATCGTCAGCCGTGGCAGGAGGTATTCGACCTGAAGCTGGGTTGGGACGTCACGGCGTTCGGCGGCGAGGATTTTGCTCACAAGGGGCTGACGCTGTTCACGTTGCGAAACGGTTCGCCCGGCGGTCAACCTTATGCCAAATGCTATGCGGAGAAAATCATGCATTGCCGCGAAGCACAGGTGACGCCGATGCATTTCCACTGGCGCAAGCGGGAAGACATCATCAATCGCGGTGGTGGCAACCTGATCGTCGAGCTGCATAACGCCGATCCGCAGGAAGGGCTGGCCGACAGCCCGGTGAGCGTGACCCTGGACGGTTGCCGACAGACTCACGCCGCCGGTTCACGCCTGCGGCTGGCGCCGGGGGAAAGCATCTGCCTGACGCCGGGCATCTATCACAGCTTTTGGGGCGAGGAAGGTTTCGGCGACGTGTTGGTGGGTGAGGTTTCGACGGTGAATGACGACGACAACGATAACCGTTTCCTGACGCCGCTCAGCCGCTTTAGCCAAATCGAAGAGGATCAGCCGCCCCAGTGGTTGCTGTGTAACGAATACTTGCGCTTTATTGATTAAGGAGATGCACCATGGCATTGATTTCACTGGCACAGGGGTTAGCGCACGCGCGTCAACACGGCTATGCGCTGGGTGCGTTCAACGTGCTCGACAGCCATTTCCTGCGCGCGTTGTTTGCCGCGGCGCAGGCCGCGCGATCGCCCTTTATCATCAATATTGCCGAAGTCCACTTTAAGTACGTGTCGCTGGAGTCTTTGGTCGCGGCGATCAAAAGTGAGGCGGCGCAGCACGACATTCCGGTGGTGTTGAACCTCGATCACGGTCTGCATTTTGAGGCGGTGGTGCAGGCATTGCGTCTCGGATTCAGCTCGGTAATGTTTGACGGTTCCGGCCTGAGTTATGAAGAAAATGTGCGTCAAACGCAGGAAGTGGTGCGCATGTGTCATGCGGTGGGCGTCTCGGTGGAGGCCGAACTGGGTGCCGTCGGCGGTGACGAAGGCGGTGCTCTGTATGGCGAGGCCGACAGCAATAAATTTACCGACCCACGGCGGGCGCGCGAGTTTGTCGAATTGACCGACATCGATGCACTGGCGGTGGCGATCGGCAACGCGCACGGCAAATACAAGGGCGAACCTAAGCTCGATTTCGAACGTCTGGCGGCTATCCAGCAGCAGGCTGGCATTCCTTTGGTGCTGCACGGCGGTTCCGGCATCAGCGATGCAGACTTCAAGCGGGCCATCGGCCTGGGCATTCACAAAATCAACTTCTATACCGGCATGTCGCAAGCGGCGCTGGGGGCGATTGAACAGCGGATGACGCAGCGTCACGCGATTTATGATGAGTTTGCCGAAGTGCTGTTGGCGGTGGAGCGCTCGATCAGCGAAGTGGTGCAGCAGCAGATGCATATTTTCGGCAGCGCCGGGCGGTTGTGATGAGCCGGCGTGGCATTGTTTCTGCCGGTAACATGCTGGTGGATCATGTCCATCAAATTGCGCATTGGCCTCAGCCGGGCTGGCTGGTGGAGATTGAACATAGCCAGCGTGCCACCGGCGGTGCGCCGCTTAATGTATTGCTGACGCTGGCGCGTATGGAAACCGGGTTGCCGCTGGCGGCGCTGGGGCTGATCGGCTGCGATGCCGATGGTGACTATATTTTGCAAATGCTGGCGCAGTACCAAGTCGACAGCGGCCGGGTGCGTCGCAGCGAAACGGCGATGACCTCGATGTCGCAGGTGATGACCGAGCCGGGTGGACAGCGGACCTTTTTCCATGCGCCGGGCGCGAATCGGTTGTTGGACCTCGGCGATTTTGACGCGCTGCACAGCAATCATAAAATTTTCCACCTGGGCTATCTGCTGCTGCTCGACAGCCTGGATTGTCCGGACGAGGAATTCGGCACCCGTAGCGCACGCCTGCTGGCGCAAATGCAGCAGCGCGGTTACCAGACTTCGTTGGATCTGGTGTCGCGCCAGGGCGATCCACGCTATCGGCCTTTGGTGTTGCCGGCGCTGCGCTGGCTGGACTATCTGGTGATCAACGAGCTGGAAGCCGGTGAATTTACCGGACTGGCGCTGCGTACGGCTAATGGCTCGTTACAGCAGTCACTGATGGCGCAGGCCGCAGAACAATTATTGCAGGCCGGTGTGCGGCGGCGGGTGGTGATCCATTGCCCGGAAGGGGCCTACGGGCTGGAGAGCGGTGGCGAAGCGCGTTGGCAACCCTCGTGGCAGGTGAGGGAAACTGAAATCGTCGGCAGCGTCGGTGCCGGTGATGCGTTCTGCGCCGGCGTGCTGTATGCCAGCCATGAAGACTGGCCTTTGGTGGAGACACTGCAGCTGGCGCATGCCTGTGCGCGTTTCAATCTGCTGTGCGCCAATGCTGTCGACGGTGCTCGGCCGCTGCCGGAGCTGCAGGATTTTATCAGGCGGCAGCCACCGGCTGGCTGACGTCGGCGGCAAAGACGTAACCCAGCCCGCGAATGGTGCGGATCAGTTCGGGCTGATGCGGATTGATTTCGATCTTGCGGCGCAGCCGCATGATCAGCACGTCGATAGTGCGATCGAAGACCTCCAGCGTTTCGCCGTGGGTCAGCTCCAGCAGGCGATCGCGGGTCAGTACTTTACGCGCATGTTGTACCAGCGCCAGCAACAAGCCGTATTCGCCCTGAGTCAGATCGACAGCCTGGCGCTGAGGGTTGTGCAGCGTGCAGCGGTTGGTGTCCAGACACCAGCCGTTGAACTGCCAGCCTTCCGCTCTGGTCTGGCCGACAGCGGCAGGTTCCAACGCCAGCGCACCGGTACGGCGCAAAACCGCCTTGGCGCGAGCGACCACTACGCGTGGATTAAAGGGTTTGGCGATATAATCGTCGGCGCCCATTTCCAGGCCGACCACCACGTCGGACTCGGCGCCGAGACCGGTCAGCATCACCACCGGCAGATCCGGACGCAGGCGGTGGATCTGCTGTAACACCAGCAGGCCGTTGGTGTCCGGCAGGATCAGATCCAGCAGCACCAGCGCAATATCCGGCTGCTGGCTGAGTAGCGTCAGCGCCTCGCTGCCCCGGTGGCAGGCATGTACGGTAAACACGTGCTCATTGAGCACGTCACAAAGCAGATCACAGATAGCGGGATCGTCGTCGACGATCAATATGGCAGGTTTCATCGCTGCTCTCCGAATTTTATGATGCGTAAAAATGTTATCAATAGGTTAACTGATAAAATCCAGTGTACCCGATGGCTAATTAATAAGCGGCAGCCGGTGCGGTTCTGATGCGGAAATTGCCATCGCCGTCACACTCGGCGTTAATGGGGTGATCCCGAAAGCCGGTTACATTAGGCTGTAGCAACGTTGTTGTGCATTGAGGAGAAAAATCGTGCGCATTGGTATCGACCTGGGTGGCACCAAAATTGAAGTGATCGCGTTGGCCAACGACGGACGGGAACTGTTCCGCCATCGTATTGCCACGCCGCGCCATGACTATCAGCAAACGCTGGAGGCCATCACCGGTCTGGTGAAACTGGCGGAAGAAAATACTGGGCAGCAGGGATCGGTCGGGGTAGGCATTCCCGGTACGCTGTCGCCTTATACCGGCTTGGTAAAAAACGCCAACTCGGTGTGGCTCAACGGCCAGCCTCTGGACAAAGACCTGTCGGCGATGCTGGCGCGTGAAGTCCGTATCGCCAACGACGCCAACTGCCTGGCGGTTTCGGAGGCTACCGACGGCGCGGCCGCCGGCAAACAAACGGTGTTTGCGGTGATTATTGGCACCGGCTGCGGCGCAGGGGTGGCGATCAACGGCCAGGCGCATTCGGGCGGTAACGGCATCTCTGGCGAATGGGGGCATAACCCGCTGCCGTGGCTGGACGATGACGAACTGCGTTTTCGTGCAGAGGTTCCCTGCTACTGTGGCAAGCAGGGCTGTATCGAGACCTTTATCTCCGGCACCGGCTTTGCCACCGATTATTCGCGCCTGAGCGGTAATCCGCTAAAGGGGCATGAGATCATGGCGCTGGTGGCGCAGGGAGATACCCTGGCGGAGCAAGCCATTAGCCGCTATGAGCTGCGGTTGGCCAAATCGCTGGCGCACGTGATCAATATTTTTGATCCGGACGTGGTGGTGTTGGGCGGCGGTATGAGCAATGTGGACCGTCTTTATCAGCGTGTGCCGCAGTTGGTGAAATCCTGGGTTTTCGGTGGCGAGTGTGAAACCCCGATCCGTAAAGCCGTTCACGGTGACTCCAGCGGCGTACGCGGTGCAGCCTGGCTGTGGCCGCAAGTGTAACCGTTGCAAAAAAGCGCGGGCCTGCTCGCGCTTTAATCCATTCACCGTATAAAAACCAGATGCGCTCTATGCTTTAGCTAACTTAGCTGATGAATGAGGCGTCTGCTGCTGGATACCCATGCGCTAATCTGGTGTTTGTCAGCGCGGCCAGCATTTGGGAGATTTCGATCGCATGCTGCTCGCCCAGGCGCAGGCCGAAGGGCTGACGCTGGTTTCCGCCGTACGGCATTCGGGTGTTTGACGCCCGTCGCTAAACCTATCTTGCCTCGCTTTCGCTGCGCACCCGTTCGATATGAATGGTCAGAAACATCATCTCTTCCCGCGTGAGTTGATGCTGATAGTTTTTTTCGATGTGCTGATTGATCTTGCCTGCGCAGGCAAAGGAGTCAGGGTACTTTTCTTTCACCACCAGATAGAGTGAGTCGTCATCGCTGTCGACGTAGTTTTTACCCAGCAGACGCTGGGCGAAGAACTTCAGGTGAGTGATAAAGCGGTGATAGCTCAGGGCTTCTTCGTTGTAGTCAAAACGGAAATGGTATTTGACGATATTCAGGATTTCCTGCATGACGCGAGTGATATGCAGGGTGTTGTGCATTTCATCGTTCAACTGGGCGTTGACCAGGTGCAGGGCGATAAACCCGGCTTCGTCCTCCGGCAGCGTGGTGCCCAGCCGTTCGGCGATCAGCGTCAGTGCCTCCAGCCCGACGGCAAATTCGGCTGGGTAGAGCTTCTTGATTTCCCACAGCAGCACGTTTTTGATGTCCAGCCCCTGGGCATGGCGCTGCAGCGCAAAGTGGATGTGATCGGTCAGCGTGATATAAACGATGTTATGCAGCTTGCCCGGCAAGCGCTGGCGGGCGAGGGTGATGATTTTGTCGGCCGTGGTCACGCAGGCCAGGGGGATCTCCGACAGCAGCGTTTTAAAGCGCTCAGCCATTTCGCTGCCGTTAAGGGTGAAGACCTTCTCGATCAGGTTTTCGTCCAGCAGATCGCCAGCCTTCTTTTTAAAGCCGATACCTTTTCCCATAACCACCGTCTCTTCCTGACGGTCGTCCAGCGTAATCACCACGTTATTATTAAGTATTTTTGCGATCTTCATGGTTTTTCCCGGATGTTTCAGCATGCTGAAAACGAAAAAACCTGACGTCCAGGAGCGATCCCGTGCGTCAGGTTTTGCCTGTATATTTACAGTAACAATCCTGTTATCGATAGCATCATAAACCTTGTCAGCGGCGGCTCAATGTTTTTGACCGGGGAGTGACGCCACGGTCACATTTCCGAGCTCAGGGTAACGTTATTCCAGCCGGAACTGCGGCTCCAGCCGGCTGATACCGAGGCCGTTCACCTTTTTCACCTTAATCTGCACTGGAATACGATCTTTCATGGCTTCAACGTGGCTGATCACGCCGATGGTTTTGCCGGAGGCGTTCAGGCTGTCCAGTGCGTCCAGCGCGGTGTCCAGAGTTTCCGCATCCAGCGTACCGAAGCCCTCGTCAAGGAACAACGAATCGATACTGGTCTTGTGGCTGACCAGATCGGACAGCGCCAGCGCCAGCGCAAGGCTCACCAGGAAGCTTTCACCGCCGGACAGGGTTCGAGTGTCGCGCAGTGCGTCCGCCTGCCAGGTGTCCACCACCTGCAATTCCAGTGCATCACTGGTTTTGCGCTGCAGCAGATAGCGGCCGTGCAACCGGCCCAACTGGTTATTGGCCAGGTACACCAGATGATCGAGCGTCAGTCCTTGGGCAAACTTACGGAATTTATCCCCCTCTTTGGAGCCGATGAGCTGATTGAGGTAGCTCCAGTCGTCGTATTGTTGCTGACTTTGGCTGATTTGCTCAAACAGCGACTGCTGATTGAGACGGCGCGCGGCATCACTTTCCAACTGGTTGCGCACTTCACCCTGTCGGAGCTGCAGAGTTTTGAGCTGCTGCGCCAGCGCGGCCAGATCCTGGCCCAGAGTTTGGGGATCGGCCTGGCTTTCATCCAGCCCTTCCGGACGCTGTTGGCGTTGCTGTTCCAGATTGGCTACGGCCTGGGTCAGCAGGGCGCTGGCTTCAACCTGTCGTTGCTGCAGCTGCTCTTTGCGCCGTTGCAATTGTTGGCGCTGATCGTCATTCAACAGGGCAGCGTTGAAGGCCGCTTCGTCGTCGAATTCGCTGGTGGACAACGCTTGCAGCCAATCTTGCTCCGCCTGTTGCAGCCGTTCGGCCAGGTGCAACAGCTGTTGCTGCAACCCGGTAAGTTGCCCGCCAAGACGATCGCGTTGTTCCTGCGCCTTCTGCCAGTGCTCTGCGGCCAGTTGTATAGCCTGTTCGCAGGCCGTCTGCCGGGCACGCAGCTGTTCACGCACCTGCACGATTTGCTGTTCGCCAAACAGCGCCAGCCGCTGCGTACGTTGTTCGCCCAGAGCTTGCTCTGCTTCTTGACGCTGTTGCTGCAGGCGTTGCTGCTGAGATTGGGCCTCGGCGTGGCTTTTTTCCAGCAGTTTGAAACGCTCGTCCAGCAGTGCCTTTTCTTGCTGCGCCTGTTGCTGCTGTGTCTGCAGTGCGGCCAACCGGTCTTTAGCCTGCTGTACCGCCTGGGCTGCCTGCTCGTGTTGCAGCAGACTGGCCTGAGCCTGACGCTCCTCATTGTCGCAATCGCTTAACCACTGGCTAAGGCGAGCGGTGTCCTGCAGATCAAAATCAAACGCCAGAGGCGTGCTGAGGGTTTGCCATTGCTGACGATGAGCGGCCAGCTGTTGTTCATCTTGGCCGATAAGATGTTGCTGGCGCTGCAGTTGCTCTTTCAGGCTTTCGCAGCGGGTGCGCAGCTCGGTGCCCTGGGTGTACAAAGCCTCGGTTTTGACGCGCATATCGGCCAGACGCAGTGCTGTCTCAGAGGGTTTTACCGCCTGATACTGTTCGATGGCCGGATGCTCGGAAGATCCGCACAGTGGACAAGGTTCGCCGGTTTGCAGGCGAGCGCGTTCCGCCTCCAGGCTGACGATGCGTTGCTCCAGCTCAAGGGCTTTCTCTACGTCCGTCTGATGTGCTTTTTGCTGTTTGTACTGCTGGCGTGTTTCTTCAAGCTGCTTTTCAAGCTCGCTGAGCTGGGTCTGACGGGCCGTGAACTCCTTGCGTTGTTGTTCCAGACGTTCGCTGACCTGGCCAAACAGCGAGGAGAGGGTAAATAATTGCTGGCGCACCGGACGCAGCTCGGCCAGTTCGGTCTGACGTTGGCGCAGCGCTGTTAGGGGGGCTTGGGCTTCCAGCGCATTTTGCTGCTGTTGCTGCGCTGCCAGTGCGGCAGTGAGGCCGTTAAGCTGCTCCTGCTGCTGTCCGGCCTGGGCGGTGAGCCGGGCTCGTAAAACCTCAAGTTGTTCCAACTCCGCTTGTTGCTGAGCGTACTGTTGCGTGGCGGCATCGCAGGCCTGTTGCAGTTCTGTCTGCGTTTTTTGCAACTGGGTTATCTGGTGGTCGAGCGGGACGATCTGCTCGTCGATCAGCCGTTGTTGGATCTGCTGGTGTTCGACATGCGCCTGCAGTTGAGCACGTGCTTGTTCCACTGCCTGCTGCAACGGGGTCATCTGGGCAAGCTGTTGCTCCTGTTGCTGCGTCAACTGGGCAATCTGCTGTTGTAGCGCCTGTTGATCGCTGCGGCAGCGGTTGCGTTCGTTGAGCAGTGGGCGCAGTTTCTCTGCCGGCTCGCTGCGCGCCAACTGCTGAAGTTGCGGTTCTGCTTCAGCCTGCTCCTGTTGTACGGCGCTCAACTGACGCTGGTATTCCTGCTGTTTCTGTTGCGTCTGTTGCCATTGCTGTAGCCAGTTTAACGCCCGTTGCTGACGCTGGGTCTGTTCGCTGAGGGCATTTTCCTGCGAACTGAGCTCCACGAGCTGGCTTTCCAGCTGTTGGCGCTGTTCTTCGTTCAGCAACTCAATGCCGCTGGCGCGCTGATGCAACGCGTCCAGATCGGTTTTGGCCTGTTTGTGCTGCTCGAAAACGCGCTCGGAAAGCTGGCCGTAAATCTCGGTGCCGGTCAACTCTTCCAGCAGTTCGGCCCGATCATTGGCATCGGCATTCAGGAAGGCAGCGAACTGCCCCTGAGACAGCATCATCGATTTGGTAAAACGACCGAAATCCAGTCCGGTGATCGCAGCGGTAAGATCCAGCTTGTCGCGGACTTTATCGGCCAGGATTTTGCCGTCATCGCGCATCGCCAGCTCCACCTTCGGCGCCTGCAGGTTGCCGTCCGGGGAGTTTTTGGCACGGCGCTGGCTCCAGAACGCGCGGTAACCGACACCTTTAACCTCAAACTCGACCTCCGCCAGCGACTCGGCGGTGTGGCGGGTCATCAGCTCATTTTGGCTTGGCGTGACATTCAGGCGCGGCGTCTGGTGGTACAGTGCCAAACAGATGGCGTCCAGCAGGGTGGTTTTACCCGCGCCGGTGGGGCCGGTGATGGCAAATAATCCGTTGCTGGCGAAGGGCTCGGCGGTGAAGTCTATCTTCCATTCCCCCTGCAGCGAATTGAGGTTTTTTAATCTCAGGCTGAGGATTTTCATTGGTTCGGCTCCTGATCCTGGTGCCGTACGGCTTCGACCACCTGTTGGAACATCTGACTCATTCGCTGTTTGCGCGCTTCGGCCATCTCGGGTTCCTGCGCCAGCCGCCGCTCAAAGACCTCGGTGACGCTTAGTTCGTTGAGTGTTTCTTTGTCTTGTTGTTCAATGGCCTGGCGACGCTGCTCCTTACTGCGGCGCAGCAGCACGACCTCTACTGGTAGTTGATCGGCCAGCAGCTGAATGCGACGCTGAATGTCGCTAAGGTAATCCTGGGTCGCCACTTCGATATCCAGCCATACCGGTAATTCACCCTGATAATCGGCGAACAGCCGTAATTTCTGCTCGATCTGCGCCAAATCTCCCTTAATGAGCTGCATCGGTTGGAAGCTTGGGATCTCCAACGCGCTGACCTGTTGCAGGGCACCCGCCGCGAAATCCACCATAAACACGCTTTTGGCCTTGCCCAACTCGTCAAAACTGAGCGGGATAGGGGAGCCGCTGTAGCGAATATGTTCAGATTTGGCGACGTTTTGCGCGCGATGAATATGCCCCAGCGCGATGTAATCGGCCGGCGGGAACGCCTGTGCGGGGAAGGCATCCAGCGTACCAATATAGATGTCGCGCACCGAGTCGGACGTGGTGACGCCGACGGTGGTCAGATGGCCGGTAGCGACGATGGGCAGCGGCAAGCCCAGGGCATCACGGCGCGCACAGGCGGCCTGGTACAGGGTGTGATAGTGGTCGGCGATAGACTCTTGCAGCGCCTGCTGTTTTTGCACCCCGGACTCACCGGCGCGGCTGGTGAGCAGATCGCGCGGGCGCAGAAAAGGAATGGCGCACAATACCGCACCCGGTTGGCCGTCGCGTTGATTCAGCACCAGCACCTGTTGTTCGATTTCGCTCTGCGCATTGGCGATCACGGTGGTATTCAGGCAGGAAAGTAATTCACGCGATTCATTTAAGGTGGCCACGGAGTCGTGATTGCCGCCCAACACCACCAACTGGCAGCCGGTACGCTGCAGTTCCACCACGAAGCGGTTATACAGCTCGCGGGCGTAGCTTGGCGGCGAGCCGGTATCGAACAGATCCCCGGCGACGATCAGCGCATCCACCTGGTGTTGTTCGATCTGTTCGATCAGCCAGCGCAGAAATGCCTGATGCTCGGCGGCGCGGCTTTTGGTGAAAAAGTACTGGCCAAGATGCCAGTCAGAGGTGTGGATCAGGCGCATGACACTCCCGGGACGATAGGGTAATGGCGGTGATTATAAAGGGCGTTGCGGCGGCTGTCGTGACGCAATCATTATGACAACTGAATGATTTTTCTTTGACGTTGGAAATAATCGCTATGCTTACTGCCTATAACAGCCCGCTTTTTTCATAAAAGTGTCACAAAACTGACGCATAATGGCGCCCGCAATCAACTGTGATCGCTAACACATTGGCAGGATTGACGATGGCAAGACGCATACTGGTGGTGGAAGACGAAGCGCCGATCCGTGAGATGGTGTGCTTTGTGTTGGAACAGAATGGTTACCAACCGTTGGAAGCTGAGGATTATGACAGCGCCGTGACGCGCCTGTCTGAGCCGTTCCCTGATTTAGTGTTGCTCGACTGGATGTTACCCGGGGGATCGGGCATTCAGTTTATTAAACATATGAAACGTGAAGCGCTGACCCGCGATATTCCGGTGATGATGTTGACCGCGCGCGGTGAAGAAGAAGACCGGGTGCGCGGCCTGGAAGTCGGGGCGGACGATTACATCACCAAACCCTTCTCACCGAAGGAACTGGTGGCGCGCATCAAGGCGGTAATGCGCCGTATTTCACCGATGGCGGTGGAAGAAGTGATTGAAATGCAAGGGCTGAGCCTGGACCCTTCCTCACACCGCGTGATGGCTAACGAACAAGCGCTGGATATGGGGCCGACCGAGTTCAAGCTGTTGCACTTCTTTATGACCCATCCTGAACGCGTTTATAGCCGTGAGCAGTTGCTTAATCACGTCTGGGGCACTAACGTTTATGTGGAAGACCGCACCGTTGACGTGCACATCCGTCGGCTCCGTAAGGCGTTAGAGACCAGTGGTCATGACAAAATGGTTCAAACCGTTCGGGGCACCGGCTACCGATTCTCAACGCGCTACTGATCGCGCCGCGCTGGAGAATATGCCGTGTTAGAACGTCTATCCTGGAAGAGGCTGGCCCTGGAGCTGGCCCTTTTCTGCCTGCCTGCCTTACTGTTGGGGCTGATTTTCGGTTATCTGCCCTGGCTGCTGCTGGCCTCCGTGCTGGCGGCGTTGGTATGGAATTTCTACAATCAACTCAAACTTTCCCACTGGCTGTGGGTTGACCGCAGCATGACGCCGCCGCCTGGCCGCTGGAGCTGGGAACCGCTGTTTTACGGCTTGTATCAGATGCAGCAACGGAACCGTCGTCGGCGCCGTGAGCTGGCGCTGTTGATCAAACGCTTCCGTAGCGGAGCGGAATCGCTGCCCGATGCGGTAGTGATGACTACCGTCGAAGGCAATATCTTTTGGTGCAACGGGCTGGCGCAGCATTTGCTGGGTTTCCGCTGGCCGGAAGACAATGGCCAGCACATTCTCAACCTGTTGCGTTATCCGGAGTTCAGTCACTATCTGCAACAGCAGGAGTTCTCCCGCCCTTTGACGCTGCAACTGAATAACGAGCATTACGTCGAGTTTCGTGTGATGCCCTACTCCGAAGGGCAATTATTGATGGTAGCCCGCGATGTGACCCAGATGCGTCAACTGGAAGGGGCTCGGCGCAACTTCTTCGCTAACGTCAGCCACGAGCTGCGCACGCCGCTGACGGTATTGCAGGGTTACCTGGAAATGATGAGCGACGAAGAGCTGGATGGTTCGCTGCGCGGTAAGGCGTTGGGCACCATGCAGGAGCAGACTCGCCGCATGGACGGACTGGTCAAGCAACTGCTGACGCTGTCGCGCATCGAGGCGGCGCCTAACGTTGAAATGAACGAGCGGGTTGATATCCCCCTGATGTTGCGGGTGTTACAACGTGAGGCGCAATCGCTGAGCGGCGGCAACCACGAGATCACCTTCCGGGTGAATGAGCAGTTGAAAGTGTTCGGTAACGATGACCAACTTCGCAGTGCGGTGTCGAATCTGGTGTATAACGCCGTCAATCATACGCCGAAAGGCACCAATATTGAGGTCAGCTGGCAGCAGACGCCAAGCGGCGCGCAGTTTCAGGTCAGTGATAATGGGCCGGGTATCGCGGCCGAACATATTCCCCGTTTGACCGAACGCTTCTACCGCGTTGACAAAGCCCGTTCACGCCAGACCGGCGGCAGCGGGTTGGGGTTGGCGATCGTCAAGCATGCGCTCAGTCACCACGATGCGCGGCTGGAGATCCTTAGCGAGCAGGGCATCGGCACCCGATTTATCTTTACCTTGCCTAACCGGTTGATTGTTCCCGCAGCTTTGTCAGAGAATGCGGTGAAAAATTAACGCGAGAGGCTGGCATGATCCGAATCACCCGAGGGCTGTTGCTTTGCCTGGCGCTGTTGGCAAGCCGAAGCGCGCTGGCACAGCCGGATGGCATGCTGTCCGGCAACCTGTCTAGCGTCGGCTCCGATACGCTGGCGAACCTGATGGCGCTGTGGGCGCAGGACTTCAGCCAGCATTATCCCAACGTTAATCTGCAAATCCAGGCCGCCGGTTCCTCCACGGCGCCAACCGCATTGGCGGCTGGTGCAGCGCAGCTTGGCCCGATGAGCCGCCCGATGAAGGCCGCGGAAGTCTCTGCATTCGAGCATCGTTACGGTTATGCGCCGTTGGCGGTACCGGTCGCGGTCGATGCGCTGGTGGTGCTGGTGCATCAGGACAATCCGCTGCGCGGTCTTAATCTGCAGCAGCTCGACCGAATTTTCTCCGCGACTCTGCGCTGTGGCGAAAGCCAGCCTTTGACGAGATGGGGGGAACTGGGGCTGACCGGTGATTGGCAACAGCGTGCGCTGCAACGTTTTGGACGTAATTCGGCCTCCGGCACCTACGGCTATTTCAAACTGCGTGCGCTGTGCGGCGGCGATTTTATGCCGCGCGTCAATGAGCTGCCGGGCTCGGCTTCAGTCGTGCAGGCGGTGGCCGGTTCGCTGAACAGTATCGGCTATGCCAGCATCGGTTTTCGCGCCAGCGGCGTACGGCTGTTGCCGCTAGCGGAGACCGGCCAAAACTATGTAACGCCAAATGACGCCAATGTGCGTAACGGCAGCTATCCGTTGTCGCGCTATCTGTATATTTACATTAATAAAGCGCCCAACCAGCCGCTGGAGCCGCTGACGGCGGCATTTCTCGATCGCGTGCTGTCGGACACCGGGCAAAATCTGGTCAATCACGACGGCTATCTGCCACTGCCGCCGCAGACTCTGCAGAAAACCCGCCTGGCGCTGGGCCTGCAATAAGCCTGCCTCTGGGCACCTTGAGTGCCCAACATGAATTTCTTTCATCCCCTGTGAAAATTCTTCCGTTGCCGCCCGTCAGTCGACGTGACAGCATGCTGATTATAAGTCATCTAGACGTCTGGAAGTCTATTTAATGGCCCGGCGTAATAGTTCACACTGTAAATCACTGAGGCAAAGGCCCGAGCTTTTGCCGGCTAGCGGGAGTCATATTATGTGCGATTGCAATTCTGCCTTTCACGCTGACGTTGTCGGCAGTCTGTTACGCCCTGCGGCGCTGAAAACCGCTCGCCAACAGTTTCTGCAGGGCGAGATTGATGCCCTTCAGTTACGGGAAGTTGAAGACCAACAGATCCGTCTGGCGGTGGCAAAACAGAAAGATCTCGGTTTGGCAGTCGTGACGGATGGAGAATTCCGTCGAGCGTGGTGGCACTTCGACTTTTTGGAAGGGCTGGACGGCGTGGAAGGTTATGACGCGGAGCAGGGGATCCAGTTTAACGGCGTACAAACGCGGGCGCGCAGTATCAAGGTGGTCGGCAAATTGGGCTTCAACCCGCAACATCCGATGCTGGAGGACTTTCGTTTTCTGAAGGCCATCGCCGGTGATGCGGTGCCGAAGATGACCATTCCAAGCCCGAGCGTGCTGCACTTTCGCGGTGGGCGTAAGGCCATCGACAGCCAGGTTTACCCGGATCTGAACGGCTATTTTGACGATCTGGCGCAGACCTACCGCGAGGCGATCAAGGCGTTTTATGATGCCGGTTGCCGCTATCTGCAACTGGATGACACCGTGTGGGCCTACCTGTGCTCTGACGATCAACGGCGGCAGATCCGCGAGCGTGGAGAGGATCCGGATCTTCTGGCGCGCATTTACGCGGATGTGCTGAATGCGGCGATCGCCGACAAGCCGGAGGATCTGATCATCGGGTTGCACGTTTGCCGCGGTAATTTCCGCTCCACCTGGATCTCCGAGGGCGGCTATGAACCTGTGGCGGAGATCCTGTTTGGTCAGGTGAATATCGACGCTTTCTTCCTGGAATACGACAATGAGCGTTCCGGTGGTTTCGAGCCGCTGCGTTTTATCAAGCCGGGCAAACAGCAGGTGGTGCTGGGCCTGATTACCACCAAAAACGGGGAACTGGAAAACCCTGAGCAGGTGAAACAAAGGCTTGAAGAGGCGGCGCAGTTTGTCGACCGTCGACAGCTTTGCCTCAGCACCCAGTGCGGTTTCGCTTCGACTGAAGAGGGCAACAGCCTGAGTGAGCAGCAGCAGTGGAATAAACTGCAAAGCGTGGTGAATATTGCCGAGCAGGTTTGGTAGGGCAAAAAATCGGTTCAGACCGCGCGGAAACTGGTGGTTTATTGGCGGTTTCGCGCGGTCATGAGGCACCTTCTTCACGTTTTGTGAATGCGTTGCTCAAAAATGATACAAATCATGTATTGTATATTTATTGATAGCCCCTATGATCAACTGGTGTCGAAAGATAATCTGGTCGATAGCTCTGCTTTTTGTCATGCGACTTGCCTTTCAACGCTATAAACGTTTAACTTAGCCTCCGTTGTCGGACTAAACCTCCATTTATAACTCCTAAAACTCTGCCCATCATCATGAGTGGTCACTTTCGAATAAGGACAAAACGCCGGACGTTATGCGTTTTCTGCTCTTATTGGTCTCGCGATGAAATGGCAAGCCGGCAACCGGATGGGGCTTAACGCTACCTCCATATCGGGCATTTTTTTTCATTTGAACAGGCAACACGACATCGTATGAGTCATCGTTTAACGTCAAAAGATATTATCGCATTGGGTTTTATGACCTTTGCCTTATTCGTCGGCGCCGGGAATATCATTTTCCCGCCGATGGTCGGTTTACAGTCCGGTGAACACGTCTGGACCGCAGCTATCGGCTTTCTGATCACCGCCGTCGGTCTGCCGGTGATGACCGTGATCGCCCTGGCGCGCGTCGGTGGCGGCATTGACGCCCTGAGCTCGCCGATTGGCCGTCGCGCCGGTCTGTTGCTGGCTACCGTCTGCTATCTGGCCGTAGGCCCGCTGTTCGCCACGCCGCGTACCGCGACCGTCTCCTTTGAAGTGGGCATTGCACCGCTGACCGGTGATGGCGCCATGCCGCTGTTTATTTACAGCCTGGTGTACTTCGCGTTGGTGATCGGCATCTCGCTGTATCCGGGCCGCCTGCTCGATACCGTGGGTCACGTGCTGGCACCGTTGAAAATTGTTGCTCTGGGCGCGCTCGGCATCGCCGCGCTGGTTTGGCCGGCAGGTACGCCTATCCCGGCGACCGACATTTATCAGAACGTTCCTTTCTCTTCCGGCTTCGTCAACGGCTATCTGACCATGGATACGCTGGGCGCGCTGGTATTCGGCATCGTCATCGTTAATGCTGCGCGTTCCCGCGGCGTCAAAGATGCCGGTTTGCTGACGCGTTACACCATCCTGGCCGGGCTGATTGCCGGTGTGGGCCTGACGCTGGTTTATCTGAGCCTGTTTAAACTGGGCTCCGGCAGCGGCGTGTTGGTACCCGACGCGACCAACGGCGCGGTGATCCTGCATGCTTACGTGCAAAACACCTTCGGTGGGCTGGGCAGCTTCTTCCTGGCGGCGCTGATTTTCATCGCCTGTATGGTGACTGCGGTTGGCCTGACCTGCGCTTGCGCCGAGTTCTTTGCCCAATATCTGCCGTTCTCCTACAAGACGCTGGTGTTTATTCTGGGGCTGTTCTCGATGGTGGTGTCCAACCTGGGCCTGAGCCATCTGATCCAAATCTCCATTCCGGTGCTGACCGCGATTTACCCGCCGTGCATCGTGCTGGTGGTGCTGAGCTTCACCCTGCGTTGGTGGAACAGCGCGCCGCGTATTATCGCGCCGGTGATGTTAGTCAGCCTGTTGTTTGGTATCCTTGACGCGGTGAAAGCGTCCGCCTTCCAGCAAGTGTTGCCGGATTGGACCAATCACCTGCCGCTGGCAGAACAGGGTCTGGCATGGTTGTCGCCTTCGCTGTTGATGCTGGTGCTGGTCGCGATTTATGACCGGGTTTGTACGCGTTCCGAAGTGACCGCGCACTCCTAATCCCCCGGCTAAATTTTGGGCCACGGACTTGTCCGTGGCTTTTTTACGTTTAAAAAACACGGGTTATTTTCATGCAACAACAGTCACCCACCGCTCCCACGCCCAATAAGCTAAAACGCGGTCTCAGCACCCGTCACATTCGCTTTATGGCTTTGGGTTCGGCTATCGGCACCGGCCTGTTCTACGGTTCGGCGGACGCGATTAAAATGGCCGGCCCTAGCGTTTTGCTGGCGTACCTGATCGGCGGCATCGTCGCTTTTATCATCATGCGTGCGCTGGGCGAGATGTCGGTCAACAACCCGCAGGCCAGTTCGTTCTCGCGTTATGCACAGGACTACCTGGGCCCGATGGCCGGATATATCACCGGTTGGACCTACTGTTTTGAAATCCTGATCGTTGCGATTGCCGACGTGACCGCTTTCGGCATCTATATGGGCGTGTGGTTCCCCGAGGTGCCGCACTGGATTTGGGTGCTGAGCGTGGTGCTGGTGATAGGCGCCATCAACCTGATGAGCGTGAAGGTGTTCGGCGAGCTGGAGTTTTGGTTCTCCTTCTTTAAAGTCGCCACCATCATCATCATGATTGCCGCCGGTATCGGTATCATCATCTGGGGGATTGGCAACGGTGGGCAGCCGACCGGCATCCATAACCTGTGGTCTAACGGCGGCTTCTTCAGCAACGGCTTTATCGGCATGATCCTGTCGCTACAGTTGGTGATGTTCGCCTACGGCGGTATCGAGATTATCGGTATCACTGCCGGTGAAGCCAAGGACCCGAAAACCTCCATTCCCAAGGCCATCAACTCGGTACCGTGGCGTATCCTGGTGTTCTACGTCGGTACGCTGTTTGTCATTATGTCTATCTACCCGTGGAATCAGGTGGGTACCAACGGCAGTCCGTTCGTGCTGACTTTCCAGCATATGGGCATTACCGTGGCGGCGGGCATCCTTAACTTTGTGGTGATCACCGCGTCGCTGTCGGCGATTAACAGCGATGTGTTTGGCGTTGGCCGCATGCTGCACGGCATGGCCGAGCAGGGCCATGCGCCGAAGATGTTCAGCAAGGTGTCCAAACGCGGGATCCCGTGGGTCACAGTGGTGGTGATGATGCTGGCGCTGTTGCTGGCGGTGTATCTCAACTACATCATGCCGGAAAACGTGTTCCTGGTGATTGCTTCACTGGCGACCTTCGCCACTGTGTGGGTGTGGATCATGATCCTGTTCTCGCAGATTGCCTTCCGTCGCAGTCTGAGCAAAGAGCAGGTGAAAGGCCTGGCGTTCCCACTGCGCGGCGGGGTGTTTACCTCGGTGGTGGCGATCATCTTCCTGGTGTTTATCATCGGTCTGATTGGTTACTTCCCAACGACTCGCGTATCGCTGTACGCCGGGCTGGTGTGGGTGGCGGTGCTGCTGGCGGGATATTACTTCAAGGTCAACCGCCAGAAGAAGCTGGCGACGCTGGCGCAGCAACAGGATTGAAGATGAAAACACCGGCCATGAGCCGGTGTTTTTTTAATGCTTTTCCTCAGGTTCGTCGTCACCGGAGGCGCGCGCTTCGATACGCAGGCTGCTGTCGCTCAGCCTTTCCTCTTTCCCCTCGCCGGCACAGCGTGCCAGCACTTCGCGAATATCCTGCATGTTGCTGCTCAGGGCGCTAAGCGACGGTTGCAGAGTACGGCTCATGCGGCTTTCATCCAGCGAAGCGCTGTGCAAACAGCCGATGAACAACAGCGTGGCCAGCAGGGTAAACAGCCGATGTTTTACCTGTTTCAGCAATGGCATCTCTTCTTTCCGGTGGCTGGGTGAGCGTATTAACACCGCTTTAGGTGAGCGAGAAAAGAGGCTGGAGATATCTGCTGGCAATTGGCGGAGAATAATTACCAGCAGAAACAGTTACGTCAGCCTGCGTCAGGAAATGTCTGCCGCCTGTCGCAGGGGGTTCAGCATGCTGCGCATGTCGTTACCGGTCGGCGTTTGATGCACCCGCAAATCGAATTCGTTAATCACCGCCAGGATATGGTCAAAGATATCCGACTGAATGCTCTCGTATTCAGCCCAAACCGTGGTGTTGGTGAAAGCGTAAATCTCCAGCGGTAAACCTTCTGGCAGCGGTGCCAACTGGCGCACCATCAGCGTCATATTCTGGTGAATGCCGGGGTGAGCGCGCAGATAGGCCACCAGGTAAGCGCGCAGCGTGCCAAGGTTGGTCAGGCGGCGGCCGTTGAGCGGTGAACTGAGATCTACGCCAGTCTGCTGATTATGCTGGCTCAGCTCCTGCGTTTTATCGTTCAGGTAGCGTTGCAGCAGCGGGTTACGGTTCAGGCGCTGTTGTTCTTCTCCCGACAGGAAATGCACGCTGGTGGTGTCGATATTGATACTGCGCTTGATGCGACGGCCACCGGATTCCGACATGGAGCGCCAGTTTTTGAAGGAGTCGGAGATTAGCGCGTAAGTCGGGATGGTGGTCACGGTATTGTCCCAGTTGCGCACTTTCACCGTGGTCAGGCCAATGTCGGTCACCGCGCCATCGGCGCCGTATTTCGGCATTTCCAGCCAGTCGCCGATGCTCAGCATGTCGTTAGCGGAAAGCTGGATGCCGGCCACCAGGCCGAGGATCGGGTCCTTAAAGACCAGCATCAGCACCGCAGTCATCGCCCCCAGGCCGCTGAGCAGCAGCAAGGGTGATTTTCCCATCAGCAGTGAAACGATCATGATGCCGATCAGGATCGCCGCGACCAGCTTCAGGCCCTGGAAAATACCGCGCAGCGGCAACTGATTGGAGATCGGGCTTTGGCGCAGCATTGCCAGCAGCGTGTCCAGTAAGGAAAACAGCGACAGCAGGGCGAAGCCCATGATCCACACCTGAGCGGCGGTGACAATAATCGCCTGGGTCTCACTGCCGGCGTGCAGCCACAGCACCGCCTGCAGATTAATGATCACCCCTTGCAGCAACAGTGCCATGCGCTGGAACAGCTTGTACTGGGTGATCGCCTGCTGCCAGACACGCTGCGACCGTTGGCCACGGCGTTGGATTGCTGCCAACACCACGCGGTGCAACACCAGGTGGATCACTACCGAAATCAGGACGATCAGTCCCAGCACCATCAACAGGGACATGACTCCGCTAAATTCCAGCCCGAATTTTTCCAGCCACAGGGTTATCTGTTGTTGCATTGCCGCTCCTTTAAAAAATGCGCAAAAAATATCCAATACACTCAAAAGACGTTAGCCTAATGGTTACGGGTCATAATGTGCGGCTGTTTACCCTTTTTTACATAGGGTTAGCGCTGACTGCTTATCTCCACCCCCCGGCTCCTCCCCGAGTTTACCGGCCAGAGATGAGGGGGACTGACACTCAACGTGGCATTGTTCGTGGCATTGAATAACGTCGTCGATTTCGTTTTGTACAGCTGGAGGAAAGTCATGCTTAACGCCTGGCATCAACCGGTCCCGCCTTTTGTGGTGAAGAAGGGACAACGCCTGGATATCACGCTGTGGTTACAGGGCAATGAACTGCCTGAACAGGTTTTTTTACGCGCCGAGCCGGACAATGAAGAATGGCTGCTGATCATGAAAGGGCAGCAGGTTGGCGGGTTGCAGCGGTACCAGGCCAGCCTGACCCTGAATGAGGGCGAGGCAACCCGCCGTTACTGCTTCAAGCTGGTCTGGGCCGACCGCCAGCAATGGTTCGGTCCACAGGGAGAGTCTCAGACGCCGCCGGGACAATTGACGCAATTTGCCGTCGACGTGCCCGACAGCAGCCCGCAATGGGTGGCCGACCAGATTTTCTATCAAATCTTTCCCGATCGCTTTGCCAGCAGCGGCGGCGAACACGGCATTCAGAGCGGCAGCTATCGTCACCATGCCGCCGGCTGCGATGTCGTTCGCTGTGACTGGCAGCAGCCGCTGGAGGACCGACACGCCGCGTCCACCTTCTATGGCGGCGACCTGGACGGCATTAGCCAAAAATTGCCTTACCTGCAGCAATTGGGCGTGACGGCGCTCTATCTGAACCCGATCTTTACCGCACCCAGCGTGCATAAATACGATACCGAAGACTATTATCAGGTCGATCCCTATTTGGGCGGCAACGTCGCCTTGCAACGTTTGCGAGTGAGCACTCACAAGGTGGGGATGAAACTGGTACTCGACGGGGTATTTAACCATACCGGCGATTCCCACCCGTGGTTTGATCGTCACCAGCAAGGCGACAGCGGCGCTTGCCACCACCCGGATTCTCCCTATCGTGGCTGGTTTAATTTCTACCCGGATGGCCGTGCGCTTGACTGGAAGGGCAACGCCAGCCTGCCGAAGCTCAACTTTGCCGAACCCCAGGTGGCGGAGGCGATTTATCGCGGTGAGGGCAGCGTAGTGCGCCATTGGTTACGCCCGCCCTACAGCATTGACGGCTGGCGGCTGGACGTGGTGCATATGCTGGGTGAAAACGGCGGGGCCACCGGCAACCTGCGGCATCTGGCAGGCATTTATCACGCGGTTAAGCAGGAAAATCCGCAGGCCTATGTACTGGGCGAGCATTTTGGCGATGCGCGGCGCTGGCTGCATGCCGGCGTTGAAGATGCGGCGATGAACTACATGGGCTTTGCCCTGCCGGTGAGGGGGTTCCTCGCCGGATTGGACGTCGCGCATCACCCGGTGCGGATGTCGGCGGCGGAGTGTGCACAATGGATGGACGGCTACCGGGCAGGCTTGCCGCATGGCCGCCAGTTGATCCAGTTCAATCAACTCGACAGCCACGATACCGCGCGCTTTCTGACGCTATTGCAGGGCAACCGGGCGCGGATGCAGATGGCGGCAGTGTGGCTGATGAGTTGGATCGGTGTGCCCTGTTTATATTATGGCGATGAAATTGGCCTGGATGGCGCCAACGATCCGTTTTGTCGTAAACCCTTCCCGTGGGATGAGAGCCACTGGGATCGGCCCCTGCTGGCTTTGTTCCAGCGAATGGCGGCGCTACGCAAACAGAGCCTGGCGCTGCGTCGCGGTGGCTGTCAGGTGCTGCACGCGGTCGGAGAGACCTTGGTATTTGTGCGTCTCTATCAACAAGAACAGGTGTTGGTGGCATTGCAGCGTGCTGGCAGCGGTGCAGTGACGTTGCCGTACACGCCGTTGCTGGCCGCAGGCCAATGGCAGCGGCTGGAAGGAAAGGGCGAAATGGAAGAAACGCAGAATGCGATGGCGCTGCAGCTGGGTGAAGAGTCCGTGACCCTGTGGCGGCGGCTGGGTTAAGGCAGGAAGGGCCGATATTCTGCAATGCTGTTCACTTAAGCCTGACGGGCATTTTTTATTCGGTCCCTGAAGGCTCAGTGCAGGCAGAATTGCCGTCAATATCCCGCATTTCTCTGCCACCGCAATGAACGGCAATGGGAGGGGCCGTAGGCGCGGCCCCTCCACCCGCGCCCTCGCTTAACACCCTCTGTCCGCTGCGCGGATACCCTCGCTGCACCCGCGTTGTCGGGCGGGTCGGCTACGACAAACCTCCCTGTTAGTCTCGCCTCAACCGGCCTTCCCTGGCCGGTTGCCCCTGACAACGCCGCCTTGCTCGGTCGGAGCTTAAGAGCCTCATGGAGCTTTACCCGTTTATCGACCGAAAAAATATTGAACAGGCCTAAAAAACACCTTAAGTGAACGACATTACGGTATCCCGGCCCTTAATTCAGTGAGTGGGCGTTCACACGCCCAATGAGCCGATCAATATCCCACGGCAGAACCGGCTGGGCGGCGAACGTCATTGGCACCGTACAGGTAGCCTTCGCGCACCTTGCCGGACACTGCCGAATCGTTGCCGGAGTTGGCCGGGCTGACTCCCGCGGCACCCGGCAGGCCCACCAGAATCAGCTCGGCCGCGCCCCACGGCGTTTGCTCAACCATCTTGTAACCCATACCGGCAAGGATTTTAAGCGTATCGGCAGAAACGCCGCGCTGCTCGTAGTAAACCTCATCCGGCAACCACTGATGGTGGATACGTGGCGCATCTACCGCCTCTTGCGGCGCCATGCCGTGGTCAATCACGTTGAGCGCGGTCTGCAGGGTGATGGTGATGATGCGGGAGCCGCCCGGCGAGCCGAGTACCATAAAGATTTTATTGTCTTTGGTCACCAGCGTCGGGCTCATCGATGATAGTGGGCGCTTACCGGGGGCAATGCTGTTGGCGGTACCCTGCACCAGGCCATAGAGGTTTTTCTCGCCGACCTTGACGGTGAAGTCATCCATTTCATCATTGAGGAAGAAGCCGGTGCCCGGTGCGATCACCACCGCGCCAAAGCGGCCGTTAACGGTATAGGTGGTAGAGACGGCGTTGCCATCATGATCGACAATCGAGTAATGGGTGGTTTCCGGCTTCTCGTGGGGTTCCATGCCGGGCTGTACGTTTTCCGACGGTGTAGCTTTGTCAGCGACGATTTTCTTGCGGATTTCTTCGGCATAGCTCTTGCTGACCAGCCTGTCGATCGGATTCTTGATGAACTCCGGGTCGCCAAGGTAGGTGTTGCGGTCCATATAGGCGTGGCGCATCGCTTCGGTCATGGTATGGATTGCCGCTGCCGAATTGAAGCCCATGCTTTTCAGGTCATAACCCTCAACCACGTTGAGGATTTCGCACAGCGTCACGCCGCCTGAGCTGGGTGGGGGCGCCGATACAAATTTATAGCCGCGATAGCTACAGGTGATCGGCGGGGTTTCGGTCACTTTGTAGTTGGCGAAATCGGCCGCGGTCAGGATACCGCCGCCTTGTTTGGCTGCCGCCTCTACCGCTTGGGGGATTTTGCCTTTGTAGAAGGCGTCTGGCCCCTCTTTGGCGATAGCGGTCAGGGTGTTGGCCAAATCGCTTTGCACCAGGCGATCGCCCGGCTGCAGTGGCGTGCCGTCAGCGCGCAGGAAGATTTTGGCGGATTCCGGATCTTGCTTAAAGCGCGCGACGGTCGTATCGAGAATATCGGTGTCGGCACGGGTCAAGATAAAGCCCTCGCGCGCCAGTTTGATGGCCGGCGCCATGACCTGTTCGCGGCTCAGCTTGCCGTATTTAACGCGCGCAGTTTCCATTCCCAGTACCGTACCCGGCACGCCCGCCGCCAGATAGCCATACAGGCTGGCACCTTTCTTCACGTTGCCCTCGGCATCCAGATACATGTTGGCATTGGCCGCCGCCGGCGCGGTTTCACGGAAATTGATAAAGGTATCGGTGCCGTCAGCCAGGTGCACCGTCATAAAGCCCCCGCCGCCGATGTTGCCGCAGCACGGGTTGACCACCGCTTGCGCGTAACCCACAGCCACGGCTGCGTCTATGGCATTACCGCCCAGTTTCAGGATATCGACGCCGACCTGAGAGGCCAGATGTTGCGATGTTACCACCATGCCGTTTTTGGCTTCGACCGCCGGATTGGATGCGGCATACAGGCTGCTGCTGACCAGCAGCGCCGCCATGGTCAGCGGCTTGCTCCATTTCTGTAAAAACATAGTTATTCCTACCCTGTCAGTTTTCTTATTGTGTTTGGCTTGCCACCGGTGTCGTGCAAAGAGTGGGCCAGCGTTATTGATACTAGCTGCTGATAGGGATACGCGCGGAAAACCGCCGGGGAAATGTGAGCGGAAACAAGGAAATGAAGCACGATAACTGGGCAGTACGCCCTAATTTGGCGCAAAAAAAACCGGCCACAAGGGCCGGTTGATACGCTAACGGGCTGAAATTACAGCTTGGAAGCGTTTTCGGACAGGTATTTAGCTACGCCGTCTGGAGAAGCGCCCATACCTGCTTTGCCTTTTTCCCATTGAGCCGGGCACACTTCGCCGTGCTGCTCGTGGAATTGCAATGCGTCAACGGTACGGATCATTTCGTCGATGTTACGGCCGATTGGCAGGTCGTTAACAACCTGAGCGCGAACCACGCCGTCTTTGTCGATCAGGAAAGAACCACGCAGGGCAACGCCTGCTTCTGGGTGCTCGATGCCGTAAGCTTTCTGAATTTCACGCTTAATGTCAGCAACCATTGCGTATTTCACTTCCCCGATGCCGCCATTTTCGACTGGGGTTTTACGCCATGCGTTGTGGACAAATTCTGAGTCGAATGAAACGCCAACCACTTCAACGCCACGCTTCTGGAACTCTTCATAGCGGTGATCGAAAGCGATCAGCTCAGAAGGACATACGAAGGTGAAGTCCATCGGCCAGAAGAACAGGACGGCCGGTTTGCCGTTCAGGTGCTTCTTGAAGTTGAAGTTTTCAACGATTTCGCCATTGCCGAGTACGGCAGCTGCGGTGAAGTCAGGGGCTTGACGAGTTACCAGGACCATAATTACTCCTGTAATAGGTGTTAAGGGGTTGATGTAAAAACAAGGGCCAGTATAGGGGCCACGACTGGGTGAATAAAGGGTAAAAGACCAATCAATGAGATAGCTTTTACCTATCAAAGTCGTTGATTAAATTTAGCGAGCTTTAAAAATAACCTTTTCCCGTAAAAGGGCAAGGCTTAAAAAGCAATTTCTTGTAAAGCGTCGCATTTTCAATGGGTTTGGTTTGACCTTACAGCTTTTTCTCTTTTGCCTGCTGCATCATCTGTGGGTAAAACTGCCAGAACTGTGTTTCAAGCTGATGATAATTGCGCTCTACGTCGGCGAAAGAGCCCGCCAGCGCCGCCAGGCGTGGACGACGGCTGGCCATGCCCGCCAGCACGTTGCCGATAAACGGCAGTTCGGCGTAGCGCTCCAGCCAGCGTTCCGGCCAGAGATAACCGTTCAAATTCTGAAAGCGCGCCGGCGTCAGTGGCAAATGCGGCACGATCTGGCTGCGGGCTTGCTGGGTAAAGCCGTGCAGGCTGAGGGACGGTTCCAGTTGCTGCCAGTGGCGAGCCAGAAAGTGATCCCATACCACGTCGAGCGTGATTGGCGCTACGCGCCGGTGTTCTGCAGAGAAATAGTCGCGGCAGGCTTTGACCTGCGGCAGGCTGTCGGTCAATACGTCGACGCGGCGGTGCATCATAATGCCGGCCACCACCTCGGGATCGTACTCGCCTGCGGGGTTGCCGCGCACGAAGTCGGCCAACAGATTGCCCAGTAACGAGCTTTCCGCAAGCTGGGCCAAATGGAGATGAGCGAGAAAATTCATCCGGCAACTATACCTGAAGTCATGCAAATCCTCCTTATTTCTTGCCGCTGACCGCCCACAGCTTTAGACTAGGCCGCCTGTTTTTTATGACCAACATACCCGTCGCCTTTCAAGCCGCAGTGTTGTTGGCTGCACTTGCCCACTCCGGTCACTTACTCAAGTAAGCTCCCGGAGATGGGCAAGCTGGCCGCCTAACTGCAACTTGAAATGCATAGGGTATATACAATTGAAGAAGTGAATACCCATGCGCGTCGCCGATTTTTCATTTGAACTTCCCGAGTCCCTGATTGCCCGCTATCCCCAATCTGAGCGTAGCGGTTGCCGCTTGCTGCAGTTGGACGGGCCGAGCGGGGCGCTGACGCACGGCGTATTCACCGATCTGCTGGATAATCTGGAAGCCGGCGATCTGTTGGTGTTCAACAATACCCGGGTGATCCCGGCCCGCATGTTTGGCCGCAAGGTCAGCGGCGGCAAGATTGAAGTTCTGGTCGAGCGCGTGCTGGATGACCATCGTGTGCTGGCGCATGTTCGCGCGTCGAAGGCCCCTAAGCCGGGCGCCGACCTGCTGCTGGGCGACGATGAAAGCATCGCCGCCACCATGGTGGCGCGTCACGATACGCTGTTCGAACTGCGTTTCAACGATGAGCGCGACGTGTTCACTATCCTCAATGCCGTCGGCCACATGCCTCTGCCACCTTATATCGATCGCCCGGACGAAGACGCTGACCGCGAGCTTTATCAGACGGTCTACAGCGAGAAGCCGGGTGCCGTCGCTGCGCCTACCGCCGGGCTGCACTTCGATGAGCCGCTGCTGGCCGCGCTGCGCGAGAAGGGCATCGAGATGGCCTTTGTCACGCTGCATGTGGGCGCCGGCACCTTCCAACCGGTGCGGGTGGAAACCATCGAAGAACACGTCATGCACGCCGAATATGCGGAAGTGCCGCAGGACGTGGTTGACGCGGTATTGGCCTGTAAAGCTCGCGGCAAGCGCGTGGTGGCGGTAGGCACGACCTCGGTGCGTTCCCTGGAAAGCGCCGCAAACGCCAGCAAGGAGGCGTTAATTGCCCCGTTCTTCGGCGACACCAGCATCTTTATCTTCCCCGGCTACCATTATCAGGTGGTTGACGCGCTGGTGACCAATTTCCACCTGCCGGAGTCCACGCTGATTATGCTGGTTTCCGCCTTTGCCGGTTATAAAAACACCATGAATGCTTATCAGCAGGCGGTGGCCGAGCAGTACCGATTCTTCAGCTATGGCGATGCGATGTTCATCAGCCGTAACCCGCAGGCGGAGCAAGAGTCCGTCGGCGCCTGATTTTCTGGGCTGCGCATCTGGCGCGGCCCTGTTTTAACGACATCAGACTGTTTCTCTGATGCTGGAGGCTTTGTGAAGTACGAATTAGACACTACCGATGGCCGCGCTCGCCGTGGCCGCCTGATCTTTGACCGCGGCGTGGTGGAAACCCCGGCCTTTATGCCTGTCGGCACTTACGGCACGGTAAAAGGCATGACGCCGGAAGAAGTGAAAGAGACTGGCGCGCAGATCCTGCTGGGCAACACCTTCCACCTGTGGCTGCGCCCAGGCCAGGAAATCATGAAGCTGCATGGCGATCTGCATGATTTCATGCAGTGGCATGGCCCGATCCTCACCGATTCCGGCGGCTTCCAGGTGTTCAGCCTGGGAGCAATGCGCAAGATTAAAGAGGAAGGCGTTCATTTCCGTAACCCGATCAACGGCGACAAGGTGTTCCTCAGCCCGGAAAAATCGATGGAAATCCAGTATGACCTGGGTTCCGACATCGTGATGATTTTCGACGAATGTACGCCGTACCCGGCAGATTGGGACTACGCCAAGCGTTCGATGGAAATGTCACTGCGCTGGGCGCAGCGCAGCCGCCAGCGTTTTGACGAACTGAATAATAAAAATGCGTTATTCGGCATTATTCAGGGCGGTGTTTACGAAGATTTACGTGATGTTTCAGTAAAAGGGCTGGTGGATATCGGTTTTGATGGTTACGCTGTGGGCGGCCTGGCGGTCGGTGAGCCAAAAGAGGATATGCACCGCATTCTTGAACATGTTTGCCCGCAAATTCCGGAAGATAAGCCGCGTTACCTGATGGGCGTCGGCAAGCCGGAAGACCTGGTTGAAGGCGTGCGTCGCGGTATCGATATGTTCGACTGCGTGATGCCAACGCGTAATGCCCGTAACGGCCATCTGTTCGTGACTGACGGTGTGGTAAAAATCCGTAATGCCAAGCACAAGGATGATACTTCTCCGCTGGATAAAGACTGTGATTGCTATACGTGTCGCAATTACAGCCGCGCCTACTTGCATCATCTCGATCGTTGCAACGAAATACTGGGTGCCCGATTGAACACCATTCATAACCTGCGTCACTACCAACGCCTGATGGCGGGTTTACGCGAGGCCATTGAACAGGGTAAATTAGAGCTGTTTGTTGCGGATTTCTACGGTCGGATCGGTAAACCGATTCCACCTTTAAACGCTTGAATTAATAATTGATAACTTAATGAGGGAATTTCAATGAGCTTTTTCATTTCTGACGCCGTCGCATCCGCAGGGGCTCCGGCTCAGGGAAGCCCGTACTCTCTGATCATTATGCTGGTGGTGTTCGGTCTGATTTTCTATTTCATGATCCTGCGCCCACAGCAGAAACGCGCTAAAGAGCACAAGAAGCTGATGGACTCGATCGGCAAGGGTGATGAAGTGCTGACCACCGGTGGCCTGATTGGCCGCGTGACCAAAGTGGCTGACACCGGCATTATCGCCATTGCGCTGAACGACACCACGGAAGTGATGATCAAGCGTGACTTCGTGGCGGCCGTTCTGCCGAAAGGTACCATGAAGGCCCTGTAATTTTGTTTTCCCGAAGGGAATTGCCGTGCTAAACCGTTATCCTTTGTGGAAGTATCTGATGCTGATCGTGGTGATCTTCATCGGTCTGCTTTACGCGCTTCCCAACATCTATGGTGAGGATCCGGCTGTACAAATCACTGGCGCGCGCGGTGTCGCCGCCAGTGAAACTACACTGGACCAAGTCCGTACCGTATTAGAAAAAGACAAGATTACGAGCAAGTCGATTGCGCTGGAAAATGGCGCCATTCTGGCTCGCTTTAGCAATCCTGATATTCAGCTGCGTGCCCGTGAAGCCCTGATGGCGGAACTGGGTGACAAGTTCGTGGTTGCGCTGAACCTGGCGCCGGCCACACCAGCCTGGTTGGCCATGCTGGGCGCCGAACCGATGAAACTCGGTCTGGACCTGCGCGGTGGCGTGCACTTCCTGATGGAAGTCGACATGGACACTGCCCTGAGCAAGCTGCAGGAACAGACCATGGATACCCTGCGCAGCGAGCTGCGTGAAAAGGGCATTCCTTATGCGTCTATCCGCAAGCTGGACAACAACGGCGTGGAAGTACGTTTCCGTGACGATGCTGCCCGCGATCAGGCCATCAGCTACCTCAGTCCGCGTCAGCGCGACATGGTGTTCTCTGCCAACGGCAGCAACACCCTGAAAGCCAACCTGACGGATGCCCGTCTGAGCGAAGCGCGCGAATACGCGGTACAGCAGAACATCACTATCCTGCGTAACCGCGTTAACCAGCTCGGCGTTGCCGAACCGCTGGTGCAGCGTCAGGGCTCCGACCGCATCGTGGTCGAGCTGCCTGGCATTCAGGATACCGCTCGCGCCAAAGAGATCCTCGGCGCTACCGCTACGCTGGAATTCCGCCTGGTTAACACCAATGCGGACGTCACGGCTGCGGCAAATGGCCGTGTCCCAGGCGACTCAGAAGTGAAAGACACCCGTGAAGGCCAGCCTGTCGTGCTGTACAAGCGTGTGATCCTGACCGGTGACCATATCACCGACTCCACTTCCAGCACCGACGAATATAACCAACCGCAGGTGAACATCTCGCTGGACAGTGCCGGCGGCACTGCGATGTCCAACTTCACCAAGGACAATATCGGCAAGCCGATGGCGACCCTGTTTGTGGAGTACAAGGACAGCGGCAAGAAAGACGCCAATGGCCGTGCGATTCTGGTGAAACAGGAAGAAGTGATCAACGTGGCGAACATTCAGTCACGTCTGGGCAACAGCTTCCGTATTACCGGTATCGGCAACCCGAACGAAGCACGTCAGCTTTCGCTGCTGCTGCGTGCCGGTGCGCTGATTGCGCCAATCCAGATTGTGGAAGAGCGTACAATCGGCCCGACCCTGGGACAACAGAACATCACCCAAGGTCTGGAAGCCTGCTTGTGGGGCTTGGTGGCATCCATCGTGTTTATGGTGGTTTGGTACCGTAAGTTCGGCATGATCGCCACCACGGCACTGGTCGCCAACCTGGTGCTGATTGTCGGCGTGATGTCCCTGCTGCCGGGGGCGACGCTGACCATGCCGGGGATTGCCGGTATCGTGCTGACGCTGGCGGTGGCGGTCGACGCCAACGTACTGATTAACGAACGTATCAAGGAAGAGCTGAAGAACGGACGTTCCGTTCAGCAGGCGATCCATGAGGGCTATAAAGGCGCGTTCTCCAGTATCGTTGACGCCAACATCACCACCCTGATCACCGCGATCATTCTGTACGCAGTAGGTACCGGTTCGATCAAGGGCTTTGCGATTACCACCGCAATCGGTGTGGCGACGTCCATGTTCACCGCGATTGTCGGTACCCGTGCCATCGTCAACCTGCTTTACGGCGGCAAACGCATTAACAAGCTGTCTATCTGAGGAGTGCGTTGTGGCACAGGATTATACTGTTGAACAACTCAACTACGGCCGTAGAGTCTATGACTTTATGCGCTGGGATTACGTGGCCTTCGGCATCTCGCTGGTGCTGCTGATCGCGTCAATCGCCGTTATGTCGGTACGCGGTTTTAACTGGGGTCTGGATTTCACCGGCGGTACGGTGATTGAAATCAGCCTGGAAAAACCGGCCAACCTCGATCTGATGCGCGATACGCTGGAAAAAGCCGGGTTCCAGGACCCGGTTATTCAGAACTTTGGCAGCAGCCGTGACGTGATGGTGCGTATGCCACCGGCGACCGGTACCGCTGGCCAGGAACTGGGTAACAAAGTGATCGGCGTGATCAACGATTCGGTCGACAAAAACGCTAGCGTAAAACGCATAGAGTTCGTCGGCCCGAGCGTGGGGACCGAACTGGCGCAAAACGGCGGCATGGCGCTGCTGGTGGCGTTGATCAGTATCCTGATCTACGTCGGTTTCCGCTTCGAATGGCGTTTGGCGCTGGGGGCGGTTATCGCGCTGGCACACGACGTGGTCATCACCTTGGGCGTGCTGTCGCTGTTCCATATCGAGATTGACCTGACCATCGTCGCTTCATTGATGTCGGTTATCGGTTACTCGTTGAACGACAGCATCGTGGTTTCCGACCGTATTCGTGAGAACTTCCGCAAGATCCGCCGCGGGACGCCTTACGAAATCATGAACGTGTCGCTGACCCAGACGCTGAGCCGTACTTTGATGACCTCCGGTACCACCCTGATGGTGGTGCTGATGCTGTACATCTTCGGCGGCGCGATGCTGCACGGCTTCTCTCTGGCTATGTTGATCGGTGTGTCTATCGGTACCGTATCCTCCATCTACGTGGCGTCCGCGCTGGCGTTGAAGCTGGGTATGAAACGTGAACACATGCTGCAGCAGAAAGTGGAGAAAGAGGGCGCAGATCAGCCTTCTCTCTTGCCGTAATCTGTCGGTGAGTTGAAATACGATGCCGGTCCGGTTTATCCCGACCGGCATTTTTTTGCCTGAAAATCGCTAATCCAGACTGGTTAGCGTTAGTCGGTTAAGCGTGTTCACCAGTTCTGCCAGGCTACCCGCCTGCATTTTTTCCATCACTCTGGCCCGATGCACTTCGACGGTGCGTACCGCGATAAAGTGATGTTCGGCGATCTGTTTGTTGGTCATTCCTGCGGCTACCGCACGGGCAATATCGCGTTCGCGCGGTGTCAGCGCGCCGAAAAGCTGTTGCCGTTGGCGTTGCTCAACCTGACGTTGCGAATGGATAATGCCGCGCTCCAGTGCTTCAATCAGCGGCGCGGCGGCGATCGGTTTTTGTAGAAAATCGACGGCTCCCAGCTTCATTTCCTCCACGGCCATGGCTATATCGCCGTGACCGGTGACGATCACCACTGCCAGCGTACTGTTTTGCCGCCGCAGCTGTTGATGAACCTGTTGCCCGTCAATCCCCGGCATCCGGATATCCAGCATGACGACGCCGCATTGATAGGGATCGATGCTGTCGATGAATTTTTGACTGTCGTGCCAGGTTTGTACCCGATAATTCAGCCCTTCGAGTAAAAAGCGGCAGGCGTCGGTAACGGCAAAATCATCATCAACCAGATGTATCAGCGCCATGGCTGGGATCCTTTTGAATGACAGGGAAGTGCAGAATCACGCGCAGCCCCTGTCGTTGTGGGGAAGCTAAGTAATTTTCCAGCGTCAGCTCTGCGCCTTGGCCCTTCAACAGCCGCTGGCAGATCACCAACCCTAACCCGAGACCTTCCTGTTTGGTACTGCGGAAGGGCACGAACGGCAGTGCCAGTTGTTCGTCGCTGAGCCCGCCGCCATCGTCTTCAACGATCAACCGGTGCTGATGTGCGTCGGCTTCGTGGCGCAGCGTGATTTGTTGGGCACCCGCCTGCAGGCTGTTGCTCAACAGATTGGTGAGCACTTGCTCTAATAACGTCGCCTGGCTGTACAGCTGGCTCTGCGACGGGATGTTAATGGTTAATCGGCACTGCGGATGCTGTTGTTTTATTTGCATCAATTGGATTACGTGTTCCACCAGCGGGCGCAGTAACAGCCATTGTGCATTTTCGTCATGGGGTGTTTTGCTGGCCCAGCGTCGCAAGTTAACGATACTCTCCGCACCACGCTGCGCCTGCTGGCCAATCTGTTCGAGGATTGGCAGCAGTTCATGTTGGTTGTCGCTGCGCTCCAGACGGATACGACACCCTTCCGCATAGTGGCGGATCGCCGCCAGCGGTTGGTTAAGCTCATGGGCAAAACCGGAGGCCATTTCGCCCAGGGCGCTGAGGCGCTGCGCCCGGGCCAGAGCAGTTTCTCTGGCACGTAGCGTCTGGTGCATTTGTTCGAGTTGGCGCCCGCGGCGGCGTACCAGATAACCTACCCACAGATGATTGGCGCCGAGCAATACCATCACCCCGAAAATTCCACTGAGCAGCAGCCAATGCTGCTGTGCCCAAAGGTACAGTTCCTGCCAGAGAGAACGCTGCGTCGGGTGGATATTCAGATCCTGCAGCAGCTGATTAACCTGACGTGATGACGCCGGGGCTCCCCAAACCGGCAAACCGGGGGTGTTCATCTGCAGCAACTGGCGAGTTAATTCGTCTGCCAACCGGTCCGGCACGTGGTTTAAGGCGGCAAAGGACCAGTTAGGGTACAGTTCGGTGCTGGTCAGGCAGCGCTGGTCGCTTTGCTTCGCCAGCAGTGCGCGATAATCACCGGCCTGCAGTAATCCTTCCGCCTGCATTTTTTCCAACAGGCAAACCGGCACAATCACCGCATCCAATGCCCGATCGCGCAATTGATACAGTAGAGCATCCGCCGGGTAACCGCTGAAGTGCAGCTGAAGATCTTTCTCCGGGTTCAGCCCCGCGGAAAGCAGTTCTTTGTAACCCAGCAGGTAGCCGCCAAAAGCATCGGTAGCGACGGCACCAACGTTCTTTCCGGTCAGTTGGCGGGGCGTGGTTATTGGACTGTCGCTGCGCACCAGTATGACGCTGCCGACGACGTTGCTTGAGCCCTGCAGAGGGGGTTGGGCTGAACGCAGTGAAACCAGCCAGCGCAGTGGATAGCGGTTATCCAGTTGAACGTATTGAGCCGGGTTGGTGAGCAGAAAATCGACGCGCTCGCTGCGGACGGCCTCTTTCATACCGCTGAGGCTCACTGGCGACAGTTGGAAATGGTCTGCGGGAAACTGGCGGTTAAGATGATCGACCAACGGCTGCCATTGGACCAGCGCATGGGCATCGCCACGCAGCGCCAGCACCGCTATCGTCCATTGTTCCGCCCAGGCTGAGCTCAACCAACTGCCCAGCAACAGAAGTAGCGCTGCTCTTTTCACATCATCTCCGCTTTTATGATCCCCATCACCGGTCTGAATTGTCCTGGATCAAGCCGTCGACGGTAATGTGGTAAACCACAATATTGGCGACCGGTTGCCCTTTTTACACTCCCTTGTATCAGTTCCCCGGCAGGTACTTATTGGGAGAAATCAATGGACAGTGGGAAACGTCAGTTTTTACAACGGCTAGGTGCGCTCACCGCCGGCGCTGCGCTGGTGCCGCTGGCGCAGTCAGGTTGGCAGTTACAGCCGGCCCGTCGCGAAGGCAACGGTGAAAAACGCATGGCGATGCTGATTGATTTGCGTCGCTGCATTGGCTGTCAGGCATGCACGGTCAGTTGCGCGGTGGAAAACCAACTGCCTCAGGGGCAATTTCGCACCAGTGTACTGCAATATCAGGTCACCCTGGAGGGCCAGGCATCGACCACCAACGTGCTGTTGCCACGGCTGTGCAATCACTGCGATAACCCGCCCTGCGTGCCGGTTTGCCCGGTACAGGCCACTTTCCAGCGGCAGGACGGCATTGTGGTAGTCGATAACACCCGTTGCGTTGGCTGTGCCTATTGCGTACAGGCCTGCCCTTATGAGGCGCGCTTTATCAACAATGAAACTCAAACCGCGGACAAATGCACGTTCTGCGTGCATCGGCTGGATGCCGGACTGCTACCGGCCTGTGTCGAATCCTGTGTCGGAGGCGCACGGATGATTGGCGATCTTAACGATCGTCAGGGAGTGTTGAGGCGCACTTTGGAACAGCACCAGCCTCAGCTCAAGGTACTCAAGCCCGAGCAGGGCACGCATCCGCAGGTTTTCTATCTGGGGCTGGATGAGGCTTTCGTCAGCCATGTCCGGGGGCAACCGGCGTTGTGGCAGGAGGTGCACGCATGATCCGCGAAATCATGGCCCGTCCGCAGGAGATCGCCTGGCTGCCCTGGGCGGTGCAGTATTTCTTCTTCATCGGTTTGGCCTGCGGCAGCGTCGTTATTGCCGTCTGGCTGCGCTGGCGTGAACCCAACAAAACGGTCCGGCTGGAACTGGCCGCCGTCTCGTTGGCAGTCGTGAGCGGCACCGTGGCGCCATTGGCTCTGAGTGCCGATCTGCACCAACCTGCCCGTATCTGGCATTTTTACGCGCACTTTACGCCCTGGTCGTGGATGTCGCTCGGCTCGCTGTTCTTGCCGCTGTTTACCCTGCTAGTGATGGGCTATTTCGCGCTGCTGATGCGTAGCCGGTTGAGAGCGGAAACCTTGCCATTCTGGGCGCGTTGGTTACAGATATTCCCGGCCTGGCGCGAGGAAAAATGGCTACGTTGGGTGGCGCTGGCCACCTTGCTTTCGGCAGCCAGCATCTTGCTCTACACCGGGCGCGAGGTATCCGTCCTCAGGGCGCAGCCGCTGTGGTACAGCCTGTGGTTGCCCTGGTTGCTGTTGCTTACCGCTGTGCAGGCCGTTCCGCCGCTGTTGGCCTGCTGGTTGCGGTACGAACCGCAATGGCAGCCACGTCTGGCTGGCTATCAGGCAGTGAGTTTGCTGTTGCTGTGCTTCTCTTGCCTTGGCTGGTGGCTGGATGGCAGCACGTCCTCTGCCGCGTTGCATCGCTTGGCAAGTCAAGGCGTGGTTTGGCGTTTGGCCGGCATCGCCGTTGTCGTCTCGATCTTGTTGTTGTTGGCGCTGGCCTGGCGAGTTCGCAGCCAAGCGCTGGGGGCAAAAGGGTTGCTGGGCCAGTGCATGGTCGCGCTGTTGCTCTGCTGGGGTGTGCGTTGGCTGCTGCTGATGCAAACCCAGACGCTGCCTAAGTTCAACGTATTAACCAATCCCTATGTGCTACCGCTCGGCAGCGAAGGGCTGTTGGCGATTCTGGGCACTTTGGGGTTGTGGATAGCGTTAATTATTGGGATCCGTGAATTACAGCATCAGTTGATGGAGAAAAAACATTATGGCTAAGTCAACGCGGCGTCAGTGGTTAAAAGGCGGCCTGGCCCTGGGCGGGTTGACGCTGTTCGGCGCCAGCTACAGCGAGATGGTGCAGAAGGTGTTTACCGGGCTGCGCGACGGCAGCAGCGGTAAATTGACGCTGGACAGGATCAGCGCCAACGCCTTGCCGACCGAAGGGCGTCGGCACCCCGATGGCTGGCAGGCCAACCCACAGCAGGCAGTATCGATGACCCAGTGTTTTGGCTGTTGGACGCTATGCGGGGTGCGGGCCAGGGTGGATCGCCAGAACCACCAGATCTTGCGGATCGCCGGTAATCCTTACCATCCGCTATCTCACGATCGTCACTTTCCCTACGCTTTGCCGGTGGCGGACGCGCTCAACCGTCTGGGGGGCGATGAGGGCCTTGAACAACGCTCGACGGCCTGCGCCAGGGGCGCGACCTTGCTGGAGGGATTAACCAGCCCTTACCGCGTGCTGGAGCCGATGAAGCGGGTAGGGCCGCGCGGCAGCGGGCAGTGGCAACGCATCAGCTTTGAACAGCTGATTCAGGAAGTGGTGGAGGGCGGCGATCTGTTTGGCGAAGGGCCGATCGAGGGGCTGCGGGCTATCCGCGATCTCGACACGCCGCTCGATCCGGCTCAGCCTTCGTTGGGCCCCAAGGCCAATCAACTGTTGGTCACCAATGCCGGCGATGAAGGCCGGGACGCGTTCATCAAACGTTTCGCGCAAAACGCCTTCGGGACACGTAACTTCGGTCATCATGGCGCCTATTGTGGATTGGCCTATCGTGCCGGTTCCGGGGCTTTAATGGGCGATTTGGAAACCAATGCCCACGTCAAACCGGACTGGGATAATTTGCGCTTTGGCCTGTTTCTCGGCACTTCACCGGCGCAGTCCGGCAACCCGTTCAAGCGCCAGGGGCGCCAACTGGCCAATGCCCGCATGCGCGACGAGTTTCGTTACGTGGTCGTGGCTCCGGCATTGCCGTTGACCACGACCCTGGCCAACGATCACAACCGTTGGGTGCCGGTGTTGCCCGGTACAGACTCTGCGTTGGTCATGGGGATGATCCGCTGGATTATCGAGCAGGAACGTTATAACGCAGACTATCTGGCGTTGCCAGGCGAGGTGGCAATGCAGGCCGCCGGTGAAAAAAGCTGGACCAATGCCACGCATCTGGTAGTCACCGATGAAGATCACCCCTTGTGCGGACAGTTTTTGCGTCAGGCACATCTGGACGGCAGCACGCCAGGAGAGTCAGAGAGTTCGCCTTTGGTATGGGATGAGCAGCGCGGTCAGCCGGTAGCGGCCAACCTGGCGCTGCAGGGGCCGTTGCGGGTGGATCAGCCATTACAGTTGGCCGACGGTTCGCAGGTTCGGGTGTGTTCGAGCTTCCTGTGTCTGCAACAGGCGGCTGAGCGCTTTACGCTGGCTGAATACAGCGCGCGCTGCGGCGTCAGTGCCGAGACCATTGCCGCACTGGCCAAAGAGTTTACCTCTTACCAACGGCAAGCGGCGGTGATTGCCCACGGCGGCATGATGAGCGGCAACGGCTTTTATAACAGTTGGGCGGTGATGATGCTCAACGCGCTGATCGGCAACCTGAACCTTAAGGGCGGTGTTTCGGTAGGCGGCGGCAAATTCAAAGAGTTTGCCGACGGGCCACGCTATAACCTCAAGACGTTTCCCGGCATGGTGAAACCGAAAGGATTGGTGCTATCACGCAGCAAGCAGGCGTATGAACAATCCGACGAATATCGCCGCAAGCTCGAGCAAGGAGAAAAACCTTACCCGGCGCGCGGGCCTTGGTACCCGTTCGTGGCGGGCCAGTTCACCGAACAGTTGGCACCGGCGCTGATGGGATATCCCTACCCGCTAAAAGCCTGGATCAGCCATATGGGCAACCCGCTGTATGGCGTCGCCGGTCTGCGTGAGGTGGTTGAGCGTCGGCTGAAGGACCCGCGGCAGCTACCGCTGTTTATTGCGATCGATGCTTTTATTAACGAAACCAGCGCGCTGGCGGACTATATCGTCCCGGATACGCATAACTTCGAGAGTTGGGGCTTTACCGCCCCCTGGTCCGGTGTGATGGTGCGGGCGAGCACTGCACGTTGGCCGGTGGTGCCGTCACGTACGGCGAAAACGGCCGATGGGCAGCCGGTGGCGCTGGAGAGCTTTGTCATTGCGCTGTCTAAAGCTCTGGGGTTACCGGGCTTTGGCGACGGCGCATTGCAGGATCCACAGGGTAACCGCTTCGGGCTCCACAATGCCGAAGATTATTATCTGCGGGCGGCGGCCAACGTGGCCTTTGCCGGTGAACCGCTGCCCGAGGCAGCGGAAAGCGAGCTGCGATTGACCGGGGTCGATCGCCTGCAACCGGCGTTGGATAGCGTGTTGAAAGCGGATGAGCGACTGCGTGTGGGCTATCTGCTGGCGCGCGGTGGGCGTTTTGCGCCTTATGAGCAGGCCTGGCGTGGCGATGAAACCGGCCCGCAGTGGAAAAAGGGATTGAATATCTGGAATGAAGAGGTGGCCCGCCACCGCCATGCGATGACCGGAGAACGCTATAGCGGCTGTCCGACCTATTACCCGCCGCGTTTTGCCGACGGCTCTGATGTCGGGGAGCACTATCCGCCAGAGGCATGGCCGTTCCGTTTGATGTCGTTCAAATCGCATCTGATGAGCAGCTCTACGGCATCGATCGATCGCTTGCGTGCGGTGAAACCGGTCAATCTGGTGGCGCTGAATCCGGCCGATGCGCGACGCTATGCGCTGCGGCATGGCGATCGGGTCAGGTTGCAGACTCCGGGAGGCAGCGTCGAAGCCCAGATCAGCCTGCTGGATGGTGTGATGCCTGGCGTAATTGCTATTGAGCATGGTTATGGCCATCGTGAGATGGGCGCGCGGACGCACACACTGGATGGTCAACCGTTGGCCGCGGATGCACGCATTGCCGCCGGCATTAATCTCAACGACCTCGGTTTGCCCGATCCGACCCGCGAAATCAGCAATAGCTGGCTGGATTGGGTCAGCGGCGCGGCGGTGCGCCAGGGGTTGCCGGCAAGGCTGCAGCGGTTGAGCTAAGCGGTAGGCCCACGCTCGGTCAAGGCCGGGAGTGGGCATTCAAAAGCTTAGTGCTGAGGGACGGCGGCCGTAGTGGGCTCTACGCTGTGCAGTCGCACATAGCCTAATTGCTCTGGCGTCAGGCCGCTGAAACGCAGCTCAAAGCTGTATTCTGTTTTTGGCAGCAGCGAGTCCGCGGTGGCGATAGGTTGTGAAAGCGCATCGGCCGTCAGCGGTTTACCGGTGGCCGCATCTAGCTGGCCCCATTCCACTACCGCCTTGAACGCAGGCAAGGAGGCTTGTGACAAGGTGCGAACGTGCAACAAGGCCTGGGCGCCGTTAGCCTCGGTTTTTACGTGGCTAAGTGACACGCTCAGTTCGCCGAGATTGCTGTGCAGACGGGCGGCATTATTGGCAGCAGGCACCAGATAGACGCCGCTGGTGGAGTTCTGATTCAGCTGGTTTTGCTGTTCCAGCGCCGTGGCCTGATTGGTCAGGATGGTGAGTTTCTGATTCAGTTCAACCACCTGGTTACGCAGCTTCGGCACTTCGCGAGTTTGTGCGCATCCGGCCAGCAGAACCAGTGCGCTGAGCAGGCAAATTTTGGGGTAACGGGTTGTCATGGCGGGTATTTCCTATTCAACATCTCCTGATATCAGCTTAGCCCGCCTGGTGGGGAAAGTCATGTTCGTCGCCTTTTGGGGCGCTATTTCGAAGAGGGGCTCGCAACAAATAACCGGCGGCCTTTGTTGTGACCGCACTTCGGGGTAAACTGTTCTTAACTATGAAAACGTTTATCAGGACGTGTTATGCATTGCCCTTTCTGCGCCGCCGTTGATACCAAAGTCATTGATTCTCGCCTGGTGGGTGATGGTTCGCAGGTGCGCCGTCGCCGCCAATGTCTGGTTTGTAATGAACGTTTCACCACCTTTGAAGTGGCTGAACTGGTGATGCCGCGGGTCATAAAAAGCGATGAAGTTCGCGAGCCCTTCAACGAAGACAAACTGCGTCGCGGCATGCTGAAAGCGTTGGAAAAGCGCCCGGTCAGCTCCGATGACGTGGAAAACGCGATTAACCACATTAAATCCCAACTGCGCGCCACCGGCGAGCGTGAAGTGCCGACTAAACTGGTGGGCAACCTGGTGATGGATGCGCTGAAAAAGCTGGATAAAGTGGCCTATATTCGCTTTGCCTCGGTTTATCGCAGCTTTGAAGATATCCGCGAATTCGGCGAAGAGATCGCCCGTCTGCAGGACTAAGGGAGCTTTGATGCATAACGACGAATTGTATATGGCGCGCGCCTTCGAACTGGCGCGGCTGGGGCGTTTTACTACGGCACCTAACCCTAACGTCGGCTGCGTGATTGTGCGCGATGGCGAAATCGTCGGCGAAGGCTACCATTTGCGCGCCGGTGAACCCCATGCGGAAGTGCATGCGTTGCGCATGGCGGGCGAAAAAGCCCGTGGTGCCACGGCTTACGTCACGTTGGAGCCGTGTAGCCACCATGGCCGCACGCCGCCTTGTGCCGATGCATTGGTCGCCGCCGGCATTACCCGTGTGGTTGCGGCGATGCAAGATCCTAATCCGCAGGTCGCCGGTCGTGGTCTGTATAAGCTGCAGCAGGCCGGGCTGGACGTACGCCACGGTGTGATGCTGGCCGAAGCCGAGGCGGTGAATCTTGGCTTCCTCAAGCGCATGCGCACCGGCTTCCCATATGTACAACTGAAGCTGGGTGCCTCGCTGGATGGGCGCACGGCAATGGCCTCTGGCGAAAGCCAATGGATCACCTCTGAGCAGGCGCGTCAGGACGTGCAGCGGTTGCGGGCGCAAAGCGCCGCGATTCTCAGCACCAGCGCTACGGTGCTGGCTGATGATCCGTCACTGACGGTTCGTTGGGATGAGCTGGACGCCGAAACTCAAAGCATTTATCTGCGTGAAAACCTGCGCCAGCCGTTGCGCATTATCCTCGACAGCCAAAATCGCGTCACGCCTCAGCATCGGGTGGTTAATCAGCCGGGTGCAACCTGGTTGGCACGCCTGCAGGCGGACGCTCAAACCTGGCCGCAGGACGTCGAGCAACTGACGTTTCCGGCGCACGGCGGCGGAGTCGATCTGGTGGTGATGATGATGCAACTGGCGAAACGCCAGGTGAACTCGATCTGGGTAGAGGCCGGTGCACAGCTCGCCGGTGCCTTGCTGCAGGCGGGGCTGGTCGATGAGCTCATTTTGTACATCGCGCCAAAACTGTTGGGCGATAATGGCCGCGGTCTGTGTCAACTGCCGGGCCTTGAGCGTCTGGCCGATGCGCCGGAGTTTGTTTTCAGCGAAGTACGGCAAATTGGCCCCGATTTGCGGCTGCGGTTGAAGGCAAAATACTGAATTTAATGCCCGCGAGCCGGGGCGGTCAGCGTTTTACAAAACCGCCCGCGCAGGCAGATAAAGAATGTGATAGAATCCGCCCCCCTGCGGGGTATTGAACCCATTTTTAAGGAAAGCCCATGAAAGTTATCGAAGGTGTTGTTGCTACTCCAAATGCCCGTGTGGCGATCGCAATTGCACGTTTTAACAATTTCATCAACGACAGCCTGCTGCAAGGTGCTATCGATGCACTCAAGCGCATTGGCCAGGTTGCTGACGACAACATCACCGTTGTCTGGGTCCCGGGCGCTTACGAGCTGCCGCTGACTGCACGCGTGCTGGCTAACACCGGCAAATACGATGCGGTTATTGCACTGGGCACCGTTATCCGTGGGGGCACCGCGCACTTCGAATATGTCGCGGGCGAAGCCAGCTCCGGCCTGGGCAGTGTTTCTCTGAACACTGAAATCCCGGTTGCCTTTGGCGTGCTGACAACCGAGAGCATCGAACAGGCTATCGAACGTGCCGGCACCAAAGCGGGCAACAAGGGTGCTGAAGCTGCTCTGACCGCACTTGAAATGATTAATGTTATCAAAGCTATTAAAGCCTGAATTTAGTTAAGGGGAATTCCGTGAAACCTGCTGCTCGTCGCCGCGCTCGTGAGTGCGCTGTTCAAGCGCTTTACTCTTGGCAGTTGTCTAAAAATGACATTGCCGATGTTGAACACCAGTTCCTGACGGAGCAAGATGTCAAAGATGTGGACATCGCCTATTTTCGGGAGCTGCTGTCCGGCGTGGCGGTGAATGCAGGTCTGCTGGATGGCCTGATGGCACCTTACCTGTCGCGTCAGCTCGAAGAGCTGGGCCAGGTGGAAAGAGCCGTTCTGCGCATTGCGCTGTTTGAGCTGAAAATGCGTGAGGACGTGCCGTACAAGGTTGCTATCAATGAAGCGATCGAGCTGGCGAAAACCTTCGGCGCTGAAGACAGCCACAAGTTTGTGAATGGCGTGCTGGATAAAGCAGCACCAAGCATCCGCAAGAAAAAATAAAAAATTAAGGCCGGTATCCCCGGCCTTAATTTCTTCTATTGGAACATCGACCATGGCATGTGGCGAATTTGACCTCATTGCCCGCTATTTTGACCGGTTTAAGAGTCTGCGCCGGGACGTACAGTTGGGCATTGGAGATGACTGCGCACTCCTGACAGTGGCAGAAAAACAGCTTTTGGCCGTCAGTACCGATACCCTGGTTTCGGGCGTTCACTTCCTGCCGGACATCGATCCGGCCGATCTCGGTTACAAAGCGTTGGCAGTTAACCTGAGCGATCTGGCGGCTATGGGCGCGGATCCAGCCTGGCTTTCACTGGCATTAACCCTGCCGGAAGTGAATGAGCCCTGGTTGAAGGCGTTCAGCGACAGTCTATTCGAACAACTTAATTATTACGGCATGCAGTTGATTGGCGGCGATACCACGCGCGGCCCATTGAGCATGACGTTGACGATCCACGGTCTGATCCCGGCCGGCCGGGCGTTGACCCGTGGCGGCGCACGTATTGGCGATTGGATCTACACCACCGGTACGCTGGGTGACAGTGCCGCCGGGTTGGCTGTTTTGCAGGATCGCCTGCAGGTGGCGGACGCTGACGCTCGCGATTACCTGATTGGGCGCCATCTGCGGCCCCAGCCGCGGGTGCTGCAAGGGCAGGCGCTGCGCGATCTGGCCAGCTCGGCGATTGATATTTCGGACGGTCTGATTTCCGATCTGAAGCACGTATTGAAAGCCTCCGAGTGCGGTGCGCGCATCAATTTGGATGAGCTGCCGCTGTCGCAGGCGCTAAGCAGCCACACCGATGCTGAACAGGCGTTACGCTGGGCGTTGACCGGCGGAGAGGATTACGAGCTGTGCTTCACCGTACCGGAGATCAATCGCGGCGCGTTGGAAGTGGCGTTGAGCCATTTGGGCGCGGATTACACCTGCATTGGTCAGATTGGCCCGCTTTCGGAAGGCATCAAGTTCTATCGCAACGATGAAGCGGTTGAGCTGCCATGGCACGGTTTCGATCATTTCAGCGAAGGGCAGGCGTAACATGGATGAAGCAACACGTCGCTTGCGGATGAGCAATCCGTGGCACCTGTTGGCAACCGGCTTCGGCAGCGGTTTGTCACCGGTGGTACCGGGCACCATGGGGTCGCTGGCGGCAATCCCGTTCTGGTTGTTGTTGATCCAACTGCCGTGGCAACTCTATTCGCTGCTGGTGATGTTCAGCATCTGCATCGGCGTTTATTTGTGCCACCAGACGGCCAAAGATATGAAGGTCCATGATCACGGCAGCATCGTCTGGGACGAATTTGTCGGGATGTGGATCACGCTGATGGCGTTGCCGGTCAACGACTGGCAATGGGTTGCCGCAGGCTTTGTGATTTTCCGCATTCTGGATATGTGGAAGCCGTGGCCGATCCGTTGGTTCGATCGCAACGTGCACGGTGGCATGGGGATTATGATCGACGACATCGTCGCCGGGGTGATTTCCGCCGGTATCATCTACCTGATTGGTCATCACTGGCCTGCCGGGCTGTTCTGATGACAAGGGCGCAGTTCATCATGCTGCGCCCTTGATACTCACTGTACTATTCAAATCCTGTCACATGATGCGGCACATAAGCCGTTTCCAGCTCGGCTATCTCTTCCGGTGTTAATTCAAGATCGACGGCAGCGACCGCGTCTTCCAGATGTTCATGACGTGATGCGCCGATGATTGGCGCACTGACGACCGGCTTGCTCAATAGCCATGCCAGAGCGATTTGCGCCCGAGATACGCCGCGTTCTTGCGCAATGCTTGCCACGCGTTCGGCGATGATGGCGTCAATGCCTTCGGTTTCATCGTACAAGTTTTTGCCGACCTGATCGGACACCAGCCGCGCGGTGGTTTCACCCCATGGGCGGGTCAGGCGCCCACGAGCCAGCGGGCTCCAGGGCAGTACCGCGATACCCTCGGCGGCGCACAGCGGCAGCATCTCTCGCTCTTCTTCCCGCTGGATCAGGTTGTACTGATCCTGCATGCTGACAAAACGCGTCCAGCCGTGCAGATCGGCGGTATAAAGTGCCTTGGCGAACTGCCAGGCGTACATCGAAGACGCGCCGATATAACGCGCCTTGCCGGCCTTCACCACCTCATGCAGCGCTTCCAGCGTTTCTTCCAGCGGCGTTTCATAGTCCCAACGGTGGATCTGCAACAGATCAACGTAGTCGGTGCCCAGTCGCTGCAAGCTATCGTCGATGGACTGCATGATTTTAGCGCGCGATAGCCCAGACTCGAGATTGCTCATCGGGAAATAGACTTTGGTGGCGAGCACTACTTCGTCACGGCGAGCGTAATCGCGCAGCGCCCGGCCGACGATCTCTTCGCTGCTGCCATCTGAGTAACTGTTGGCGGTATCGAAGAAGTTGATGCCGGCATCCAGCGCCTGTTTCAGCAGCGGGCGACTGCTTTCTTCCGGTAGCGTCCAGGCATGGTTGCCACGGTCGGGTTCACCGTAGGTCATGCAGCCGAGGCAGATGCGGGAAACGTTCAGGTCGGTATTGCCCAGTTTCAGATACTTCATGCTTTTCTCCCGGTATCAGCACAGAACTTTAACTGTAGCGGGTTTTCGGGCGAGGCAAATGAAAACGCCCCCGCAATGCGGAGGCGTCGGTCAAATCAGGCGCGAAAATTATTGCGCCAGCCAGACCTCAATCTTCCGCTGTATCCCTGCGGCATCCAGACCCAGATCGACACGCACCTCTTCCTGGCTGCCTTGTGAGATAAAGCTGTCCGGCAGGCCGATATTCAGTACCGGGATAGCGCGACGCTTGGCCATCAGCAACTCGTTAACACCGCTACCGGCACCGCCCATAATGGCGTTTTCTTCCAGCGTGACCAGCGCGTCATGGCTGGCTGCCAGCTCCAGCACCAGCTGTTCGTCCAGCGGTTTTACGAAGCGCATATCCACCAGCGTGGCATTGAGCGCTTCCGCCACCTGCGCAGCTTCCGGCAGCAAGGTGCCGAAGTTCAGGATCGCCAGTTTTTCACCTTCACGGCGGACAACGCCTTTGCCGATCGGCAGCGCGCTAAGAGGTTCCAGCGGCGCGCCGGTACCGGTACCGCGAGGGTAACGTACGGCGCTTGGGCCTTCGTTATAGTGATAACCGGTGTAGAGCATTTGGCGGCATTCGTTCTCATCACTTGGCGTCATGATCACCATAGTCGGGATACAGCGCATGAATGACAGATCGAACGCACCCTGGTGAGTCTGGCCGTCAGCGCCGACAATACCGCCGCGATCGATGGCAAACATCACCGGCAAATTTTGAATCGCGACGTCGTGGATCAGTTGATCGTAAGCGCGCTGCAGGAAGGTGGAGTAAATCGCCACCACCGGCTTGTAGCCGCCAATCGCCAACCCGGCAGCGAAGGTCACCGCGTGCTGTTCTGCGATCGCTACGTCAAAATATTGCTGCGGATAGTCGCGGGAGAATTGCACCATGCCCGAGCCTTCACGCATTGCCGGGGTAATCGCCATCAGTGAGCTGTCCTTGGCGGCGGTTTCGCACAGCCAATCGCCAAAGATTTTTGAATAGGTCGGCAGGCCGCCGGCGCTTTTCGGCAGGGTACCGCTGGCCGGATCGAATTTGGGTACCGCGTGGAAGCTGATCGGGTCTTTTTCTGCCGGTGCGTACCCACGGCCCTTTTTGGTCATGATATGCAGCAGTTGTGGGCCTTTCAGGTCACGCATGTTCTTCAAGGTAGCGACCAGTCCCTGAACGTCATGGCCGTCGACCGGGCCAATGTAGTTAAAGCCCAGCTCTTCGAACAGCGTGCCCGGCACGACCATGCCTTTCAGGTGTTCTTCGGTACGCTTGACCAGCTCTTTGATTGGCGGCAGGCCGGACAGCACTTTTTTACCGCCCTCACGCAGGGTGGAGTAAAGCTTGCCGGACAGCAGCTGCGCCAGATGATTGTTCAGCGCACCGACGTTTTCCGAAATCGACATTTCATTGTCGTTAAGCACCACCAGCATATCCGGATCGATGTCACCGGCGTGGTTCATGGCTTCAAATGCCATACCGGCGGTGATGGCGCCATCGCCGATAACGCAAACCGTACGGCGGTTTTTGCCTTCGCGAGCTGCAGCTACCGCCATGCCGAGACCGGCGCTGATCGAAGTCGAGGAGTGACCAACCGACAACACGTCATACTCACTTTCCGCACGCCATGGGAAAGGGTGCAGGCCATTTTTCTGGCGAATGGTGGAGATCTTGTCGCGGCGACCGGTCAAAATTTTATGCGGGTAAGCCTGATGACCCACGTCCCACACCAGATGATCGAAGGGGGTGTGGTACACATAGTGCAACGCCACCGTCAGTTCGACGGTTCCCAGCCCGGAGGCAAAGTGGCCGCTGGAACGGCTGACGCTGTCCAGCAGGTATTGCCGAAGTTCGTCACACAGTTTCGGCAGGCTCTCTTTCGGCAGCGAACGGAGTTCATCGGGATTTTCCGCTAGCGCCAGGGTCGGGTATTTGGCTATATCAAGACTCATTCGATACTCATATCAGAGGAGTTAACGTCACACGTTAATTGTCGCGTTCAATAATGAAGCTGGCTAACGCTCGCAATGGCGCTGTGTTATAAGATTGTGCTGCCAAAGTGTCTAATGCAGCTAAAGCTTCCTGATAGAGATCCCACGCTTTTGCTTTCGCGCTGTCAAGCCCGAGCAAAGCTGGATAGGTGCTCTTTCCGTGTTGCTGGTCCGCCCCCTGGCGTTTACCGATTTTTTCGGTTTCGCCGACCACGTCCAAAATATCATCCTGCACCTGAAAAGCCAGGCCTATCGCGGCGGCGTATCGGTCAAGCTGCGGCAGCGCTTTACGGCCGGGTTCACCGGCGGCCAGAGCCCCAAGGCGAACTGCTGCGCGAATTAACGCGCCGGTTTTGTGGCGATGGATCTGTTCCAACGCTTCCAGACCTATCTGCTTATCTTCGGCTTCCAGATCCAGCGATTGCCCACCGCACATGCCGGCAACGCCGCTGGCGGTGGCCAGCTCGGAAACCATCGCCAACCGATCGCGCAGCGCCACGTCGGGCATGTCGGCATCGGCCAGAATGGTGAATGCCAGCGTTTGCAATGCATCTCCGGCAAGAATGGCATTGGCCTCGCCAAATTTGATGTGGCAGGTTGGCTGACCGCGACGCAGATCGTCGTCGTCCATGGCCGGCAAGTCGTCATGGATCAGCGAGTAGGCGTGAATGCATTCTACCGCAGCTGCGGGAGCATCCAAATTATTCAGTGATACGCCAAACATCTGCCCGGTAGTGTACACCAGAAACGGACGCAGGCGTTTCCCGCCAAGCAGTGCACCGTGACGCATTGCCGCCACCATATTGCCATCGTTGAATGGCAACGGTGCGATAAAATCCAGCAGCGTGCGGTCGGCCCGCTGGCGCAAGGCCTGCAACTGGTCAGAAAAAGCGGTCTGTTGGACAGTTACGGACATGGTGATTACTCGGCATCCGGTGTGAAAGGCGTCAGCGTAGCATCATCGGCGCTGTCGTTAAGCAAAATTTGTACGCGCTGCTCCGCCTGCTGCAGCTTCTGCTGGCCCTGACGCGCCAACTGCACGCCGCGTTCGAATTCATTCAGCGCGTCTTCCAGCGGTAACTCACCCGATTCCAGACGCGTCACGATGTTTTCCAGCTCGCTGAGGGAGCTCTCAAAGCTGACGTTTTGCTCTGTACTGTCTGATTGTGCAGGTTTTTTCGGCATAATTTTCTTTTTACATCATCATGTGAACAGTGGCGCCAGAGCCTATCCTAGCGGATCTTGATTGGCAAATCATGGCGCGCATGTGTGGTTTTGTGCACCGAGGCTCACCAGATAGTGATATACTCTGCGCCGCAAATGCGATTGATAAAACATTCGGCAACCCCGTGGGTTTTATCAATCGCATATACATTGTAAATCCTTTTCCCTCGTAATTCTGACAATAAAGACCGCCATGAAGTTTATCATTAAATTGTTCCCGGAAATCACCATCAAGAGCCAATCTGTGCGCTTGCGCTTTATCAAGATCCTCTCGACCAGTATCCGTAACGTCCTGAAGCAGTATGATGAAACACTGGCGGTCGTCCGTCACTGGGATCATATCGAAGTTCGCGCCAAAGATGAAAACCAGCGGCCGGTAATTGCCGACGCGTTAACGCGCATTCCCGGCATTCATCACATTCTGGAAGTGGAAGACCGCGAATATACCGATATCCACCATATTTTCGAGCAGACGCTGGAAGCCTACCGCGAGCAACTGCAGGGGAAAACTTTCTGCGTGCGCGTAAAGCGCCGCGGCAAGCAGGACTTCAATTCGCAGGACGTTGAGCGTTACGTCGGTGGCGGTCTGAACCAGCACATTGAGAGCGCGCGCGTTAAACTGTCGCACCCGCAAGTGACGGTTAACCTGGAAATCGAAGACGACAAGCTGATGCTGGTCAAAGCCCGCCGTGAAGGCATTGGCGGTTACCCGGTGGGCACTCAGGAAGACGTGCTGTCGCTGATTTCCGGTGGTTTCGACTCGGGCGTTTCCAGCTATATGCTGATGCGCCGTGGTTGCCGCGTACATTATTGCTTCTTCAACCTGGGCGGCGCCGCGCATGAAATTGGCGTGCGGCAGGTGGCTCACTACCTGTGGAACCGTTTTGCCAGTTCGCACAAGGTGCGCTTTATCGCCATCGATTTTGAACCTGTGGTCGGCGAGATCCTCGAGAAGGTCGAAGACGGTCAAATGGGCGTGGTGCTTAAGCGCATGATGGTGCGCGCCGCTTCACAGATAGCGGAGCGTTACGGCGTGCAGGCTCTGGTGACCGGTGAGGCGCTGGGACAGGTTTCCAGCCAAACGCTGACTAACCTGCGTTTGATCGACAACGCATCCGATACGCTGATTCTGCGTCCGCTGATCTCCCACGACAAAGAGCACATCATCAAAGTGGCGCGTGAGATTGGCACCGAAGACTTCGCCAAGACTATGCCGGAATACTGCGGCGTGATCTCGAAAAGCCCGACGGTGAAGGCGGTCAAAGCCAAAATCGAAGAAGAAGAAGCCCACTTTGACTTCAGCATTCTCGATCGCGTGGTCAGCGAAGCCAAGAACGTGGACATCCGCACCATCGCCGAGCAGACGCAGGAACAGGTTACCGAAGTGGAAACCGTGGCGGCGTTTGGCGCTGACGAGGTGATTCTGGATATTCGTTCTAATGACGAGCAGGAAGACAAGCCGCTGAAGCTGGATCAGGTTGAGGTGAAACCGCTGCCGTTCTATAAACTCAGCACCCAGTTTGGCGATTTGGACCAGAGCAAAACCTACCTGCTGTACTGTGAGCGTGGCGTGATGAGCCGCTTGCAGGCGCTGTATTTGCTGGAGCAGGGCTACAGCAACGTCAAGGTTTACCGTCCGTAATCAATCCAGGGGCGGGTAAACCGCCCCTGTGATTTAATCGCGAAAGTCGTACATCCCCGGAATCAAGACCAGTTGAGCGGCAATCTCCGCCGCTTTGGCTTTCCCCAGCAGTAGATCAATCAGCTTCAGCGCAAACTCCATCGAAGTTCCCGGCCCCTGGCTGGTGAGCAGATTAACGCGCGCGTCGTATACCACACGTCGTTCCATCCATTTATCGGCCGGGATCTGTTCTTTCAGCCCCGGGAAGCCGGTCATATTGCCGACGGGGAACAGATCGTGATGTTGCAGCACCAGCGCGGGTGCGGCACAAATGGCGGCGACGATATTGCCCTGCAGATGCATCTGACGCACTTTCTCCACCAGCAGCGGGCTGTCGCGGAAACACTCGGCACCTTTCAGGCCGCCGGGCAGCACTATCGCGTCGAAGGGATCATCGACAATGGACACCAGCGCCGCATCTGCCAGCAGCTTGACGCCGCGTGAGCAGACAATGGTCAGGTCGCCATCGCCGGCTACGCTGGCTGTAGTGACTTTTATGCCCGCCCGAACCAACAGATCTATCGTGGTGACGGCTTCGATTTCTTCGCTACCAGGTGCCAGGCAGACCAGCGCCGATACGCTCATATTCATTTTCCTTTCGCTTAATCAATTCAAACAGTCGCGCGTTCTCCGGCAGAGTCACGCCGTGGCTGCGTGCGCGACGCAGCAGATAGCCTGTAATGTAGTCGATCTCGGTATGCCGCTGAGTGCGGATATCTTGCAGCATCGAAGAGACGTTGTCCGCAGTGCTCTGGATCACCTCCATCACATACTGCTGTAAGCCTTCGCAGGAGGTATGGTAACCCTCCATCGCCATCACGCCGGCGACTTCACGGCAGATGGCCTCAATTTGTTCCGGATAGCGCTGCAAATCGCCATTGCGGCAGTTATACAGGGCAGTTAGCGGGTTGATCACACAGTTGACCGCAAGTTTGCGCCAGTTCGCCGAGGCAATGTTGTTATGCCAGGCGACGTCAGGCAGTGCCTGATGCAGCACTTCCGCCAGGTGGCTGAGCGAAGTCGCCGCCGGAGATGTCGGGCCTATATGGGTGGTGCCGCCGGCAACATGGATAATAGTGCTGCCGTCATGGCGTGCCGCATGGGTGGTGGTACCCTGCAGTATCGGCTGGTTGTTCGGCGGCAGTTCGTCCTGCGTGCCCATGCCGTTATGCAGCAGCAGGATGGCGCAACGCGGGTGCAGCTTCGGCAGCAGGGCGCTAACCGCCCCAGAGACTTGCCAGGCTTTTAGCGTGACCAGCAACAGTTCGCTCTGGGCCAGATGTTCAGGATCGTTGGTGGGCAAATTACGGTTGAACGAGAGGCCTTCAGGCTCAATGACGTTCACTGCGCAAAAGGGTTGCGGTACTCGTAACCATCCCTGTACGTCATGGCCCTGCTGATAAAGCCGGGAGAGCCACAGCTGTCCGAGCGCGCCGCAACCAAGAACAGTTATTTTCATCCAGACTCCTTGGGGTAACGGGAAGAACGCCCAGTATCTATCCTATAATTATAGACTTTTCTGCTGCGCGGCGGGGCCGGCAAATTTTGTCTGAGGCGCTAAAGCGGTTATCATGCTCGGCATCGAAATCGCCTATCGCATTAGGCTCTAATTCAGGAGGAAGAAGTATGCCATCTTTCGACATTGTTTCCGAAATTGATATGCAAGAAGTACGTAACGCCGTTGAGAACGCCACGCGCGATCTTGGCACCCGTTGGGATTTCCGTAACGTGCCGGCCAGCTTTGAGCTGAACGAAAAAAACGAAAGCATCAAGGTTGCCAGCGAATCTGATTTTCAGGTGCAGCAGTTGCTCGATATTCTGCGTGAAAAACTCAGCAAGCGCAGCATTGACGGCGGCGCGCTGGAGATCCCCGAGGAGCTGACCCACAGCGGTAAAACCTACAGTGTGGAAGCCAAGCTGAAGCAGGGTATTGAAGCCGCCCAGGCGAAGAAAATCGTCAAGCTGATCAAAGACAGCAAGCTGAAAGTTCAGGTGCAAATCCAAGGGGATGAAGTACGGGTAACCGGTAAATCACGCGACGACCTGCAGGGCGTGATGGCGCTGGTGCGCGGTGCCGATCTGGGGCAGCCTTTCCAGTTCAAAAACTTCCGCGACTGATCCTTTCGCCAAGAAGAATATATTGATGGGGCCGGCTTGCCGGCCCTTAGTCTGATGACAAACACCCGAAAAACGTGGTTTTCGGATGTTTGGGGTAAATCAGAAGATATAATCCTTTGTTTTTATTAGCCCCAAGGTCAGGACTTTTAACTGCAAAGGACTTTATCAGCAATCTGGGGGCCGGCTTGCCGGCCCTTTTCTTTACAGCGAATTCACCAGCGCTTCCAACTGACCGCGGTTGGTTTGCTTGGTATCGACCTTTACGTAGGCGCTGCGCTCTTCCGGCACCACAATCGCTTCTGCTACACCCGGCTGGGCCTTCAGGCGGCTTTCCAACGCCGAGTCTTTCACTGCCAGTTCCGACAGCGTAATACGCAGGCTGCTCACGTACGGCGGTTCCTGCATGGTGCTGCTGACCATAAACCAGATGGCGGCTAAAACTGCCCCGGCGATAAAGACCAATCCCGCGCCCTGCAGGCCGTACAGAAAGCCACCCAGGCTGCCGCCAATTGCCACGCCGATAAACTGGCTGGTGGAGTAAACCCCCATGGCCGTGCCTTTATAGCCCGCCGGCGACTCTTTACTGATCAGGGAAGGCAGGATCGCTTCCATCACGTTGAACGCCATAAAGAACAACTGAACGCCGGCAATAATGCCCCAAAGATGCGCGCCAGACAGCCACAGCAGCACTTCAGCACAGAACAATACCGCCACGCAGCCCATAAACACCTGCTTCATGCGGCGCTTCTTTTCGGCATAGATGATAAACGGCACTACGGCGGCGAAAGACACCAGCATGGTGACCAGATAGACAATCCAGTGTTCGCTGGGCGCCAAACCGGCTTTTTCCATTGCTAATGGCAGTGCCACGAAGCTGGACATCAACAAGATGTGCAGGCACATGATGCCGAAATTCAGTTTCAGCAGGCGGGAATTGCTCAACACCTTGCTGAAACTGCCACGGACTATACTGGATTCGCGGTTCAGCACGTGGCTGCTGGCGGAAGGCACGACCGACAGGGTGATGACGATACCGGCCAATGCCAGCACGGCAATCATCCAGAACAGCGCATGCAGGCCAAAAGCGTGGGTGACTATCGGGCCTACCACCATGGCGATGGCGAAGGTAATACCGAAGCTGACGCCGATGAATGCCATCGCTTTGGTACGGTTCTGTTCCCGGGTCAAATCAGACAGCAGAGCCATTACCGCCGCGGCGATAGCGCCGGAACCTTGCAATGCCCGGCCGAGGATTACCCCCCAGATGGAGTCGGTGGCGGCGGCGATCACGCTACCCAGCGCGAAGATCAACAGCCCACCGACAATCAGCGGCTTGCGGCCGATGCGGTCGGAAATCAGGCCGAAGGGAATTTGGAACACCGCTTGCGCCAGGCCGTAAATGCCAATGGCGATACCGATCAGCGTTTCGCTGGCGCCGTTCAACGCCATACCGTAGGTGGTCAGTACCGGCAGCACCATAAACATGCCGAGCATGCGCAGTGAGAATACCGTTCCTAATCCCCAGGTCGCCCGTCGTTCCAGCGGGGTCATTGCATTATCGTTCATTAAAACCTCATTAAAAGCCATTCCGTCAGGTTATCGGTGATAACGCCTGATGGGATAGCTTCTGTTAAAACTGCGTCATTTTAGTGTGAAGGGCAGGGGGGGTAAATCTAATGTTGTTTAGCAGATATTACAGTTCGTCGGTTTTTCTGCGAGACAAATAAAATGGGCCGCTAAGCGGCCCATAGATAGCGGACAAAGACCTCAGTAGCTAGTAGTAATGCATTGAGTACTAATAGAAACAAAGGATTATATCTCTGCCTTGCCCCAAACATCCGAAAACCACGTTTTTCGGGTGTTTGTCATCAATTTAATGGGCCGCTAAGCGGCCCATTCACAGACGATTTGGCTTACCAGACGTAAGTCATCAAGGTTTCCGGCGAGGCCGAAGCGCTGAAGTCGATAGACATCATCACGCTGAGCGAGGTAATGGCAACAATCGAGAACACAAACAGTTTGCGTGCCCAAACGCTGTCATTTTCGGCTTTGTAACCACGCAGCGCCATCCCCAGCCACCAAACGCTCACCGCCGCAGCGACGATCAGGTATTTGTAGCCGGCGTAGCCGCCCAAAGTCAGCATCAGCGTAGCAACCATAAACGCCACGATGTAGACGGTGATGTGGTTCTTCGCCACCGAGATGCCTTTGACGACAGGCAGTACCGGAATGTTGGCCGCCTGGTAATCTTTAAAGCGGAAGATGGCAATCGCATAGGAATGCGGCATCTGCCACAGGCTAAAGATAGCCAGCAGGATCAACGCACCGGCATCGAACTCGTTGGTGACCGCACAGTAACCGATAACCGGTGGTGCAGCGCCCGACAAGCTGCCGATCAGCGTGCCATATACCGAGTGGCGTTTCATGTACAGGCTGTAGACGCCGACATAAACCACAAAGCCCATCACCGCCAGCCACATGGCCAGCGGGTTGGCGCCAATATACAGCAACGCAAAGCCCGCAATACCCAGGGCGGTAGCGTAAACCAGGCTTACACTCGGCGCGATCAGGCCTTTTACCAGCACCCGATTCTTCGTTCTCTCCATTTTCTTGTCGATGTCGCGGTCAATGTAGTTGTTAAACACACAGCCCGAAGCGACAACCAACGAGACACCCACCAGGGTGGCGAGAAACAGGGGATAGTCGATGCTTCCTTTGGAAGCCAACAGGAATCCCCCGACGACAGAAATTAAATTGCCGAAAATAATTCCTGGTTTAGTTACTTGCAGGTATTGCTTAATCATCACGTGCAGCTCGACTCTTAACTGACCATCATATTGATGTTGAGGTTGTACATAATCCAGAGTGAACCCACAACAACGATACCGATGATCATAGCGGTGAACAGCAATGCCACCAGGTTCCAGCGCTCTTCCGATGAGGTATTCATGTGCAGGAAGTAAATCAGGTGAACGACGACCTGAATCACTGCCATGCCAACAACAACCGCCAGGATGGTTGAGTGAGAGGCGGTACCGCTCATCACCATCGCAAATGGAATCACCGTCAGGATGATCGACAGAATAAAGCCGATCAGATAGGTCTTGACGCTACCGTGGCTTGCGCCGCCATGAGAAGTTTCATGGGATGAATGACTCATGACATAACCCCCAGCAGGTAAACAACGGTGAAGACGCAGATCCAGACCACGTCCAGGAAGTGCCAGAACAGGCTCAGGCACATCAAACGGGTTTTGTTGGTTGCGGTCAGGCCACGCTTGCTGACCTGAATCATCATGATGATGATCCAAACCAGACCGGTAGTTACGTGCAGACCGTGGGTCGCAACCAGCGCGAAGAAGCTGGACAGGAACGCACTGCGATCCGGGCCATAGCCTTCAACGATCAGGTGATGGAATTCGTAGATTTCCATCGCAACGAAGCCCAGACCGAACAGGAAGGTCAGGAACAGCCAGGTGTTAACGCTGCTAACCTTGCCTTTGTTCATGCCGATCATCGCCATACCGTAGGTGATGGAGCTGAACAACAGCAGGAAGGTTTCAACCAGGACAAACTTCAGATCGAAGATGTCTTTGCCAGAGGGACCGCCAGCGGTCCCGTTCACCAGTACTGCATAAGTCGCGAACAAGCTCGCAAACAAAATACAGTCGCTCATCAGATAGATCCAGAATCCGAAGACTTTGGTCTCTCCTGCGTCGTGGTGCCCATGCTCTGCATGGGCTGCGTTATGGTTAGTCAGAGTATCAGTTGACATGTTTCACGCCTGCTTTGCTGATTTGTTCATAGTGTTGGTTTTCAATGCGCTCGATCTCATCAACCTGCACATAGTAATCAACATCTTCATCGAAGCTCTTGGCAATCCAGGTCACGATCATACCTACGAAGGCAGCGATCGCCATCCACCAGATGTCCCAGATCATCGCGAAACCAAATACCAGGCTGAAGCCAGCAATAATCACACCGGCACCGGTATTCTTCGGCATATGAATCGGTTCGTATTTAGCCGGTTTCTTATAAGCTACGCCTTTTTCTTTCATGTCCCAGAATTCATCACGGTCATGAATCTGTGGCACTACGGCAAAGTTATAGAACGGCGGTGGAGACGAAGTCGACCACTCCAGCGTACGAGCACCCCATGGGTCACCGGTCAGGTCACGGTTCTGCTCACGGTCACGCACGCTGACGAACACCTGAATCACTTGGCACAGGATACCGCAGGCAATCAGAGCCGCGCCGCCAGCCGCTACCAGCAGCAGTGGGTGGAACTCTGGGTTGATGTTCTGGCTGATACGACGAGTCATACCCATAAAGCCCAGAGCATACAGCGGCATAAAGGCAACGAAGAAGCCGATGATCCAGAACCAGAACGCACGGATACCCCATTTTTCGTTCAGCGTGAAGCCGAAGGATTTAGGGAACCAGTAGGTCAGGCCCGCGAAGCAACCGAACACCACACCACCAATGATAACGTTATGGAAGTGGGCAATCAGGAACAGACTGTTGTGCAGCACGAAGTTCGCGCCCGGCACGGCCAACAGAACACCGGTCATACCACCCACGGAGAAGGTGATGATGAAGCCGATGGTCCACAGCATAGCGGAGTTGAGCTGAATGCGGCCTTGGTACATGGTGAACAGCCAGTTGAAGATTTTCACCCCGGTAGGGATGGAAATGATCATGGTGGCGATACCGAAGAAGGCGTTTACGTTCGCGCCGGACCCCATGGTAAAGAAGTGGTGCAGCCATACGATGAACGACAGAACGGTAATCGCGATGGTTGCCCATACCAGTGAGGTATAGCCGAACAGACGTTTTCTCGAGAAGGTCGCGGTGACTTCGGAGAACACACCGAACACCGGCAGAACCAGGATATACACCTCTGGGTGACCCCAGGCCCAAATCAGGTTGATGTACATCATCATGTTGCCGCCCATATCATTGGTAAAGAAATGGGTGCCCAGATAGCGATCCAGGGTCAGCAACGCGATGGTTACGGTCAGAATTGGGAAAGAAACGATGATCAGGACGTTAGTACACAGAGCCGCCCAGGTGAACACCGGCATCTTCATCAGAGGCATGCCAGGAGCACGCATCTTCAGAATGGTGGCGAAGAAGTTCACACCGGTCAACAGGGTACCAATACCGGAAATCTGCAGACTCCAGATCCAGTAGTCGACCCCGACGCCAGGACTGTATTCCTTGCCCGACAGCGGCGGATACGCCAGCCAACCTGTTTGCGCGAACTCACCAACCCCCAGAGAGATGTTGATCAGCACTACGCCCACCACGAAGAACCAGAAGCTCAGGGAGTTCAGGAACGGGAAGGCAACGTCGCGCGCACCGATTTGCAAAGGTACCACTACGTTCATCAGACCGACCACGAAAGGCATCGCCATGAAGAAGATCATGATGACGCCGTGGGCGGTGAAGATTTGGTCGTAGTGGTGCGGTGGCAGGAATCCGGCCTCGCCGGCGGACGCAAGCGCCTGCTGACTACGCATCATGATGGCATCGGCGAAACCACGCAGCAACATAACCATTGCCACGATGATGTACATGATACCAATTTTTTTATGGTCAACCGAAGTCAACCAATCGCTCCATAGCCATTTCCACTTGCCGAAATAGGTTATCAGCGCCAGCAGTGCCAGGCCCCCAATAACAATTGCAGCAACGGTGACCATGATGATCGGTTCGTGGTACGGAACCGCATCAATCGTTAATTTTCCCAACATCAGTTTATTCCTCGGCTCCGGCGTGAGCATGTTCACCCATGTCCATACCCTGGCTCATGTCCATACCTTCGTGCGCGGTAGCGCCTTTGTGCATGTCCATATCACCCATGAATTTGCCAATAGTTTCTTTGAACAAATTCGGTTTGACACTGGAGAAGTACTCGACCGGGTTGTTTTCACTCGGCTCTGCCAGTTTGTTAAAGTCGCTGGTGGCGTTTAGGTTATTCGACGATGCTTTCACCTTGGCAACCCACTGATCGAAGTCGCCTTCGGTTGGGGTGACAATGGCGGTGAATTTCATGCCGGAGAACCCGCGACCGCTGAAGCTGCTTGAAATACCGTCGTATTTGCCTGCTTCATTGCCGATCAGGTGCAGTTTGGTCTGCATCCCGGCCATCGCATAAATCTGCCCACCTAACTGAGGAATAAAGAACGAGTTCATTACCGAGTTAGAGGTGATCTTGAATTCGACTGGAACATCTTTCGGGAAGGCCAGCTCATTAACCGTCGCGATACCTTGTTCCGGGTAGATAAACAGCCATTTCCAGTCGAGCGACACTACTTCGATCGTCATCGGCTTCTTGTCAGTGACAATCGGCTTGAACGGATCCAGTTCGTGGGTAGTCTTCCAGGTAATGGTGCCCAGGATGGCGATGATAATGATAGGAATGGTCCAGACGACCGCTTCGATCTTGTTGGAATGTGACCAGTTCGGACTGTATTTGGCGTCTTTGTTGGAAGCACGGTACTTCCAGGCAAAGGCGAACGCCATAAAGATAACTGGTATCACCACGATCAACATCAATGCGATTGCAGTGATAATCAGTGTCCGTTGCTCAACACCAATTGCTCCTTTGGGATTCATCAATACCATATTGCAACCACTGAGCATTACAGTGGAGGCAATTAATGACAACATCCCAATACTTTTATTGTATTTCTTAAGTCTCATCTAACGACCTCAATTACAAAGGCTCTATTGTCGTTTCATGTGTGCGGGCATTTTACGGGAAGGTTGCAGTACTGTAAACATGCTTAAGGGAGTGTCAGCGCCTTGTTGACACTTTCTGTTAAGGGTGTCACAGATGTCACGCTACGTGACAATTTACTAATGGCAACAACGCGTTGGCGCGCTGAATCGTTCCGGGTAATTCGTATGTTAAGGAAAACTAAAGGTATGATGAATCTTTCAGGTGAAAACGCTTTTTTGAAATACGAATGAAAGGTTTATTTAATGTAAAATAATTGTGTCTTAAAGGTGAATTTAATTTTATTTCCGAGCGCCGTACTCGGATAAAAAAATAATTTGGACAGGAATTATATTTTTTAACTAAATAAATACATCACTCTGATGCGTTTTTGTCGACCGGCACGATGGCCGGTCGACTCGATCAGGCCAGTCGGGTACGACGCAGTGCCAGATAGTCCAGCAGGCTCCCCATCGCAATACCTACCAGACTCAGCGCGGCGCCCATCTGCAGTAACCGATCGGCCAGGTTCGGCAAGAGGGTCCAGTCGAGCGCATTGGTGATAAGCAGGAGCAGCCACAGGCCCAGCATGGAGCAGCCCACCGTCAGCAGGCGCAAGGCCCAGCGGTAAAACTGGCGGAATTCGGTACGCGGCATGAAGTTATCGGTGCGTTGAGTATATTCCAGCGTCTGACGGCACAGGTGCAACAGCAGAAGACCAGGCACCGCGGCAACGATCGAGAATAAATAGAACAGTGGCCAGCCGTGTGCTTCAACAAACCATCCGGCAATCGGCCCGACGTATACCCGCCCGACGGCAGATAATGCCGACAGCAGGGCAAACTGGGTGGCGGAAAATGACTTGTTGCACAGCGTCATCAGCAGCGCGACAAAGGCCGCAGTGCCCATGCCGCCGCACAGGTTTTCCAGGAAGATGGCGCTGCCCATGGTCATGATGTTTTTATCGGTGACCGCCAGTATCCAATAGCCGAGATTGGAAACCGCCTGCAGAATGCCGAACAGCATCAGGGCACGGAACAGGCTGAGGCGTTGCATCAGCACGCCGCCAAACAGCGCGCCGACGATGGTGGCGAACAGGCCGAGCGTTTTGTTGACCAGACCGACTTCACCGGCATCGAAGCCGACGCCACGGATCAGGAAGGTGGTGCTCAGGCTGCCGGCAAAGGCGTCACCCATCTTGTACATCACGATCAGCAGTAAAATCAGCCAGGCATTGTTACGCGCAAAGAAATCACGCAGCGGAGCGACTACCGCCTGCTCCATGGTGCGCGGTGCCGGAATGCTGTCGTCGGGTTCAGGCGCCAGCAGGGTGGCAACAATACCGATCAGCATCAAACCGGCCATCAACCAATAGGTCGACTGCCAGCCTAAGTAGCGGTCCGCCAGCCACAGCGCCAACCCACCGGACACCAGCATCGCCAGCCGGTAACCCAATACCGAGACGGCGGCACCGGTGCCGCGCTCTTCTGCGCTCAGCAGATCGGTTTTATAGGCGTCAAAAACAATATCCTGTGACGCAGAACAGAACGCCACCAGTACCGCCAATGCCGCCAGCCACCACAGGTGCTGTGCCGGCTGCATAAAGCCCATCGCCACAATCGACACCACCAGCAACAGCTGGCTGATCAGCAGCCAGCCGCGCCGACGCCCGAGAAAGGGCGGGGTGTAGCGATCCATAAAGGGCGACCAGAGGAATTTGAACACATAGGCCTGGCCGACCAGCGAAAAAATGCCGATGGTTTTCAGATCGATGTTTTCGACGGTCATCCAGGCTTGCAGCGTGCCGGAGGTCAGTGCCAAGGGCAGACCCGACGCGAAGCCCAGCAGCAGGAGGATGGCGGAATTACGCTGGGTGAAGATATTCAGATACTGTTTCGACATGAGTTCCCTGTCTGCACCGCCCGATGGTTCGGGCGGCACAAGGCGTTCGCGGATTAACGCGCGTTTTGCTTGATGAAGTCGTTGACGCTGGTGTCTTGCGCCATATCGGCAATAACGTCGCCCAACACGGTGTTGACCGCGTTAGTGATTTTCTCGTTGGTTGCCGTGAAGGCACCCTGAACGTTATAGGTTGAACGGTAGTTTTTCACCTGTTTGTTGCCGTTTTTGGCCTGGGCGGTAATAGAAATATCAGCCTTGGTGGTGATGTTGTAGCGCAGGTTGCCTTCGGAGACGTCTGCATACAGGTTATTGACCACGATTTGCAGATCAACTGCGCCGTCAGCGCCAATCATGTAGCCGCGTGCGCCCATTTGTTTCTCGAGCACTTCCTGCAGCAAGAAGCGCAGATCGCGTGATGGCGTCAACGTCACCAACTGGCCGTCGCGGTTCACTTTCGCCAGCGCCTGGTCCTGACGCTGATCCGCGCCGTTAATGCTGATGGTCACGCCCTGCAGGGTCGGATCCTGCTGCGGCAGGACGATCTTCGGCGTCACATTGAGGGTGTTGCTGCTGGTGGCACAGCCGGCCAGCATCAGTGCGGCCAACAGTGGAAGGCAAAGTTTTTTTAACATAGTTACTGTCTCATTCTCGATGGATTTTAAGCCGCCGCAAACTGCCAAGATTAACGAAGCGGGTTTGAGCAAGCTTTCTGTAATAATCAGAGCGGGATAGCCAACAACAAATTGTCGACATCATAGCATCGCCGCCGGCCGGAGGAAGCGCAGAACGCAATGGAGTGACAAATTTTTACCTGCCGTTGATAAAAACATGCTTTTTTGGCCGTCTCAATCAGATAAACCTCAAGCGACGGCGGATGTTGACCGTTTTTTGTCCGCAAAAAAGAGAAATTTACCTGAGGAATGGTCTAAAAGGGACGAAAGCGGCTAAGATTGAAATAGATGGGGGCGGTCCTCTGCCGGTGTAGTAAGGAGATCCTATGATTCGCGAGCAAATAGAAGCAAAGTTAAGGGCGGCGTTTGAGCCCGCGTATCTGGAAGTCGTTGATGAAAGTTATCGTCATAACGTTCCGGCGGGTTCAGAAAGCCATTTCAAGGTGGTATTGGTTAGCGATCGCTTCGTTGGCGAACGCTTCCTGACGCGGCATCGTTCGATTTACGGCGTGCTGTCAGAGGAGTTGGCGGATGGCGTACATGCGCTGGCGTTGCACACCTACACCCTGAAAGAGTGGGAAGGGTTGCAGGATACCGTGCCGGCGTCTCCGCCTTGTCGTGGGGCCGGAACCTTGGCCTGACGGCTAAATTTGTGGTATCAGTGGAACTTTGACCACGATTTGGGGTATTACTACAGACGAATTTTGGAACGGCCTGCGGGCCGTTTCTGTTTTTGACGACGACATAGCCGATGCGTAATGCAGCGAAGGCCGGGTCGGCTTCGGCGGCCTTTTGGCGATCAAATCGGTAAAAGTGTGAGTTTTAGCGCGCCGCCGCCGCCTTGCTTTCCTCGACTCGCTCCGCTTGCGCCGCTATAATGTCGCGTCTTATTTTTCCGGAATGGTTTCGGGACGCTTCTGTCATCAGGAAACTCGGTTCTGTAATGTAGCCGTCCTGGTTCTTGGAACGGAGTTGACCGAGCACTGTGATTTTTTTGAGGTAACAAGATGCAAGTTTCAGTAGAAACCACTCAAGGCCTTGGGCGCCGTCTCTCTATTACTGTACCCGCTGATACTATCAAGCAGGCTATTAAAAAAGAGCTGATCAACGCGGCAAAAAGCGTTCGTATCGATGGCTTCCGTAAAGGCCATGTACCGATGAACATCGTTGAGCAGCGTTATGGCGCTTCCGTTCGTCAAGACGTGCTGGGCGAAGCGATGCAACGCAGCTTTGTTGATGCGATCATCAAAGAAAAGATCAATCCGGCCGGCGCACCAAACTACGTGCCGGGCGAGTACAAAGAAGGTGAAGATTTCACTTTCGCGGTTGAATTCGAAGTGTATCCGGAAGTTGAGCTGAAAGGCCTGGACAGCATCGAAGTTGAGAAGCCGGTTGTTGAAGTTAACGACGCCGACGTTGACACCATGCTGGACACCCTGCGCAAGCAGCAGGCGACCTGGAAAGACAGCGATCGCGCAGCGCAAGCTGAAGACCGCGTAACCGTAGATTTCTCCGGTTCTATCGATGGCGAAGAGTTTGAAGGCGGCAAAGCCTCTGACTTCGTACTGGCTATGGGCCAGGGCCGCATGATCCCAGGCTTCGAAGAAGGTCTGGTCGGTCATAAAGCCGGTGAAGAATTCACTATCGACGTTAACTTCCCGGAAGATTACCACGCTGAAAACCTGAAGGGCAAAGCGGCTAAATTCGCTATCGTTCTGAAGAAAGTGGAAGAGCGTGAGCTGCCAGAGCTGACTGAAGAATTCATCAAACGTTTCGGCGTGGCTGATGGTTCTATCGAAGGCCTGCGTGCTGAAGTGCGTAAAAACATGGAGCGCGAGCTGAAAGGCGCAGTGCGTAACCGCATCAAGACTCAGGCAATCGACGGTCTGGTCAGCGCTAACGAAATCGACGTTCCTGCTGCGCTGATCGACGGCGAAGTTGACGTTCTGCGCCGTCAGGCTGCACAGCGTTTCGGCGGCAACGAGAAGCAAGCGCTGGAACTGCCACGCGAACTGTTCGAAGAGCAGGCTAAGCGTCGCGTAGTTGTTGGCCTGCTGCTGGGCGAAGTGATCAGCACCAACGATCTGAAAGCTGACGAAGATCGCGTTAAGACGCTGATCGAAGAAATGGCTTCCGCTTACGAAGATCCAAGTGAAGTTGTTGAGTTCTACAGCAAAAACAAAGAGCTGATGAACAACATGCGCAACGTTGCTCTGGAAGAACAAGCGGTTGAAGCCCTGCTGGCAAAAGCGAAAGTGACTGAAAAAGCCACTACCTTCAGCGAGCTGATGAACCAGACTCAACAGGCGTAATGTCTGTACGCCAGGGCGCAATCTAACGCGCCTTCGGGGCTGGCTTGCCGGTCCCGGCGTTAAAAAAGCCCGTAACCTTCGGTTGCGGGCTTTTCTTTTTGCCACGTAGCTGATTAATCTCAGGTTAAGCGTGACAATATGCACTATATTTACCCTGTTGCTCTTGGGACAGTCTGGCATGATGGTCATCGTCGACAATGCTGGCCGCGTTAAAATACGCAGTTGGGCTTGAAATTCTGTCAGCGGCCCCAATCTGTAAAATGTATATATACCCTATAGCTTTCAAGTCGCAGTCAGGCGCCCAGCTTGCTCATCCTCAGGCGCTTACTCGAGTAAGTCACTGGGGTGAGCGGCAAATCTGTCGGGAACAGATTTGAACGCTGCGACTTGAAAGATGATGGGTATGGGCTGTTTGCCAGAGTGCGCGGTATGAGAAAAACCGTCGGGTACGTGTGGCGCGGGTCGAATGCTTGAGCATAGTCATCATGACCGTTCTCAAGTAGAATCGGTGTAATAGGGTGTAACCCTGGCCGCCAAGGCAATTTCTATTAGGAGACGGTAATGTCATACAGTGGCGAACGAGATCAATTTGCACCTAACATGGCCCTGGTGCCGATGGTGGTAGAGCAGACTTCACGCGGGGAGCGTTCTTACGACATCTATTCCCGCCTGCTGAAAGAGCGCATTATTTTCCTGACCGGCCAGGTCGAAGATCACATGGCCAACCTGATTGTGGCGCAAATGCTGTTCCTCGAAGCGGAAAGCCCGGAAAAAGACATTTACCTGTACATTAACTCCCCGGGTGGCGTGATCACCGCTGGCATGTCAATCTATGACACCATGAAGTTCATCAAGCCGGACGTCAGCACCATTTGTATGGGCCAGGCGTGCTCGATGGGCTCTTTCCTGCTGACCGCAGGTGCCAAGGGCAAACGCTTCTGCTTGCCGAACTCACGCGTGATGATCCACCAGCCGCTGGGCGGTTATCAGGGCCAGGCGACGGATATTGAAATCCATGCGCGTGAAATCCTGAAGGTGAAGGCACGCATGAACGAGCTGATGGCAGAACATACCGGCCAGTCACTGGAGCAGATCGAACGCGATACCGAGCGCGATCGCTTTATGACCGCGGAAGAAGCGGTAGAATACGGTCTGGTTGACGGCATTCTGACGCACCGCAAGTAAGTACCACGCGGCTGGCGAGGTATATGTGCGAGCCGATAGGCTATAGTAATCAGAGCGGGCGCAGCTCGCTCTGGTGAGCATAATCGGCGTTCCCGGTATGCGTTTTGGGCGCACTGCCGCCGTGATATTCCTGCGGGACAAAGACTAAAGAAGAGGTTTACTGATGACAGATAAGCGCAAAGACGGTTCAGGAAAGCTGCTGTACTGCTCTTTCTGCGGCAAAAGCCAGCATGAAGTGCGTAAGCTGATTGCCGGTCCGTCAGTGTATATCTGCGATGAATGTGTTGACCTGTGTAACGACATTATTCGCGAAGAGATTAAAGAAGTTGCCCCGCATCGTGAGCGCAGTGCGCTGCCGACGCCGCACGAAATTCGCCACCACCTGGATGACTATGTCATTGGCCAGGAGCAGGCGAAAAAAGTGCTGGCGGTAGCGGTGTATAACCACTACAAACGCCTGCGTAACGGCGATACCAGCAACGGTATCGAGTTGGGCAAAAGCAACATTCTGCTGATTGGCCCGACCGGTAGCGGCAAAACTCTGCTGGCAGAAACGCTGGCGCGCTTCCTGGACGTGCCTTTCACCATGGCCGACGCCACCACGCTGACCGAAGCCGGTTATGTGGGTGAGGACGTGGAGAACATCATCCAGAAGCTGCTGCAGAAGTGCGATTACGACGTGCAGAAAGCACAACGCGGCATCGTCTACATCGATGAAATCGACAAGATTTCCCGTAAGTCAGACAATCCGTCCATCACCCGTGACGTGTCGGGTGAAGGCGTGCAGCAGGCCCTGTTGAAGCTGATCGAAGGCACCATTGCCGCGGTTCCGCCGCAGGGGGGCCGTAAGCATCCTCAGCAGGAATTCCTGCAGGTTGATACCTCGAAAATCCTGTTTATCTGCGGCGGCGCATTTGCCGGCCTGGATAAGGTGATTGGTCAGCGCGTCAATACCGGTTCCGGTATCGGCTTCGGCGCGACAGTGAAGGGTGAAGCTGAGAAAGCGACCGAAGGCGAACTGCTGCTGCAGGCTGAGCCGGAAGATCTGATCAAGTTTGGCCTGATTCCTGAGTTCATCGGTCGTCTGCCGGTCGTGGCAACCCTGAGCGAACTGAGCGAAGAAGCGCTGATCCAGATCCTGAAAGAGCCGAAAAATGCCTTAACCAAACAGTATCAGGCATTGTTCAATCTGGAAGGCGTGGAACTGGAATTCCGTGAAGAAGCGCTGAACGCCATCGCCAAGAAGGCCATGACGCGTAAAACCGGTGCACGTGGTCTGCGCTCCATTGTAGAAGGCGCGTTGCTGGACACCATGTATGACCTGCCATCCATGGACAGCGTCGATAAAGTGGTGATCGATGAATCAGTTATCGCCGGCCAGTCCAAGCCTTTGCTGATTTACGGCAAACCGGAAGCACAGGCTTCAGGCGAATAATTCGCCAGTCAAACCAGAAAGTTAATGTCAAAATGGGGGATTTTATCCCCCATTTCTTTTTCCTGCATTCTTGCCGTTGAATGTAAGAGATTCATCCCCATATACTCATTAACCAGATTTTATGAAACGTTTGATGCTTGCGTCTCATGAGATTCCCCTCAACCTGGCGGAAGTTAAACTTAAGAGAGAGCTCTATGAACCCTGAGCGTTCCGAACGCATTGAAATCCCCGTCTTGCCGTTGCGCGACGTGGTGGTTTATCCGCACATGGTGATCCCGTTATTTGTTGGCCGGGAAAAATCGATTCGGTGCCTCGAAGCAGCAATGGATCATGATAAAAAGATCATGCTGGTGGCACAGAAAGAGGCCTCAACGGATGAACCTGGCATTAATGACTTGTTCTCTGTCGGCACCGTAGCGTCGATTTTACAGATGCTAAAACTGCCAGACGGCACGGTAAAAGTGCTGGTAGAAGGCCTGCAGCGGGCACGTATTACTACGCTTTCCGACAGCGGCGAGCACTTTGCCGCCCAGGCAGAATATCTTGAGTCACCGGCGATTGACGAACGTGAACAAGAAGTCCTGGTGCGCACCGCAATCAATCAGTTTGAAGGCTACATCAAACTGAACAAAAAAATTCCACCGGAGGTGCTGACGTCATTGAACAGCATCGACGATGCTGCACGCCTGGCGGATACCATCGCCGCGCACATGCCGCTGAAACTCAGCGACAAGCAGTCGGTACTGGAGATGTTCGATATCACCGAACGTCTGGAATACCTGATGGCGATGATGGAATCGGAAATTGACCTGCTTCAGGTTGAAAAACGTATCCGTAACCGCGTCAAAAAGCAGATGGAAAAAAGTCAGCGCGAGTACTATCTGAATGAGCAGATGAAGGCGATTCAGAAAGAACTGGGCGAGATGGACGACGCGCCGGACGAGCATGAAGCGCTGAAGCGCAAGATTGAAGCGGCGAAAATGCCGAAAGACGCGCGTGAAAAAACCGAAGCGGAACTGCAAAAGCTGAAAATGATGTCACCGATGTCTGCGGAAGCGACCGTGGTTCGTGGTTACATCGACTGGATGCTGCAGGTGCCGTGGAATGCGCGCAGCAAGGTTAAAAAAGACCTGGTTAAAGCGCAAGAAGTGCTCGATATCGATCACTATGGCCTGGAGCGAGTCAAGGACCGTATTCTTGAGTATCTCGCAGTACAGAGCCGCGTAAGCAAAATCAAAGGGCCTATCCTGTGTCTGGTGGGGCCTCCTGGCGTAGGTAAAACCTCGTTGGGACAGTCGATCGCCAAAGCGACCGGTCGCCAGTACGTGCGTATGGCGCTGGGCGGCGTGCGTGACGAAGCGGAAATTCGCGGTCACCGTCGTACCTACATCGGCTCGATGCCGGGTAAACTGATCCAGAAAATGGCCAAGGTCGGGGTGAAAAACCCGCTGTTCCTGCTGGACGAAATCGACAAGATGTCTTCCGACATGCGTGGCGATCCGGCTTCTGCATTGCTTGAAGTGCTGGATCCGGAACAGAACGTGGCGTTTAACGATCACTACCTGGAAGTGGATTACGATCTGTCCGACGTGATGTTCGTTGCTACCTCGAACTCGATGAACATTCCTGCGCCGTTGCTGGACCGTATGGAAGTGATTCGCCTGTCCGGCTACACCGAGGACGAGAAGCTCAATATCGCCAAGCAGCACCTGCTGCCGAAGCAGCTTGAGCGTAACGCCCTGAAAAAAGGTGAGCTGACGGTCGACGACAGCGCCATCATTGGCATTATCCGTTATTACACCCGCGAAGCCGGGGTGCGTAGCCTGGAGCGTGAAATCTCCAAGCTGTGCCGTAAAGCGGTGAAAACGCTGCTGATGGACAAGAAGATCAAGCATATCGAGATCAACGGCGACAACCTGAAAGATTATCTGGGTGTCCAGCGTGTTGACTATGGTCGCGCCGATACCGAAAACCGTGTGGGCCAGGTCACCGGCCTGGCGTGGACGGAAGTGGGCGGCGATCTGCTGACTATTGAAACCGCGTGCGTGCCGGGCAAAGGCAAGCTGACCTACACCGGTTCTCTCGGTGAAGTGATGCAGGAATCGATTCAGGCTGCGCTGACCGTGGTCCGTGCGCGTGCAGACAAACTGGGTATCAACGCCGATTTCTACGAGAAGCGCGATATTCACGTGCACGTGCCGGAAGGCGCGACGCCGAAAGACGGCCCGAGTGCCGGTATCGCCATGTGTACCGCGCTGGTGTCTTGCCTGACCGGCAACCCGGTTCGTGCCGATGTGGCAATGACCGGTGAGATCACCTTGCGTGGTCAGGTACTGCCGATTGGTGGCTTGAAAGAGAAACTGTTGGCTGCGCATCGCGGCGGCATTAAAACCGTGCTGATCCCGTATGAGAACAAGCGCGATTTGGAAGAAATTCCGGACAATGTTATCGCCGATCTGGAGATTCATCCGGTGCAGCGAATCGATGAGGTTTTGAACCTTGCGTTGCAGAATCCGGCCTTCGGCGCACTGCCGGTAGCGGCAAAATAGTGACGAATCGCAAAAACCATTGATAAAACTTATGCTGGCAAGTCATTTCGGACTTGCCAGTCTTTTTTTGTACCGCTAAGTTAGAAAGCTGTCGGCCCGCGTTTTGTCACGCTTTCGGTGGCTTGCCAAGGTTCGATGGGATTGATATAACAGCTGCGCTGTCGCAACCGTAGGGATTTTCCGGTGCGACGATTGAATTCTAGAGGGGATGATAGAGTGAATAAGTCACAACTGATCGACAAAATTGCCGCAGGTGCTGATATTTCCAAAGCGGCAGCTGGGCGTGCTTTAGATGCAGTGATTGCATCTGTTACCGAATCCTTGAAGGAAGGGGATGACGTGGCGCTGGTTGGTTTCGGTTCTTTCACCGTGCGTGAGCGTTCTGCCCGTACTGGCCGTAACCCACAGACCGGTAAAGAGATCAAAATCGCGGCAGCCAAAGTTCCGGCCTTCCGTGCAGGGAAAGCGCTGAAAGACGCAGTAAACTGATTGTTTGCGTCTAACCGTTTAGCGTTGCAGGGTTTAGCAATAAACAATCACCTGACGCAACGGTGCTGGTAAGGTAAGATATAAGGCGCATCAGATTGATGCGCTTTTTTTATTTTTGTCGCAGGGAACGCGCCTGCACAAGGGTGTTTTTAATCCACATCACAGCGGAGTGTTGTCACACTATGATGGACAATTTACGCGCGGCAGCTAATCACGTCGTGCTCAAAATCATCCTGGGCTTGATCATTTTGTCATTTCTTTTGACAGGGGTGGTCAGCTATCAGGGGAGTGCCGGTGATTATGCAGCGAAGGTCAATGGCCAGGTGATCGAGCGTGCTCAGCTGGAACAGGCTTTCCAAAGCGAACGCAGCCGCATGCAGCAACAGTTGGGTGACCAGTTCTCCGTACTGGCGGGCAACGAAGGCTATATGCAGCAGATGCGCCATCAGGCACTGTCACAGCTGATCGACAACATGCTGCTGGACCAATATGCCAAGAAATTAGGCCTGAGCGTCAGTGACGATCAGGTGAAAGAAGCCATCCGTAAAGCGCCTTACTTCCAGACAAACGGCCAGTTCGATAACGCTAAATATCTCGATCTGATTAGCCGCATGGGTTACACCGCCGATAACTTTGCGCAGTCAATGCGTCAGCAGTTGGTTAATCAGCAGGTGATCCAGGCCTTCGGCGAGTCAGGTTTCATCCTGCCAACCGAAGCGCAAGGGATGACGTCACTGGTGCTGCAGCAGCGCGATGTGCGCCTGGCTACGCTGGATCTGAAAGCGTTGCAGGCCAAGCAGACCGTGACCGACGACGAGCTGAAAGACTACTACAGCCAGAACAAGAACAGCTTCATTGCGCCGGAGCAGGTCAAAGTAAGCTACATCCCGATGGACGCCGCCTCTATGCAGGACAAGGTGACGGTAGCCGATGCGGATATCAGCGCCTATTACGACCAGCACAAAAGCAGCTATGGCCAGCCTGAGCGTAAAAACTACAGCGTGATCCAGCTTAAAACCGAGGCGGAAGCCAATGCGGTGCTGGACGAGCTGAAAAAAGGCGGCGATTTCGCCACCCTGGCGAAAGAAAAATCCACCGACATCATCTCACGCCGTACCGGTGGCGAGCTGGGCTGGCTGGAGCCGGACACCACGGCAGACGAGCTGAAACAGGCAAACCTGACCGAAAAAGGCCAGCTTTCCGGTGCAGTGAAGTCCTCTGTGGGCTATCTGGTCGTACGTCTGAACGACATCGAGCCGGAAAAAGTGAAGCCGCTTAGCGAAGTGCGTGATGCCATCGCCAAGCAGGTTAAGCAGGAGAAGGCGGTAGACGCCTATTACGCGCTGCAGCAAAAGGTGAGTGAAGCGGCGACCAGCGATAACGAATCTCTGGCCTCAGCCGAAGAAGCCGCCGGCGTGAAAGCGACTCAGACCGATTGGTTCACCCGCGACAACATTCCGGCTGCGCTGAACTTCAAACCTGTCGTCCAGTCGATTTTCGACGGTTCACTGATTGGCGAAGGCGGCTCTCCGGGCAGCAACTCCGATGTAATCACCGTTGATGGCGACCGTGCCTTCGTGATCCGCGTTTCAGGCCACAAGCCAGAAGGCATTGAGCCGTTCGATCAGGTAAAAGATCGCGTGGCGGAATTGGTCAAGCGCAACAAAGCCGAACAGGAAGCGAAACTGCAGGGCGAAAAGCTGTTGGTTGAGCTGAAACAGGGCAAGGGCGACGAAGCGATGAAAGCGGCCGGCCTGAGCTTTGGCAGCGTGCAGAAGATGGCACGCGCGCCGGAAGACAGCCAACTGGTGCAGAGCGTGTTCGCGCTGCCGCACCCGCAGGAAGGCAAACCGGTATACGGCATGTCGCAAGACCGTCAGGACAACGTAGTGCTGATTGCACTTGATGCCGTGACGCCAGGCAGCCTGTCGGCGGAAGAAATGAAAACCTTCGTCAGCAAAATGGAAGAAGGCGCTACCGGCGTCTCCTTTGACTCGCTGCTGGCCAGCTTGCGTAAAGAAGCCAAAATCACCATGGGTGCCGCTGAGCAGCAACAGCCTCAGTAACGCGCCGCAGTTTTCTGCAACGCAATGCAATTCCAAAAGGCCGCTTTCGCGGCCTTTTCCATATCTGTTATCCGCCAATTGCTGAAGTTCATTCGCTGCGGCAAGGTGAGCTTGCTGTTAAACACAAGGAGGATACAGCATGCAACTTGCAGAAATGAAAGCGGTTAATGGATATGGTTTCAGCCTCAAAGTTTTGCTGGCCGCGGCCCTGATAGGCCTGGCCGGGCCATCGATGGCCGCTGAGGAAAAGAGCGCGACCGGTCAGCCGGTGTTATCAGCACCGGCGGTGAAAGCAGGGCAAGGCACTGAAGCCGCAGTCGGCATCGACGATGAGGCATCGGTCAGTATCAATCAGGCCGATGCCGAGCAGTTGGCCAGCGTACTGAAGGGGGTGGGTTTGAAGAAAGCGGAAAGCATCGTGCGCTACCGTGAGCAGAATGGTCCTTTTACGCAGATTGAGCAGCTTCAGGAAGTGCCGGGTATTGGGCCCGCCCTGTTTGAACGGAACCGTGCGCGGCTCAAAATGTGATATCTATCACGGCTGCATGGCAAAGTGCCCATGCAGCCCTTTTTCCTCTGCTACATTTTACAGGTCTTACCAGTTTGGCGACTTGACCAAACGGGTGAAGGAGCCATCAGTGGCTCCTTCTTTCTGTAATCACCAGGCAGGAGTGGCCGTTCCCTATGCATCAGACCTTTATCAAAGTCCGTGGTTATCATCTCGATGTTTACCAACATGTTAACAATGCACGCTATCTCGAATTTCTCGAGGAGGCGCGCTGGGATTGGCTGGAGAACCAGGAGGGCTTCCGTTGGATGACGGAAAACAACATCGCCTTTATCGTGGTTAATATCAATATTAATTACCGCACGCCGGCGGTGCTGGGAGACAAGTTGCGTATCGACAGTCAGATGGTGCAGCTTAACGGTAAAAGCGGCGTGCTGAGCCAAAAGGTGACGCAGGATGCCACGGGCGCGCCGGTCGCGGATGCGATGCTGACCTTTGTCTGCGTCGATTTGAAAACTCAGCGGGCGTTGCCGATTGAAGGGCAACTGCGCGAACACCTTCAGGTGCTCACGCTGTCGGAAGAAGGCTAAAGCAACGAGCGGCAATGTTTGCCGCCGTTATTCACTCAGACCAGGCCGGTCTTCTGTTTCAGGCTCGCCATCACTTCCGCCTTGTTGATTTGGTATTGCTTCAGGCCGTTGGCGCGCAGGTGACAGGCGGCACATTCACCGCAGCCGTCGCCTTTAATGCCGCTGTAGCAGGTCAGGGTTTCCTGCCGAACCAGATCCAACTGATGGTAGTAATCTGCCAGTGCCCAGGTCTCAGCCTTGTTCAGCCACATCAGTGGCGTTTCAAAACGGATATCGCGGGCGATGCCCAGCACTATTGCCTGGTTCAGCGCTTTGACAAATTCGTCGCGGCAGTCGGGATAACCGGAAAAATCGGTTTCGCAAACGCCGGTGATCACCGCCTCGGCTTCGACCTGGTAGGCATAAATCGCCGCCAGCGTCAGGAACAGAATATTACGGCCCGGCACGAAAGTGCTCGGCAACCCGTTGGCTTCGGTGCTGCCGTAAGCCGGAACCGGGATATTGTCACGGGTCAGGCTGCTGATCGCCAGTTCATTGAGCAGGCCAACGTCCAGCAGCTTATGTGCCTTGGCCCCAAGGGCCACCGACAGCGCTTGAGCCACCTCAATCTCGGCGCGATGGCGCTGACCGTAATCGAAGGTGACGCAGTGAACTTCGTCGTACTGTTGCAATGCCTGAATCAAGCAGGTCGTGGAATCTTGTCCACCGCTGAAAACGACAACCGCGCGTTTCATAAAATTACCTCAATTTAGTGCTGAGACCCTACCCGATGAACACTCGGGCGGTAGGATAAAAATGCGTTGCGGCAGCAATGGTAGCAGAAATAGCGGGTTACCGCTGGGCCGGGCCCATTAAGTCTGGGGAAAGCGGCTCTGTCGAGTCCAGCGGCGGCGGCAGCCAGGCCTGGCAGAAATCGAACCAGCCATGGGCGGTCAGGGTAACCCCATGAATGCGCGGCGGTGCGCTGATCTGATACTGATAGTGAAACAAGGGCGTGATGATCGCCGCCCTCATCAGCTGCTGATAATACTCTTTCAACTGCTCATAACGCGGTTGCTGTGCAGGTAACTGTTGGATCTGCTGCAGCGTCTGCTGCTGATGTCGCCAGCGATCGTCGGGCAGAATGCCGCGCCACAGCGTATCTTGCCGCAGCCAGCTTTCCAGCGTCGCCTCCGGTGACTCACCGATCAGGTTATCGGCCAGCAGCAGGTCGGCCTGTTCGATTTGTTCGGCGCTTTGCCAGCGTTTACCCGCGTAATAACGCAGTTCCAGCTCGCAGCCGTGGCGTGCTAATAGCTGCTGCAGAGCCACAGTGACCGTTTCCAGTTCTACCGGTGGCCGATACAGCAGCGTCAATTTGGCGGGGAGGGCTATCTCATCATCGACCTGATGCCGAGGGATGGCCCAGCCTGGCAGCATTTCGTGGCTGGGGGTGATGACGCTGTTTGGTACCGGCAGATTGGCCAACAGGCCAGATTGCTGGATCAACATCAGCAGTTTTTGGCCCTGGGCTTCGTTGAGCACGCCGTGTTTCAAATTGACCGCCAGATAGCACCAGCCCAGGCTCATGCTGCGTTGCACCGGCCGTGCCAGCGCCATCTCTTCCTGCTGGCCGATGGTTATGCGCACCGGGTGCTGGCAACTGGTGTAAGCCGCGTCGACCTGTAGCTCCGGGGTGATCCAATACTCGATGCTCTCAAGATAAGGATGCTGCAAATGGTAAAACGGATGCTGTTCCAGCCGTACCAAATGCGCCTCGTTTAGCGTCAGTTTGAAAGGGCCAGCGCCAATGCCTGCGGCCTCCGGGTGGGTTAGCAGGCAAGGCAATTCCGCAAGACGATGCGCCAACCAGTAGTCGGGATGCTGTAAATCAAACTGCAGACACAGCGCATGCGGCAGGCTGATGGCCTTAACGTTGGCCAGGCTGGGCCGGCTACGAAGGTGTCGTTGCAGCTTTTCCAGCGTTTGCAACAGCTGCTGGCCGGTCAGCATTTCACCGTTGTGCCAGCGTAATTGGCTGCGCAGGAAGAACTGCCAGCGCAGGCCGTCATGGCTGATTTGCCAGTGATGGGCCAGATCGGATTGCGGTTCAGGATTGCCGGTAATGAAGCGCGTCAGGCCGGCATGCAGGGTGGTAACCAAATGTTGTTCGGCGCGGCCGGTCAGGGTCAGTGGATCCAGAGATTCCAGCGTGCGGTAATAGGGGATACGCAGCGTTGGGCTGCCTGCCTGCCACTGGCCGCCGAGATGCGGGCTGAGCAACTCCTGCAAATGCTGCGGCGCCAACTGCGCCATTTCCAACGCGCCCTGGTGGTCGCCGTCATGCAGCAAGCGCTGCAAGTGGGCGGCGCGCAGCTCATCCGGGGTTTTCAAACACTGCAGGCGAGCCCGCTTGCCGCGACCGGGCTGTGACTGCCAGCTTAGCCAGCCCTGATCCTGTAGCTGTTGTACCAGCGTGCGAGCATGGCGTTCGCTGCAATAGAACAGGGCTGCGAGTTCGCCGATGGTGATGGCCACTGGCGCAGCGCCGAGCTGTTGATACAGGCGTTGATACTGGCTGAGACGATGGGTCAGGCGCATGATGGAAATCCGGAACAGTTTTCCAGAATTGTTCACTATTACTTCCGCAAATACCATCTCATACTGCAGGGACTGTAATCGCGTTCACATTCATGAGGTCTTTATGTATCGCCTGGCGGCTTTTGATATGGATGGCACATTGTTGACACCGGATCACCGGGTCGGGCCGGAAACTCTGGCGGTGCTAAAGCAACTGGTTGAACGGGAGATGGTTGTCACCTTCGCTACCGGGCGTCACTACCTGGACGCGCAGCCGATCATGGCGCAGCTGGGTCTGCAAGGCTATCTGATTACCGGCAACGGTACGCGGGTTTACGATCATCAGGGGCAACAACTTCACGCCACCGATTTGCCTGCTGACATAGCCGAAGAGGTGCTGCACACCCATTGGCATACGGTTGCCAGCATGCACGTCTTCCGTGACGAAGGCTGGATGACCGAGTTTGCGGTACCGGAAGAAATGTTGCGGGCTCATCATCTGAGCGGCTTCCGTTATCAGCTTACCGAAGTGCGTCGTTTACCGGCCTTCGGCAACAGCAAGGTGTGCTTCGTTGGACCACATGTGGAACTGCTTAAGCTACAGATTCAGCTACGAGAACAGTTTGGAGCACGCGTTGATCTCTGTTTCTCTGCCTATGAGTGCCTGGAGGTCTTGCCGTTGGGGTGTAACAAAGGCACCGCGCTGGATACGTTGAGCCGCCATCTGGGGCTGAAGATGGCGGACTGCATGGCGTTTGGCGATGCCATGAACGACAGGGAAATGCTGGCGACGGTAGGGCACGGCGTGGTGATGGGCAATGCCCTGCCGCAGCTGAAGTCTTCACTGCCACAACTACAGGTTATCGGCCATTGCGAACAGCAGGCGGTGGCTCACTATTTGCAACATTGGCTGCGTTCACCTTACCTCACCTATTCCCCCGAATTATGAGGCTTTATTGGCAGCCGGCCGGGTATGACTTACCCGGCTTTTTTTCGCCTGCCCGGTGCGATTACAAGTCTGCCAGTTGCGCCAGATACGGGGTCAGATCGCCGATATTGTTTCTCACCCATTCAGGGTTGTAGTAGGTATCCAGATAGCGCTCACCGCTGTCGCATAGCAGGGTGACGATAGAACCCTGTTCGCCATTTTCCCGCATCTGTTTTGCCAATTGCAGCGCGCCCCATACATTAGTACCGGTGGAGGCGCCCACTTTACGGCCCAGTACCGTTTCCAGCCAATGAATGGTAGCAACGCTGGCCGCGTCCGGAACGCGCAGCATGCTGTCGACCACCGACGGGATAAACGAGGGTTCGGCGCGCGGGCGGCCAATACCTTCGATCCTGCTGCCGCAACTGCCGATCAGGGTGCGATCGCGCTGGTGGAAACAATCATAGAATACCGAGTTTTCCGGATCGACGACCGTCAAGCGGGTGTCGTGCCCCTGATAGCGAATATAGCGTCCCAGCGTTGCAGATGTACCGCCGGTGCCCGCGCTCATCACGATATGTTTAGGGACAGGGAAGGGTTCACGCGCCATCTGGCGGAAGATGCTGTCGGCGATGTTGTTATTGCCGCGCCAGTCGGTGGCGCGTTCGGCGTAGGTGAACTGATCCATATAGTGGCCGTTCAGTTCTTGCGCCAACTGCTCGGAGACCGCGTAAATCTGTGCCGCGTGATCGACGAAATGGCAGCGGCCGCCGTAAAACGCAATTTGCTCAACCTTGCGGCGTGCCGTGCAGGAAGGCATCACGGCAATAAACGGCAGGCCAATCAGCCGGGCGAAGTAAGCTTCGGACACGGCGGTGCTACCTGAAGAGGCTTCGATAATCGTGGTGTTTTCGGTTATCCAGCCGTTGCACAGGCCGTACAGGAACAGCGAGCGCGCCAGCCGATGCTTCAGGCTGCCGGTCGGGTGAGTGCTTTCATCTTTCAGGTACAGGCAGATACCGGGAAATTCGGGCAGGTTCAGGCGGATCAGGTGCGTGTCGGCGGAGCGTTGGAAATCCGCTTCTATTTCACCGATAGCATATTTTACCCAAGAGTTTGTCATCGTCTGGCCTCAGAATAGGGGGCTTATTTGCTGCATAATATAGCCTGCCGCCGGGAAAAAAGGATTGCCATTTTTCCTGTTTAATCGCTTAATGAGAGAAAATTTTTCTCCTGGTTGACGATATGTTAGATAAAACAGACCGTAAGTTACTGTGCATGCTGCAACAGGACTGCACCCAGCCGCTGCAGGCGCTGGCCGATGCGGTCAATCTGACGTCGACGCCTTGCTGGAAAAGGCTGAAACGGCTGGAAGAGGAAGGCTATATCCGTGGGCGGGTCGCGCTGCTGGATAATGAAAAACTCGGGTTGGGCCTGACGGCATTTGTGCTGATCAAAACCCAGCAGCACAGCAGCGAGTGGTATCAGACGTTCGTGCAACTGACCCAGCAGATGCCGGAGGTGCTGGCATTTTACCGCATGGCGGGGGAGTACGATTACCTGATGCAGGTGGAAGTAGCTGATATGAAGAGCTACGACAGCTTTTACAAGCGTCTGGTGAACGGGGTACCTGGGCTGATCGACGTCACTTCCAGCTTCGCGATGGAAAAAATCAAATACACCACCGCCCTGCCGGTTCCTGAGTGAAAAGTTCACCAAATTGGCAAAGTAACGGTGGTATCCTACTCTGCTGAGGCAGATCGAGAGAAAAAACTATTACATCTACATCCTGGAATAAAACTGCGTGAGACTATTTACCCAAATCGGCTGGTACTTCCGCCGCGAGTGGCGCCGCTACCTGGGGGCAGTGGTGCTGTTGATCATCATTGCCATTCTGCAGCTGTTGCCACCCAAGCTGGTGGGGATCATTGTCGACGGTATTACCGAAAAACAGATGTCCAGCGGCGTGCTGATGGCATGGCTGGGGATGATGCTCGGCACCGCCGTGGTGGTCTACCTGCTGCGCTACGTATGGCGAGTGTTGCTGTTTGGCGCGTCTTATCAGCTTGCCGTCGAACTGCGTGAAAATTTCTATCGCCAGCTTAGCCGCCAGAACCCGGCTTTCTATCTGCGCCACCGTACCGGCGATCTGATGGCACGCGCCACCAATGATGTCGATCGGGTCGTTTTCGCTGCCGGTGAAGGGGTATTGACGCTGGTCGATTCGCTGGTAATGGGCTTGGCGGTGCTGGTGGTGATGAGCACCCAAATTAGCTGGCAGTTGACCCTGCTGTCGTTGATCCCTATGCCCATCATGGCGATCGTTATCAAGTATTACGGCGATCAGTTGCATCAGCGCTTTAAATCGGCGCAGGCGGCGTTCTCCAGCCTGAACGATCAGGCGCAGGAAAGCATGACCAGCATCCGCATGATCAAGGCGTTTGGTCTGGAGGATCACCAATCCAATCAATTTGCCGAAGTGGCCGCCCAAACCGGCGCCAAAAATATGCACGTAGCGCGGGTAGATGCGCGTTTTGACCCGACGATTTACATCGCTATCGGTACCGCCAATCTGTTGGCTATCGGCGGTGGCAGCTGGATGGTGGTCAATGGCTCCCTGACGCTTGGGCAACTGACCAGCTTCGTGATGTACCTCGGCCTGATGATTTGGCCGATGCTGGCGCTGGCCTGGATGTTCAACATTGTTGAACGCGGCAGTGCGGCATACGGTCGCATTCGCAGCCTGCTGGAGGAAGCGCCGGCAGTGACCGACGGTGAGTATCCATTGCCGGCGGGGCGTGGCAGCCTGGCCGTCGATATCCGATCCTTCCACTATCCTGGCAACCAGCACCCGGCGTTGCACGATGTCACGTTGAAGCTGGAACCGGGTCAGATGCTTGGCCTGTGTGGCCCGACCGGTGCCGGTAAGTCAACGTTACTGTCGTTGATCCAGCGCCAGTTTGATGTGGATGATGGCCAGATTAGCTATCAGGGATTGCCGCTGACCCAGGTGAAGATCGACGACTGGCGTTCGCGATTGTCTGTGGTGAGTCAGACGCCATTCTTGTTCTCGGACAGCGTGGCCAACAATATTGCGCTGGGGAATCCGGGCGCGACGCAGGAACAGATTGAGCGTGCGGCCCAGTTGGCCAGCGTGCATGAAGACATTATGCGCCTGCCGCAAGGCTATGAAACTGAAGTGGGTGAGCGTGGCGTGATGCTGTCCGGAGGCCAGAAACAGCGTATTTCTATTGCCCGTGCATTGTTGCTGGATGCAGAAATCTTGATCCTCGACGATGCGTTGTCGGCGGTAGATGGTCGAACCGAACACCAAATCCTGCACAATTTGCGCAGTTGGGGACAAAACCGGACGGTGATTATCAGCGCGCACCGGCTTTCGGCACTGACCGAAGCCAGCGAAATTCTGGTGATACAACACGGCGGCGTGGCTCAGCGTGGCGAACATGCGTCCCTGGCGGCCCAACCGGGCTGGTACCGCGATATGTACCGCTATCAGCAACTGGAAGCGGCGCTGGATGAGGCACCGGAAAGCGGCGAGGAGATACTGGCCAATGAATAAGATGCAAAAGCTGTGGCCGACGCTGAAACGGTTGCTGGCTTATGGATCGCCATACCGCAAACCTCTGGGGCTGGCGGTGTTGATGTTGTGGGTTGCGGCGGCAGCGGAAGTCGCCGGGCCGATCCTGATCAGTTATTTTATCGATAACTATGTGGCTAAGGGCCAGTTGCCGCTGATGATCGTCTGCGGGCTGGCGGCGGCCTATATTCTGCTGGAGCTGTTGGCGGCGGCGCTGCACTATTTTCAAGCGTTGTTGTTCAACCAGGCCGCGGTCGGGGTGGTTCAACGCCTGCGTACCGACGTGATGGACGCCGCGTTGCGTCAGCCGCTCAGCGCTTTTGATACGCAGCCGGTGGGGCAGTTGATCTCGCGAGTGACCAATGACACCGAGGTGATTAAAGATCTGTACGTCATGGTAGTGTCCACCGTATTGAAAAGCGCTGCGCTGATTGGCGCCATGCTGGTGGCGATGTTCAGCCTGGACTGGCGTATGGCGCTGGTGGCGATCTGCATCTTCCCGGCGGTGTTTGTGGTGATGGGCATTTACCAATACTACAGCATCCCGATTGTGCGCCGGGTGCGCAGCTATCTGGCAGACATCAACGACGGCTTTAACGAAGTGATCAACGGCATGGGCGTGATCCAGCAGTTCCGCCAGCAGATCCGCTTTGGTGAACGCATGAGCGCCGCCAGCCGTTCGCACTACACCGCGCGTATGCAGACTCTGCGGCTGGATGGTTTCCTGTTGCGTCCGCTGCTCAGCCTGTTTTCGGCGCTGGTGCTGTGTGGCCTGCTGATGTTGTTTGGTTTCAGCGGTGAGGGAAGCATTGGCGTGGGCGTGCTCTATGCCTTTATCAACTACCTCGGGCGTCTGAATGAGCCGTTGATTGAGCTGACGTCGCAGCAGTCGATTCTGCAGCAGGCGGTGGTGGCCGGCGAGCGTATTTTCGAACTGATGGATCGCCGTCAACAGAGCTATGGGACGGACGATCGCCCGCTCGAGAGTGGCCGCATTGATATTGAAGACCTGAGCTTTGCCTACCGGGATGACAAAAAGGTGCTGCAGCATATTTCGCTGTCGGTGCCGTCGCGGGGCTTTGTGGCGTTGGTGGGGCATACCGGCAGCGGCAAGAGCACGCTGGCCAACCTGCTGATGGGGTATTACCCGGTCAATCAGGGCGAAGTCCGTCTCGATGGTCGTCCGCTGGCCAGTCTGTCGCACCGTACGTTGCGGCAGGGGGTGGCAATGGTGCAGCAGGATCCGGTGGTGATCGCCGAATCGGTGCTGGCCAACGTTACGCTGGGCCGTAACATCAGTGAAGAGATAGTGTGGCAGGCGCTGGAAACGGTGCAATTGGCTGAGCTGGTACGCAGCTTCCCGCAGGGGATTCACACCCGGCTGGGCGAGCAGGGTAACAACCTGTCGGTGGGCCAGAAACAGCTATTGGCGATGGCCAGGGTGTTGGTGCAGGCGCCGCAGATCCTGATCCTCGACGAAGCGACCGCCAACATCGATTCAGGCACTGAGCAAGCGATTCAGCGTGCACTGCGTTTGATTCGTGAACATACCACGCTGGTGGTGATCGCTCACCGGTTGTCGACCATTGTCGATGCTGATTCCATTCTGGTTCTGCACCGGGGTCAGGCGGTCGAGCAGGGCAATCATCAGCAACTGTTGGCTCAGCAGGGGCGTTACTACCAGATGTACCAGCTGCAACTGGTGGGTGAAGAATTGGCCGCTGCCAATCGCGAAGAAACACAACCCGCATGATCTGGGGGCCGTTTTAACGGCCCCTTTCTTTTGTCGCCACGCACCACAAACAGGCACAAGCCCGTTTAAAATCCCTCTCGCTGCACTTTTTCGACGCGCTACGCACCAAATTAGTGCGCAATATTTAATCAGCCTATCAGTTGGTCGCGTGCTGTTAGTCGCTCGTCGCATGCCAGATCCCCATCCTGCCGGTTAATTTGCTGAATCCGCGTACAAAACCATTTGTGGCATAGCCTTTGCTTTATAAGTCTCGTACCGGGGTGAGTTTGGGCTTAATTCGTGGAGGGGCAATATGAAGCTGGTGACCGTGGTGATTAAACCATTCAAGCTGGAGGACGTGCGTGAAGCCCTATCCTCTGTAGGCATTCAGGGGCTGACCGTAAGCGAAGTAAAAGGCTTTGGTCGCCAGAAGGGGCACGCTGAGCTCTATCGCGGAGCCGAATACAGCGTCAACTTTTTACCTAAAGTAAAAATCGACATCGCTATCGCCGACGATCAGTTGGATGAAGTGGTTGATGTGATTAGTAAAGCGGCGTACACCGGCAAAATCGGTGACGGCAAAATTTTCGTTGCCGAATTGCAACGTGTCATTCGCATTCGCACCGGCGAAACAGACGAAGCAGCACTGTAATCACAGGCTCAGTAAAGTAATGGGGATGGATTGATAATGAAAAAACTTTTATCCATGTTGGGCCTGAGTACGGTAACCATGGTTCCTTCTTTGGCCCTGGCCGCTCCGGCGGTCGCAGACAAGGCCGACAACGCCTTCATGATGATTTGCACCGCTTTGGTGCTGTTCATGACCTTGCCGGGTGTCGCTCTGTTTTACGGTGGTTTGCTGCGCTCCAAAAACGTGCTCTCCATGCTGACCCAGGTCACCGTCACCTTCGCATTGGTGTGTGTTCTGTGGGTGCTTTATGGCTACAGTCTGGCGTTCAGCGAAGGTAATGCTTTCTTCGGTGGTTTCCAGACGGCGATGCTGAAAGGCATTGGCATTGACAGCGTCACCGGGACCTTTAGCCAGATGATCCACGTAGCGTTCCAGTGTTCATTCGCTTGTATCACCGTCGCGCTGGTGGTAGGGGGCTTTGCCGAGCGTATCCGCTTCTCGGCGGTAGTGATTTTCGCCGCTATCTGGTTCACCATTTCCTACCTGCCGATTGCCCACATGGTGTGGGGCGGTGGCTTCCTGGCCGCTGATGGCGCGTTGGACTTTGCCGGCGGCACCGTGGTGCATATCAATGCGGCAAGTGCCGGCCTGGTGGGCGCTTATCTGCTCGGCAAGCGTGCTGGTTTCGGTAAGGAAGCTTTCAAACCGCATAACCTGCCGATGGTATTTACCGGCGCTTCTATCCTGTATATCGGCTGGTTCGGCTTTAACGCCGGTTCTGCCAGCGCGGCTAACGGCATTGCGGCCCTGGCTTTCCTGAACACCGTAGTGGCAACCGCAGGCGCTATTCTTTCCTGGACTTTTGCCGAGTGGATTGTGCGCGGTAAACCTTCTCTGCTGGGGGCCTGTTCCGGCTGTATCGCCGGGCTGGTTGCCATCACGCCTGCTGCGGGTACCGTAGGGGTTGGCGGGGCGTTGATTATCGGCCTGGTCGGTGGCATTGCCGGTCTGTGGGGCGTGGTCACGCTGAAGAAATGGCTGAAAGTGGACGATACCTGCGATGTGTTCGGTGTACATGGCGTATGCGGCATCGTCGGCTGCTTGCTGACCGGCGTGTTCACCTCCGCCTCGCTGGGCGGAACCGGGTACGCAGAAGGCGTTACCATGGGACATCAGGTATGGATCCAACTGTTGAGCGTGGTGATCACGCTGGTATGGTCTGGAGTGGCCGCCTTCATTGCCTTCAAAGTGGCAGGTGCTATCGTCGGGCTGCGCGTACCGGAAGAGCAGGAGCGCGAAGGTCTGGACGTCAACAGCCATGGTGAGAGTGCCTATAACCAATAAGCCTTGAAGAAGGGCAGTGCGCTAAATAACTCGAAAAATAATGATGATGCAGAAAGGGCGATGGAGACATCGCCCTTTTTCTTTTTTAACGATATTCCCCCTTTTTAAGTAATGCACTGTTTTTATTGACCTTATATTAATTGCATTATCAAGTGCTTTTTCTATAATGGCCTTGGTTTGTACTGTTTGTTTTATTTGTTTGTATTAATACGTATTAAGTGGGAGATAACGATGAAAGGAATAGTGAATTCTGTTTACCTAGGAAAAGTGGTTCCTTTCACTCGTCCTGACAGCTTTACCGGCATATTCAAAAAAGAGGTTAATCATCTGGTTTCAGTAGGGTATGAAGGCATTGAGGGTGATGAGATCGGCGACCTGAAGGTACATGGCGGGCCCGAAAAAGCGGTACACGTTTATCCATTGGAACATTATAAAAAGTGGAAGGCAGAATTTCCCGACTGTCCCTTTTTCGAGAATGCCGGCGCATTTGGCGAGAATTTTAGCACTATCGGTTTGGATGAAAGCCAGGTCTTTGTCGGCGACATTTTTAGCATAGGGACGGCAGTAGTGGAGGTTTCACAAGGTCGATTACCCTGTTGGAAGTTAAATGACAGATTCGACATTCCCTATTTTTCGGAAATGCTACAAATTAACTACCGCACCGGTTGGTATTTCAGGGTGATTCAGCAGGGAAATGTCGGTTTGGGCGATGAAATTACCTTGATTAACAGGACCAATGATAAATGGAGTTTGCAGGAGATAATGAAAGTTATTTTTACCAAATCTCTTGATGAAGAAACCCTGACCAGTATGTTGGAATTACCCTTGGTTGCCTCTTGGCGGAAATTGTTTATGAAAAGATTGCTCACTGGGGCTGTTGAAGATTGGTCGCCAAGATTGCATGGAAAAAAGGATTAAAATGAAAGGGTACGTTGATTTTTTATCGCTGCTACGTACAAACCTATTCAAAATTGGGAAGCGGATGAGTGAAGCCAGTTTTTTTAACGCTCACTATATTTTTATTTTTATCCTGTGCAAGGCAAAGTCAATCGATCTGTCACGTTACCAGAAGAAGAACATCAAGGACTACAGCAGCTTCCAGGATTTTTTTTGCAGAGAGCTCAGCGAAGAAATAAAGAATAAAATCAATTTATTGAATTCAACGGAGCTTTGTATGCCTTGTGATGGGCGTATGGGGGCCCATGGCGAGACAAAAGAGAATACGTTACTGCAAGCCAAGGGGGTTGAGTATTCCATCTTTAGGCTGTTTGGTTTTAATAATGAAATGACGCAGGGCTACAATGGCGGCCGTTTTGCGAATATATACCTGGCGCCGGAGGATTATCACAGGGTACATATGCCGTTCGACGGTTTCTTGATTAATACTATTTATTGTCCCGGAGATTTTAAATCGGTCAGGGAGAAGAATGTAAAAAATAATAAAGAATTATATGTGGGTAATGAACGACTGATTTGTGAGTTTATGACGGAGCATGGCAGGATGTCCGTTATTTTTGTAGGCGAATTTATGGTGGGGGGGATAGTCACGGCTTGGGGAGGAAAGGTCAACTATAACCGGCTCTACACCCATGAGTCTTTTTATAATGATTGTTTGTTTTACAAGAAGGGCGAGGAGATAGGCTATTTCACTATGGGGTCAACAGTCATAGTTCTGTTTGATTCCTGCTGGGATCTCGATTTCAGTAGTGTAAATCAAGGGGATAGGGTTGAGTTTTCTGATGCTTTTGTCACCGTGATGAAAAAGTAAGCGTTAACTCTTCGCCGAACGATGAGGAAGTATTTTCATTTGAATAGGGAGTCAGAGCATGGCGAATACACATCACATGGGCAATCCCGCGTTATTGCCAGACGACCTGCCATGCCCGGTGGATGACGGTGCGGCCGATCACCTGGTCGGTATGCCGATGCCGGCCCTGCGTTTTCACTCAACGTTTGGTGAGAGGGTAGACTTGTCTATCTTGCCGGGGCGAACGGTTGTTTATGCCTATCCGAGGACCGGCGAGCCCCACGGCAATCTGCCGGCAGGTTGGGACGCTATCCCCGGAGCCCGTGGCTGCACAGCGCAAACTTTATCTTTTCAGGCCGAAAAGGAGGTGTTTACCACCTTCGGGATCAGGATCTTTGGGTTGAGCACGCAAACCACGGATTATCAGAGAGAGCTGTCTGACCGCCTCAGGCTGACTTTCCCCATCTTGAGCGATGCTGAGTTTGCATTGGTCGACGCCTTGCGTTTACCCACGATGAACGTGGAAGGCATGCGGCTGATTAAGCGTTTAACGCTGATCATCAGGGATGGCACGATTGAACATGTGTTCTATCCTGTTTTCCCCGCGAACAGAGCGGCCGCTGAGGTCATCGGGTGGCTGAAAGACCATCCGGATTTGGCACCGGGAACCCTTGACTGAGCAGGAGCCCCGCCCATTTGTGAAGGCACAAAGCAAAAATGCCAGCCAACCTGACTGGCAATTCCATTGAAGGGTGAATTGCTTAGGCTTCGCGCTGGCGGATGACGCCTTCCTGCACCGTAGTGGCAACCAGAACGCCGTCACGGGTATAAAATTGCCCGCGCACAAATCCACGGGCACCGGAAGCGGAGGTGCTTTCGACCACGTACAACAACCAGTCATCCATGCGGAAAGGGCGGTGGAACCACATTGAGTGGTCAATTGTCGCCACCTGCATGCCCGGCTCCAGGAAGCCTACGCCATGAGGCTGCAACGCCGTCGGCAGGAAGTTAAAATCTGACGCGTAACCCAGTAAATATTGGTGGATGCGCTGATCGTCCGGCATGGTGCCGTTGGCGCGGAACCAAACGTAGCGGTGCGGCTCTTCCACGCTGCCCTTCAGTGGGTTGTGGAATTTGACCGGGCGCATTTCGATCGGCTTCTGGCCGATAAACTTTTCACGCACTTTATCCGGCAGCATGTGCGACAACTTTTGGGCAATGTCCGATTCGGACATCAGTCCTTCCGGCGGCGGCACATCCGGCATGGTGTTCTGATGTTCAAACCCTTCTTCCGGGCTTTGGAAAGAGGCGGTCATATAGAAAATCGGCTTGCCATGTTGAATGGCGCTGACGCGACGGGCGCTAAAACTGTTACCGTCGCGCAGGATTTCCACGTCGTAGATAATCGGCTTGCTGCTGTCGCCTGGACGCAGAAAATAGCTGTGGAACGAGTGTACGCTTCGCTCTGCCGGAACCGTCTGTTTGGCGGCATAAAGTGCCTGACCAACCACCTGACCGCCAAATACCTGACGTAGCCCCAGATCTTCGCTTTGGCCGCGGAACAACCCTTCTTCGATTTTCTCCAGATCCAGCAGATCAAGGAGGTTTTGCAGTGCCTGGCTCATAAAGTTACTACCCTTATAATAATCATTTTGCTCAGTGTGCGGAATATCACGGTAAGACGTCAATATATTGCGTTATGGCACAGAGAAAATTGGCTGAATACTGAACATTATTAGGGGGGTAAGTGATTAATAGGCAGTGTTAAATGGATTTTTCAGTGTTTTGTGCTAACTTTAATGAGTGGGGTGGTGGAAGCCACCAACGTGTTGATAATAAAAAAGGAGACCGATCCATGAAACTCTGGCAAATCGTAGGTGGAGCTGCAGCATTAACCCTCACTCTGGCTGGCTGTGCCCAGAAGAGTGGCAATGTGCCTACTCCAACGGCGGGAAGCGCGGCGATTGCACAAACGCAGATTCAGGGCCCGGCGGTGACTGGTTCGGTTAACATTCGCCAGCGCATTGCGCTGCCGCCGGATGCGATACTGACCGTCACGCTCTCTGATGCTTCACTGGCGGACGCTCCGTCTAAAGTGATCGCCCAGCGTGCGGTACGTACCGACGGCAAGCAGGCGCCGTTTAATTTTGTATTGCCGTTCAACCCGGCTGATATTCAGCCTAATGCGCGTATTATCCTGAGCGCGGCAATCACGGTTAATGGGCAGCTGATCTTTATTACCGACACAATCCAGGAAGTGGTGAACCGTAACGGCACCCGTGCCGACCTGCTGCTGGTTCCGGTGCAAGGCATTCCGGTTCAGGCAACGCCAACGGCGATGCCGTAATCCGGTAGTCCTGAAGCAGTAAGCTATTAACAGCCTTTGCGCTCCGGCCAAAGGCTGTTTTTTTATCACCAGCGCCAGCCGTAAACCAACAGATCCACCGTGCTGTGGGCGCCAAAAACGATCCCTTCCCCAAGCAATGCCTGACGTTGGCGTTGGAAGTCCTCGCCCTGCTGCGAAATCTGCCCGTGCCGGTTAATCACCCGATGCCAGGGCAGGCTGCTGCCTTCCGGTAGGCGACGCAATACGCCGCCCACCTGACGTGCCGCACGTGGTGAACCGGCCAGACGCGCTACCTCACCGTAGGTCGTCACTTTGCCATAAGGAATGGCGGCCACGATGTGAAACACCCGCTGGCTGAATGAGGCGTCTTCTGATTCCATTTCTGTGTTCCTGCTGCGGCGAAATCTCAAGATCAAAGTGTGCCACAGCCGAGGTGGGTAAGAAAACAGCGGTTGGCCCCGGTTGGCTTGCTATTTGGCTGGCCATCACCGATAATGCCCACCGCTTCGCAGTACCAGAAGCCGTCAATGGGGGCCCTGTTGGTTCTCCCGCAACACTAACTTGTGAACTCGGTCAGATCCGGAAGGAAGCAGCCGCAGCAGGTGACGTGTGTGCCGGGATGTAGCTGGCAGGGCCTCCACCAATTTCAGCGCCGTATCATTCTTTCACTACTCTCTCGTATTTACTATCGCCGTAAAAATCTCGCTGCAGGAAAACTGCCGGCGCCGATTGCTCGCCAGCAATTCACCTCAGTGCTTCACCAGCGTAGCGAAATAGTACGCCAGCGGGATAGCCAACAGGTAAAGCCCGACCGGGACTTCACGCCATTTGCCGGCAATCACCTTGATGATGATGTAAAACAGCAGCCCACCTGCGATACCGGTGCCGAAGCTGTTGGCAATCAGCGTGATCATTACCATCATCAGCACCGGCAGGCCGTCGGTAAAGTTGGCCAAATCGACTTTGCGCAATCCACTGAACATATTCAGGCCGATCAGGATCAATGCCGGTGCGGTAGCCTCTTTCGGGATCATCAGGGCAATGGGGGTAAACAGCAGCATCAGCAAGAACATGATGGCTGCCGCCAGCGCCGTTAATCCAGTCTTGCCACCGGCTTCGGCAGCGGCTGACGATTCGATCAGCGCCGTGGCGGCTGGAATGCCGACCCAGGGCCCGAGAGCCGCTGCGATCGAGTCCACCATAAACGGCCGGTTGATGTGCGGCATGTTGCCGTGCTCGTCCAGTAACCCGGCTTCACCGCCGACGGCGAGCGTGGTGCCCATGGTGGAGAAAAACTCCGAGGCGAAAAAGACAAACAGGTAAGGCAGGAAGGCGATATTCAGTGCACCAATCATATCGACGTGGCCGAGCACAGGGGCCAATGAGTGTGGCATTGCCATCAGACTGGCTGGAAGGTGCGTGACGCCGAATGGAATACCCACCAGAGTTGCGACCAGGATCGCCCACAAAATCGCGCCCGGGATACGTCGAGCCTGCAGGCCAATGGCCAGAAACAGACCGCACAGGGCGATCAACGCACCGGGTGCCGTGAAGTCACCCAGCATCAGCGCATTGGATTTGGCATTGGCCAGTACCAGCCCGGCGTTACGGAACCCCAGCACCGCAACAAATAATCCGATAGAGGCGGTTAGCCCCAGCTTGATGGACTGCGGTACCGAGCGGGTAACCACCTCGCGCAGCCCAAGACGAGTCAGGGCAAAAAACAAAATGCCGGACCAGCAGGCGATACCCAGCCCAATCTGCCAACCTATGCCTTCGCTGCCCGCCAACGTCACGCCGACCAACACCGAACCGCCGATCCCTGGGCCAACGATAAACGGCAGATTACCGTAAAACGCCATAAGCAAGCTGCCGATCACAAACACCAGAATGGTGCCGGTGGTCACCGCGCCCTTATCCATGCCGCCGATGGCCAGCAATCCGGGGATTACCACCAACAAATAGGCCGCAGCCAGAAAACCGGTGATACCGGCCAGGCATTCGGTTTTGACATTGCTTTGCCGCGCATGCAGTTGAAAACGCCGTTGCAGCCAGCCCCCTGGTGTTGGAGCATTTACTGAATTCTCAGCCATATAGACAATCTCCGTTGCTACCCGTCGTATTTCAAGCCGCAGCGTTGTTGGCAACACTCACTTACCCCAGTAACTTACTTGAGTAAGCGCCTGAGGATGAGTGAGCGTGCCTGTCTAGCTGCAACTAGAAATCCATAGGGTATATATTGTTATTATGATTATTTTTACGCCGGGGTTTCCCAGCAGGCGATCAGTGGTTCGACAATTTGGCGCGTGGTGCCGTCGGTCAGGCCGAGATCGGTCAGGTGCGGCCCGGCGTTACACGCCAGACAGGTGCCCTCGATTGCCTTGAAAACCCGGTAGGGCGGTTCCCAATCGGCGATTTGTGCGCTCAGATCGCGCAGTTTTTTAAATTGTTGTGCCAGTTCCGCGGCAGGCAAATCTGAAAGCATGCCGGCAATCGGCATCGCCACCTGAGCCAGAATTTCCCCGTTTTGACTTAGGGCCATGCCGCCACCGCAGGCGATCAGGGCATTGGCCGCCAGCGCCATATCGGTTGCGTTACGGCCCAGAACCACCAGATTATGCGAGTCGTGTGAGTAGCTGGTGGCGATGGCACCGCGCAGTTCCCCCCAGCCTTCCAACAGTGCCAGTTGCGGGGTAGCCTGATGGCGACCATGGCGATGTTTCACCCAGATCAGGCTAAAGCCATCCGGTATCTGCACTTCGCCGTCGCGAACCTCGACGGTGGTTTCGTTCCACTGGGTAAAACGCGCGCCTTTAATGTGGCGCAGGGTGGCTTTACCGTGGCGGATCGCCGGGACTTTCAATATGAAATCTGCGGGAGTCAGTGGCGGGAGCCGCAGCGTATCGCGCGGCACCGTCACTTTCGGGTTTGCACTGAGCGGTGTCAGCATTTTTCCGTTCTGCGCCAGCAGCTTTCCTGCGACGTAGACCTGCCGCGCACTCAGTTGAGTGAGCGAATCAAAGACCACCAGATCGGCAATGCGGCCCGCGGCAATCAAGCCCAGATCGTTGCGTTGCAGGCGAATAGCGGCGTTAAGCGTCGCCATCCTCAATACGTCGGTTCCCGACATCCCCTGTTCGATCAGCATATTGAGTAACGCCACAATTCCGCCTTTTTGCAGCAGCATATCCGGCGGCACATCGTCGGTGCAGACGGTGACCTGCGAGGACAGGTGTGGCAACGTTTTTAGTGCCGCAACGATCTCGGGTAGCAGGTAAGGGTGAGATCCTCTGATCTCCAGCGTCAGTCCGGCGCGTAGTTTCTCCAGCGCATCGGCACCGGAGGTCAGCTCATGGTCGGACGTCACGCCCGCGGCCAGATAGGCCTGAAGCTGAGCGCCGCTTAGCCCACGTGCGTGACCTTCGATCAACTTGCCGCTGTTCAGCCCGGCGTTGAGGATATCCAGCATGCGTTCGCTGCCGTTCAGTACGCCGTGCATGTCCATCACCTCGGCAACCCCGCCGACTTCCGGCCAGGCCAACATGGTTTCCATTTCATGGCCGCCGAAATCAGCGCCGGACATTTCCAAACCTGGAGTGGAAGGGACGCTTGACGGTGCCGCACAGATCACCCTGAGCGGCAGACCACGGCTGGCGTCGACCGCGTAACGCACACCCTCAACGCCGAGCACGTTGGCCAGTTCGTGTGGATCCCAGAAAATGGTAGTGGTGCCTTGGGCAACGACGATTTCGGCGTATTTTTCCGGCGGCAGGTGCGAGCTTTCAACGTGTACGTGGGTGTCGATCAGGCCGGGGCTCAGATATGCGCCGGCCAAGTCTTGCGTTTGAAGGGCTTCGGTCATACTGCCACAGGGATGAACGCTGGCAATCAGTGCGCCGACGATGCCGACATCAGCGTTACGGATTTCACCGGTGGCCATATCGACCAGCGCAGCGTTTGTCAGCAGCAAATCAAAAGGAAGTTGGCCTAATGCGGCCTTCACCGCGCGTTGGCGTTCGCCCGCGCTGGTGTAATGAGTGGTCATGGTAATTACCCGGCATGATGACAGGGTTGTTACTCTAGGGGGGCGGGCAGGCTTTGCACAGATGATTTAATTTATTGCCTGATAAGAAACGTTTATGCTGTCGCAAACGTTTACTTGGTTGGCGAATGGAAACCTGACATGTCTGAACCCTGGCGCCGCTTGCCCGCGCTGTCTCTGAAGCAGATTCAATATTTCGTTACTCTGGCGCGGCTACGGCATTTTACCGATACCGCGAACCGTTTGGCGATCAGCCAACCGGCACTGAGTAGCGCGCTGCGACAGATAGAGTTGGTGCTGGGTGGAAAATTGGTGAATCGCACGGCTTCCGCGGTGACGTTGACCGAACAGGGGGCGGCAATTCTGCCGCATGCCGAGCGGCTGCTGAATGTGGCGCAGGCGTCCTTTGACGATATGCAGCGCATTATGTTGGCGGGGGGAGATGGGACCTTGCGCATCGGGTTGGTACCTTCGGTCAGCCGGCTGTTGTTTCCGGCCGTGCCACAGCTGCTGGCGGCGAACTTTCCACGGCTGAGGGTAGAATTTCACGATCAAACTAATGATTCTCTGCTGCTGCAATTAGAGAACGGCATGATTGATTTTGGTATTGGGGCGCTCGATAGTTCTGTGCCGGAGTCGTTGGAGATATATCCGCTGCAGGAAGATCCCTTTGTGGTGGTTATGCGCCGTGATGACCCTTTGGCTGAATCACATCATCTGCCGTGGCGGCAATTAGCCCGGCGTGATATTGCGGTTTTTTCCAAGGGAAATATCAGCCGGCTGGTACTGGCATTGGCAGAAAGCCACCGTCTGAATTTAATCGCACGCTACCAGGTCGATTTTCTGGAGACGTTATACGGATTGGTACGTTCGGAATTAGCGGTCGCTATTTTACCTCAGCTTTACACCACCCATTTGAAAGACGATGAATTAACCGTGGTTCAACTGCAGCAACCGATGCTTAGCCGTACCGTGGCATTAATGCGCAGTGCACACAGAAATCACCCGGCATTAATTGAGGATTGTTTCCAATTGTTATTACAGGATTTTCAACGGCGGATGAAAGTGCAGTAAGTCAATGAGATAAATACGAGAATTTGCCTGACATTGAGGCCGATAGTCTATCGGCTCAACGCATCTCGAGCCTTGATTAACGTACGAACTTCCAAACGGCCGTTGGGATTTTATCGTAGAGCTTATTCATGGTGAGCTCAGCCAGACGGTGGTCAGCTGCAGAGTAAAACAGCTCCAATTCGTCATCCGAAAGCTCATACTTATTTTTTTCAATAACGCGTTCAAGGGTGTCAATAGTGGTGCATTTACGTAAACGCATCAGATAATCAGTTTTAGTCATGATAACCTTTGGTGTTATAAACCGTAGAATAGAATAATTTAGGGATAATTATCCCCTAAGATTTCATTGTCGTACAGATGCCCTCTCCTGAGAACATTCTGAATAATCGCGCCTTGGTTTTTTGCCAGCGACGCAGATCGGAATCATTGATACCGTAACTGCTGAACAGCGTGTAGGTATCATCGAGATATTCCTCGACTAACTCCGATAAATCACTTTCGTCCATGTATTTAATTTTATAACTCATCACAAACGAAGCAATATGTTCAATCAACTCATTAAGCTGGAGGTTGACGGAAGACGTTGGGTCGTTCACCCAGCCGTGGTGGCTGTCGCCCAGCGTGGCTATGCCTTCATCATACAAATTTTCGCACAAGAATTTCAGCTGAGCAATATCGTGCCTTTTAGGCGAATACTCATCCATATCATCCCCTCCGTAAGTCTTAATTTCGGTGTTGATAACACTCTGTGAGTAAGCTGATTTACATCATGGACAGAGGTAGCTTAATGACGGTGATAAAATAAACTTCCTATATAATGAATATAAATCATTTCTCCACGTCTGGCCTGCTGTTATTACGTAAACTTACAATTCATCTGCAGTAGATGGACGGGAGTTATCAATGATGTCAAAGCACAAGCTCGATTCAGTCACGCTAAAAATCACGCTTTCGTTGATGTATTCCTCGGCGTTGATATCCAGACAGGCGTTGAAAATTGTCCATTTATAGCGGTAACTCATTGAATACTCGTGGTCGCTCAATTTATGAATATCAAGTATTTCTAATGAACCTTCACTATACCGTGCGTTTTCTGAATAAAAACTCAAGCCGCTGGTCAATGCCGGCACCAACTCTGACATTCTATCGTTAATCACTTTCTTTAGTTTTTTAACAGAAAGTGCTTCTATCATTGTGCTGTAGCTAAGAGTTACCTGCATTTAATGCCTGACCGTATAGCGATCCTATCTATTAATCTTACTCCTTTTTCATCCATACGTCGGTAAACTTTTCGTTAACCAGATGCTTTTTTACAGTAACTCAACGTTGTTTACCGGTTAATAACCCTGACGTTTCTCAGTATATCCCTGAAAGAGTTCCGCTGGTGTTCCAAAAATGGCGCTGGTCAACGCTAGTATCACTTTATTGTTACGTTCGGTTGCATTAATCACTGAGAGGGTACTTGAGTCACAGAAGTGATTGTGATGTTATATTGTAACAATAAATTCTCTCTCGTTTGGCCATGAAACTGACATCCACACCACAAGATGGCGATCTGCCGTCATTGAACTCGCTGTTCACCGCTTCCGCAGGCCTGCGCTGCGGTATTGCCGCTTTGCTGCTCGGCTTACTCTGGTTGGGCATCCATTGGGCGGTAGTGTTGCCATGATAACGCTACAAAAAGCCGTCATCGGCTATGGCGGAACGCCGTTGTTTCCCCCACTTAGCGGGCATTTCGCCGTGGGATCGCTGACCGCCGTGGTTGGTGTTAACGGCGCAGGTAAGTCTACGTTGCTGAAAACACTGGCTGGGCTTTTACCGCTGCAGGGCGGGAACTTACGTTTTAGCGGCAACAAATTACCGCGTATGGCGTATTTACCCCAACAGGCGGAACTGGATCGCCAGTTTCCGATCCTGGTGAGCGATCTGGTGGCGATGGGGAGCTGGCCGACCAGTGGGATGTTCGGTGGGTTGAATAAGCACGCGAAGCGGCAGATTAGCGAGGCGCTGGACAGGGTAAACATGACCGCTATGGCGAGCACTCCCGTCGGCGAGTTATCCGGTGGCCAACTTCAGCGGGTGTTGTTTGCCCGATTATTGGTGCAGCAGGCACCGCTTATTTTATTGGATGAACCCTTTACCGGCATCGATAGTTCCACCGTTCAGTTATTGCTTCAGGTGATCGCAGGTTTGCATCAACAACGAAAAACGGTAATTGCCGTATTGCACGATATGTCGATGGTGGCGAATCACTTCCCACAGGCGCTGTTGCTGACCGCAGAGTGTTGCCACTGGGGTAAAGCCGACAGCGTGTTGGAACATATTCCTGCGTTAAATATTGCCAGCGCTCCGCTGTGCAGCAGAGGAGGGCGCAGTGATGTTGCTTGAGACATTAATTGATCCCTTTGCTTCCTTCGGTTTTATGCGGCGTGCGCTGGTGGCCTGCTTTGCCTTGTCGATCAGCGCCGCACCTTTGGGCGTTTTTTTACTGCTACGGCGCATGAGCCTGGTGGGTGATGCACTGTCGCATGCGGTGCTGCCAGGTGCCGCGATAGGGTATTTGATTTCCGGTATGTCGCTGGTGGCGATGGGCGTGGGGGGATTTATCGCCGGGCTCGCCGTGGCCATGCTGTCCGGGCTTGTCAGTCGTCGAACGCCGTTGAAAGAGGATGCCAGTTTTGCCGGTTTCTATCTGGGATCCCTGGCGCTGGGAGTCACACTTGTCTCCTTGCGTGGCTCTAGTGTCGACTTGCTGCACGTGCTGTTCGGCTCGATCCTTGCCGTGGATACGCACGCCATTTTCATGGTCGGGGCGATAGCCAGTTTTTCACTTTTGTCGCTGGCGGCGTTGTATCGCGCTCTGGTGATTGAGTCTTTCGACGCGACCTTTTTACGCGTTAGCGCCCCGCGCTGGTTAGCACTGATCCACGGGTTATTTTTAGCGCTGGTCGTGATCAATTTGGTGGCCGGTTTCCAAATCCTCGGCACCTTGATGTCGGTAGGGCTAATGATGCTGCCTGCCGCCAGCGCACGTTTTTGGGCCCGTAATCTGCCACATACGTTGGCGGTGGCGATGGGCATCGGCATGCTATCGAGTTTGATCGGCCTGGAGTGGTCGTATTACGCCTCGTTGCCTGCCGGCCCGGCTATTGTGCTCAGTGCCAGCGTGATCTTTTTTGGGTCGATTCTGTTTGGGACGCGTGGGGGGATCTTTTCCCTGGCGCGCCGTTGAGAAGTGTCATGTGCAAGGAGAAAGTATGAAACGTTTACCTATTACGCTGGCAGTCGCTGCTCTGCTGTCCAGCCCGTTGGCGATGGCGAAAACCGTAGATGCCGTTGCCAGTTTTTCCATCCTGGGCGATATCGTCAAGCAGGTAGGGGGGGAGCACGTTAAGGTCACCACCTTGGTGGGGCCGGACGGCGATCCGCACAGCTTTGAGCCTTCGCCTAAGGACAGCAAGGTGCTGTCACAGGCCGACGTGGTGTTCGTCAGTGGTTTAGGCCTGGAAGGTTGGATCGATCGGCTGGTTAGCGCCTCGGGGTATAAAGGGCAGGTCATTACCGCATCGCAGGGAATAAATTCGCGCCAGATGGAAGACGATGGCAAAGAGATCACCGATCCTCATGCCTGGAACAGCATGAAAAATGGTGTGCAGTACGCCACAAACGTGATGAACGCGCTGATTGCCGCCGATCCTGAAGACGCCAATTATTTCCGCCAGCGCGGCGCAGAGTATATCCAACAGTTGCAAAAGCTGGATTTGTGGGCCAAAACGCAGTTTGCCGCAGTACCGCAGCAAAAGCGTAAGGTGCTGACCAGCCACGATGCTTTTGGCTACTTTGGGCAAGAATATGGCGTCACCTTCCTTGCCCCGGTCGGTTTCTCTACCGAAGCAGAGGCCAGCGCCAGCGACGTGGCCGGTTTGATCAAGCAGATCAAACAGGAAAAGGTGACCGCCTACTTTATTGAAAACCAGACCGACCCGCGCCTGGTGAAGCAGATTGCTGCGGCGACCGGGGCAAAAGCCGGTGGTGAGCTATATCCTGAGGCGTTATCCCAACCGCAGGGGCCGGCAGCGAACTACGTGCAGGCATTCAAACACAATGTCGATACCTTACTGAGCAGTATGAAATAAACCCTCATGTCCCCGTTATGATGGCGGGGACACTGATGACACTTCGGCTTTCTCCATAAAAAAAGCCCCGTTGAGCAGCAACGGGGCTTTGCGACAGATGACACTACGGAAGTTAACGCTTTTTCTTACGTCCCTGTACCGCTTTAAAACGCGGGTTGGTTTTACAGATCACATAGATGCGACCTTTGCGGCGCACGACTTTGCAATCCGGATGGCGATTCTTCGCCGAACGCAATGAACTCAAAACCTGCATGTTGATTCCCTTTTACTTCTTGCCAAGAAAACGGCCAAAACGCTGCTGGAAACGTGCAGTGCTGCCCTCTTTGGAGAACTCCTTCTGCTTGCCGGTGTAGTAAGGATGCGAAGCGGAAGAGACGTCGATAGTGACATACGGCCAGTTTTCACCGTCCAACTCAATAGTGCGATCGGTGTTAATGGTCGATCCCACCTTAAAGTAGGCATTGGCACTCAGGTCGTGGAATACCACGGTACGATAATTTGGATGGATACCTGCTTTCATGATGCACTCTCATGTAATGTTATACTATAACAATAATTATGCGCTGCACGGCAGAGCGGATCAAGTACAAAATGCATCCGCAGCGAAATTAATGAGAGTGATTTGCATTAAGCAGATGAAGCTGACTAGTCCTGATATAGGTTGACACTTTTCAGCCGGATAACGCCCGATGAACCTCATCGGGCGTTTTATATTTTAGCGACAGGTGCGGCCGCCG